>NZ_JBIBGL010000004.1:0-769082 GCF_042956465.1 Embleya sp. NPDC008237
CCGTCCACCGCGACTCGAACCGCCGGCACCGCGGAACAACGCGGGGGTGAACCGGTGGGCAAGCCCCCGCGCAACCGGTCCTGCCTCGGTCGTCGGCGCGCACCTGAAGGAATAGCCGGGCATGGTCTTCCTGCCGGTCGTCTTCGGGACGATGTCCCAGGGGAACGCCCTCGCCGTGTCGGCCACCCCGTCGGCCCCCGGCCCCGCTCACGGCGGTCGGCGGAGCGCGGCCCGCGGTCGCGCCCGCCGGTCGCCGGTCGCCGGTCGCCGGTCGCCGGTCGCCGGTGAGCGTCGACGTCGAACTCGACGGAACCGTCGCCCCGGACCGCCGCCGATCACCGCCGCCGACTGGGCCTCCGCCGACCGACTGGCGGCATCGCGCCCGGACCTGTCCCTCCTCGCCGTCGCCCCGGACGCGCACGACGACGAACACGTCGACGGCTTCGCCTTCGTCGACGTGGAACGCGACGAATGGCCGCCGCGCGACGGCCCATTCGGCTACATCACCACCGTCGGCACACGACGGCAGGCACGCGGACGGGGACTTGCCCGCACCCTGCTCACCCACGTCCTGCGGGCGATGCGAGCCGACGGCCTGCGCCACGCCGTACTCGAAGTCGACGCCGACAGCCCCACCGGCGCCCTCGGCCTCCACCGGAGCTTCGGCTTCACCGTCACCGACCGCTCCATGAGTTTCGTCAAACACCTCTGATCCCTCCCGGGAAAGGGCCCTTCGGTCCCCACCCGGCCAGGGCCGGGCGCCGTCCGCGCCGCCGCCGACAACGCCTCACCGGGCGACCGGCGCCACACCGCGGCACGGCGCCCGTCCAGCCGACCACGCCAACCGGACGGCACAAGGGCCGTACTCGCCGATCGGCCGCGCCACCCGCACCGGCGTCACGGGCAGGAGATGCGCACCTCGTCCCCCTTCGCGTCCGCCGCGGCGCTCGGCGCGCCCTCCAACGTGGCGCTCGCGACTTCGTAGCTGCCGTCCTGCCATTCACTGGAGGCCTTGCTCATCGCCTCGGCGTTGGCTTGGTACAGGTCCCGCCATTCCCGCAGCGGGCGCGCCTCGTTCGGGTCGGTCGGCAAGGCGACGCCCTTGATGCGCGTCGTCAACGCGGCAAGTTCCGTACTCGCCTGGGACAGGCTCAGACCGACCGCGTTCAGGTCCTGATCGGCGACGGCCTGGTTGAGTTCGGTGACCCGTCGCGTGATGTCGTCGATCTTGTCGCCACAGATCCTGTTCACCGTCTCGACGTACGCCGCACCCGTCTGCGCCGGCCTGCCGTCGTCCCTGGGACCCGAATCCCCGCCGGCACGCGGGTGGTCGGCCCCTCCCCCGCTCCCGCCGTCGCCCGTCACGTCGAGCGGGCCGATGCCCAGCGCGACCAGCACGCTGAGCACGGTCGCGACCGTACCCACCAGTGTGAGGACCAGCATGAGCCTGCCGTGTCCCTCCTCGCGTCTGCGCTCACCACCGGGCGGCGGCATCTGCTGCGGATACGACTGATAGGGCTGTTCCTGTCGATAACGCATTCTGTCTCCGGATCCCCGCGTTTCCCAAAGCTTCGATGCCCGGCGCACGCGCACCGGGCGGACTTCAGGCCGTGCCGGATCCCGCCCAGTCGTCCGCAGGACCCCCCTCGCGGAAACCGCCGACTGGACCGGGCCCCCCGCCCCGACCGCTGTGTGACTTGTGTGGGGTATTCGCGTCGACCCGGGCCGAAGCCGCATCGACGTCGATGTCCGGATGGACGGCACCGCACCGGCGGCGGTTCCCGGAGCGGGCCCTCGGAGATCACGACGAGGGATGACCATCGGCGAAAGCCCCGCCGCAGACGCCCGAACCAAGACATGGCGCCCATATCCCCTGCTCACACGCCCCGGCCGAGCAACGCCCACCCCGATCGCCGGCCAAGACCGCCACCCACGTCCACGTCCCCGCCGGGGACCCGCATGCACGTGACCGCCGGGCCCTTCGCCCCGATCTCCTGGGGATCGAGCATGTCCAAGGCCCGGAAGCTTGAAGTACGGTCGCGGGCCCGGCCGACGCGACACCAGACGGTGCCATTCACGCAACGGCTCCGGCTGCCACCGGCACCGAGCAGGCAGGACGCGCGGCGGTGCCTGCGGCGGCCCGCCAATCGATCAGAAGCCTGTCCACATCGATGGTCAACGGATCGATCACGCACTCGTTGTTGCCGGACCGACCCGGAAAGCCACCCGCCCGCGGACGCTCGAATTGCCAACGAGCTCAGGCATCGACCCTGGACACGACCGCGTCGCCGGCTCGCGCCGCTTCGTCGTAGAAGTCCCTCAGCCGGTCCAGCCCGGCCACGATGCGATCGGCATCGCGCGGCTCCCAGGTACAGCTCCCCTTGCCGACGAAGGCCGCGACGGGTGTCGGCCTTTCTTCCTGCCTTCCTGGGAGTGGTGATCACGAGTCGGGAGGCGATGTCGCGCAGGCTCATCTCCTGGTTGCGCAGGCGCACGGCCATGGACACCATGTGGTCGTCGGCGACCCCGGCCCCGCCGATGGTCTTGCCGCGTTTGCGGGCGGATTCGTGCCCTTCGAGGGTGCGGTCGCGGATGTACTCGCGCTCCATCCCCGACAGCGCCGCCAACACCGTGAACACCACGCCGGACGGGTCGTGCGAGCCCTGGAGTTCACCGGTCAGGAACTCCAGCCCGATGTCGCTCGCCTTCAAGTCCTCGGCCAGGGCCGCGAGATCGAGGCCGCGGCCGAGCCGTTGGTGCTCGTGGACCACCAGGATGACGCAGGCCCCGGAGGCCCGCACCTGGCGGGCGAGGCCGACGGCCTTCTCCAACTCCGGCCGTCTGGTGGCGCGGGTGCAGATCTTCTCCGAGAACACCAGGGAGACGCCCACCTCGGCGAGCGCGTCGAGCTGGGAGTCCAGCGACTGGCGCGCGGTGGACGCTCGCGCGTACCCCAGGCGGATGTGTCCGATCGGTTCGGTGTCCGCGCCCGCCGGACGGGGCAGTTCGGTCCAGGCGGACCCGGGCCGGCGCACGGCGAGCCGGCAGGCGCTGCGCAGGTGGACATCGGGCAGTCATGCGCTTCCACGCGCTTGAAGTCGTCGCTCACACCCCGAACCGTTTCATGGGTGCGTTTCGGACGTCGCCTCGTTTGCAACGACTCATGAAACGAAGGACGTGCAGGTCGAGCACGAGCCGTCGGCGTGTTTCACAGGCGGCCGCCTGTGAAACAGCACCGTCAGCGGCGTGCGCGCCGGTGTTGCCGCAGTTCGGGGACGTCTGACGCCGGGTTGAGGCCCGTACCAGGAACGCGGCAACGCGCGTTGAGCTGGGCTCGGGAACGTGACGGGCGCACCGCCGATCGGTCGGCGGCACGCCCGTGCGTGCGTGCGTGGGACTGTGGCGCGGCTACGACGACGCCGCCCGCGGTTGCGGGCGTGTGGTCGCCGTGCCCGCCGCGGGGCAGCGGGTCAGGCCGCCTTGGCCGGGCGGTAGTCGAGGACGATCGCGCCCGAGCTGAAGGACTGGGTGCCCGCGAGCGTCCAGGTCTTCGGGGCGAGGCCGTCCACGAACAGGCGCTTGCCGGTGCCGACGGTCACCGGGTGGAGGAACAACTTGAGTTCGTCGACCATGTCGTGCTCGATCAGCGTGTTGACGAGCGTGGCGCTGCCGTAGACCAGGAGGTCGCCGCCCGGCTCGGCCTTGAGCTTGGCGACCTCTTCGACGACGTCGCCGTCGAGGATCGCGGCGTTCCAGGTCGCCGTCTGCAGCGTGGTGGTGGCGACGTACTTGGGGATGTGGTTCATCCGCGCGGTGAACTCGTCCGACTCGTCGCGCGGGGCCCACGCCTTCGCGAAGCTCTCGTACGTCGCGCGCCCCAGCAGCAGGGCGCGGCTCGCGCGCAGTTGGCCGTTCTGGTACTTGGCGTGCTCGTCGTTCCAGAACGGGCCGGTCCAGGCGGGGTCCTCGACCACGCCGTCCATCGTGATGTACATGACCGCAACGACCTTGCTCATGCGGAAGTCTCCGTTTCGCAGCATGGGGGATCCGCTCCGAGGCCCCGGGGCCTTCGGACGCGACCCCTTCAGCGTGCAAGATCAGCGCGCGGCGCAGCAAGACACGACCGAGCCACGCTAGGTTGAGCACGATTAAACGATCAAGGGGTGGGCATGCTGGAACGGCTGGAGCTCGAAGCGTTTCTCACACTCGCCGAGGAGCTGCACTTCGGGCGCACCGCGGAACGCCTGCACGTCACGACCGGCCGGATCAGCCAGACCATCCGCAAGCTCGAACGCCGCGTCGGCGGCCCGCTGTTCGAACGCAACAGCCGCAAGGTGACGCTGACCGCGCTTGGTGAGCAGCTGCGCGACGACCTGCGCCCCGCGTACGACCGGATCGCCGCCGGGCTCGCACAGGCGGTCACCACGACCCGCGGCGTGCGCATCAAGGGTGTGGTACGCGTCGGCTTCTCCGGGGCGTGGTGCGGCAACCTGCTCGTCAAGGCCGCCGACCTGTTCCGCGTGCGCCATCCGGACAGCGTGGTGGAGATCCAGGAGATCCAGCTCCTCGACCCGCTCGGCCGCATGCGGGCCGGCGAAGTGGACCTGCAGCTCACCGAGTTCCCCATCGACGAGCCCGACATCGTGCAGGGTCCGCTGATGTTCGCCGAGCCGCGCGGACTGCTGGTGCCCGCAGGCCACCCCTTCGCCGGCAAGGACTCCGTCTCGATGGAAGACCTCGCCGACACGACGCTGGTCACGATCGCCTCGGAACACATCCCCGAATACTGGATGGACTACTACTTCCCCCGAAGAACCCCGTCCGGCCGGCCGATCCCGCAGGGGCCGGCCACCCGCTTCTGGCCCGAGGTCCTGGTCCACGTCAGCATGGGCGTCGGCGTCAGCACGGTGGCGATGCGCGCCCAGGACTTCCACTCCCGCCCGGGCCTGGCCTTCGTCCCGCTGCACGACGCCCCACCGATCGACTACGGCTTCCTGTGGCCCCGCACCGGCCTGAACCCGGTCGCCTCGACCTACCTCGACATCGTCCACGAGCTCGCCACGCCCATCCGCTGACAGCTCCGTCGGCGGGCTCCGGGCCGACGGCAACCCCGAATTCGGCCTCGACACCCCGGAACACCGGGCACGTACGCGAGTGTCGGCTTTCCCTTTCCCAACGAATCTATCCGCCGGGTCGTCTCTGAACAGGGCGAATGCGATTGGTTGAGAAACGACAGGGGCGGGGTGGATTCGCCGTAGCTGAACCAGCGTCAGGCCGAATACTGGTCATCGGCGCAGGCATCGGCAGCCTCGCGGCGCCACGGGTCCTGGGTGCGAACGGGCACGACGTCACGGTGTACGAACGCGCGTCCGCACTGCGCACCTTCGGCTCCGCGCTCACCCTGGCCCGGCCGGCGTCGACGCCTCGTCCACACAGCGCCCGGCACCCCACCGCTCGAACCCATGCCCCCACCCTCCATCCCCACCCTCATTCCCTCACCCTCGCCAGCGCCCCGCCCCACCACCCACGACACCGCAACTCGCGCCGCAGGGGTCGTCGTGGCCACGCATGGGTGTCCCACAGGGATGGTGATCGTTAAGGACGCGTCAGGGTGAACCGAGGCACACGCGTGCCGGCGAGGTTGGGGTGGTGCATGGCGACCTTGTGTCGGCCGGCCGTGTCGGTTCCGGAGTACGTGATCACCATGGAGGAGACACTCGAACTCGCCCGCTCGCTCCATGCCGGGCATCCCCAACTGGGCCTGGCGTTGCGTCTGATCGCGAACACCGGAGTACGGACCCGGCATCTCGTGCAGCCGATCGGTGACACGCTCGCGCATCCGGGGTTCGAGGAACGCAACAGGCGGTACGCGGCCGAGGCGAAGGCCCGAGTCCCGCTGGTCGTGCGACGGGCGCTGGAGGACGGCGAGCTGCGGGCCGCGGATATCGACGTGATCATCTATGTGTCCTGCACCGGGTTCATGATGCCTTCGCTCACCGCCTGGCTGATCAACACGATGGGATTCGGCTCCGATACACGACAGTTGCCGATCGCCCAGCTGGGTTGCGCGGCCGGTGGGGCGGCGATCAACCGGGCGCACGACTTCTGCACGGCCTACCCGGGGGCGAACGCGCTGATCGTGTCGTGCGAGTTCTGCTCACTGTGCTACCAGCCCACCGACATCGGCATCGGATCACTGCTGTCCAACGGCCTGTTCGGCGACGGCGTCGCCGCCGCGGTCGTCCGCGGGACGGGTGGCCACGGCATCCGTCTGGAGCGCAACGGCTCGTACCTCGTCCCGGGGACGGAGGACTGGATCGCCTACGACGTACGGGCCACCGGCTTCCACTTCCTGCTGGACAAGCGTGTGCCCGGCACGATGGAACCCCTCGCGCCCGCGCTGCGCGGCCTCGCCGACAGGCACGGCTGGGACGTCTCGGACCTCGACTTCTACGTCGTGCATGCCGGCGGACCGCGAATCCTCGACGACCTGAGCATGTTCCTCCAGGTCAAGCCGGAGGCGTTCGACCACAGCCGGGCCACGCTCACCGAATACGGGAACATCGCGAGCGCCGTCGTACTGGACGCGCTGCGCCGGCTGTTCGACGCCGGTGGCGCCGCCGACCGGGGACGCGGCCTGCTGGCCGGGTTCGGCCCGGGCATCACCGCCGAGATGGCACTGGGCCGATGGAACCGTACGCCCTGACCCGCACGGAAGGAACCCCGATGACCGGACACCCCCACACCACCGCCCCCGCAGCGACCGGCGGCCTGATCGTGCCCCCTGGCGAGGGCCGCACCCTACGTGCCGCGGCCCAGCACGTGACCTTCAAGGTGACCGGCGCGCAGTCGCGCCTGGCATCGAGCTTCGAGGTGCTCGTGCCACCGGGCTTCGACGTCGGCGCGCACGTGCACGCGCGCAGCGAGGAACTCTTCTACGTCCTCGAAGGCGAGGTCGACATCTTCGCGTTCGAACCACGCGTGCGCACCCCGCACGGCTGGCGCGGATGGCGGTCGCCCGAGGGTGAGCGGGTGACCCGCGCCACGCCCGGCACGGTCGTCGCGGTCCCGCCCGGCTGTCCCCACGCCTTCGCCAATCCCACCGACGTCCCGGCCCGAATGTTCTTCCAGTCGTCCCCGCCCCCGGACCACGAGCGCTACTTCGAGGAACTCCTGGAAATCCTGTCCTCCGACGGGCCCGTGGATCACGACGCCATCGCCGCACTGCGCGGCCGCTACGACATCGAACAACTCACACCGCTGCGCCACGACCAGCCGGCGAGGAGCGAATGATGCCGGACGCAAACGCCCCCCTGTACGAAGTGGCGGACCTTGCCGCGCTCGACTTCGACCCCTTTCTCCGCGAGGCGCTGCAGGGCGAACCGGTCATGCGGATCCGGCTGCCGCACGGAGCGCCCGGCGAGTGCTGGCTGGTGACCGGGCACGACGCCGTACGGTTCGTCACCTCCGATCCCCGGTTCAGTCGCGACATCGTCGGCCGTCCGCTGCCCACCATGAACCGATACCTGGTTCCGCTCGACCGCGCCGTCAGCTTCGTCGACCCGCCCGACCACACACGCGTGCGTTCCGTGGTCTCCTCGACGTTCAACCGCCTCGGCATGGCAGCCCTGCGTCCCCGCGTCCAGGCCGTACTCGACGAACTCCTCGACGCCATGGTCGCGGTCGGACCGCCCGCCGACCTGGTCCGACACGTGACCTCCCCCTTCCCCATGCACGTCATCGGAGGCCTGTTGGGTGTGCCTCGGGCCGACCGGCCGCGCCTGTGCTCGTGGGCGGACGACATCCTGACCCGGGCAAAGGACGAGGCGGGAGTCGAGCGCGCCCGGCAGGCCAAGGAGGAGGCCCGCGACTTCTTCCGCGAACTGGCCCGCGAACGCGGCCTCCGACCGCGGGACGACCTCATCAGCGACCTGGCGGCCGCCGTCGCGAGCGGCAGGATCGAGGAGGAGGAACTCCTGGCCCTGGCGGTGCTGATGGGCATCAACGGCTGGCACGCGGTCCGCAACCACACCTCCAACATGGTCCACGTCCTGCTCACCGACGACACCCTGCTGAACCGGCTGCGGTCCGATCCCCGCGCGGTACCGGCGGCCGTGGAGGAACTGCTGCGCTGGATCCCGCACAAGCACGGTGTGGGACAGGCCCGCATCGCCACCGAGGACGTCGAGGTGGCAGGCGTCCTGATCCGCCGCGGCGAGGCCGCCTACGTTTCCTACGTGGCGGCGAACTGGGACGAACGGCACTACCCCGAGCCGTCCAGGATCGACATCGACCGCCAGGGACCACCCCATCTGGCCTTCGGCCACGGCCCCCACCACTGCCTGGCGCCCCTGTTGGCCCGCATGGAAGCCGAACTGCTGCTGACCGCCCTCCTCACACGCTTCCCCGGCCTGCGGTCGGCCGTCGATCCCGACGACGTGGCCTGGCAGAAGGACGTACTCATCCGAGGCCCCGTGGCACTACCGATCACCTGGTAACGCAACCGGCGGACCGGCCGACCCGGCAAACCCGGCAAACCCGCAACAGGCAGACACCACCGGTCCCCAGCACGCGAAACCCGAACCTCGGCGAGCAACCCGGGCGGGACGAAGGCGGAATGGGTGCGGGACCGGCTTGACGGGCTGCGCTGCGACGAGGACTTCGCCGGCCGGTACCCGCGCGACGGCCGTCCCGTTCCTTCGCCCTCCCGGTGCCGGCAAGCGACAGAAGCGGTCCGCCGCCACATCGATTTCGAATACGCCCTGGCCATGGAGCCGAACGACCCCGGCTCCGGACCCGGGCCCGCCGCGCTCGCGAGGGCGGCGGGCCCGGTCGGGGTCACGAGTCGAGAGTCTCGACCTTGGCGTCGGCCGCGTTGGTCTGCACCGATTCGACGCCCTTGAGACAGGCGGCCTTGCTCTCGTAGGCCTCGCCGGTGGCGATGATCTCGCCGTTGCCCGCCTTGAGTCGGAACCTGAACTTGCCGTTCTTGTCGGTGTACACCTCGAACTTGCCTGCCATGGAGTTCACCCAACCTCTCGATTCGTGCGGGTGCCGGACCGATGGGTCCCGGGTACCCGCGGATGTGATTCATGGGTGCGAGGCCGCCGCGCCGACCGCGATCGTGGGGCGAAATACCGGTCCACGCCGCCGTCGGGGGCAGCCTCGCGGAGTCGGCGTCGAAGCCGGATCCGGATCCGCCCGCCGGTTACGGCGTGCCGAGGGGGCCGGTGCCCGGGGTGCCCGGGGTGCCCGGCGCCGGGTTGCCGTAGTAGTCGCCGGTACGGGTGCGGTGGTCGTGGTTGTCGAGGTGCTTGTCCTTGTCGAACTCGGGCGCGTTCTTGATCTCTTCCTTGGTGCGCGAGACGTGCACGACCTTGTTCTCGAGGTCGATGCTGGCGATCGTGCCCGCCGGGAGCAGTACGTGCTTGCCGAAGATCCACACACCGGTGTCCACCACCAGGTAGGACGCGTCGACGTCGTCGTTGTGCTTGTCGACCTTGCCGATATGACCGTCGGTGGCTTCGACCTTGTAGCCGACCAGGCTCGTACCCACGATGTAGCCGGACTCGGGACGGTGACCCCACACGTTGTCGCCGGTGCTCACAGGAACCTCCTCGGATATCGACGACTATCGACGGCCCCGCGGCCGGCGGCGAACTGCCGCCCTGCGCCCGGGATTCGTCGTTGCCATGGTTCTGCGCACGCCTGCCCCACCACTCCCCCTCCACACCCGTGGTCCGAGGAAACGACGGTATTCGGCGGCTTGGTCGCCTCCGCTTTCCTGGTCTGGTAGAAGCGTTGGCTGGACCACATTGCCGCCGGCAAGGACAACAGGGCCCGGGAACTCACCTCGCCTGCCCTCCGAACCCACCCGGGCCGACACCGGTCGGGCATCGTCGGGGGACGTCGACGGCGCCGCGTGAACGCCCCCCGGCTCGTCAGGGCTTGGACTGGATCCCCA
Organism: Embleya sp. NPDC008237; assembly: GCF_042956465.1. NCBI lineage: Bacteria > Bacillati > Actinomycetota > Actinomycetes > Kitasatosporales > Streptomycetaceae > Embleya > Embleya sp. NPDC008237. The sequence continues at coordinate 9,965 of NZ_JBIBGL010000004.1, forward strand.
TGGCTGAGGCGACAGCACCCTGGAACGGCAGTTGCGCCACGATCGGATGGTCCCGTGCGATTGGACCGACCCTCGAACTGCCGCCGGGAGCACCGAGGTCGGAGAAGACCTCGGCATTCACGGTGTTGAAGTCGCGCCATTCGTGCGGGGTGTCGTCTTCGAAGAAGATCGCTTCGACGGGGCACACCGGCTCGCAGGCGCCGCAGTCGATGCACTCGTCCGGGTGGATGTAGAGCATGCGCTCCCCCTCGTAGATGCACTCGACGGGGCACGCCTCGATGCATGCCTTGTCCTTGACGTCCACACAGGGCGCAGCGATCACAAACGTCATCGAATGCCGTCCTCTCCGGGGTGTTCCTGCTTGCCGTTCCGACGCGGCCGACCGTAGAGCCTCAAGTAATGTTGAGGTCAAGAGGAGGCTGCGCATGACGAGTTACCGTTCAGGTGAGGTTCGAGCAGGCCCGGACGACTGGCTGAGCATCGGCGAGGTGAGCGCCCGGACCGGGGCAGCCGTCTCAGCGCTGCGGTTCTACGAGGAGTTCGGCCTGATCGCGTCCGAACGCGACGATCGCAACCAACGCCGCTATCCGCGGCACATGCTTCGCCGAGTCGCATTGATCTCGGTGGCGAAACGCATCGGCATCCCGTTGCTCGACCTCCGAGAGGCGTTCGCCGACGTGCCGCTCGACCGTCCGCCCAGTCACCAGGAGTGGCAGCGCGCCTCGCGCGGCTGGAGGCGTCGGCTGGAGGAGCGTCGGCAGACCATCGAACGACTCGAGGCCGAGCTCACCGGGTGTATCGGCTGCGGATGTCTCTCGATGAAGGCATGCGCTCTGCTGAACCCCGGCGACGCGCTCGCCGGGGATGGTGTCGGGCCCCGACGACTGTGAGAGACGAACTTCCGTAACAGAGGCGGCCGTTGCCACCCCGGACGGGGTCGGGCGCCGACACGCGGTACGCCTCGGGCAATCGAGATCCCGACCCGATCGGTACACCTGGACGAAGAAGCGGCCGCCATCCGCCGAGTGGGAGCTCAGCCGTGGTCGGCTCCCTCGCCCGCGTCCGTGAAGATCGCGGGTACTTCGTTGTCCGCGACCACTCGGCCGAGCAGGTCCGCCAGTCGGGCGCGGTCCGCCTCGTCGAGGCCGGCGCCGAGAAGGTCGATGCGTCGGCAGGTCTCGGTGTAGAACTCGTCCGCGAGGCGAGCGCCCGCCTCGGTCAAGGCGATCACGACCGCCCGGCCGTCGTCCGGGGCCGGCCGGCGCTCCACCAGCCCGAGCCGGGAGGAGCGATCGACCAGTCCGGTCAGGCTGGACTTCGCCAGCCGGAGCATGCCACCCAGTTCGCTCATCCCGTACGGCTGCGCCATCAGCACGCACAGCAATTGTCCCTGCTGCGGCGTGATGCCGTACTCCCGGCCGGCCTTCGCGTAGACGGCGTCCACCAGAAACGACGACCGCACGAGCGCGGTCACCATGCTCATCTGCCCATCCACATCCTTGGCCATGTCTCCATACTACATTCGCGCCACGAACTAAACACCCGAACCCGGGCTCGGAGCTGCTCGGATCAGGCGATCCACGACACCCACACTTGCAGTTCGTTCCACGAACTATTAGCGTTCTGTTCGCAACACGAACCAATGCCATTCGCAGCACGAACCAAGGCGGTTCGTGGCACGAATCAATATGATTCGCGGCACGAACTCAACCAACCCACAGGGAGCGTCGCATCATGAGTCGTACGGTTGCCGTCATCGGCGGAGGCTACGGAGGCGCCGCCGTCGCCAAGGCGCTGGAGTCCGAGGCCGACATCGTCCTGATCGATCCGCGGGACGCGTTCGTCAACGTGGCCGGGTCGCTGCGGGGTCTGGCCCGGCCCGACTGGGCGCCCAACATGTTCTTCCCCTTCGAGACCCTGCTCCCGCGGGGCACCGTGATACGCGACCGTGCGGTCTCGGTCGACCCCAGCGGCGTCACCCTGGCCTCGGGTGACCACGTCCCGGCGGACTACATCGTCCTGGCCACCGGCTCCGGCTACGCCTACCCGGCCCATCCCGGCTCCGACTCCATCGCCGAGGCCATCGAGGATCTGCGCCGAACGCACGAGGAAGTACGCCGGTCGGAGTCGGTGCTGATCCTCGGCGCCGGTCCGGTCGGCCTGGAACTGGCCGGGGAGATCAAGGAGGTCTGGCCGGACAAGCACGTCACGATCGTGGACCCGGCCGCGGAACTGCTGCCCGGCTTCCGGCCGGAGGTGGTCGCCGACCTGCACGCCCAACTCGACGCGCGGGGCATCGAGGTGCGGCTGAACACTCGCCTGGCGGCGCCGCCGACCACCGAGCCGGGACGGGCGGGCGGCTTCACCGTCACCACCGCCGACGGCGATGAACTCGCCGGCGACATCTGGTTCCGCGCGTACGGCACCCGCACCAACAGCGACTACCTCGCCGACGGCAAGCTCACCACACTCACCCCGCAGGGCCGGGTACCCGTGACCGAATTCCTCAACGTCGAGGGGTACGAGCACGTCTACGCGGTCGGCGACATCACCGACGTCGCGGAGGCCAAGATGGCCGGCTACGCGATGCAGCACGCCGAGGTGGTCGCCCGGAACATCGCCGCCCGACTCGACGGCAGGGAGCCGGCGGACACCTACCGGCCGCTGCCCTTCCCGATGATCCTGCTCCCGCTCGGCCCGACCGGCGGCGTCGGTCAACTGCCCTCCCCCGAAGGCCCGTTCGTCGCGCCGGCGGAGACGGTCGCCGAGTACAAGGGCGCGGACCTGTTCACCGCCCGGTTCGTCGACCGGTTCGGCCCCACAGCCGCCTGAAAGGAACAGCACCATGGAGTACACCCACCTCGGCCGCAGCGGTCTCTCCGTCTCCCGACTCGTGCTGGGCACGATGAACTTCGGGACGGTGACCTCCGAGGCCGACAGTCACACGATCATGGACCGTGCGCACGAGCACGGCATCAACTTCTTCGACACGGCCGACGTCTACGGCACCAGGCCCGGCGAGGAGTCCACCGAGGAGATCATCGGCCGGTGGTTCGCCGCGGGAGGCGGCCGGCGCGAGAAGACCGTGTTGGCCACCAAGGTCTACCTCCCGACCGGCGACGGGCCCAACGAGGGATTCCTGTCCGCGTTGCACATTCGGCGCGCCGTCGAGGCGTCGCTCAGGCGACTTCGGACCGAACACATCGACCTGTACCAGATGCACCACATCGACCGAAGCACGCCGTGGGAGGAGATCTGGGAGGCGTTCACCGTCCTGCGCCAACAGGGCAAGGTGATCTACTTCGGCTCGGCCAACTTCGCCGGCTGGCACATCGCGCAGGCGCAGGAGGCCGCGCGCTCCCGGCACTTCCTCGGGCTGATCTCCGAACAGTCGAGGTACAACCTGATGAACCGCTGGGCCGAGTTGGAGGTGCTGCCCGCGGCGCGCGCGTACGGGCTGGGCGTGATCCCGTGGGGGCCACTCAACGGCGGCGTGCTCGGCGGCGTCCTGCGCAAACAGCGCGAGAACGGCGCGGCCCGCGGCAGCTCGGGACACTCGGCCGCCGCACTGGCAGAACACCACGACACCATCGAGGCATACGAGCAGCTGAGCGCCGACATCGGCGAGGACCCCGCGCACGTCGGACTGGCCTGGCTGCTCGCCCAGGAGGGCGTGACCGGGCCGATCATCGGCCCCCGAACCGCCGAGCAACTCGACGGCTCGCTGCGTGCGCTCCGGATCAGACTCGACGACACCACCCTGGCCGCGCTGGACGAACTGTTCCCGCCGCCCGGCCCGCACGGAGCCAAGCCCGCACCCGAGGCGTACGCCTGGTGACCCGCCCTCGCCCTGGCTGCGACCGCCCACGCCGTCGGCGCCGCCCCGTAGCTCGACATCGACGACTCCCAGTCCGGTGCCCGCACCATCCCCGGGCACGACCTCGCGGACGCACGATCCATCATGTGGGACGGGAGCGCCACCGCGTCCTTCACCGCAGGCGGCCGAGGCTGACCGAGCGGTCAAGCGCCCCGAGAGGATCGTCGAACAGGACCGAGCCCGACCCCGACGAGATATGCCGCATGTCGCCGCCGTGGCGGCGGCCCCATCGGTGCTGACGCCGGGGCGTCGGTTGGCGAAGTCGGTCTGTTCGAACTATTGTCCGAATGAGAGGCAGTTTTCGGACTTGGGGGTGGACGCCGACGGAGGTGCGCGGTGGACGGTTTTGCGCACCTGCATGTCGCGTCGGGCTACTCGGCCCGGTACGGCGCCTCGCACCCCGAGGACCTGGTGACGCGGGCCGCCGAGCGTGGCATGACCACGCTGGCGCTGACGGACCGCGACACCGTCGGCGGCGCGGTGCGCTTCGCCGAGGCGTGCACGGCCCACCGCGTGCGCCCGATCTTCGGCGTCGACCTCGCCGTCGCCCCCGCCGCCCCCGCCGCGCCCGACACGCCCCGCGCGCAGCGGCGCCGAACACCGGTCCGCGGCGGAGCCCACGTCGAACAACCCCCGCTGCGCGTGACCCTCCTCGCCCGAAACCGGGAGGGCTGGGCGCGGCTGTGCCGCCTGGTCTCGGCCGCACACGCCGTCGAAGGGCCCCCGGAGGTGCCGTGGTCGGCCCTGCGCGAGCACGCGGGCCCCGGGCTGACCGTGCTGCTCGGCCCGACCTCGGAACCGGTCAGGGCGCTGTCCGACGGCCGCCCCGACACCGCCGAGCACCTGCTGACCCCGTGGCGTGAAATGTTCGGCGACGCACTGCGCCTGGAGTGTCTGTACTACGGGTCGTCCTACGCGTCGTCGGGAACCGGGCCGGGTTCGCCGCGTCTGGCCGCCCGCACCGTGCACCTGGCCGACCGGGTCAAGGTGGCGGCGGTGTTGACCAACGCCGTGCGCTACGCCGACCCCGACCAGCACAGGATCGCCGACGTCCTGGACGCGGCCCGCCTGCTGCGCCCGATCCGTTTCCATCGCCCGGACTATCTCGATCCGCGCGAGCGCTGGTTGAAGGACCCGGCGGCGATGGCCGCGACCGCGGCACGCATCGCGGACGCCGCCGGGGCCGGGCCCGACCGCGCCCGAACACTGCTCGCGCAGACCGCGGCCACCGCCGACGAGTGCCGGGTGGATCCGGTGGCGGACCTGGGTCTGGGCGGCACGTTCTTCCCCGAGCCGGCTGTGGTCGGTGCCACGGCCGAGTCGGCGGCGCGGGTGTTGCGCGAGCGTTGCCGAGCCGGGATGGTCCGCCGCGGTCTGGACCGCGACGAGGCCGCGATGGGGCGGTTGGCGCGGGAGCTGGAGGTGATCGGCCGGCTGCGGGTGGACACGTACTTCCTCACGGTCGGCCAAGTGGTCGCGGACGTGCGGGAGATGGGGGTGCGAGTGGCGGCGCGCGGGTCCGGGGCCGGGTCGATGGTGTGCCACGCGCTGGACATCGCCACCGCCAATCCGCTGGACCACGACCTGCTGTTCGAACGGTTCCTGTCCGAGCGCCGGTCGTCGCTGCCGGACGTGGACATCGACGTGGAGTCCGCCCGGCGCCTGGACGTCTACCGCAGGATCTTCGAACGGTTCGGCAGCGAGCGCGTCGCGGTGACGTCGATGCCCGAGACCTACCGGGCCCGCCACGCGCTGCGCGACGTAGGCCTCGCCCTGGGCCTGGCCGCACCCGACATCGACCGCGTCGCCAAATCCTTCCCCCACATCCGCGCCCGCGGGATCACCACCGCGCTGGCCGAGTTGCCCGAATTGCGGTCGCTGGCGGCCGAGGCGGGGCGATTTGGGCCGCTGTTCGAACTGGCCGAGAAATTGGACGCGTTGCCGCGCGGGATGGCGATGCACCCCTGCGGGGTGATCATCACCGACGCCACCCTGCTGGACCGACTGCCGGTGCAGCCCACGCCCGGCGACGCCTTCCCCATGGTCCAGGCCGCGAAGGAGGAGGTCGAAGCCCTCGGCCTGATCAAGTTGGACGTGCTGGGGGTGCGGATGCAGTCCGCGATGACGCACGCGGTCGCCGAGGTCGAGCGCACCACCGGCGAACACATCGACCTCGACGACCCGCGTCAGGTGCCGCTCGACGACTTCTTCGCGTTCAAGCTGATCCAGGCCTCCGACACCATCGGCATGTTCCAGCTCGAGAGCCCCGGACAACAGGACCTGCTCAGCCGCCTGCAACCGCGCGGCGTCCAGGACGTCATCGCCGACATCTCCCTGTTCCGACCCGGACCGGTCGCGGGCGGCATGCCCGAGCGATACATCGCCGCCCGCCACGGCGCCGCCCCCACCTACCCCCACCCCGACCTGGAACCCGTTCTCGCCGACACCTACGGCGTCACCATCTGGCACGAGCAGATCATGGGCCTGCTGTCCGTCATGACCGGTTGCGACCTGGCGCTGGCCGACGTCGCCCGCCGCGCGCTCGGCGACCGCAACCGCCTGCCCTCGCTCCGGACCTGGTTCCACGCGCACGCCGCCGCCCGCGGCTACACCCCCGAAGTACGCGAGGAGGTGTGGCGCATCGTCGAGAGCTTCGGCGCGTACGGCTTCTGCCGCGCGCACGCGGTCGCGTTCGCGGTGCCCGCGTTGCAGAGCGCGTGGCTCAAGGCCCACCACCCCGCCGCGCTGTACGCCGGGCTCCTCGAACACGATCCGGGCATGTGGCCGCGTCGGGTGATCGTCGCCGACGCCCGCCGCCACCGGGTCCCGATCCTGCCCGTCGACGTCAACCACTCCCGCCCCGGCCACACCATCGAACAGACCGACGACGGCACGTGGGGGGTGCGGTTGGCGCTGTCCGCGGTGCGCGGCATCACCGACGAGGAATGCGCCCGCATCGACGCCGGCCGCCCCTACACCTCCCTGTCCGACCTGTGGCAACGCGCCCGCCCCGCCCTGCCCACCGCCGAACACCTCGCCCGCATCGGCGCCCTCGACGGCCTCCACGACGGACGCCTCACCCGCCGGGACCTGCTCCTGCAACTGCCCGAACTCCACCGCCGCACCCGCAGAGTCGGCGACGGCCAACTGCCCCTCGCCGACAGCCGACTCGACGCCACCGCCCCCAGCGGCCTACCGGAGATGACCACCCGCGAAGCCGTCGGCGCGGAACTCCACGTCCTGGGCATCGACCTCTCCCGGCACCTGATGGAACACCACCACCGACTGCTCCGCGAGATCGGCGCCGTCGACGCCGCACACCTCGCCGAACAACCAGCCGGCCGACAGGTCCTGGTCGCCGGCGTCCGCGCCTCCACCCAGACCCCGCCCATCGCCTCCGGCAAACGCGTCATCTTCGTCACCCTCGAGGACGGCTCCGGCCTCGTAGACCTCGCCTTCTTCGAGGACTCCCACCCCGCCTGCGCGCACACCGTCTTCCACTCCGGACTGCTCCTGGTACGGGGCAAGATCCAGGTCCGCGGACGGCGGCGCACCGTCGTCGGCACCATGGCCTGGGACCTCGACGAGATCGCCACCCTGCGCCGCGACCACGGCCCCCAGGCCGCCCTCGACCTCCTCGGCGCCCCCACCGCACACCCCACCCCCGCCCAACCACGGCGCATCCTCGTCCACGGCACCGGAGCACTCCAACACCCCTACGCCGACCTCCAACCCCCCGGCCAACGCTCCGCCGACCTCACCCGCTACGGCCACCGCAGCCCCGGAAGCCCCGGCTGACGACACGGTGTGGCATTCCTCCTCGTCCCGGAACACCTCCCGACCCGACGTAGGCCCCGCACCAACGTCGAGCGGTGCCGAGCGGTGACGCATCGTCTGCCGGTCGCCGCCTCCCGTCGAAGACGGTGCGCAGGATGTCGGGGCGGAGTCCTCGACAGAGGGAGCCGGTGGCGGTGACGGCGGCGCCGACGGAGCCGACGGCCGTGCCGTGCCACAGCCATTCCATGGCGGGGACGCGGTCCGACGACCGGACGGGGGTAGCCGGGCGCCGGACCGCGCGAATGCCGGCCACACGGGGAAACAGCCGACTCCCCCATGCCACCACCTGTTCACGCCGAGTGAATGCGATGCGACCGTAGGTGCTCGACATCTTCACGTCGACGTACACGCCCGTTCACCTTCGCGAGCGTCGTCGCGTGGTGGCGATCGCGCGATCCGCCTCACCGAGAATCCGGCGCAGGAAACCGGAACCGGTACCCGCGGGCCCCGCGCCCGGCCGCGCCGTTGCTGCCGGACGGCTCCTCCCCCGCCGGATCGCAGCCGCAGAGTCAGGCATCCACGGTCGGATCGCCGGAAGGCACGACGACGAGCAGGGGTCGGGCGGACGAGGCCGGGCAGGGCGCGCAGAAGATAGCCGAGCCGAAAACGCGCGAAGCACAGGGTGGGGTCGACGAGGACGAGTCGCTCCACACGCTCCGGCGCCCACAGGGCGTAGTGCAGGACGATCCACCCACCGTAGGAGTGACCCCCCAGGGCGGACCGCGCCACGCCGAGGCCGTCGAGTACCGCATCGAGCCAACGGCACAGGTCCTGCGTCGTACGCGGGGGCCGGCCCCGTCACCCGGCTGGACTGAACGGCCACACCATCACGCAACCGCCATCGGGGGCGCCCTACCCGTTCACGCAGGTGCGCAGGAATCGCGCCTCGCTCAGGTGCGACGTGCTCGGTATCGCACCCCACATGCGAGCACACCGATCGGTGGTGGGCTGGATGCCGGACCCGGTCAGCGCCGCACGCGACTGGCGGGCGTATTGGTCGGTCACGCGATTGCGTTCGTCGTCCTCACCTCCACATCCGGCCACGCCCACGAACGCCAGCGCGATCACCAGGGCGCGAACACGCCACCCCACACGCGTGATTGCCACGGCCGCGACAGGCAACCGGCCGATATGCAGTCCCGGCAGCCCCACCACGAGCCGCCGCACACTCCGCGAAAGGCTGCGTTCCTCCTTCACGAGGGCACAACTCTCGTACGCCCGAACAACATCGAGCCTGTCCATGCCCTGACGCATGACATTTCGCCTCATACTTCCCGGAACTCATGGGCAACCGCGGAAGCGGTGGCGCCCGTCCCCTCTGAGCGCCGCCGCCCGAACGACGTTAGGGCGAGGCCGGGCATACCACCAGCGACCGGATCTCATGGAACCCATGCGTCCCAGGAATGTATCGAGGAAGATGGCGACGACCCCGAAGACGATCACCCAGGCGGGACGGACATGTTCGAGATCGACGCGCTGCGGTTGCTCGTGACCGTGGCCGAGAGCGGGTCGTTCACGAAGGCGGCAGCCCGACTCAACTACACGCAGTCCGCGGTGTCCCGCCGGATCGCCACCCTGGAACAGCGGGCCGGTGGACCACTGTTCGAACGACTCCCTCGGGGCGTCCGGCTCAACCCCGCCGGCCGTACACTGCACCGCCACGCCGTCGAGGTGCTCGACCGCCTGTCGCGGGCGGAGCGGGAACTGGCCGCGCTGCACGCCGGACACGGCGGCTTCCTGCACGTGGGCGCGTTCGCCACCGCCAACATCTCGCTCGTCCCCACCGCCCTGCGGGCACTACAGGACGCCGAGCCGAGTGTCGAGATCGTCGCCGTCGAAGGGCCGACCGACACGCTGATCGAGCGCCTCGCGGACGGGACTCTGGACCTCGCCGTCGTCAGCGACTACCCGTCCGGTCTGCCCTCGGCCGACGGCGTCACAACGACGGTGCTGTGCGAGGACGAGCTGTTCGTCGCCCTCCCGCGCGGGCACCGCCTGGCCGGAGCCGAGACGGTCGACCTGCGTGAACTGCACGACGCGGCATGGCTCCAGAACGCGTACGGGGACCGTCCCACCATGCTCGCCGACGCCTGCGGCCGGGCGGGCTTCACCCCCAGGAAGATCATCCGGGTCGCGGAGTGGGCCGGGAAGTTCGGCTACGCGGCCGCCGGGCTGGGGGTGGCACTGGTCCCCTCGCTGGCCGCCCGGGCCGTCCCCGACGAACTCGTCCTGCGCCGCCTCACCGACCCGACCCTGCGCCGGACCGTACACGTGGCGCTGCCCACCGCGCCCCTACCGACAGCACTGAAACTGCGGGACCTGCTCCGCGAAGCCGTGACCCGACCCGTTGTCGACAGCGTTCGCCGAGCGCCGAGCCCGATCCGCCCGTAAGCGACCTTGAGTGCCTTACCGGCGCCTCCGGCTGCGGCGCAGCAGCACGAAGGCGGCGGACACGGCCACAGCCGCGATCAGAGCGGTGCGGTTGGCCTTTGCCATGGTCGCGGCCGTTTCGGCCTTCTCCCGGACCGGCTCGGGAGTCTTCTCGGCGGCGACGTGTCCGACGCGGGCCACACTGCTGCGAACGTGGGTGGCGGCGTGTGCCGCCTTGTCGAGGACCGGATCGGGGGTCTTGTCCTTGACCAGTTCGGTGGCCTGTGCCGCCTTCTCCCGGAGCCGGTCGGTGACGTGTGTGGCCTTCTCGGCGGTTTGTTCCTTGATATCGACCGCCTTCGTCTTGGCCTGCGCCTCCACCGTCCGGCCGAGCTCCTCGCGGGTGTGCTCGACCTGCTCGCGCAGGCGTTCGGGTGTGGGCGCGGAGTTCTCGTCCTGGGGCTGGTGAGTCATCGGTGTGCCTTCTCCTTGATCTCGGCGACGTCGGCCTTGACGCTGTCGATGGCCCGTTCGGGTACGGGGGTGCCGGCCTTGGCGATCTGCTTCTTCCCGGCGGCGGCCATTGCCCCGGCGACGGCCGCCAAGAGGGCGGCGGTGATCAGGGCCGAAGCCCACACCGGCAGGAGCAGGGCGAGGGCTGCGATCACGGTGACGACGAGAGCCTGCGCGGCCAGGATGCCGACCAAACCGGCGCCGCCGAACAGGCCGCCGCCCACTCCGAAGCGTTTGCCCTTCTGGGTCATCTCCGCCCGGGCCAGCTGCATCTCTTCGCGGACCAACTCGGAGATTTGCTGCGACGCTCGTGAGACGAGACTGCCCACCGACTCGTCGGTGCCGCTGCGGCCCGGCTGTCCAACGGTGCTCATGGCATCCTCACCTTCTTCCTCGTGCCTGGTGGAAATCAGCGCGATGGCGACCAACGGCCTCGCCCCCGGATCACCGCGCCGGCCGGCGGCCCGGGTGAGTACCGGTCGTACCTCCAATGGGCGCCTCGCGTTACGTTTCGCGGAGTCGATGCCGTTCAAGCACGGCAGCTACCCCGCAACCCGCCGGTCACTCACCGGCCGGCCGTCTCATCGCCGAGCCACGGATGGGGGCGGGGTCCCGGTCCACGGTCGTCGGGCAGCACTCCGCCTTGGCCACGCCACCGGTGGGAAGTCGAGGCGAGTAGGTCGTTTCGGTGGGCAGCCACCGGATGGCCACCTTGTAGGGATTCGTCACCGCGGGCGTTCAGCGCTCAGCCCCACCACACCGCCCCCGGGACCCATCGGCGCGGCAGCATGCGCGGGGTGTGGCGAACGAGCCAGGCGCCGGCGAGGCCGATGACGGCACCGGCGGCAACGTCGCTGGGATAGTGGGCGCCGGATTGCACTCGTTCGACGGCGACCATGGCGGCCGGCAGCGAGCACACCGCGGCCGCGCGCGGCCATGACGGGGCGACGGCGGCGGTGAACGCGACGGCGGCGGCCGTATGCCCCGAGGGGAACGAAGAGGAATCGGGACGGTCCTCGACCTCGTCGTGGGGAATCCACTCCTTCGGAGGGCGCGGACGGTCGACCACACGCTTGCCCACGCCGTTCGCCAGCACCTGCGCCACCACCAGCGCGGACAACCCCGCCGCCGCCGAGACACGCCCTCGCGACCCGCCCACCGCCGCCATCACCACCGCGGCGGCGCACCACAACTTCGAACTCTCCGCCGCCTCCTCCACCCCGGACAGAATCCGGCCCACCTTCGCAGGCACCCGCGACGCCACCCGCCGGGTCCAGACGCGATCGGCACCACCCAACCCACACGGCATCCTCATGACCGTGCGCATGTCCCCGACACGCCGCCCTACTCCTTCTTGCGGCAGTCCTCCTTCCTCCTTGCGGCCACGCCTCGCTCCCCGCCCGCGAATGCCTCTCCTCGCCGGTCGTCCCCATCGCGAGCCGTGTGGCCGATTCTCCCGAGTCGAAGCCCTGCCTCGAAACACCTTGCCCCCGGAAGCCGGCCCGGGAGTACCGCCTCGCCGGTTCCGGGGAGTTCCGGGGAGGAAGTGCTTCCTGCGGGCCCTCGCGGGTCCGGCCCGTCGAGGATGGCGGAAACAGCCCCAAGCGGCGTGTCGCGCTCCGCCGGCCAGCTCAGGTGTGTTGGGGGCGACCGAAGAGCAGGTCGTAGCCCGGCGGGAGTTGAAGCAGGATCCGGCGGGTGAGTTCCTCGCCCGCGGCGTCGGCGGCCACGCTCAGGACGGCACTGACGTCCCAGGCCGCGGTGCGTTCGGTGGCTCCCTCGATCCAGGCCGCGGTGGCCCGTACGAAGCGCTCGGGCGGGAGTGGTTCCGCGGCCTGAAGCGGGTTGAGAAGAACCAGGGCGAAGGTTTCCGGGAGCCGGGCGGCCAACTCGGCCCGCACCCCGCCCACCAGGTGCGCGCCGAGCAACGCCAGCACGGTCCGCGCGGCTCGCTCGGCTTCGCGCGGTGTGGCGTACTCGCCGCGTTCCTGTACCCGGTCGATGAACGCATCCCATCGCATGGCCACTGTGGTCCTTCCATGTCGTGGCACGAAGAACGGGGCATGATCAAGCGGGGGACGGAACCCGAGGGGCGGTGGATACCGTCCCCCGCCGTTCGCGCGGCCGGGGAGCCGACTCCTCAGCCCTCGATCCGACGACGCTCGGATTCCCCGCCGATCGCGATCCTGCGAGGCTTCGCGCGCTCGGCGATCGGGATGCGCAGCGTCAGCACCCCGGCCTCGTAGTCGGCCGTGATGCGCTCGGTGTCCAGGGTGTCGGCCAGGACCAGTTGGCGGGAGAAGACGCCCAGGGGCCGCTCGGACAGCTCCATCTGCGCGTCGTCCGCCTTGGCCACCGGCCGGCGCTCGGCCCTGACGGTGAGCATGTTCCGCTCCACGTCGATATCGATCGCGTCCTTCGCGACGCCGGGCAGATCGAGGGCGATCACGTACTCCCCGCCCTCGCGATAGGCATCCATCGGCATCGCCGAGGGCGTGGACCAGGTACCGGACATCCCGGTCAACTGCTGGGCGAGCCGATCGAGTTCACGGAAAGGATCGGTACGCATCAACATCTCGGAACACCTCCACGGGTCCGGCGGGAACCGCCGATCCGTTTCGTACGACACCTTTGTAACACGTCATCCAAACGATGACAAGCAGGATGTCATCGAAGGGATGACGACATGCGCGCCGCCGACGAGCCGCGCCCGACGGCCGGTTGTCCGCTTCGCTCGGACACCGTGTGGGCGCCGATCGCACATCCCCATCCGGAAACGAGCCCGGCGGTCCCGAACGTCGGCCCCGGGGGTGTGCGCCCGAACGGGCCAGTCGCCCGTTGGCACGCCGGAAAGCGGGTACCGCACCGCCCATGGCTGGTATCGCGCTCGGAAGCGCCGCTTTCACGGACCACACCCGCATCGCGCGCAGGTACGCGAAGGACGGCGAGAACGTATCGCCGCCGCTGACCTGGTCGGGAGTACCGGACGGCACTGCGGAGTTGGTGCTCCTGTGCGAGGACCCGGACGCCCCCGGCGGGACGTTCGTCCACTGGCTCGTCACCGGGATCGCACCCACGGACGGCTCCGTGGACGCCGGCGAGACACCGTCCGGTGGCACACCGCACAGGAACGGCTACGGCGACGCCGGCTGGGGTGGCCCACAACCCCCGATCGGCGACCCCGAACACCGTTACTTCTTCCGGTTGTACGCCCTTCCCGAGCCGGTTTCCCTGCCCGATGATCCGTCGGCCGACGACATCCACCAGGCCGTCGACGAACGGCAACTGGCGAGCGGCACCATCGTCGGCCTGTACCAGCGCTGACCGCGCACACCACGCGGAGCGGCTCCCACCCACCCGGAGCCGGCGGCCACAGCCGCGACGAGTTGACCGGTGTACCGCTACCGGGGCTGTCGGCGTCCGCACTGGACTTCGGCCTGTCCGGGCCGGTCGGCAGCCGGAAGAAGCCGGGCGCAAGGAGCACTGACGACGCGTGCGCGGCTGCCGGCGGCCGGCGTGAGCGGCCACCTGCGCCGCACGCACCCACCGTGGCGACACCTGGCTCGGGGGCCTGCTGCGGCGACGCCGAGGCGCGATCAAAATTTTTCGAAGTCGGCGGTCTGCGGATGTCGAGAACGTGCCACCGGCTCCGTCCCAGGGACATCAGCGGCCACCACCGGCCGCACGAAGAAGGAGAAACGGACATGGGGATTCAGCGGATGGACAACGTCGGCATCGTCGTCGAGGACTTGGATGCCGCCATCGCGTTCTTCGTGGAACTCGGTATGGAACTGGAGGGCAGGGCCGAGGTCCAGGGCCTGGTCGCCGACCAGTGCACCGGACTCGACGGCGTCCACTGTGACATCGCAATGGTCCGGACCCCGGACGGTCACAGCCGGCTCGAACTCGCGAAGTACCGCAGCCCCGCGGCGATCAGCGCGGGGCCGCGCAACCAGCCGCACAACATCCTGGGCACGCACCGCGTCATGTTCGCCGTGGACGACATCGAGGACACCGTCGCCCGCCTGCGCCCGCACGGCGCCGAACTCGTCGGTGAGATCGCCCGGTTCGAGGACAGCTATCTGCTCTGCTACCTCCGCGGCCCGGAGGGCATCATCGTCGGACTGGCCCAGCAACTGCACTGAGACGGAGAAACCCGAACGAACCATCCGGCCGACCGAGATCACCGCGGTGCACGAGACGTCTTGGGTACTGGCGGGAGGATGCGCCCCCGGCCGGCGGTTCGCTCCGTGGGTGCGGCCGCCGGGTCGGTGACGGTCGTCCCGGTGGTGGCGACGCAACCCGGCACCCTCTCCCGTCCCGGCCGCGCTCTCCGGGGCGTGCCGATCTCAGGACCGCGGCGGGTAGGTCAGGTGTCCGTCCCGGACGACGGCGTGCTGGTTCAGTACGGCCGGCCTCGCCGTCGTGGGCGACATGATGTCCACCACTTGCACGCCCTCGACAAGCAGCGCATCGGTGATCAGCCTGCGATGGCAGCGCCACGGCACCGCCTCGCTGCACATGATCGCCGGCCGTTCGTGTCCGGCGAGGTCGAGTAGTTCGTTGAGCCCTTCCCTGAAGTCGTCGCCCGCCATGTAGTCGGCGTAGTCACGGAAGGCCTTGACGCGCCAGGCACCGTTCACGCTCGGGACGCCCTTGGGGGTGTTCCGCCGGCCGCCCAGCTTCGGAATCCACCGGTATCCGATATCGGGAGGAAGAGCCTTGACGATCGCCTCTCGGCTCCATTGCGGGAATCTTTTCGAGGACGGGAACGAGCGCACGTCGACCAGGCAGGTGATCTCGTAATTGCGCAACATGTCCAGCACCTCGCCGAAGTCACGCGTCGAATGCCCCACCGTGCAGATGCGGTTCCTCATCCTGCCTCCTCACACCTTTCACTCGGTTGGCCTGCCCCTTCGAGCCGTCCCCGAAGACCTTTCGGACCCTTGCCCGAAGCACGACCGCACATCCTCGGCGAACCCGCCCCCGGGCGGCCGATCGAGGCGCCGAGGGGGCGATCCTCTCCGGCCCCCACCGTCCCGGGCGGCCACCGGACCGGGACCACCTACCACGCCCTCCGGAAATCCCGGCGTCGCACCGCACACCTTGTGCGGGACTCGACGGTCCCGGCCGCGCCCCGCCCGCCCGAGCGACCCGTTGCGCCGGCGTTCGTCCGCGCCGTCGACGGTGATCGATGCACTGTGCTGTACGGTCTCGCGTCCCGGTCCTGGACACGGACGCCACTACTGCGCGCGGGCCCGGTGCGGTGGACCCCCGAATGAGCGGCCGAATGAGCGGCGCGGACGCGACACCACGTGTAGGCAGCAGAGTGGCGTGCGCGATGCCCGGCGCTTCAGGACTTCATGTACGGCCTGCCGGCGAAAACGGGCACATGATCGCGTGGCCGCCGGGGCGGTGCATTGTCCGGTCGCCGAATAGCCGACACGTGTCACCGCGATCTGCCATGATCGAATTCTTGACTTCGATTGTCGGGAGCTCGAAGATCGCCGACGCCCGGTGATATCGGCACCGTTCGATCGGAAGAACAGAAACATCGAATCGGCATTGACTATCACCGAGAGACTTGGTTCACTCTGGCTCCGGCGACAGCGGAACGCGTAACCGCTATTCGGTGCATCGAACCTTCAATGGCGAAGCCTGTCCGATGTCATGGCGAGCAGTACCGCGACGCGTCGACCGATACTCACGATCAACCCCGTGTCGGGGGTATCCCCATCCACCTCGGCCGTGACCCACACACGGGGCATCGCACCGACCCGCGGGAGGTACGTTATGTTCGCGACCAGACTTCGAGCCCTCGGCGCGCTCGGCGCGGCGGCGGCGACCACCGCTGTTCTCGCCTTCGCCGGCACCGCCTCTGCGGGCGGACCCGTGGCCACGACCTACACCTGCCTCGACACGACCATGGGCGTCTCGTATCCCGGTATCACCGGCGTCCTGACGACCTCCCCGACCCACAAACTCCGGATCCAGACCACTTGGAACGTCCCCGCCTACGTTCAGAACCAGCTCTACACCACCGCGAGGCTGGAATCGGCGGGCGGGCCCGTGGTATTCGCAGGGGGTCTGAACACCGATTCACCCGTCGAGATGGGGCCGCTGCCCAAGACCTCCGGCACGATCTCCCCCGGGGCGATCCTCAGCACCCCGTTCGCGACAGGCCCGACGCCGACGATCCCCGGGCCGACCAATTGGAGCCTGCGGGTCGACTTCTCGGCGGTCTCCGGCATACCGGGGCACTATGTCTACTGCGTTCTGACGGGCCCGATGGTCTCGCTCGCGTATTGATCCGGCCCCGACGCCCCCGCGATGGGTACACCGAGGACCTCGTGTGCGCGGTGTTGCGCCGACCGGGCCTCGCGCAGGCCGTCCCGGCCCCAACCCAGCAGGCCGGGTGCGTAGGGCGAGTTTCGGCTTCGGCGCAGCAGCAGCAGTCTCGGTCCGCGGTGCAGCAGTACGTGCACGTCGACCGGACATCCGGTTCCGGGGCGGGCGACGGGTTTCAGGTGACGACCCTTCGTGATTCGGTTCGTTGTCTCGCCCGGGACGCGATCCTTGCCGCCCCGGGTGGGTTCGCCGTGGACCGACCGGACGTCCCGTCAAGGAAACGATCCACTCTGCGAACACCCGCCTTTCGCAGGCGACTTCGTCACACACGAAGCGACGAGGGCGGACGGTGGGGGTGGCGGCGAGCGTTGCTGCCGCCACCCCCACGCGCCTTCGGGTGCGTTGGAACACCCTCGCTTGGTTCATGCCCTTCCGGGCCTCATCGCCGGCGAGGTCGCCGCGTGACGACGACCGACCCGGTGGGTCGCTCCGGCCGTCGCGCTCGGTGTTGCCGGCTCGGGGCGGACGTGTCGTTTCCTAGTACGACAGGTCCGTCTGGTCCGTGAACACCTTGCCGCGGATGTGCAGGTTTCCCTCGGAGTCGAGGACCGCGATGATCTTCTTCGCGGAACCGTGGTGGGTGGTGAAGTAGATCTTGTCCGCCTCCTGGGAGGAGGAGTAGTTCGTGTTCACCGACAGTTCGATGCTCACCGGCGAGCTGATGAGCACGTCCTTCTTGTCCGTACCGGGGTAGACCTGGTTCTCCCGCAGCTTGATCCGGGCGTGGGTGTCGCCCTCGTCCCAGTCCGATGCCTGTCCGAGATCGATGTCCGTCATGAGGCTTCCTCTCATGTCCCCGGCGGCCGTGTCCCCTCTCGCGGGCTGCGATCGTTCCACATGCGAAGCCCGACGGGACGCGCCCGCCCTCCAGTGAAGAGCCTTGCCCGGCCCGGGTGGAGCCGTTGCGTCCCGGGCCGAGCACGAACGTACCCATGCGGGTCCCCGCGCGGTACCGGACTGCACATGTTTGGCTCAATTGCTTGATATCAGCTGCTTTTTGGTCAACTCGACGTGTATTGACACGTGTCGCATACGGACGCAGGCCGTACCGCGCACCCCGCGTCGCCACGACGCCCGCCCCGGCGGCTCACGCCCACGGGCGGCGGCACCTCGCGCGGCGTTCCTCGTCGGGTCGAGCCGCGGCCGGCTCGATCGCCATGGCCCGGCAGGCACCCGTTACTCCGTTGGAGTGGTCCGCCGGGAAGCGGAAGCCCGTAGGCGGGTCGGGCCGGGTGGAGGCGGCGAAGATTGCGCGAGGAACGCGCGTGGGCGCAGACGACGGGAGGGGGCGACCGTGCCGGAAGGTGACCAGCGGCCCGGGAAGGGCGAGGTGGACCGCTCGGAAGGATTCGGGGAACGGCTGCTGGGCAAGCTGCTCGACCGGGCGCACGAGATGCCGCCGCAGTTGATCGCTCCTTTGATCGCGGAGGAGGTCGCCGGTGTCGGTGGCCGCGACGTCTCGATCCTGTTGCAGGATTACGCGCGGGAGCTGCTGGTGCCGCTGCCGGGTCGCGGACTGCTGATCGGCGATCCGGAGGAGATCGGTGACTCGCCTGCCGGTACGGCTTTCCTGCGTGCCTCGGCGCTGGAGGTCGAGCAGAGCGACGGCGTACGGATGTACCTTCCGCTCCTCGACGGCAGCGACGAGGTGGGAGTGATGGCGCTGACCCTGGACACCGTCGACGAAGACGACCGGCGGCTGCTGCGGCGGCTCGCCGGTCTGGTCGCCGACATGCTGGTCACCAAGCATGCCTACACCGATCAGTTCTTCCAGGCCCGGCGCCGCGAGGCGATGAGTGTGGCCGCGGAGATGCAGTGGTCCCTGTTGCCGCCGCTGACGATGTCCGTGCCCCAGGTCGCGGTGGGCGCGGCCGTCGAGCCCGCGTACGGAATCGCCGGCGACAGCTTCGACTACGCCCTCAACGACAACATCCTGCACGCGGCCGTGATCGACGCGATGGGCCACGGTTTGGACGCCGCCACCATGGCAACGGTCGCCATCGGCGCCTACCGGCACGCCCGACGCGCCGACATCGGGCTGGACCGGATGTACGCGTTCATGGACCGGGCCATCACCGAACAGTTCGGGATCGACCACTTCGTCACCGCGCAGATGGTGACCCTGGATGTCACCACCGGCTTGCTGCGCTGGGTCAACGCCGGTCATCCCCCTCCCCTGTTGATTCGTGGAAACCGGGTGATCGAGCATTTGGAGGGCCCGACCACCCTGCCGGTCGGCCTCGGCGGCGAGCCGCCTGCGGTCAGCGAGATCCGGCTCCGACGCGGCGATCGGGTGCTGTGCTACACCGACGGCGTGGTCGAGGAAAGGGACGCCGAGGGAGAGCCGTTCGGCGAGGAACGGCTCATCGACTGCGTCAACCGGTGCGCGGACGTCGAAGGCGGATTGCGCGCCGGCGCACTCCGGCTCTCCGCCGCCCTGAAACAACAACGCGGTGGACGCACCAGCGACGACGCGACGCTCTTCATGATCGAATGGCGCGGCGGCACGGCCGGCCATCTCGCCTTCTCCCCCGAGTGACCCGGCCGACGCCGACCAAGGTGGGCAACGAGTCGGATGCGTCTTGTGAACGGACGTCCGCGACCGACCCCGCGCGTCCTTCGGTGCGACGCCCACCCTCTCGGCCGTGCCACCGAGAAGTACCGATCCATGTGTGTTTCCCTGAGATCGTCCCTGTGACCACGAGGCCGGCGGGAACGCGACACGGCGGCGTCCGAGGGCTGCCGTGTAAAGGGCCGCGTCCCCGCCGACCCTCGTGTGACCGGCGAGCGCCCACCCCGGCACGGGTGGTGTGGGCGGGCCGGGCCGTGGAAGGCATCGAGGGTGGCCCCGCCCCGGGCCACCCCCGTGTCCGACCCCGTCCGCACCCCGGGCACCCGGCGCACACAATCCCCGGAGGCCAGCCCAGCCATGACCGGTCCTCGCACCGACACCGAGCCCGACGTCACCCACCTGCGCGCGGCCACCGACCGAGACCTCACCCGCCTCGCCACCCTGCAAGCGGGCACGTTCGCGCACGCGCGACTGCGCAACGAGATCATCGAGAACAACCTCAATCTCGTCACCCACGCCTGCAACCGCTACACCCACCGCGCCGACCTGCGCGAAGACCTGCGCCAGGTCGCCGCGATCGGCCTGATCAAGGCCGTCGACGGCTACCGCCCCGGCCACGGCGCCGGGTTCCTCGCCTACGCGATGCCCACCATCTCCGGCGAGTTGAAGCGCTACTTCCGCGACCACACCTGGGCCGTCCACGCCCGCCGCGGCGAACAGGAGTTGTACCTGCGCCTCGTGCGCGCCCGCGACGACCTCTCCATCCGACTCGGGCGCGAACCCGACCACACCGAACTCGCCGCCCACCTCGACATGGACACCACCGAGGTACGCATGGGCCTGAATCTGGGGGCGGCCCTGCGCGCCGACTCCCTGGACGCGCCCCCGCCCGGCGGCAACCCCGGCGACCGCCCGGGATCCGGATACGACCTGTGCGGGGAGTCCGACCCCGCCTTGGACCTCGTCGACAACCTCCATTCACTGCGTCCCCTGATCGCGGCGTTGGACGAACGCGACCGGCGCATCCTCAAACTCCGCTTCTGGGACGACCTCACCCAAGCCGAGATCGGCAAGGCCCTCGGCCTCTCCCAGATGCACGTATCCCGTTTGCTCACCCAGGCCTTCGCCGCCCTGCGCGCGGGCATGCTCGCCCCGACCTGAACCCCCGTGCCCGCGGCCCCCGGACAGGGCGAAGGCGCCTCCGAGGGCAAACCGGCGGCCACACCCGTCACGGCGACACCGGTACTCACCCGGTTTCCGGCACCGGATGCGGCGCTCGCCCGCGCGCGGGATTCGGTCGGGAGGCGGTAGGGAAAAAAAGAGGTCATCGTCGGATCTGCCGGTACGAGAGGTCGGATGATCATGACCGGACAAGCCCGCGCGCCCGAGTCCGCGCGACGATCGCATGGGTCGGTACAGGTTCGAGGCCTCGCAGGGGCAGCGCCTCCGGTCGGGGCGGTGTTGTGCGCTTTGAGGGGCGTCTCGTATCCGGCCCGTCCCGGGCAACTGGCCGAGCACGCCGCACACAACCGGGCCGGACGAGAGATCGTCGACGCCCTGCGGACCCTGCCGCCGCGCGCCTATGAGGGACCCAACCAGGTCTGCATGGCACTGTATGGCCGATTCTGCCAAGTCGAAGCCGTCCTGTGAACGTTTTGTCCCGATACCCGGCGCAACGGGGGAGGGCCGTTCGCGCGAACGGTTCCCGGCCGGGGCCAACCGCCCCGGAGGACCTCGCCTCCGGTTCGACCGACCTCGCCGACCGTCGACCGGAGTTCGCGCCGGAGCCGGCTTCGCCGTGCCAAAGCGGGTACACACCCTCGGTTCCCGCGAAGGAGGCACGTGTGCAGACGTTCTTGCCGGTCCCCGGCTTCGAGGCGACGGCGCGGTCACTCGACGACCGCAGGCTCGGCAAGCAGCGGGTGGAGACCTTCCAGATCCTGCGGGCGCTGGTGTGGCCGACCTATGGCTGGAAGCACCATCCGGCGGTCGCGATGTGGCGGGGATTCGTTCCGGCGCTGGTCTGCTACGGACTGTCGATGTGCGCCGAATGGACCCGTCGCGGGTTCCGGGACACGGTGTCCGCACAACTGCTCGAATTCACCGGCGGACGCGTCCCGTACCGACCCGATCTGTATCGCGACGGCCTGCTTCCGCCGTGGCTGGGCGAGGAGGCCCTCCACGCGAGCCACCGCTCCGTGCTGGTGGCCAAGGACGAGGAGTACTACCGGGGACGATACGAACCGGATCCGCCCGCCGACCTCCCGTACGTCTGGCCCCTCCCGCGTTACCCCCGGTGGCCGATGCCGGTCGGGACCGCACGCGCGCACGAGTTCACCCCCGCCCTGCACGCCCTGGGCCGGGACCGGGCAACCGCACCGGAACGGGAGGCGTTCCAGGCGATCGCCGCAGGCCACGACTTCGAGGCGGACGCCTCCGGCGCACAGGGGCGCGACCTCGCGCTACTCGCCGGCCTGTCCCGGCCCGGGCCGACGATCTGGTTCACGGGCGCGCCCCTTCCGGACGCGGACCGGGCCACGGACACCGACGCGGTCACAGCCGCGCCGGGCGCGTCCGTCCCCGATGACGACGACACCGCAGCGGGCCGAAAATCGATCGCCCGCACCCCGGATGCCGCCGCCCGCCGGGCCATGCGCGCCCAGGCACGCTCACCGGTACGCGTTCGCTTCCTACGGCCGGACCAGCCGATCGTCGACCGGTGGGGTCGACCGGGCCTGCTCGTCGTGGACCACGTCGACATTCCGGATCGGGTCGCCCGACCCGAGGGCGTACCGATCCTGCGCCTGCGGCCGACGTGATGCGGACGCCACGGACGGCGCCCACCGGCGGGCGCACGCGGGCCGAACGTTGCGTCGGCGTCCGCGGGCGCTCACCTCTACGACCCTCACCGCCGACCCACACGCCGATCACCGGAGGCGATGTCGAGGCGTGATTGGAGAACCCATTTCCCGGGTAGCGCGAGCGAACGATGGGTGCGGGCGTGTCTTGGCCGGCAGTCGACCTTCCGCGGATCGAACCCACTGCGAACGTCCACACCGCACGAAGGGGATCGGCGACACCATGACAGACGTCTCGAGCAAAGGGTCCACGGGCAACGACCCTCGCGAGGTACTGACCAACCGGCAAGGGCACCCGGTATACGACAACCAGAATCAGCGGACCGTCGGAGCGCGCGGGCCGGCGACACTGGAGAATTACCAGTTCCTGGAGAAAATCAGCCACTTCGATCGCGAGCGTATCCCCGAGCGGGTGGTGCACGCGCGGGGCACCACCGCGTACGGCTACTTCGAGGCCTACGGCGCGTGGGGTGACGAGCCGATCTCGCGTTTCACCCGCGCAAAGCTGTTCCGGGAACGGGGCAAGCGCACCGACGTGGCGGTGCGCTTCTCGACGGTCATCGGTGGGCGGGACTCCTCGGAGGCGGCGCGCGACCCGCGCGGGTTCGCGGTGAAGTTCTACACCGAGGACGGCAACTGGGACCTCGTCGGCAACAACCTCGCGGTGTTCTTCATCCGTGACGCGATCAAGTTCCCCGACGTCATTCACGCGCTCAAGCCGGACCCGGTGACTTTCCGCCAGGAACCGAACCGCATCTTCGACTTCATGTCGCAGACACCCGAGAGCATGCACATGCTCGTCAACCTCTTCAGCCCCCGCGGAATCCCGGCGGACTACCGGCACATGCAGGGGTTCGGCGTGAACACCTACAAATGGGTGAACACGGCGGGCGAAACGGTTCTGGTGAAGTACCACTGGATGCCCAAGGTCGGCGTCGGCAGCATGACCGGGGCCGACGCCGCGAACGTACAGGCCGATGAACTGGGACACGCCACCAAGGACCTTCGGGACGCGATCGAGCGCGGTGACCACCCCGAGTGGGAACTGCTCGTGCAGATGATGTCCGACGACGAGCACCCGGAGCTCGACTTCGATCCGCTCGACGACACGAAGGTCTGGCCGGAAGAGGACTTCCCGCCCCGGCCGGTCGGCCGCATGGTGCTCGATCGCAACGTGCGGAACGTCTTCGCCGAGAACGAGCAGATCTCCTTCGGCACCGGCGTCCTCGTCGACGGCCTCGACTTCTCCGACGACAAGATGTTGGTGGGACGCACCTTCTCGTACAGCGACACCCAGCGCCACCGGGTCGGCCCGAACTACCTCCAACTGCCCGTCAACCAGGCGAAGAACGCCGCGGTACGAACGAATCAGCGCGACGGGATGATGACGTACCACGTGGATGGTGGCCAGGAGAACCCACACATCAACTTCGAGCCGTCCATCCACGGTGGTCTACGCGAAGCCGAGTACCCCACGACGGACGAACAGGGGCCGACGATCACGGGGAGGGTAACGCGCCGGCGGATCCCCCGCACCAACGACTACAAGCAGGCAGGACAACGTTTCCGG
This sequence comes from Embleya sp. NPDC008237, assembly GCF_042956465.1. Lineage (NCBI taxonomy): Bacteria > Bacillati > Actinomycetota > Actinomycetes > Kitasatosporales > Streptomycetaceae > Embleya > Embleya sp. NPDC008237. Next base: position 33,970 of record NZ_JBIBGL010000004.1, read on the forward strand.
ATGCTGGAGCAGTGGGAGCGCGACGACCTCGTGCTCAACCTGTCCACACAGCTCGCCCAGTGTGAACGCGACGTCCAGGAGCGGATGGTCTGGCACCTTCTGCTGGTGGAGGACGAACTGGGTCGACGTGTCGGCGAGGCGTTGGGCATCGGCGCGGACGATGTCACGCACCTGGAACCGCTGGCGAGTCAAGACTTGACCGAAGAGGATCGCAACCGCCTCGAGAAGCTCGGTCGCAACGGTCCGCGCGACATCGAGGGCCTGTCGATGACACATTGCGTGCCGAACAAGCGCGCGACGGTGAATCGCTGAGCCGAACGCCTGAAACAGCGGCGTCGCAGGAGTGTCCCGGCAGCTCCGCAGCCCCTGGCACCCGGAACCGCTCGGCCGGACTACAGCACGTGGACAGGAGCATGGCACATGTCGGACGAAGCGCGCGGCGACGACGTCTACCAGCCGGACAACGCCGACATCGACAACGGACCCGACGACGAGCTCGACTTGGCGAACGCGCTCGACGAACCGGACCTCGACGACATCATGGACACGAGCTATTCGCCGCCGGAACGCCCCTTCGGGGCCGAAGAGTTCGGTACGACAGCAGAAGAGCAGTCGACGGGCGAGCCGTTGGACCGGCGTTTGGCCCGCGAACGGCCGGACGTCGAACCGGAGGCCGGTGACGGCATCGGCGACTTGCCGGACGCCGCCGGAGAGGTGCGGGACGACCAAGCTGCCGGAGAGCGCCGAACCGGGCGCCTCCTCCAGGACGACGAACCCACCGGTTCGGCTCACGACGTCGGAATCGACGGCGGCGCGGCTTCCGCCGAGGAGGCGGCCGTGCACACCCTCCCGGACGAGTGGGATGAGGAATAGAGATCGACGGAACTCGTCCATCTCCCGGGCGGCCACACGGGCGCCACCGCACGCGCTGTCCGCCGCACCCACGGCGTACGTACACGGAGTTTCGGCGAGTGGACGAACGTCGCGGCGCGGGCGCATGTCGGAATCGGGCTCGGGTGGACGGTCGGCGGTCTGCGCATCATCGTGCGCAGACCGGTCGCGCCTACCGTGACCGGTCTGCGCCGTCCAGCATGCGCAGCACCGCGCGTTCCATCGGCCCGCGGGTGGCCAGGTCACCGAAAACCGTCCCGTCGCCGAGTCGGCCGAGGGCGCCGGCAACGGTGATGCCGCGTTCGTGGCAGTCGAATACGCGGGGGTCGATGTACGAGGCGCGCGCCACGGCGGGGGTGTTGCCCAGGTAGTCGGCCACTTCGCGAATCACCCTCGTGCGTGCGCGGCGTCGTGCGGTGGGCGAGTCGGCGACCGCGCCGGAGACCGCCAAGCCCACGGCGGCGAGCACGGTGGCGTGGCGCATACCCGGGCGCCGCGCCGGCAAAGATCGGCTGCCCTCCCCCGCCGCGCTCATGCACATCCCGCGGTCACCGGCGTCAATCGGCATTTCGGATGGACCGCAGGGACGGGTGGCCGAGTGAACGAGAAGGGCCGACGCTGCCGGTGGAAGGGCTCGGTCGCAGACGGGCGAGGGCGACATCGCGCCACCCACTTCGGCCCCGCCAGACCCGCGAACGGGGTACAAAAGACGAACACGACGGCGCCGACGCTTCCCGACGGCGGAGCCGTCCCGTTCCGGTGCGGGGAGGGTGATGGAGTCAGACCACGGCATATCGGTGCCCGAGGTACCCATGGTCCCGCCGTCACCTCCGACCACGTCCAGCGGCCGGATCGCCTTGGACGGCGGCCCCGGGACCGCCGCCCGTGCGCGTCGGGCGGTGCGCGCGTTCATGGATCCGCGGGCGGGCGCGATCCGCGCATCGGCCGGCACGGTGGAATTGATCGTCAGCGAACTCGTCACCAACGCGGTACGGCACGCCCCCGGTCCGTGCGTCCTGGAAATCGAGGACGTCGACGGCGAGGTGCGCGTGACGGTCCACGACACCAGCCCCGAACATCCCGTGCGACGAGCCGGCGACGCGTACCGACCCAGTGGGCACGGCCTGGAACTCGTCCGATCCCTCAGCACCCATCTGCTCGTCGTGGACCACCATGACGGCAAAGCCGTCACCGCCCGCATCCGTTACGCCGACGGACCCCGGTGAGCGACCGGAGGAAGAAGCCGTAACCATGCGGCCGGCCGGTCGGCCGGCCGGTCGGTCGGATTCGGGCGGGACCCGACCGCTGCGGTTGTCGGAACGCTGGGGAAAGTGGTTCTCCGTGCGGATTCAAGCTCCTCATTTTGGACATTTTGCCTTGCATGATTGAGCTGCCGTTCGATGACGAGACCGATTTCCGGAACGCCGACCGCGGGTTTCTCGCGGCCCTGACACCCGGAGTCGTCAAGACCGCCGAGGGCCGGGTGGTGTGGGACAACGATGTGTTCGCGTTCCTGGACGAGGACTGTCCCGACACGGCGAACCCTTCGCTGTGGCGACAGTCCCGGCTGTGCGCGAAGCAGGGCCTGTACGAGGTGACCGAGGGCATCTATCAGGTCCGGGGCCTGGATCTGTCGAACATGACACTGGTCGAGGGCGACCGCGGGGTGATCGTCATCGACCCGTTGGTCTCCGCCGAACCCGCGGCGGCGGCGCTGGCGTTGTACCGCGAACACCGCGGCGAGCGCCCGGTGACCGCGATGATCTACACGCACTCGCATGTCGACCACTTCGGCGGGGCCACCGGAATCATCCCGCCGGACAACCCGGACGGCATCACGATCCTCGCGCCGGCCGGATTCCTCGAACACGCGGTGGCGGAGAACGTGTACGCGGGCACCGCGATGGCCCGCCGCGGCGTCTACCACACCGGTGCGGTGCTGCCGAAATCCCCGACCGGGATGATCGGCACCGGGCTCGGCCAGACCGCGTCGACGGGAACGACCGCGCTGATCCCACCCAATCGGGACATCACCCGTACCGGACAGGAAGAGACCCTCGACGGGGTACGGATCGTCTTCCAACTCACCCCGGGCACCGAAGCGCCCGCGGAGATGAACTTCCACTTCCCCCAGCGTCGCGCACTGTGCCTGGCGGAGAACGCCACCCACAACCTGCACAACGTCCTGACCCTGCGCGGCGCCGTGGTGCGCGACGCCCGGGTGTGGGCCCGCTACCTCGCCGAGGCCGTCGAACTGTTCGCCGACACCACCGACGTGGCCTTCGCCTCGCACCACTGGCCGACCTGGGGCCGCGAGCACATCGTGGCGTTCATCGAGGAACAACGGGACCTGTACGCCTACCTGCACGACCAGACCTTGCGCATGCTCAACCAGGGTCTGACCGGCATCGAGATCGCCGAACGGTTCGAGGTGCCGCCCGGGCTCGCGAGGAGGTGGCACACGCGCGGCTACTACGGCTCGGTCTCGCACAACGTCAAGGCGATCTACCAGCGGTACATGGGCTGGTTCGACGGCAACCCCGCCCACCTGTGGCAGCATCCCCCCGTCGAGGAGGCCACCCGTTACGTCGCCTGCATGGGCGGCATCGACGCGGTTCTCGGCCTGGCCGAGCACTACGCGCAGACCGACGACCTGCGGTTCGCCGCGACGCTGCTGAGTCACGCGGTATTCGCCGACCCAGACCACACCACCGCGAAGACGGCGTTGGCCGACGTACTGGAGAAGTTGGGCTTCGGCGCGGAGTGCGGCACCTGGCGCAACTTCTACCTGACCGGCGCGAGGGAACTGCGCGAGGGCGTCACCCCGACGCCCTTCGGGATCACCGCCGGCATGGTCGCAGGCCTGTCGAACGAGCAGGTCTTCGACTCCCTCGCCATCCGCGTCGACGGCCCCAAGGCGTGGGACGTTCGCCTGACCATCGACTGGGACTTCACCGACACCGGCGACCGCCACCGCACCACCCTGTCCAACGGCGCCCTCGTCCACCACGCGCGGACCGATCGCACGACCGGCTCGGCGGACGCCACCCTCACCCTGACCCGGCCGCAGTTGTTCACACTCGTGACGAGCGGCGTCGCCGAGGGAATCGCCACCGACGGCGACGCCGGAATCCTCGCGCGCCTGCTGGACGTACTGGACCAACCCGACCCCGGCTTCACCGTCGTCACACCCTGACCGCACGACGAGTCGCGACCCGGGCGACCCACTCCCCGGTCTCGGCGTAGCGGGCGTAGCAGAAAGCCGGGCGCCCACAACGGATCCGGTACGAAGGACCGGAACGTCACTGCTGAGGCGGCCCGTTCCACAACCGGACCACCGTAGCGGCCAGTTCCTTCAGAAGGCCGGCGCGCGCGGCCGCCTTCGTTGCCCGGAACTCGAACTCCGACTTCCCGTCCTTGCGTTTGATCCGCACATCGATCTTCGTCTGCAGCCACCCCACCACTCCGGCCAGAACCACCACTGCGGGCACGGCCAGGTCGGTACCGAGCCGGGTATCCGACGGCGGCTCCGCCACCACGGCCCGCACCACGTCGGCGGTCGCGGGGTCCTCTACCAGGAGGACGAGGAGCCTGCGTGCGGCCGCGTACTGGTCGACCCCGTTCAGGTCCGCGGCCTCCGTGCCGTTGTGCCCGCCGGCTTCCAGCAGGGCGGCCAACAGGGCCTCGGCCTCGTCCCTGTCCATGGGTCGGGCCTCGGGTGCCACATCGGCGGCGAGATCCTCGGTCACCTCCTGTAGGGCCAGGATCAGCGAGCGCTCATCGAGTTCGGCAATCACAGCTGCGGTCACGTGTGCCTCCAGACACCGAACAGAGCCAGTGCGGCCCAGTGATAGGGGTGGGTCTCCCAGTGGCCGCCGGGCTGCCGCATCATGGCGCGCTGGGCCTGCCACAACGCCCGCCATGGCGGCTGCCCCGGCGTGACCGGGTCGTCGCTGAGCAGAAGGCGGTAGAAGTCCGCGAAGAGTCGGCGCGAGCTCGTGTCGTCGACGTCCCACAACGTGGCGACGACCGTGCGCACTCCGGAGTGCAGGAGTGCTTGGACGACGGCCTCCAGATAGCCCGTGCTCTGTGCGTCCCAACGCGCGGTCGAACATGCCCGCAGCGTCAGCAGGTCGAGCCGCAGGCCCTCCCGCGCCAGCCGGCGGGCCGTCAGCAAGTGGTCCAGCCTGGTCTGCACGTCGACGGTGTACGGGTGCCGGGTCGGGCGCTGCCCGTCGTACGAGAAGAGTAGTCCCGAGTCCAGTGGCTCGGTCGGATCGAACCAGCCGTGCCCGGCCAGATGTGCGATCGAGGCGCCTCGGAGCCCGATGGCCACCACGTCCGGTGTCGCCCGGATTCCCGTGTCGCCGACCACAGACCGGCCGCAGCTCGTGACAAGTTCGGCGTCGTGCTCGAGCCGGCCGGGCTCGGGGTCGTCACGGTCCGCCGTCCCCGCGACGTACACCGTGGAGCTGCCCCTCGCCGGCGGTAGATCGGCGAGTCTGAGCAGTATCGTGGCGCTGGTGACCTGCACGACGGCGTGTCGCTCCGCCAGCGGTCGGTCCTCGCCGGGTAGCGGCAGCGCGTGAAGCGGCAGATTGTGCAATGTGCCGCAGGCGGCAACACACAGCAGTTGCCTGCCTGTCACATGTGGCAGGAAGGCAAGGAGACCGTCGGCCAATTCCTCGAAAAAGGCCAGACTGCGTTTCCACGGCCGACGGGCCGGCAGCGGTGCCTGCGGCGGGAACGCCTCCGGATCGCCGTCGAAGGCACGGCGCAGCCGCTCCGCTGCCTGGCGCAGTGTCTGCTCGGTCAATGGGGTCCGTACGGCGGTGAGTCGGTCCGTCGCCGGTACGTACGTGAAGATCGTGACGACATGGTGGCCGCAGAAGTACGACACGAAGGCGCACTCGGCGGCGTCCGGGTGGTTTCGGAGATATCTGCGCAGCGCATGAAACCTCGCTGGAACGGGCGACTCGCGGCCGGTGCCCCCCGTCCAAGTCTTGTATTCCTCGTGCAGGTCGAAAGCCAGTTCCAGTGGGGATTCGGCAGTGCCGGGAAGGCGGAGTTCGTCTCCGTGGTCGAGAAGCAGGTCGAGGAGTGATTCGTACACACCTCGGTGCAGCGCCACCCGAGCGGGCCAATCCTGTGTGCTCCGACGTTGCGACGGCACCCGTACCAGCCGCTCGCGGGCCTCCCATAGTGCATCGAAGGCGTCCTGACGGGCCGGGGCGTGCTCGGTCCACCGCATCAGAGTGCGGGCCAGGCGCTCCGTCGCCAGAAGCCCCATCTGCACGGATGGTGACTGCTGCGAGCCCTGGGCGGTGAGTTCGCGCAGTATCGCGACTGCGTCCGCGTGCCGTCCGGCTTGCTCGTGCCGAGACGCGTGCGCCAGCCCGAACAGCAGCCGTGAGGTCCCGGAGGCGAAAAGGTCGGGGCGGGTGTCCCGAAAGGCGTCGGCGGTGGTCAGCAGTAGGTCCCCGGCCGCGCCCATGTGCTCGGCGCGGGTCACCACCAGGGACATGCCCTCCTCCATGACATACGTCACGGCGCTCATGGACTTCACCAGCGCTTGGAAGTAGGCCTTGGCGGCCTCGTTCTCGTTTCCCGCGTCGCGGGCCAGGTCTCCGATGCCGATCAGGGCGTAAACCGCGCTCAGCCCTTCGTTACCCTCGTCTTCGAGAAGTCGCAGCGCCCGCTCGTAGCAACTTCGTGCGGCCTTCGGTTCGCCCGCCCCCCCGTAGGCATGGCCGAGGTTGTTCAGCGCACCGACCAACCGACCTCCGTTCACCTCGACATGGGACAGTGCCCGGCGGGCCTCGCGCACACTTTCCCGAATCAGGCCCGCCTTCTGGTACGAGGCGGCGAGAGCGGTGCGTGCCTGGTATTCGGCCTCCGAGTCGCCGCAGGCCCGCGCCGCCTCGATCGCCTGCCCGAAGGAGAATCTGGCCTGCTCGTACGCAGCGTTGTCGTCACACAGCAGACCACGCAAAAAGTGGCGGTTGGTCTGCAGTTGCATGACCAGCGCGTCGTCCCCGGACGCGATCGCGGTCCCCGGACCGAAAGCGACCTTGTCGAGCAGCGCCAATGCTTCCTGGGCCCGCCCCGCCGACCGAAGGGCGCCGGCCAGGTGCATCCGCAGTGCCGCGATCCTCGGTACGCCACCCGGACCGGATGGCGGCATCGCGTCGGCCCGTCGCAGCACCGCGAGCGCGGCGTCCAGTGCGCCGAGTTCGCTCAACTCCCTGGACTCCCGCTCCAGTTGCTCGCGGGGGTCATCGCTTGGATCCCGGTATCCCGACGGTCGGGGTCCGTCACCCCGCCGCGCCATGGTGGTGATCCGCTCAAAGGCGTACGTCAGGGCGGCGTGCAGGCCCTCGACCGTACCTTTGTGGAATTCTGCGAGGGCGGCTTCCTCCGGGCGGCCCGCGGCCTTCAACCCGATGCACAGACGGTCCAGTTCACGCAGCAGCACATCGGGGTCGAAACGTCCGGCGGCCCTGGTCAGCAGGCCTTCCGCGTGCCGGACCGACATCGCGGACAACAGTGCCCGGGCCAAGTCGCGCTCGCCCCGGTCCTCGCCACTCTCGGACCTCGGCAGCTCATCCACGGTCGAGATCCGCCGGATCGCCGGCGCCGACCGTGCGCATGGCGAGCCGCACGTCTTCGCGGTCCGTCTCGTCGGCCGCGGTGGCATAGGCGCGCCCGAAGTGGTGCCGGCTGAGGTCCTGCGCGCCCAGGATCCAGTAGAACTGGGCCACATGGAAGTGGACGAGGTGATCTGCCGATGGATCTGTGGCCCACTCGTCGGTCAATCTGCGTGCCTCGGCGTAGTCGCCCATGTGGTAGACGGCGGAGACAAGATCGAAACGGTAGTCGTGATTGGTGGGAGATCTTTGTACTTCCAGACGAAGTTCCTCCACGGCATTCCGGTCACCGGCGAACGCCCGCCGTCCGACCTCACGCAGCCGCTGCGCCCGTGACTCCGCGTGCTGCGCTTGCATGGGATCGGTGTGCCACTCCCGGACGGTGGCCAGCAGTGTCGAATGGGGGGCCACCCTCTCCAGTTCCAGGAGGACATCGTTGAATTCGGGCGAGAAACCTTCGGCCGCGATCAGCGCAGCCGCCAGGATCTCGAGCGCGTCCGGGTCGTCGGCGGCCGCACGGCGCACTTGTCGTGCCGCCTCGAGGAAGTCCCTGCTGGTGACACCGCTGCCGGGAACCTGCACCAGGCTGCTGAGCAGTCGTGCCAACTCCTTGAGTTCTTCCGCGGACGCCAGACCCCGCTCGAACCGCTCCCGGATCGCGGCAACCCGTAGTTCCAGATATCGCACCTGCCTGGCCGTGTCTTGTCGAGCATCTTCCAGTTCGGCGATCCGCCGCTCGACCAGTTGCCGTCCCTGGGGGTCGATGCCGGACCGGCCGCGGCACGCCTCCAGTGTGCGGGCGCACTCGTCGGCACGGCCTGCCATCAGATGACTGGTGGCGAGATTCAGATACGCATACGCAAAGTCGGGTCGGCGCTCGATCAACGTGCGCCACACGCGCTCCGCGTCGTCTTTGCGTCCGAAAGCCAAGAGCGCGGCCGCGTATTGATTCACGGCCGACGAATCGCCCGGCGCGGCTGCGTCGGCCAGCTGCCGCAATGCTTCCGCCTGTTCCGCTTCGGGACGGTGGCCCTGTAACGCCGCGATCGGATCTCCGGGCAGCTTCGGCCCGTCAAGTAACAGCGACCAGTTGAGTCCGTCGTGCATGAGCCCTCCCCCGTAGGCCGAGGCCGGACTGCGCCTCGTATGACAACGCAAGCGACACCAACCGATGGCGACTTGTTCAGGTTATGCCGATACGAGAGTCGGCGAGGGCGAAATGGGAGGCATTCCGCCGGGCGGGCGGTTCCGATCCGGGCTCCCGGGTACCACGGCCGGACCCTGCCGTCCCGCAACGCCGCAGCCTGCCGGCGTACCGCCGTCGGGGCTGTGCCGAGCCGCTACTCCCTCGCCGCGCCGCTGTCCGCACGGCTGCCTCCCCCATACGCGAGCACCGCCCGGGGCGGACAGGTTCGATCAGCCGATCGGTGGGGCGAGGTAGTCCAGCGCATAACCGTTGCCGGAGCGGGTGACGCGGGCGATGCCGGGTGAGTCGAGGTGGGCGCCGGCGACGAAGTGGTGTGGTTGGGTCAGTTGTTCGAGGAGGGCCGCTCGCGCGGCGCGGGCCTGGGACTGGTTGCCGTCGAGCTCCCAGGACACGTTCGGCTGCTCGAATTGGAGCGTGGGGACGTGAACGGTGTCGCCCCAGGCGAGAAGCCGGCCGGTGCCGCTCTCGATGTGGTAGACGGTGTGACCGGGCGTGTGACCCGGTGTCGGGATCGCGGTGGTCCAGTCGTTGATCGCGACCTTCTCCGACACGGGTACGACCCGGTCGCGGATCGGCTCGAGCCGCCCCGTGAACACCGAGGCGTCGCCCGCGCCGATCCACACGCGCTCGAGTTCGGGGAACGCCTGTGAACCGTCCGGCGCGATCAGGCCGCTCACGTGGTCTTCGTGCTTGTGGGTGATCGCCACATCGGTGACCTGCGCGCGGTCGATTCCCGCTTCGTCGAGCGCTTCGTGGATCAATCCCATGGTGGGGTCGTGCCAGACGTCGGACGCGCCGGTGTCGATGAGAACCGACCGCGTGCCGTCGGTGACGAAGAAGGCGTTGACCGACAGCCGCAGGTTGTCGCCGACCAACGGAACGGCGGCCGGCAGCTCGTCGAGCGTGCACCCGTCCTCGTTGCGCAGCCGTGTCGGCGGCATGTCGATGTACCCGTCTCGCAACGAGATCACCTGCAGGTCACCGAATTCGAACGTGGCATGGTGCCGGCCACTCGAGATCAAACGCATGGAACCCCTCCGTCGTGTCGGGCGCACATCGCATGTTCTCCGATAGAAGAGCAAATCTTCTTTAGAAGAACCCTACCCTACCTACACTGTGGGCAGCGAGGTACCCGTCGATCGAGGAGCACGGTGGTCGAGCAAGACGCAAACGCGGCCGAACCGGAACACGGTGACGACCTGGCCGGCGCGTTCGGCGGCAACGTGCGGCGACGCCGCGAGGAGGCGGGCCTGACGCTGGAGCAGTTGTCCACCCGGTCGTCGGTCAGCCGGGCGATGTTGTCCAAGGTCGAACGCGGCGAGAAGAGCCCGACGATCGGCGTCGCGTCCAGGATCGCCCACGCGCTCGATGTGTCGCTCTCGGACCTGATCGGTGCGCCGGCTGCTGCCGCGTCCGGTGTGGCCGTTGTCATGCGCAAGAACGATCGCCCCGTTTTCCGTGACCCGGAAACCGGCTTCGAGCGGCACATCGTGTCGGCGGCCCCGGGCGCGGGACGAGCCGAGATGGTCGTCCACCACCTTCCCGCGCAGGTCTCCACCGGGCTGCTGCCCGCGTATCCGCCGGGTACGGAGAAACAACTCGTGGTGCTCGAAGGCGCCCTCACCGTCGCGGTCGGCGGAATCAGCGAGACCCTGAACTCGGGCGACTCCCTGTTCTTTCAAGCCGACGCGGACCACGGCTTCGCCAACCGAACGAACGCTCCCTGCGAATACATCATGATCATCTCGCGCAGAACCTGATCGGCCGCCTGTTCCCGAACCCGGGGCGGTGGGGCGGCATCACCCACGCAAGTGAACGTACGTGGTGCACCGCTCCAAATCTGCCGGCCGCCCGCCGCGTGGAGCGGCGGCAGGCAGCCGAACACGTGAGGTGGGCCGAGGGGTTCAGGGCACGAAGACCAGGCGCTCGCCGGTCTTCTCGGACCATGCCTGCGCGATCCGGGCCGGCGGCACGGCACGGGCCCGCACGTCGATGGCGCCCTCGGTCACTGCTTTCGCCAGCTCGGGCAGTTCGGCGATGAAGTCACGGGCGGAGACCGAGCCGATGCCGCTGCCCACGATCTTCAGCCGGGCCGCACGCAGCGCCGCGGAAGGGATCGGGGCGGACTCGCCCGCCATGGAGCCGATCTGGACCCAGGTCAGCGGAGCAGAGCGGTCGGCACGGGCGGTAAGCATCGCAAGCATGGCGCCGGCGGCGGGAGCCCCCCAGACGAAGTCGAGGACGACGTCGACGTCGGCTGCGGCGGCGATTTCGTCGAAGGTGAGCGCCCGGTCCGCGCCGAGGTCGGGCAGCACTCCGAGGCGGGTGGCGTCGCGGCCGACGGCGAAGACCTGGGCGGCGCCGAACCGCTTGGCGATCTGGACGGCCATGCGTCCGGCGCTGCCGGTGGCGCCGAGGATGAGAACGCGCTGCCCCTCGCGGAAGGTGATGCGGCGGCGCAGGGCGACCCAGGAGGACATGCCCGGGTTCATCGCGGCGGCGATCCGGACCGGATCCACGTCGTCGGGCAGGACGACGCTTCGGCGAGCGTCGATCACGGTGCGCTCGGCGAAGGTGCCGAGGTTCGTGTCGTCCAGGACCGCGTAACGCAGGCGGCCCGAAGAGTCGCGCACGACGCCGTCGACGCCGGGCACCAGCGGGAAGACGCCGGTGGCGGAGTAATGGGTGCCGTTCGCCTTGGCCCGGGTCAGGTGGTGCAGGCCCGCCGCGAGGACGTCCACCACCAGCTCGTGCTCGCCCCGGGCCACCGGCTCGGGGTGCTCACCGTAGACGGGCGGCGCGTCGTACGCGGTGATGACCGCAGCATGCATGAGGAACTCCCGCAGGTTGGTTTGCATTACCAATCATCGCCAGAGTTGTTGGTAATGCAAACAATGTCAAGTAGGGTGGCGCTCATGGATCCCGACGACTCCACGGACGCCTTGGTCGACGGCCTGGTCCGCAGCGCCTTCCAGGTCATGGGCGTTCTCACCCGCATCGGCGCCGAGCACGACCTGTCCCTCACCCAGCTGCGCGTACTCGGCATCGTGCGCGACCGACGCCCCCGCATGAGCGACCTCGCGGCCTTCCTGGGCCTGGACAAGTCGACCCTGTCCGGCCTCGTCGCCCGCGCCGAACGGCGCGGGTTGCTGACCCGCGGCACCGGCCCGGACGACAAGCGCGCCGTCGTCGTCGTGATCACCGACGCCGGACGCGACCTCACCCAGCGCATGTACGAGGAAGTCCTGGACGCCCTCGCACCGGCAACCGATCGACTCGATCCGAAACAGCGCGAGCAGCTCGCTCAGCTGCTCGAGCCCCTTCTCACCCCACCCCTGCCGGCAACGCCGCGTCCCGAGCGCCCGGCGCGCGGCACGCCCTGAGTCCTGGCCGTTGCCGCGCCGGCCCGACGCATCGACGCCGACGTGAGCCGGTTGATGCCAGGCACCGTGCAAGGATGATCACGTCGGTCATGCCCGCGGGCTACTCCGGGCCAACCGACCCCGCTCGCCTCCGTGTTACCCGGCCGCGGCGCCCGGACTGCAGCTGCGCACCGGGACAACCAAGGACGCCGATCGTCCCTGTCCCCGCGCCTGAGTGGGGCGGCACCGACCCGATGCAACTCCGCACGTACACACTCGAACTGACGATGTGTCAGGCTCGGTGCGGGCTGGGTAGGTCGGCTGCGGAGACGGCGCATCCGAGCGGAAGGGGACGCAGTGTCGGTCCGGGGGAACATCTCGAGTTGCTCGACCCCGGCCTGGTGAACCTGCCGCGGTGGCGCCCCGATTCCCGGGAGGCGGGCGAGTACGATCCCGACTTGGTCTGGTTGTAAGGCGGCGTGGCCCGCAAGCTCTGACGACTCCGCGGTCGGCCCCACCCCGACGAGCATTTCGTACTCGTCGGCGCCGGTCGCGGCCCGAGCCGGAACCGCGCCCGCGGACCCGGCACAGTGCGGCTGCGTCGCCATAGGCATTTACGGGTACTGCCCTTGGGGGAGCGGCCAGGCACGATCCGCTCGCCCTGTGCGTGATGCCGCAGCCGGGCATGGACACGGCGGTAGCCGTAAGTGTTGTCCGGCGTAGGCGGGTTCGGCTCGCGGCGGGCACGGGAACAGTCGTCTTGTCACTCTCCGGGAGGATCCATGGGCGTGCGCAAGGACGCGAAGGCGGTCGGAGCCGCGCACGGGCTCGGCCGATACGAGTGCCTGGCACGGCCCGGCCTCGACGGTCGAATGCTGCCCCTGGCCTTCGGCGCCCTGACCGCCGTTCCCGTCGCGACGGAACACGACGGGTCGGCCGTCGTCTGGATCTGTTCCGCCGTGGCGGCCGGCTGGATCGGCTTATACGGGTTCCTCCGGTACAAAGGTCGTGCCGGGGCGAACGTGCCCCACCTGTACTGCTTCACCCACGGCGTCGTCCACACCCACAACGGCACGTCGACCCCGTACCGCTGGACCGAGGTCGGCACCGGAAGTTCGACGACGGTGACCGAGGAGACGGCACAAACCACCACCCACATCTTCCTGACCTCGGACGACGACTACCGGTGCCTGGCCACCTTCACCGGTGAGCCCCGCCGCGCCCACCTGGCGCGCCTCATGGACCTGCACACCGCAGCCCTCGACGCCCTCGGCCGGGACGCCACTCCCCCGAAATCCGGACCGCCCTGAACACTCTTCGACCCGACACGCGCCACCGACCCGACGGGGACCGGCGAGGCGCGCCGGACGGATTGGGCGCGGAAGGTGGCTCCCGGTCGGTTCGGGAACCCGGCCGCCCGGGCTTTGCGCGGGGTGTGGCACCCGGCTCATCGTCGTCACCGTCGAACGGACGCACACAGTGCGGAAGTTCTCGCGTCGGTACAGCCACCGCCGGCCGGACACGCCTCCTCGGCGAAGGCCCGGGACCGTAGCCGTGGTGACTACGCGCAGTCCGGTGCGGGTTGTCGTGGCCTGGAGCGCGCAGACATCCGATTTCGTGCCCTTGTACCCCGGTGCACCGGCGAACGTTCGACCGGTGCGAATGAGGCTGCTCAGTCTTCGTCGTCGAGGTCCCGCACGTCGCGCCTGCGCGCCAGACCGGCCACCGCTTCCAGGAAATCGTCGTGCAGCAGGCCGTTCGTGGCCAGGATCGTCATGTCGCCGGTCAGCACCGGGTCCCCGCCGAGGTCGGTCACCCGCCCACCGGCCTCGGAGACGATGACCGGCAGGGTGGCGACGTCCTCGTAGCCCATCGGAGGACCGGCCACCACCATCGCGTCGATCCGGCCGGTCACCAGGTCGGCGACGCCGCTCGCGGCGGGGGTCAGGAAGACCCGGCGATGCAAGGCCGTCAGGAGTTCCTCCGGCCACCCCGCCGGATTGTGCATCTGTGTCCTGGCCCCACCGAACCTCGACCGCTCACCGACCCGAACGCGCCGACCCCGCGCCATGCCGGGGTCTTCGCCGAGCAGCAGCCAACAGCCCCGGCCCCGGCCGGCAACGACCAACTGCCGGCTCATCGGCCAATTGATCACAGCCACGGCCGGCCCGTACTCGTCCTCGTACGCGAGGTCGTTCGTAAACAGTGGCGCCCGCCGCGTGAACAACGAGGTCCCGTTGATCGGATCGATCACCCACCGCCGCCCGGACGAGCCGGTAGTCGCTCCGCCCTCCTCACCGTAGATGCCGTCGTCGGGCGCCCGGAGTGCCAACTCGGCCCGGATCAGGTCCTCCACGGCGATGTCCACGTCCGTGACATCGGTGCCGTCCGCCTTGCGCCGACCATGCCACTCGCCGAAGAATCCCCGGACCGACATCTGCCCGGCCCGGTCGATCACGTGCACGGCGAAGTCGAGCAGTTCGTGGTCGACAGGCGGAGCATCGGGCGAGTAGTCCATCCGACGATCCTGGCACGCGCCGCCCATCGACCGAGCTTCCACCGGCCTCGACTGCGCCCGCGCCGGGGGTGCCCAGCGGGGAGTAGAGAACGGTTGGCGCGCGGGCCTCGCCCCGCTGCCCGGACCTCGCCCGCCGCGCGCTCCCGGCGAGCACGTCCGGTGCCCGGCATCCCACCGCCGGGCGGACGGTGGCGCCGCGCGCGCGGCGGGCACGTCCTGCTCGGGAATGCGGCAGTGGTGGCTCTTCGGGCTACTTGTCGTGCTTTCGGCGCACCATCTCGGTGATCCAGGTGGGTGCGAATGGGGACGTGCAGTTCGGTGGCGTCGGGTAGTCCTTGAGAACTTCCAGACGCTCGCCGATGTCGATGGCTCGGGCGCGATGCTCGGCGTGTTCGATCCCGATGTGGCCCAGGCATTCGTTCATCGCCCATTGGAGGCGATCCGGAGCGTGCTTCATCCGTGCCTCGATGACGTCGAGCAGCGCGGCCAGGTCGAGCCCCTCGGGCTTCTTCACCACGCGCTCGGTGGTCAAGGCCCATCCGGCACTCGCCACCTCGGGGTCCGGATCGGCGAACCAGGCCGAGCGCAGTTCTTCGGAATGCGGGTTCTTCTTCACCACGTAACCGATGAGCCAGTCGCACACCTTGGGGGTTCGCGCCTGACGCAGCATGGTGTCCAGCTCGTCTGCCCCGAACGCCTTCGGGCGGCAGATCAGGATCGCCAGGAGCCTTGCCGCGGAATCGTCCGTCTCCCAGAGCCGAAGGGCGAGTTCGTGCCGAGTCTTCAACTCCTTCGCGAGCGCGCGCAGCTTGCCGAGGTTCACGCCGTGATCGTCACCGTGCCTCCGGTTGACCTCGCGCACCTTCGGCTCGTCGAGCGCGGCCAACTCGGTCATCACCTCGGCCAGTGTCGTCTCGGCCATCTCGGTCTCCTTGCTCACCACGCGCGTTCCAGCGCATGTCGACGGGCGCGGTCGACGGGCGCACCGGCCATACCGATGCAGGGGCCTGCGGGGCGCCCGGATCCGGCCGACCCCCTCCCCGTGATTCATGCTTGACTTATATAAGTGTAGACGCAAATATGGACCCCATGCACGCGTTCGAGGTCCTGAGCGACCCGGTTCGTCGACGGATCCTTGAGCTTCTCGTGGACGGGGAAGAGCCGGCGGGTCACATATCAGCCGCCATCGGCGAGGAGTTCGGCATCAGCCAACCCGCCGTCTCGCAACATCTGCGGGTGCTGCGAGAGCAGGGCTTCGCGACCGTCCGTCCCGAGGGCACTCGAAGGTTGTACGCCGTCGCCCCGGAGGGGCTCCGGCAGGTGAGCGAATGGCTGAGTCCGTTCGAGCGGTTCTGGCGCGGCCCGTTGGCCGCTCTCGGTACGGAACTCGCGCGTGGTCAACGTGCGCGCAGGTCGGCCGCCGAGCAGGCGAGTTCCGGCGAAACCGTCGGTTCCGACGGTCCCACACCGCAAGGCGAGGAGTGAGCATGGTCGACGTGCCTTCGCAGATCGACGCCGTGGCCCGCGCGCTGCACACCGGCGAGATCGATGGGGAACCAGCGCGCATCCAGACGATCGCCCAGGAGTATCCCGCCGGCATCGACGACGTGTGGGACGCCACGACGAGCCCCGAGCGCATCGCGCGCTGGTTCCTGCCCGTCTCGGGAGACCTCCGCATCGGCGGGCGGTACCGACTCACAGGCAATGCGAGCGGTGAGATCCTCTCCTGCACGCCGCCGTCCGACGGAACTGCGGGCTACCGTGTGACGTGGGAGTTCGCGGGCGGTGTCTCATGGGTCCGCGTTCGGCTCACTTCGTTGGGGCCGGAACGCACGCGGTTCGAGCTCGAGCACACTTCCCGAGTCGCCGACATGCCCGCCGAGATGTGGGACACCTTCGGGCCGGGCGCCACCGGCGTCGGATGGGATCAGGGCCTCCTGGGTCTCGCCCTGCACCTCGGCGTACAGGACGGCAGGATCGCGCCCGAAGAAGCCGAGGAATGGGCACTCTCCGACGAAGGCAAGGCATTCGCACGTGCGGCCGCCGATCGCTGGGCCGACGCCTACATCGCGGCAGGCGCCGACCGAGAAGTCGCGGCCCGCACCGCCGAGGCAACCTTCGGTTTCTACACGGGCCGACCGCCTGGCGCCTGACAGCGGCGAATCTCGACGCGTGCGTGCTCCGCCCTCCCCGCTCCCACTTCATGTCGCGCGATGTCTCCGATCCGCTGCCCCGAAACGGGCGCCGATCACACCGGGTCGACCCCGGCACAGAAACGCCGACACAAGAACGCCGACACGAGAACCCCGGCACAAGAACCCCGCCCCCGGTGCAAGAAACCCGGCACGAGAACGGAAACGGCACCCCGCCCCGCTCACTCGCACCGAGCCGGACCGGTGCCCTCCGGAACGGGTGCCGCGTGCGTCGGCTGGGTGAATCGCAGGATGTTGCCGGAGGGATCGAGGAAGGCGCAGTCGCGGGCGCCGTCGGGCTGGTTGATCGGTTCCTGCATGACTTCGACGCCCGCGGCCTCGATGCGGTGGAAGGTGGCGTCGCAATCGTCGGTCGTGAAGACGAGACGGCTCAGGAGGCCCGTGGCCACGAGCTGCTCGATCGCCTGTCGGTCGGCCGGCGGGACGCACGGGTCCGTGCCGGGAGCCTCGAGAAGGATCCGCATGTCCGGTTGTGACGGCGGGCCGACGCTCACTCGCCGCATCCCTTCGGGCCCGACGTTGTCGCGTGCCGCGAAGCCGAGTACGTCCCGGTAGAAGTGCAGCGCCTCGTCGACGTCGTGGACGACGAGGGCGCAGGACGAGAGTTCGAGTTTCGTGCCGGTCAACGCCGCTCCTTGTCGCCGGTGGGAAGGAGGACGATGTCGAGGCCGCGAAGCCGGTCCGGGTCGGTGTCGACGGCGATGCGGGTGATCTTCGCGCCGTTGATGGTGAACGTGAAGACGGCCTGCGGTCGGCCTCGGTGCCACCACACGGCCGCCGGGACGCCGTCGACCAGGGCGATGCGGGCGGCCTGAGCCCGTCCGGCGAAGAAGGCCGCCACCGCGTGGGCGCCGCGGATCTCGAGGGCCACGGCATCCGGATCGAGCAACTCCAGCAGGCCCGTGAAGTCTCCGTCCCGGGCCGCGGTGAGGAAGGCGGCGACCATTTCGCGCTTGGGGGATCTCGCGGCATCGGAGACGTCTGCTGTTCCTTGGACCCGCCGCCGGGCGCGGCTGGCGAGTTGCCGGGTCGCAGCCGGTGAACGGTCGATGATGGCGCCGATCTCGGTGAACGACACGGCGAAGACGTCGTGCAGGACGAATGCCAGCCGCTCGGCGGGAGTGAGCGTGTCCAGCACCACCGTGAGCGCGACGCCGACCGAATCCGCCATCAGTGCCTCGTCCTCGGGGGTGGCCGGAGTGTTCGGATGGGAGCTCCGGTGCGATGCGTCCGGCTCGGGCGGCAGCGCCCCGGCCGAGTCCTCGCGCCGGGCCCGGCGCGCCTCGAGCATGTTCAGGCAGACCCGGGCAACGATGGTGGTCAGCCACCCCGCCGGGTTCTCCACCTGGCCCGTATCGGCACGGCCGACGCGCAGCCAGGCCTCCTGGACCGCGTCCTCGGCCTCGGCCGGCGAGCCGAGCATCCGGTAGGCCACCGCCCGCAAGCGGTCCTGGTGCTCGGCGAACCGTGCGCTCAGCCAATCCTGCTCAGTCATCGGTCACATTCTTCCGTCGGCGCCTGTCATACCAATTGACCGGCGAACTCACGCCGATGTGACATCCGGCGGTTCGCCTGCCGGTTCAGGTAGCGCTTACACCGCGAACAGAAGGAGAAGCGCCATGACAGCGCACGAGATCCCGACCCTGCTCGGTGTCCGGGACATGGAGGCCGCCAAGCGGTTCTACACCGACGGGCTCGGCTGGAAGATCAAGAACGACCACGGCATCTCGGTGTTCTTCGAGTCCGACGGCGCCTCGCCCATCGGTCTTTACGGCCGCGAAGGTCTGGCCGAACTGGTGGGCACGAGCCCGGAAGGCAACGGCTTCAGCGGGCTGGTCCTCACCTCCGAACTCGGCAGTGAGGCGCGAGTGGACGAGATGATGGCGCAGGCCGCGAAGGCCGGCGCCACCGTCCTCAAGCCCGCCGACGCCCTGCCGTGGGGCGGCTACGGCGGCACCTTCGCCGACCTGGACGGCTACATCTGGCGCGTCGGCCACACCGCCCAGGGCAACGGCTAGACCGCTGTCCGGTGGATCCTGGTGTACCTCGGGGGACCTCGGGGGACCTCGGGGGACCTCGGGGGACCTCGGGGGACCTCGGGGGACCTCGGTGAACCTCGGTGATCGAGTCGCGTCTCCGGAGCCGTCTGCTCGGCGTGCCGGAGAAGCGGCCGCGCAGTGGTTCCATCCGGCGGTTTCTCCGGTGCGGCAAGCGGCAAGACGCACGCGGCGAGGGCCCGAAGCGCGGATGTCGGGCGGCGCGACCCCACCAGGATCCGCCGGATACGGCCCGGCCCTCCGAAAATGGCCGCGGTGCGTCCGCCGGCGACCGAGAACGCCAAACAAGGAGCGATCGTGAAGTTTCACGCCGTCGTCGAACCGCCCGAGCCCATGCGGGGGCTGGAAGTCCCGCCCGAGGTGGTGGAGGCGCTCGGCGGGGGCGCGCGGCCACCGGTGACGATCACCGTCAACGGGCATTCCTGGAAGAGTCGCGTCGCGATCATGCGCGGCCGCCACCTGCTCGGCCTCGCCAACGCCAACCGGCAGGCCGCAGGTGTCACGATCGGCGAAGAGGTCGAGGTGGAGGTGGAGTTGGACACCGAGCCGCGGGTCGTCGTCGAGCCTGCGGACTTCGCCCGCGCTCTGGACGACGACCCCCTCGCCCGCACCGCGTACGACAACCTTCCGCACGGTCGCAAACGCGAGCACGTGCGCGCCATCGAGAGCGCGAAGAAACCCGAGACACGCCGGCGACGCATCGAAAAGGCCGTCGCCCACCTACGGGGCTGAGACTCGAACGCACGACTCCGCCGGTCGAGCAACGCCGCGCGCAGGACCGAACGTTCAGGTTGCGGCCAGGCGGGTGCTGGCGTACCGGCCGGGTGGGCAGCCGTACTCCTTGGCGAACGCGAGGACGAAGGCGGAGACGCTGGCGTAGCCGACCCGGCGGGCCACCACGGAGACCGGTTCGCCGGCGAGCAGGGCGCGGGCGACGCCGAGCCGCAGCAGTGTGCGGCGGCGGGTGAAGGACATGCCGAACTCGCGTACGAAGTCCCGCTGGAGGGTCTTGGGGCTGATGTGCAGGCGCGCCGCCCACTCGTCGAGGCGGGTCGGGTCCGCGGGGTTGTGGGACATCGCACGGGCGACCGCGCGGGCGAAGCCCCGGCCGTCCGCGCACTGGTCGGCGATGTCCGCGGGAAGCGGGGCCAGGTCGCGCATGATGCCCGCGCGGGCCTCCAGCGCTCGGCGTTCGTCGTATCCGGGGGTGGCGATCTCCTGGACGAGGCGCTTCGCCTCCGGGCCGATCGTCACATGGCCGGAGCGCAACCCGGCCAGGGACTCCGGCACTTCGCGCAGGCAGATCCGGAAGACGGTCTGCCGATCGGCGGCGCGCACCTCGTGGCTCACCGCCTGCTCGACCCAGAAGCCCTCGCCGGGCGCCGTGAAGCAGGACCGGCCGCCGTGCACGGCCGAGAGCATTCCGTCGGGCGACCAGTAGAGCTGGTGGAGCAGGTCCTGTCGGACGGCGCCGAATCCCAGGGGACCGGCCGTGCGGTAGTGGAGAAGAAGGATGCCCGCGGGCTGCCCGAGCCCATATCCGAACGAGTCGCAGGCGATCGGGTCCTCGCGCACATCCTGTCCTCTGATCGACATCGGATGACCTTTCCGCACAACCAACGAGACTCAGGTGAGGCTAGCCTAAGTTCCCCGCGCCGACCGATTGGGGGCGCATGGACCTGTTCGACCCGAAGGAATCCCCATGTCCGTTCATCCGCTGATCCGCCTCGCCTGCGCCGGGGTGGCCACCGTGACCGCGACCGCCCTCCTGGCGGGCTGCGGCTCCGATTCCGACGGCGGCAAGGGCGGGAAGAGCGGCGCCACGCGGGTGATCACCGGCGACAACGGACAGATCACCGTCCCGGTCGACCCCAAGCGCGTGATCGCGACCGGCTACGCGGTACCGGTGCTGATCGAGGCGAACGCTCCCCTGGTCGGCATATCCACCTGGCCGCGCGGCCTGGGACTGATGACCGGTCCCGAGCGCGCGACCTACGACAAACTGCACAAGATCGGCGGCGCGACCACCAAGGAGACCAACTACGAGGCCATCGCCGCCGCGAAGCCCGACCTCATCATCATCGGCGTGCCCAAGCCCGTTCTCGGCGAGATGGATCTCAAGCGACTCGCATCGATCGCGCCCGTGGTCGCCATCGGCCCGAGCCTGCCGTCCGCGTGGCGCGAGTTGTCGGCCCGCCAGGCCGACGCCGCCGGTCGCGCCGGCCACACCGAGGAGACCCGCAAGGCGTACCAGAAGCGGGCCGACGAGCTGAAGGCCAAGTATGCCGGTGCCGTCGGCGGCCTCGATTTCGGCCACCTCGGCGCCTACACCGAGAACTCCCAGGGCACCTTCCAGCGCGAATTCGGCGGGTCGTGGGGCACGAACATCACGCAGGACATCGGCGTCCACTACTACGGCCAGGTCAAGAAGAAGAGCGGCGGCTCCTCCGACGTCTCGGAGACGCCCTCCATCGAAGAGTTGCCGGCGAGCCTGGGCGAGGCCGACGCGATCACCTACACCGTCCAGGACGACGGCACCCCGAGCGCGAGCGTGCAGTACGTCCTCGACTCGCCGCTGTGGAAGAACCTGCCCGCGGTCAAGGCCGGCAAGGCCTTCCCGATCCGCTACACGGCGGCGGCGACCTACGCCCAGGCGCAACGGACGCTCGACGTCGTCGACCAGGCGCTCGCCCCCCTCCTGGCCAAGTGATCGGAAACGCCGTGCACATCTCACGAGACAACCCCGGCGCCCGCGTCGCGGCCCACCACGCGGGCGGCGAAGGAATCGCCAGGATCGGCTACCCGATCCGCATCCGTACCGTCACCCTGCTGCGCAAGCGGTACGTGACCCCGTCGGTGCTGCGCCTGACGGTCGGCGGCCGGGGTCTGGACGGCTTCCACAGCCACCAGTTCGACGACCACTTCAAGATCGTCTTCCCGGACGCCGACGGCACCCTCCGCCTCCCCGTGCCCGACGACGAGCAGTCGCTGACCTGGCCGCGTCCGATGGTGACCAGCCGCAGGTACACGGCACGACGCTACGACGCCCGGGCGGGCGAACTCGACATCGACTTCGTCATCCACCCGGGTGGCGTGGCCTCGGACTGGGCGGTCGCCGCCGCACCCGGCGCGGACGTGGCCATCGCCGGGCCGCCCGGGGCGAAGGCGTTCCCGCAGACCTACGACCACTACGTCTTCGCGGTCGACACCACCGCGCTGCCGGCTGCGGCGCGGTGGCTGGAGGAGTCGCCGCAGGACGTCTCGGCGCACCTCGTCGTCGAGACGGAGCACGCCGACGAGCACCACTACCCGCTGGCCGAGCGCGCCGGCGTACGGGTGACCTGGCTGGCGCGCGGAGAC
Source organism: Embleya sp. NPDC008237 (assembly GCF_042956465.1). Classification (NCBI taxonomy): domain Bacteria; kingdom Bacillati; phylum Actinomycetota; class Actinomycetes; order Kitasatosporales; family Streptomycetaceae; genus Embleya; species Embleya sp. NPDC008237. The sequence goes on from NZ_JBIBGL010000004.1 coordinate 56,225, forward strand.
GGCGCGTCCCGGCTCGCCGAGACCGTGCGCGCCCTGCCGCTTCCCGCCGACCGGAGTTTCCTGTTCGCCGCCGGCGAGACCGACGACATCAAGCCGCTTCGTGCGTGGGCCAAAGGCCGCCTCGATTCCCTGTTCACCGGCTACTGGAGGCGCGGTGTCGCCGGTCTCGAGGACTGACGCGCCCAAGGTCCTCCTGCTCGTCGGGGCGGTCGCCCTGCTCGTCCTGGTCGGCGGCCTGAGCCTCGCCCTCGGGGCGCGGGCGATTCCACCGGCCGACGTCTGGCGGGCACTGACCGATCCCTCCGGCGCCGATACCGACCTGACGATCCGTGAAATCCGGGTACCACGCACGATCCTGGGAATCTGCGTGGGCGCGGCCCTGGCGACAGCCGGTGCCCTGACCCAGACTCTGACCCGCAACCCCCTGGCCGAACCGGGCCTCCTGGGGATCACGTCGGGTGCCGGCTTCGCCGTCACCGTCGGGGCCACGACAGGGCTCGCGGGAGGTCAGGGCGCGCAGGTGGCCCTCGCCCTCACGGGCGCGCTGGTCGCCGGCATCCTGGTGTACGCGGTCGGTCGTACCGCGCCGCTGCGCCTGGTGTTGGCCGGTGTCGCGCTCGCCTCGGTGCTCTCGGGTGTGTCGATGTCCCTGCGCATCCTGGACCCGGACGCCTTCGACCACTACCGGTTCTGGAGCGTCGGTTCCCTCGCGGGCCGGGAACAGACCCACCTGCTGCTGCCGGTACTCCTGATCCTCTTCGCCCTGGTCGGCGCGTCGACGCTCACCGGCGCGCTGAACACACTCTCCCTGGGCGAGGACGTCGCCCACGGCCTCGGCGCCCACGTGGTCCGCACACGCGTGGCGGTGTTGGCCGTCGTGACCCTGCTGGCCGGCACCGCGACCGCCGTCGCGGGGCCGATCGCCTTCCTGGGCCTGATGGTTCCGCACATCGTGCGTCACGCGGCGGGCGGTTCGGTGCCGTGGCTCCTGATCTACAGCGCGCTCCTGGGGCCGATCCTGCTGCTGGCCTCCGACATCACGGGTCGACTGCTGCTGCCCACCGGCGAGGTCCCGGTGGCCGTCGTCACCGCCTTCTTCGGCGCGCCGGTGCTCATCTGGGCCGTGCGCCGCTATGAAGGGACCACCCTGTGACCGGGCCCACGGACACCCTCCCGCCGACCGACAGCCTCGGGTCGGCCTCGAAGACGGATCCGCCCTCCCGTGCGAGTGCGTTCGCCCGCGCCCGTCGCGCCCTCGGCCTGGAACCGCGTGCGGTGGTGGGCAACGCCGTGCTGCTGGTGCTGCTCCTGGTGTGTGCGGGGACGGGGCTGTGCCGGGGCGACACCTGGAGCAGCCCGCTGGAGGTTGCCGACGGTCTCGCCGGGCACGGCGATCTCTCCGTCGTCGTCCGCGAGTGGCGCCTTCCGCGCGTGGTCGCGGCGTGCCTGTTCGGTGCGCTGCTGGGCTGCGCGGGCGCGGTGTTCCAGAACCTGACCCGCAACGAACTGGGCAGCCCGGACGTGATCGGCCTCGATGTCGGTTCGTACACCGGAGCGCTGATCGTGATGGTCGTGGTCGGCGGATCGACCACGCCGACGGCCCTCGGGTCGGTCGTGGGAGGTCTGCTGACCGCCGGAGTGGTCCTCACTCTCTCCACTCGATCCGGCTTCGGCGGCCACCGGCTCATCGTCATCGGCATCGCCGTGAACGCCATGCTCACCGCGGTCAATTCGTGGATCATCCTGCGTGCCGAACTGGACGTGGCGATCGCCGCCGAGATGTGGAACGTCGGTTCACTCAACGGCGTGGGCTGGTCCGACCTGAACGTGGCTTTCGTCGCCGCCGCGATACTGGCGGTGCTGCTCGTGCCGAACGCGCGGGCGACTCAGCAGGCCGCACTCGGCGACGCGATCGCCGTGACCTCGGGCGTACGCCTGAACCGACACCGCGTGTCGGCGGTGGTGGCCGGCGCCGGCTGCACGGCCACGGTCACCGCGATCACCGGGCCGATCGCCTTCGTCGCGCTCGCCGCTCCGCACCTCGGCCGCGCGGTCACCCGGTCCCCGGGCATCCACTTCGTCCCGGCGGCGCTCACCGGGGCCGTACTGCTGACGAGCGCCGATCTGGTCGCACAGAGCCTGCTCGCCCCCGTGACGCTTCCGGTCGGCGTGGTGACCACGGCCATCGGCGGCACGTACCTCCTGCTGTTGCTCCTCAAGGAAGTCAAACGACCGTGACCGCACGCCTGACCGCGCAGGACATCACCCTCACGTACGGCGATCGCACGGTGTCGGCGAACCTCAGCCTCGACATACCGGACGGTGCCTTCACCGCGATCATCGGTGCCAACGCGTCGGGGAAGTCGACCCTGTTGCGGGCGTTCGTACGCCTGTTGCGGCCGTCCGCAGGGGCGGTGTTGCTCGACGGTCGCGACGTCCACGGGTACCGCCCCAAGGACATCGCGCAGGAAATGGCCTTCCTGCCACAGGACTTGGCGGCACCGGAAAACATCCTGGTACGTCAACTCGTGGACCGCGGGCGCTTCCCGCACCGCTCGCTGCTCTCGGTGCGCACCGCGGCCGACGTCCGGGCGGTCGACGAGGCGATGGCCGCCGCGGGAGTGTCCGACCTCGCGGATCGGCAGGTCGCCCGGCTCTCCGGCGGCCAGCGCCAGCGCGTGTGGATCGCCATGGTGCTCGCGCAACAGACCCCGTACGTGCTCCTGGACGAGCCGACGACCTTCCTCGACCTGGCCCACCAGTACCAGTTGCTCCGCCTGCTCGCCGCGCTGCGCGACGACGGGCGGACCATCGTCGCGGTGCTCCACGACATCAACCAGGCGTGCCGATTCGCGGATCACATCGTGGCGATGAAGGACGGCCGAGTCCACGCCGACGGGTCGCCCGAGGACATCGTGGACGCCACCCTGATGGAGGACGTCTTCGGCCTGCCCAGCATCGTCGTTCCCGACCCGGTGACCGGAACACCCCTGGTGGTGCCGACGGTCTGACCCACCTCCCCGACGGGGCCCGCGCGCGGCCGGCCGAGTTTTCGCTTGACCGGCAATTAAATTCAATATGTAATCAGCTCCATGGAAAGTAGGGACAGGCGCTCGTACCGCATGGGCGCCAGGGCCGCGGCTCTGGAGGTCACCCGGGCGCGCGTGATCGACGCGGCGGCCGGGCTGTGGTCGCGGCGTTGGCACGACGAGGTCACTTTGCAACACATCGCCGAGGCGGCCGGCGTCTCGGTGCAGACGATCGTCAACCACTTCGGCGGCAAGGACGGGCTCGCCGACGCCGTCGCCGACGCGGTGGCGGCACAGACCGAACTCGCTCGCCAGGCTCCGACGGGAGACGTGCCGGCCATCGTCGCCGTGCTCTTCGCGGACTACGAGCAGCAGGGCGACGCCAACGTGCTCTGGATCGCACAGATGGACCGGATCCCCTCGGCCGCCCGAGCCGCCACGCACGCCCGCGGTCTCCACCGGGCGTGGCTGGAACGGGTCTTCGCCGACCGGCTCCCCGCCGACGGCCCGGCCCGCGAGCACGCGCTGAACCTGCACTACGCCGCCACCGACGTCTATCTGTGGAAGCTGTGGCGCCGAGATCTCGGCCTGTCCCGCGAGGACGCCGAGCGGGCCATGCGCGACCTGTTGACCGCGATCGACCCCCGGAGGGAACACCATGCCCAGTAACTTCCTGTTCGCCACCTGGGCCGGCGGCGGAGCCGTGCCGCCCGTGTTGTCGGTCGCCCGCGCGCTCGCCGAACGCGGCCACCACGTAAGAGTGTTGGGCGACGCTTCCCTACGCGACGAGATCGTGGCCGCGGGTCTGGAGGCGGTCGCCTGGACCACCGCGCCGCAAGGCGACCCCGCCGACCCGGCCAAGGACGTCATCAGGGACTTCGAGGCCCGCACGCCGCTCGGCGCGGTCGCCCGGCTGCGGGACCGCATCGTCTGCGGACCGGCTGCCGACTACGCCCGCGACACCCTCGCCGAGTTGCGCGCCCGCCCGGCGCACGTGCTGGTCACGGAGCACATGTTGCTGGGCGCGGTCACCGCGGGCGAGGCGGCCGGCGTCCCCGTGGCCTCGCTGGCGACGACCATCTATCCGTTCCCCACTCCGGGGGCGCCGCCGCCCGGTCCGGGCTTCGCCCCGGCCGAGGGCGCGCCCGGCAGGCTGCGCGACCGGCTGGTGACCCGGTTGTCCGGCACACCATGGGTCAAGGGCCTGCCCGCCCTCAACGCCGCCCGCGTCGCGAACGGCCTGAGGCCGCTCGGTTCCGTCGTCGAGGCGTTCGAACGCGCCGACCGGGTGCTCGTGCTCTCGCCGCGAGCCCTCGACCACGCCGGGCGCCGGTTCCCCGACCACATACGCCACGTCGGCCCGCGTCTCGAAGACCCCGCCTGGGCCGGCGACCTGACGCTCCCGGACGGCGACGCCCCGCTGGTGCTGGTCGGCCTGAGCTCCTCCTTCATGAAGCAGCGCAACCTGCTGGAGCGCATCGCGGACGCCCTCGGCACCCTGCCGGTGCGCGGGCTGCTGACCACCGGTCCCGCCGTGGACCCGGCGAGCGTGCGCGCGCCCGCCAACGTCCGGGTCGTCGCGGCCGCGCCGCACCGCCTCGCCCTGCGCCACGCCGCCGTGACCGTCACGCACGCCGGCCACGGGACGACCGTCAAGTCGCTGGCCGCCGGGGTCCCCATGGTCTGCGTGCCGCTCGGCCGCGACCAGATCGAGGTGGCGGCGCACGTGCGACTGGCGGGCGCCGGCGTCACGGTGGGCAAGGGCAGTTCGGCGCGGACGATCGCCCGCGCTGTCGAGCGGGTGCTGAACGACCCGTCCTACCGTTCCGCTGCCCGGCGAATGGCGAGCGCGATCAGCGCCGAGACCGCCACCGACCGGGCGGTCGTCGAACTCGAAGCCTTGGCCTCGCCCAACCGCGAGACGACCGAGCCGGCAGGGCGAACCGGGTTCGCGGGCTGATCGCCGTCACCGACGCCGGCTCCCCCGGCGGTTCGGATCGAACTCGGAAGCCCGACTGGAGTTCCGGCCCGGCAGCAGGCCGAGGCCGACCCGGAGCATGCCGTGCGGCGTCGGATGTGCAGACGGCTCACGGAGGTTCGTGCGACGGAGCAGGGCTGGTGCTCGGCCCCGTACCCCGGGGGAGGAACACCGCGGCGGCGAGGCCGGCGAGCCCGAGAATCGCCAGTGCGATCATCGCGGCGCCGTAGGCGTGGGCAGAGAGGCCGGCGACGAGGATGGTGCCGGCGACCGCGGTGCCGAGCGAGGAACCGAGGTTGGACACACAGCGCGACAGGCCGGAGATCTCGCCCTGCTGGTCGTCGGGGAAGCTCGACTGCACGACGTTGACCGACGGGGTCAGTCCCAGGCCGAGTCCCAGGCCGATCAGCAGCAGTCCGGGGGCGAAGGCCCAGGCGCTCGGAGAGCCGCTCGCCAGGGCAAGCAGGACGCCGATTCCGGCGATCGTCACGACGAAGCCCGTCACGACGAGGGTGCGCTGTGCCCGTCGCTTCGCCAGCCGTGCGGCGGCCAGTGACGACACGAGCAGGCCGAGCGTCGCGGCCGTGAAGATCACGCCGGTCTGGATCGCGTCGTATCCGCGGACGACCTGGAGATAGGTCGCAACGACGAACGACGTCCCCATGAGCACGAGCCACTGGATGTTCTGCGTGACGAGACCGAGATTGGAGGTGCGGCTGCGGAACAGGTTCGTCGACAGAAGCGGCTCCTGGCCGGCCCGTTCCTTGGCACGTGCCGATCGGAAGAACCACAGCAGCACGAGTGCGCCGAGGACGATCAGGCCGATCATCAGCCAGATGTTGTTGTCGGCTGCGAGGATCCCCGTGACGACGAGGATGAGGCCGACGCCCGAGAGGACCGCCCCGGTGGTGTCGAAGGGGCGCGTGGGATCCGCCGGCAGGGGGTCCTTGATCCGGCGACTCAGGAAGAGGATCAACGCGATCACCAGGGCCTGGAACACGAAGGCGGCCCGCCAGCTGATGGCGGAGGTGATGAGTCCCCCGATCAGCGGCCCCGCGGCGGCGCCGATGCCTCCCAGCGCCATGACGGTCCCGAACGCGCGGGCGCGTGAGGTCGTTTCCGTGTAGAGGAGCGTCGTGAGGATGTAGACGGGCGGGATGAGCAGCGCCGTGCCGACACCTTCCAGGATCGAGTTGCCGAGGATGAGGACGCCCAGGCCCGGGGCGGCCGCGCTCAGCAAAGCGCCGACGCCGTAGATGGCGAGACCGGCCAGGAAGCACCGCTTGCGGCCGTAGCGGTCGGTCAGCTTGCCGCCGGGGATCATCAGCGCCGCCATGACCAGGAGGAAGATCGTGATCGCGAGCTGCACTCCCTGCACGGTCGTGTCCAGGTCCTCGCTGATGTCGTTGATCATCACATTCATGTTCGAACCGGCGAAGCTGCAGATGAACTGAGCCAGCGCGAGCGGGGCCAGAACGCCACGCATGGCACCGGCGGTGCGTCCCGAGGCATCCACTTCAGCCACCGGTACCACTCCCTTCCGCCTCGTCGAGCCTCTCGTCGAGGGCGCCGGCCGCGGCGATCGACGCGAGGTGGGTGAACGCCCGGGGGAAGTTGCCCGGTTGCTCACCCGACGGGCCGATCTGCTCGGCGAACAGGCCGACATGCTTTGCGTGGGTCGGCATCTCGTCGAAGACGTGTCCCGCCGCGATGGGGCGCGGCCCGGTCGGCTTTTCCCCGCCCCGTCTCCCGGTCCCGCGTCGGCCCGTGAGCACCCGAGTACCCACCGCCCCCGAGGCAGCACCCGGCGCCCTGCCTCAAGCCTGCGCCATACCTGGGCTCACCGCACTCCGCCGGATGGGGAGGCAGCTCGAGACGAGTCGGGCCGTCCCGGCTCGGCGTTTCGGGCGTCCGGGAAGAACACCAAGCGCAAGCCGATCAAGGCGGGCCCGGCCGCCGGCGGCCGAGGTTCGACCGTGAGCCGTCGGATGTCCCGGCAACGGGCCTGCTGCACCGGGGTGGCGGCCGGGCAGGCTAGTTTGCTCGGATGAGTCTCCTTGATGATGTGGCCGAGCGCGACGGCTGGCGATGCTGGGTGTGCGACGAACCGGTCGACCCCGACGAGTCGGTGAACGACCCGCGGGGGCCCAGTGTCGACAGCCGGACCACCGACCGGAAGGCCAAGGTCACCGAGCGGCTCGCGCACCGCGGGTGCAACACCCGTAAGGGTGCGGTCAAGGTGGTCATCGCCTGGCCGGACCACCTGTACGTGGTCGAACCCGCGCCGCTGATCACCGTTGCCGGGAGGCTGGAGCGCAAGGGCGGCCGCGAGATGGTGGGCCGTTGTCCGACCAGGAAGGACGCCCAGGCGGCGGCGGATTGGTTGGTGGACCGGTTCTCCCGGCTGGTACCGGGGCTGCCGGTGACCGCCGACATCGAGGCGGGCGGCGGTCAGTTCCTCGTCGTCCTGGCCACCGGCCGCCGCTGACCGCGTGCCGCCCCGGGGCCCGGGCGGCTTCGAGGTGGCGCGTGCGGACGAGCCTGTCGGCCCGAAGGCGTCCAGCCGGGGATCATCCGGCGGGACGCCTCCCGGCCGAGGGCGGTGTCGCCGTCAACGGCTGTTCACGGATGCCTTGTTCGAGGTGGTGACCGCATCCGGGGCGGCGGAACGTTGCGGCGCCGCGGAGGCTGCCGCGGGCTCGGACCTCGCCAGCCACAGGCCGGTGAACACGGCAGTGACCAATGTGACGGCGCCGGCGGCGAGGAAGGCGCTGTCGAGGCCGGTCTCGAAGGAGGCGCCGCCGGATTGCCGGGTGCGGACGATGGCGCCGAGCACCGCCACGCCGAGCACCGCGCCGATCTGCCGGGTGGTGCTGCTGATACCTGATGCGAGGCCGCCTTCCTGCGGGTCGACTGCCTGGATGGCGGCTCCCGTCAGGGGGGACATGGTCAGGGCGAAACCGATGCCGACGACTCCCAGTCGCCACCACACGTTCCCGTAGCCGGTGTCGGCGTGCACCATGCCGAGCGCCAGCAGTCCCAGGCCGGCCAGGGTCAGGCCGACGGTGACCACGATTCGGAAGCCGTACCGGGCGGCGAGCCGGCCCGCGTACGGGCTGACGATCACCATGGCGAGGGATACCGGCAGGGTCTGCAGGCCGGCGCGCAGGATCGAGCTGCCCTGGACGTACACGAAGAATTGGGAGAAGAGGAACGACGAACCCATGAGCGCGAACCCCACCACGACCATGGCGGTGTTGGACACGGTGAACAGGCGCTGCCGGAACAGCCGCAGCGGCAACATCGGAGCGGAACGACGGGCTTCGACGGCGACGAAGGCGGCGAGGAGGATCACCGCGACGGTGAAGCTGCCCAGGATCACCGGCGACGTCCAGCCGCGGGCACCACCCTCGATCAGCCCGTAGGTCAGCACCCCCACTCCCAGAACGGACAACACCGTCCCCGGGATGTCGATCGCGGGTGCGTTCGGATTGCGGGCCTCTTCCAGGCTGCGCAGACCGACCAGCAGCAGAACCACGCCGATGGGCAGATTGACCAGGAAGATGGCGGGCCAGCCGAAGGCCTCCGTCAGCACGCCGCCGGCCACGGGGCCTGCGGCCAGGCCGATTCCGCTGAACCCGGCCCACAGCCCGATCGCCTTCATGCGTTCCTGCGGCACGGGATAGGCGGCGGCGAGCAGGGCCAGCGAGGCAGGGCTCAGCGCCGCGGCCCCGATGCCCTGTAGCACCCGACCGGCGACCAGCCAGCCGACCGAGGGCGCGAGGCTGCACACCACCGACGCGGCGGTGAACACCGCCACGCCGGTCAGGTACACCCGCTTGCGGCCGAACCGGTCGGCGAAGACACCGCCGGACAGCAGCAGCATGGCGACCAGCAGTACGTAGGCGTCAACGATCCATTGCAGACCGGTCAGCCGAGTGTGCAGCCGGTGCTGCATGTCGGGCAGCGCCGCTCCGACAATCGTGTTGTCGAGCAGGACCATGAACTGGCCCAGGCAGGTCACCGTGAGCAGCACGGCCCGGTTCGACCGATTGCCTACGGCCACAGGCGATGCAGCCATGGGGATTCCTCTCAATCGTCGGTTGCGCCTCTCCACGGCCGACGCGGTCGACCTCCGGACGCTTTAACGCAGTCGATGGCTGCGTTAGGAGACTGTAAAGAGGGTTGCCGCACAAACGCAAGTCCTGACTGCGTTAAGGTGGGAACATGAACGAGCGACAGCGAGCCCGACGGCCCGGCGGGCGCAGCGCCCGCATCGGCGCGGAGGTACACCAGGCCGTCACCGACCTGATCAGCGAGCGCGGCTACGGCAACTTCACCGTCGGCGAGGTCGCGGCCCGCGCGGGCGTGGCCGACAGCAGCATCTACCGCCGGTGGGGAAACCTGGAAACCCTGCTCACCGACGTGGCGCTCACCCGCCTCAACGCGCGGTCGCCGATGCCCGACACCGGGAGCCTGGACGGCGACCTGCGCACCTACGCGGCCAACGTGGCCCGCGAGATCACCGGACCCGACGGCCCGGCGCTGCTGCACCTGGCCGTCGCCCTGTCAGCCAACGGCGGGCAGGGCCTGCAGGCGCGTGACGACCTGCGCGCCGAACGCACCCGGCAGTTGCAATCCATGCTCGATCGCGCCCGCGAACGCGGCGAGCCCGCACCCGACGCGTTCGCCGTGCTGGACCACATCCTGGCTCCGATGTATATCCGCGTCCTGTTCGGCGTGGGCCCGCTCACCCCGGAATACATCGACGGGCTGGTCGACCGATTGTTGTGACCTCGCCCCGGCCGGCCCCCGGGATCGGCCCTCGGACGCGGTACCGGGGCTCCGCGACGCCGGCGCTCCCGTACCTGTCGGAGCCATGCCGTCGCCGAATCCGGAGACGCCCGGGCGCGCCGCGTAGGGGGTCGGGGCCATCCCAACGCAGACAGGCCCCATCCCGCGGGGGCGACCAGGCCTCGAACCGGGGCCGGGGGCCGCACCCGACCCTGCGGTTCCGGCGGGCACATACCTGCCCTGCGAAGGGGACAGGACCCTGTCGATCATCCCGAGCAAGGCGATGCTGCCGGCGCGGGACGACGTCATCACCGATCCGACCATCCCGCGGCGGTTCGGGTGAGGCTCCTCGTCGTGAGAGCCGGCGCACGGGCGGCGGATCAGCCGATGGTTGCCGGGAGTCGGAACCGGTGTGGCAGGTCGTCGCCGAGGAACCACGTGACGGCGTGGATGCGCTCGTCGCCCACGGTGAGAACGATCAGCCCGGCCGGGTGCGCGGTCGACTCGTCGGGTTCGGTGAGATAGCAACCCAGGGCCGGTTGGGTGTTGGCGCGGGTCGGGATCAGCCGCAGGCGACGGCGTCCGCGCCAGCTGTGGAACGTGCCGAGGAAGGCTGCGATCGCCGCCGGGCCGTGGTACTCGTGTGGCGCCGGCGGCATGGCCAGCCACGCGTCGTCGGTCAACAGCGTCACGAGGCCGTCGATGTCGCCGGCCGTGAACGCGTCGGCGAAGCGTCGGGACAACTCGCGCTCGCCCGGCGCGCCCGGAAGCGCCATGCGCTCGGGGTCGACGGCGTGTCGGCGCAGTTGGGCGCGGGCACGCTGCAAGGCGCCCTTGACGGCGGTCGTGCCGGTCCCGAGCATGTTCGCGACCTCGTCGGCGGGGTAGCCCAGGACGTCACGCAGTACCAGGATGGCGGCTTGGCGTGGTGGAAGGTGCTGTAGCCCTGCGACGAAGGCCAGTTCGACCGCTTCCCTGGAGTCGTATCGGGCCTCGGGACCCGGCGCCTCGTCGGGGACGCGTTCCAGGAGCGTGTCCGGACAGGGTTGCAGCCAGGTCACGTCGCTGCGGCGGGTGGGCTCGGGCGGATCGAACGGCGGCGTCGGCTCGGGCGGTCGGCGCCGCCCGGCGTCGCGGAGGGCGTTGAGGCAGCGGTTGGTGGCGATGCGATACAGCCACGTCCGGAGCGATGCCCGGCCCGCGAAACCGTCCAGGCCGCGCCAGGCCGCGAGCAGGGTCTCCTGCAGCATGTCCTCGGCATCGGCGAGCGACCCCAGGATCCGGTAGCAGTGCACCTGGAGCTCGTGCCGATACGGCTCGGTGAGCTCGCGGAACGCCTGCTCGTCCCCGGTCCGCGCGCGGTCCAACGTGTCCTGACTCACCGCGGCATCCTCGCATGCCGGCCGAACTCACCGGGATTCGTCCGACCGGGACCGTTCCGTTCGCGGCGCCGGTGGTGTCTCGACAAGAGAACGACCGCAGACGCCCGCACCGCCTACCTGACGGCGGCGCGGGACTTCGTGGCCGGCCTCGACGACCGACGACACGAAACACCGAACACACGAGGAGAAGAACAGTGACCAACACACCCGAACCCGCGCCGACGGATGCGGCGAACCTCGACGCCCGCACGGATCTCACCGACCTCGCCGTGGTTCTCGAAGTCGTCGGCGACCTGGTCGCCGACGTCCGGGAGGACCAATGGGGCGCACCCACCCCGTGCCCGGAGTGGGACGTACGCGCGCTGGTCGATCACCTGGTCCTCGGCAGCCGGCTGTTCACCGCCGTTCTGCGCGGCGCGTCGGGCGCCGCGCCCGACGCCCTGGACCCCACGGCGGCCCGGAACACGCTCGGCGACCCACCCGCGACCGCCTATCGGGACGCCGCCGAGCACCTCCTCTCCGCATTCGGGCAGCCGGACGTGCCGACACGGCTCTTCCACGTCCCCGCCGGGGTGGTCCCCGGCATCGCCGCCGTACACCTGCGCACCGTCGAGGAACTCGTCCACGGGTGGGACCTCGCCCGGGCGACCGGGCGGCAACTCCGGTTCCCCGACGACATCGTCGAGCGGGAACTGGCGTTCACCCGCGACAGACTCGCCGACCTCCCGCCCGGCCGCGCACCGTTCGCGCCGCCACAACCGTCCCCCGACGACGCCCCACCTCTCGATCGACTCGCCGCCCTCCTGGGCCGCCCGGTCGACCCGCCCCGCTGAAGCAGGCGTTCTCGGCCCGGGCATGAGAACCCGGATCACGCCCGGGTCGGAAAGGGGCATCACCGCGTTCATGAGTTCGCTTGCCACATCACCATCGGCCTCCCGCCGTCACGGCCTTCCTTCACGAAGGCAACTCCCGGGCACTCCTTCATCGGGGCTGCTTGTTCGGCACATCCGTCGAGCAGTCACAGGTGCCGCCGGAAATGATCTCGCCCACGGGGAACTCGTCCCCGCTGCACGTCCCGTTGCCGCCCTGGTGATCGGAGCGCTGGTGCTTGCACGTGCGGCACCATTCCTTGGGCGTTTCGATGAAGAGCATCGGCAGGAGGGACATGAGCCCGATCACGGCGAAGGCGCCGACGAGGCAGAGAAGATTCGTCAGCGCGGTCATCGCCACCTCCGGACCACGCGGACACACTTCTTCGCGGCGCGAGCCCGGCAGGGGCCTGCGGGGGAGATGCGCATTCCTCGATCTCCGCTTCGGGTAACGGAGTTGCCCCGACGACAGCACTCGCGACAACTCGGCTCGTCCGCCGTGGGTGCTACCAGCCGATCGTCGGGTGGAAGCCTATGCAGTCGGGGTCTTGGAGCGGGCAGAGCGGATGCGGTACTCCCATCTGCGACGATAGCGCCATCTCGGCCTGTGAGTTCGTCCCCACGACCCCGCTCCCGCGGTGCCCGTTCGGTGCCGCGAACATGTGAACATCGTGAGTACCCAATGTTGTTGGAGTATCGCCCTACGTAATCGGGGTAGTCGTACGGATGTACCGGCTCCCCCCGTGGCCGGTACCCGCGCGGCCCGACGTCGGTTCACCCCCGCCGACCGTCGGGCCGCGTCTTCGCATCGCGTGCCGCGAGGAGGTCGCGTGCTCGGCAACGGGCTCACGGAGGCGCCTTCGTGGGGCGGCGGGCAGGTGACGGGACGCGCGAGTGCGGCCGCGCCGGACCGCGGTCGACCGCACACGACGCGACGCCGCCCCTGTCCGAACACCCGGACAGGGGCGGCGCGCCTGGTGTGTGGTCACACCGCCAGTCGGTGCACGCTCCCGTACGTCGTCCCCGCGAACAGCCAGCGGCCGTCCGTCGACACGGTCAGCGAGGACACCGACGGCTCCGGCAGGTTCCGGGTGATCGAGCCCCAGGTCCGGCCGCCGTCGGTGCTGCGCAACACCCCGAGCGCCGGGGTGAGGTAGTAGTGCGAGCCCGCGAACACCGTCGAGCCGTCCGGAGTGAACGCCAGCGAACTCAGCGAGCCGGTCAGGTCGCCGGCCACCTTCGTCAGGTGCTTGCCGTCGTCGGTGGTCACGTAGAGCGCGTCCTTGGCGGCGACGACCGCGTGGCCCGGGGTGCGCGGGTTCAGCGCGATCGCGCTCACCCAGCCGTCGAGGACCTTGTTCAGGGTGACGCCGCCGTCGGTGGTGCGGAACAGCCCGTCCGGGCCGCCGAGCCAGGCGCTGTCGGGATCGGCCCGGTCGACGGCGACGCTGGTGAAGCCCTCGAGGTCGTCGTGCCCGTTCTGGGTGAGGGACTCGCCGCCGTCGTTGCTGGTGTACACGGCCGACGGCGAGTGGGTGGCGATGTACAGCCGCTTCGGGTCGGCGGGGCTGACCGTGATGCCCAGTGCCTTGCCCGGCACGGCGGTCTGGACGATGGTCCACCGCACGCCCGCGTCGGTCGACTTCTCCAGGTAGAAGCAGGGTTGATCGAAGGTGCAGGTGTTGCGTACCCGGTACACCGTCGAGGGGTTCGACGGATCGGTGGCCAGGCCGTCGATCCGGTTGCCGAAGGTGTGCGGCGCGGTGCCGGAGAATCCCCATTCCTGGTACCCGCGCGGCAGCCGGCTCTTCAGCGGTGCGGACGACTGGTAGCTGCCGGTCATGGTGCCCGCGACGATCGCCGGGCCGGACCTGCCCTGGGCGACGGTCAGCGACAACACTTCGGAGCCGGGCACCCCGATCCGGCGGAAGGACTGGTGGTCGTCGGTGGTGTAGATGCCCGCGCCGGCCGAGATCACGTCCGTGCCGGGCCGTCCGGGGAAGGTGCCGGTGGTCTCGTACAGGTCGATGCGGGCCAGGCCCGCCTCGGCGTGCCAGGTGCGGCCGTCGTCGCGGCTGCCCCATTGCTGCATCTCGCCGGTGGACTGGTTGACCTGGATGTGCAGCCGGCCCGAACCGTCCACGATCGCGGCCAGGACGACCACGTCGGTGCCCCACGGCCCGCGCAGCGCCCGCCAGTGCGCGCCCCGGTCGGTGGAGACCTGCGCGACCTGCAGGTCACCCCTGGCGACCAGGGTGCGACCGGTGCCGGTGAACTGATCGACACCCGCGCCGGTCGAGCCGGGACGAGGCAGCTTCACCGAGGTCCGCGCGCCCTGACGGAGCACCCAGACGTCGGCGCCGGACGTGAAATACAGGTCGCCGCCGGTGAACTTCGGGTTCCGGGCGTCGGCGGGGGAACCGGGCAGCAGCCGCCAGGTGTTGCCGTGATCGGTGGTGACGTGCACACCGTCGGAGGCCGTGGCGTACAGCCGCGCGCCGGTCGGGTCGAACACGACGCCGGTGACCCGGCTCGGGGTGTCCAGCACTTGGGTGAACGTCTTGCCGGCGTCGGTGCTGCGCAGCACGTATCCGTGCCAGTTGTCCTTCTCCACGCCGCCGGCGAACACCACGTCGGGTCGGAGCGGGCTGGCCGCGATACCGCCGGCGTCCGTCGCGTTCACGGGCAGTTCGTTGCTCTGCTGCCAGGTGGTGCCCCGGTCGTCGGATCGGAAGACGACGTTGCCGATCGGGGTCTGCACGTAGGCCCGTTCGGGCCGGGCGGGGGTGAAGGCCAGTTTGCCGCCGCTGCCGTTCGGGCCGACCTGCCGCCACTCGTTGTCCCGGGTGGCCAGGGACGTCGGCGGGTCGTCGGGGGCCACTGGTTGCGCTTCGGCGGGGGCCGCGCCGAACGCGCCGAACACGGTGCCGAAGGCCACCGCGGCGATCAGGAGTAGTCGGCGCCGGGACAGCTTCGCTGAACCCGACCGTGAATGCTGTGCGTTGAACATGCCGTCTCCCATGGGGCCGGTGGTGTGCTCTTTGTAGTCGCGGCTCCCGACGGTCGGCCAGGTGTGCCCGGTGTCCGATTGCGGCCGGCGCCGGAATCGGCCATGCTCGCTCGCCATGGAAAACGACGAGCTCGTGTTCGGCGCCGTCGGGGTCGCACCCTTCGACGAGCGGGTCTACCGCACCGTTCTGGCCGGACCGCCGGTCACCGTGCGCGACTTGGCGGAGCGCACCGGCTCGGGCGCCGAGCGGCTGCATTCGGCCCTTGCCCGGCTGCGCGGCCACGGCCTGGTCAGCCGACTCTCGGGCCGCCCCACCCGGTGGGCGGCCGTCAGCCCCACCGCCGCCCTCGCCGCCCTGGTCCGCAACGCCCACGCCGACCTCGGCAGGGTCACCGAGACGGCCGCCGAACTCGAGGCCGTCTACCGCGCGCTCGGCGAGGCCGCCCGCCCCGGCGAGGGCGTCGAATTGCTGACCAGCGCCGACGAACTCGGCCGGTGGTTCGCCCGGCTCCAGCACGAGGCCACCGAGGAGATCATGAGCCTGGACCGGCCGCCGTACGTCCTCGCCCACGGCAACCCGCTCCAGCACACCCTCCTGGGCCGTGGGGTCCGGTACCGCACGATCTACGCCCCCGAGTCCTTCGAGATACCCGGCAACCTCGACGACGTGACCGGCCTGTCGCAGGCCGGCGAAGAGGCCCGGGTCCTCGCCGGCATCCCGCTGAAGATGTCCGTCGCCGATCGCCGGATCGCCCTGCTCCCCCTGCACCTCGACTCGCCCATCACCCGCAGCGTCGTCATCCGGGGCACCACCCTCGTCGACGCCCTGGTCACCCTGTTCGAACAGCTTTGGACCCAGGCCGTCCCGCTCACCGCCACCGGCCCCGAGGAGTGCGACCCACTCGACGCGGAGGACCGGCGGATCCTCAACCTGCTGCTGTCCGGGCTCAAGGACGAGACGATCGCCCGGCAGTTGGGCACCAGCACCCGGAGCCTGCGGCGACGAATGCGGGTGCTCCTCGACGAGTTGGGCGCGGAGAACCGGTTCCAGGCCGGCGTGCAGGCGGTGCGGCGCGGCTGGGTCTAGGGCGGGTCGGACGCGCCGGGAGCGGGAGCACGACGACGCATGGGTCATCTCGATCCGCGGCGACCGTGCGCACCGACCAGGCGACCGTTCACACCGACCATCCGTGCGAAATCACCGAGCAGGAAGGCCGATCGGTGAATCCGGCGTCCGAGATCGGACAGCCGGCGAGGTCGGCCGCACCACCGCGTGTCGCTGGTGGGCATCGAGTTGCTCACCATCGACGCCAGGATCGTGATCGCCAGCGTCGACACGTACCTGCGCTTCGCCGAAGCCGTGAACCGGCTCGAGCTCAGCCGAAAGGAACCTCAGGGGCTGCCGGACCTGATGCACGGCCTGACGGAGGGCGGCGCGAAACACAAGACACGCGGCGCGTTGGAAGGGGCGAAGGACACCCTGAGTGAGGCCTTCCACGGCGAGGACGAGGACGAGCCCGAAGCGGAACCGGAGGAGCGCCCTCGGCGACGCCGCTCGTCCAGGCATAGGGGGGAGGAGTGATGACGACCTTCCCGGGCTCCGCGTTCCCATCGCCCGATGCGTCGTTCGAGGGCGTCGATTCCGCGTGCTACGTGTACGGGCTCGTGCCCGCGGGCACCGCGTTGCCTCCCGACGCCGTGGGTGTGGGCCACCCCGCGAGCGCAATCACCCTGGTGGAGCACGATGCCGTCGCGGCCGTGGTCGGCGAGGTGTCCGTGGAACAGCCGTTGGGGACGCCGGAGGACCTGCGGACACATGCGCGAGTCCTGGACGGCCTGGCCGCTTCGACGACGGTGCTCCCCTTCCGGTTCGGCACCGTCCTACGGGATGTGCGCTGTGGTCGAGGAACTCCTCGTCGGACACCACAAGGAGTTCTCCGCCGGGCTCGCGGAACTCGAAGGGAAGGCGCAGTTCACTCTCCGGGCTCGATACGAGGAGGAGGCCATCCTGCGTGAACTCCTGGAGGAGCGCCCGGACATCGTCCGACTTCGCGAGGAACTGGCGGGCCTGTCCGAGGAAACCGCCTATCACCGGCGGATTCGGCTCGGCGAACTCGTCGCCGACGGCATCGCGGGCAAACGCGAAGCCGACGGCAACCTGATCCTGGAACGGTTGATACCCGTGGCCGAGGCCCTGGGTTCGGTCGAGGTGGGCGCCGGTGACATGGTGGCGGACGCGTCCTTCCTGGTCGCCCGCGAGCGGCAGCAGGATTTCGAGAAGGCGGCCGAGCATCTGGCGCGCGACCTGCACGGTCGGGTACGCCTGCGCCTACTGGGGCCGCCGGCACCGTACGACTTCGTGGCCGAGGTGATGGACAACCTCGATTGGGGACGATCGTAATGGGTTTGATCACCGGATTGCTCACCCTTCCCCTCGCGCCCGTGCACGGCGTGGTGTGGCTCGCCGAACAGATCTATGACGAGGCGTACGACGAATGGGCCAGTCCTCAGGCGATCCGTCGCCGCCTCGAGGAGGTCGACCACGACCGTTCCGAGGGTGTGATCACCGACGAACAGGCCGATGCCATGGAGCAGGAACTCGTGAGTCGGCTGTTGGAGTCGCGGCGTGCGATCGGCGGCTTGGAGGTGTGAGCCGTGCGCAGCGCGGACCGCGAACCCGGCGACGCGGAGTCCGAGCGTCGCCGACCCACGCGTGACAAGCCCGCACCGAAGCGGGCGACCTCCAGGAAACGGGTCGCCGGTGACATCCGCGTCGATCTCCGGACATCGAACTCTTGACGATCAGGATCCGGCTCATCGTCGCCTCCGTCGATCGAGCCCGGGAAATGGGCATCGACTGGTGGGAACACGACCCCACCCTGTCCTCGGGGAAGCGTGACCTCCTCGCGGAGAACGAGCGGCTCCGCAAGCGACCGGGCGACCTCGAAGCCGAACGCGTCGAGTCGGGACGCGATGCCGCCGCCACGCCCCGGGAAAATCGCGTCGCGAGCGAACGAGTCCGACGAAGGCGAACACGGCGGTTCGGTCTCACGCGAGACGCCACGCGAAACGTCACGCGGAACGTCACGCGGAACGTCACGCGGAACGTCTCGCGGCACCTCTCGCGAGACGAGGCGGCGATCATGAACAACGTTTGCGTCGACTGGGTGTACGCCATCCTTCCCGACTCGACCGCTGCCGTCTCCGCCGACGTGCCGGGAGTCGCCGGAGAGGTTCCGCACGTGGTCCGCAGTGGCAGCCTGGCCGCCATCGTGGGTTCCGTGCCCGCCGGAGAATTCTCCGAGGACAGCCTGCAGGAGCGCCTGGGCGATCTTTCCTGGCTGGAGTCGTCGGTTCGGGCGCACCACGGCGTCGTCGAGGCCGCGGCGCTCACCGGCACCGTGCTCCCGCTGCGCTTCGCCACGATCTACCGGGACGACGAGCGCGTGCGGGAGATGCTCCGCCGGCGCGAGAGCGCCTTCACCGCGGCGCTGTCCCGGTTGTCCGACCGGGCGGAATGGGGGTCAAGGCCTACGCGGATCCCGAGGTGCTCGCCGCCGTGTCCGACGAGCGATCTCCGGAGGCGGACACGGCCTTGTCCGGCGGCCGACCGCCCGAGTCGGACAGCCCCGGCACGAGCTACCTTCTGCGCAAACGCGCCCGGCAAAGACAACGCGAGAACGCGGGCGACCGGGCGGCCGCCTACGCCGACCGCATCCATGCCACCCTCACGGGGTGCGCCGTGCGCGCCGTTATGGCGGAACTGCGCGAGTACTTCGACCTCTCTCCCGAAGACCTGAACATCGACCTCGGGCCCTTGGGACCACTCCTTCCTCGCGACTGAGCGCGGAAGGGGCCGACGCTCTCCTCGACGGTGCGCAACTGCCCGAAGGCGAGGGGGGACGAGTCCGGGGGTGGAAAGTCGCGCCGACGGATGGCAAGCTTTCACGTAACGGCAACACAAAATCGATGGCCCGGAAACCGGCCGCTCCACCTGCATGAATTCGGTCACCCGGTCGCTCCCGGTGACCTCGTCCTCCCGTCCTCCTGATGTGCCGGGAACCACTGCCCGCAACGGGCCGCTCCCGGAGACTCGCCGGCTCTCGAATCCCTGTCCCGGTGGACGCCTTCACTCGTGGCGAGGCTTCCACGCCGTCGGCGTCCTGCCACGGTCGAGGTGCCGCCCACCTCCGCGATCTTCCGCCTTCGAGGCCGACCCACCGCCTCGGAGCCTGATCACCGGCCCGAACGATTTTGCGTATGGGCTACGCACGTGGCCGACCGCGGCCGAAAGTCGGACCGTCCGGAAAGGAAAGAAGACCATGAGCCAGACCCTCGCCCAGCTCAACGACATCCTGCGCCCCGTCGCACCGCCCAGAGTGCTGGAGGGCCTGTACACCGACGACCAGCACGCCCGGATCCTCGACGTCCTCAAGCAGCGCGGCCCGTGGCCGACGATCGTCGCCCAGACCTTCGACTCGATCGAGGAACTGGTGGCCACCTCCAGCGGACCGGACAACGACCAGGTCCTGGACCTCACGCTCGACGACGTCGCCGGCGCTCACTTTCGCGGCTTCTTCGCCCGGAACTCCGCCGTGCTGTATCCCGAATTGGAGGACTGCTTCTACAACTCCCGTTTCCTGGAGCTGGCACGTGACTACTGGGGTGGGCGGTTCGCCCGGCCGACGATGATGCTGTTCAACCTGTGCGGTCCGCACCGGAGCGGGCTCACCTCGCACCTGGACGCGGTCACGTTCCGCGGCATCCGCTACGAGAATTCGCCCACCTGGCTGATGAACGTCATGGGCCGCTCGGGTCTGTTCACCGATCACCTGGTGAAGATGGCCCAGGTGATCACGTGGTGGTACCTCGGCGAGAACGGCACGTTCACCTACTGGCCGGACGGGCCGCACGGCGAGCCCAAGCGCCTGGAACACCCGTTGTGGAACAAGGGCGTTCTGGTGCAGAACGAGATGATGTTCCACCGCGGCGATCCGGTGGGCCGCCTCGACGAGCGCGAAACCCCCGGCCTGAGGAACCGCTCGCTCCTGGGCTGGGACGCCTCGCGCGACGACTGGGCGATCACCACCGACAACGAGGTGATCCGCCGCTACCGGCCGAATGAGATGCGGTTGCTGGTCCACTGGAACGCCGAGGTCTACGCGGACCGGGACGAGTTGCAGAAGAGCATGGACCACAGCGACGACCTCACCCACGACATCGTCTTCGAGCGCCTGTCGGCGGACCTGCGCGCCCGGGGAGTCGAGGTCGCCGAACCCTCGGATCCCATGCACGACAAGGCCTTCATCCGCGCCCTCATCGCGACTTACGCGATCGCTCCCACCACCGACTGGGCCATACCCGGCACCGTCTGACGCCTCCCCGACCACGCGCCCGTCCCGGCCCCCGTACCCGGCCGGGGCGGGCGATCGGCGCCGGGCCACCGAGTGCCCTCTCGCCGGCCCCGGCGCGACCCACGCTTCGGCATGCGACTCCGGGTCCTCCCCTTCACCACGGTCGGAACGCGCGCACATGCCCTCGTGCCCGCAGCCCCGCTCGCATGTCGTTCGGCGAATTGCGATAGGCACGTACACGAATTCGAGCCCTCGACGGCCCGGGGAACGGTGACGGCCCTGGACAGTCGCCACCGGGGTGGGCATCATGTGCTCACTGGACACGATGTCTATTGAGAAGCCTCTTTGCCCAGCCACCGGGGTACTGCCCCGGTTCCGGCAGGCCACATCGAGACGCCACGATCCCGGAGGCCCCATGCCCACACCCACCGCAGCAGGCGCGTACCCGCGCCCCCGCGCCGCGGACCTACCCCTGCCCGGGTCCGATCGGGCCGAGATTCGGCGGCAGTTGGAACAGGCCGATCCGCGCATCGTGCTGATGTCGTTGATCCACCTCACCCGCGACGCGGGGCTCCTGGAGGAACTCGCCCCCGCCGTCGCCCCGACGACGGGCGAGGCCGACAAGGCGGACCTCGCCGCCCGGGCCCGCGACCTGCTCGCCGAGGCGCTGACCCGTCCCGCGTCGCCGGACGCCGACCAGCCCCTGCCCGACCCGCTGTTCCAGCGCATGGCCTCCGTCTGTGTCGGCGAGACGGTCGACCCGGAGTTCCTGCCGCTGCTGCGCGAGCAGGGCGGTTTCAGCGCCCGCGAGGCCGTCCCCGCCGAGGTCCGCGCGACCCCGCCGAACGGCTTCCACGTGGTGATCATCGGCGCTGGGCTCAGCGGCATGTGCGCGGCCATCAAGCTCGCCGAGGCCGGTTACGGCTACCGCGTCTACGACCGCAACGCGGACGTCGGCGGAACGTGGCTGGCCAACCGCTACCCCGGGGTCGGGGTGGACACGCCCAGCCACTTCTACTCCTTCTCCTTCGAGATCAACCCCGACTGGCCGGAGTACTACTCGAACGGCCGGGTGGTGTGGGACTACCTGCGCACCTGCGCCGACGCCCACGGCCTGCGCGAGAACACCACCTTCGACACCGAGGTCACCGGCGCCCGCTACGACGAGGCCACCCGCCGGTGGACCGTGACCAGCCGGGGACCGGACGGTGTCGAACACACCGAACAGGCCGACGCCGTCATCAGTGCCATCGGCTTCTTCCAGGCCCCGATGCACCCCACTTTCCCCGGCCTGGACAAGTTCGCCGGACCGGTCGTGCACATCGCCGCCTGGGATCCCGACGTCGACCTCACCGGCAAGCGCGTCGCCCTGATCGGCACCGGCGCCGGCGCCATGCAGGTCGGCCCCGCGATCGTCGACCAGGTCCGGGAACTGACCGTGTTCCAGCGCCAACCTTCATGGATCATGCCGCGCCGGGCCGACAGCCTCGTCGTCCCCGCCGGCGCCCGCTGGGCCATGCGGCACGTGCCCTTCCACGCCGAGTGGTTCCGCACCCTCACCTACTGGATCACCGCCGACGGCAACTACCCCCGCGTCGTCGTGGACCCCGACTGGACCATGACCGAATCGGTCTCCAAGGCCAATGAGGACGCCCGTCAGTGGCTTCTCGGCTACGCCCGCGAGGAACTCGACGGACGCCCCGACCTGCTCGAGAAGGCCGTCCCGACCTACCCGCCGTTCGGCAAGCGCATCCTGCGCGACTGCGACTGGTACCGCATGCTGCGCCGCGACCACGTCCGCCTGGAGACCGCCCCGATCACCCACGCCACCGCCGAGGGTCTGGCCACCGCCGACGGCGAGTCCGTCGAGGTCGACGTCGTCGTCCTGGCCACCGGATACCACCTCCTGCCCATGCTCGACGGCATCGACATCACCGGACGCGACGGCATCACCCTGCGCGACGTCTGGGGCGAGGAGGACCCACGGGCCCTGCGCGGGGTCACCGTGCCGGGGTTCCCGAACTTCTTCGTCATCGGCGGCCCCAACTCCGGTGCCAACCACGGCGCCGGCGTCAACATCATCACCGAGACACAGGTCAACTACATCCTCGGCTGCCTGGGACTCATGCACACCCGCGGCGCCACCGCCATCGAGCCCACCGAACACGCCCACGACACCTACAACGAGACCGTGGACCGAGCCCTGGACGGCCTGGTCTGGAGCCACCCCACCGTCCGCGGCTACTACCGCAACAGCTCCGGACGCGTGATCGTCTCCAACCCCTGGCGCCTGGTCGACTACTGGTGGATGACCCGCGCGCCGCAGGAGGACGAATACCTCCTGACCTGACCGCGCCCCGGCCCTGGCCCGACCCGGCCGACCCCGCCCCGCCCGACCCCGAGCCTGGACACCGTCCCGCTCCCGTCGCCGACTCGCGGCCGTGCGCCCCGGTGACGACGCCGGCCGTCGCCTTGCGCATCGACCGGGCCGATCACTGCTCACCAGCCGTGCCGTCGCCTGCCACAAGCGGTGGCGCGCCTCCGCTCGCTACTCCCCGAGGTGGGTCATGACTTTCGATCCGAACGAATATCCCCTGCTTCCCCCGGAGTTGGCGGCCATCATGGTCGACGTTCCGCCCATGCCGCCCGTCACCGCGGACAACGTCCGGGCGATCCGCGAACACGCGCGGGTCGCATCCGCCCGCCAACCGAGGTCCGAGGTCCATCGGGTCGAGGACCGCACCCTGCCCGGCCCGGACGGGGCGATCCCCGTGCGCGTGTACGCCCCTTCCCCCGCGCCGTCGTTGCCCGTGCTCGTGTTCGGCCACGGCGGGGGGTGGTCCATCTGCGACATCGACACCCACGACGCGCTGTGTCGGGAGATCGCCAGGCGCGCGGAGGTGCTCGTCGTCTCCGTCGACTACCGTCTGGCGCCGGAAAACCCGTACCCCGCCGGGCTGGAGGACTTCTACGCGGCCGCGTCGTGGGTCGTCGAGCACGCGGCCGACATCGGCGCCGATCCGGCACGCGTGGCCGTCGGCGGGGACAGCGCCGGCGCGAACCTGGCCACCGTCACCTGTCTGCTGGCCCGCGACCGCGGCGGACCGACGTTCCGCCACCAGATGCTTGCCTACCCCGGCCTGGACGCGGTGTCCGAGCGCGCCGGTTGGACCGAGATGGCACACGCGCCCATGGTGAGCGCGCGGACCGGACGTTCGATGTGGGCCGCCTACGCGGCCGGACACGACCCGCGCGACCCGTACCTCTCACCCCTGCACGCGAGCGACCTGTCCGGCCTGCCCCCGGCGATCATCGTCGCGCCCGGCTACGACCACGGACGCGACGACTTCGCTGCCTACGCCACCGCACTGGAAAACGCCGGCGTCGACGTGGACTTCCGCCCCTACCCCGGCATGGTGCACGGCTTCCTGTCGTACTTCGCCGCCGTCCCGGCCTGCTCCCGGGCACTCGACGAGGTGTGCGCAGCCTTGCGCAAGGGGCTCGCCGACGCTTGAGACCGGCCCGCCCGGCGCGCCGCCGAGAGCCGGCAGCGGTCCGCATACCGGCATCGCGCCGGCGTCGTCACCCACACCCGCCGTCCGGTCCCACCGCCGCGTGCGGACCGGACGGCGGGCTCCGCGGGCGCGAGCCGCGCGTTCCCCGGACCGGCCTCGGATCGTTGCCGCCTCAGCGGCTCAGCTCGGTCTCCTGCTCCAGGCGTGACAGCTTCTCGGGGTTGCGCACCGTGTAGAGGCCGGTGATGAGGCCGGCCTCGACGCGCATTGCCATGACGCCGTGGATCTCTCCGGCGCGGCGCATGACGAGTCCGGGCCGGCCGTTGATCTGGACCGGCTCGATCGATGTGCCGGCGGTGAATCTGGTCAAGCCGAAGGCCAGGTAGCGGGCCACTTCGTCGGCTCCCACGATCGGGTGCACCGCGGCGTGCCTGATTCCGCCGCCGTCGCTGAGGGCCACGACGTTCGGCGCGAGGATGTCGACGAGGCTTTGCAGGTCGCCGGTCTCGACCGCTCGTTGGAAGGCCTGGAGTGCGGCTCGGGTCTCCGCCGCGGAGACGGCGTCGCGCGGACGGCGGGCCGCGACGTGCGCCCGGGCCCGGTGGGCGATCTGGCGGACTGCGGCGGGGCTCTTGCCGACCGCCTCGGCGATTTCGTCGTAGGCGACGTCGAACACCTCCCGCAGGACGAACACCGCTCGCTCGGTCGGCGCGAGCGTCTCCATCACCAGCAGCATCGCCATGGAGAGGCTGTCGGCCAGTTCGATGTCCTCGGCCACGTCGGGCGTGGTCAGCAGCGGCTCGGGGAGCCAGGGGCCGACGTAGGTTTCCTTGCGGCGGTCGAGCGCACGCAGCCGGTCCAGCGCCAGCCGGGTCACGATCCGCACCAGGAACGCGCGCGGCTCGCGCACCACGGCCAGGTCGACCCCCGCCCACCGCAACCAGGCCTCCTGTAGAACGTCCTCCGCGTCGACGGCCGAGCCGAGCATCTCGTACGCGACGGTGAAAAGGAGGTTGCGGTGGGTTACGAACGCCTCGGTGGCCGCTGCCGAGTCCGTGCGCCCCTCGCCGACGTGGGGCGGCTCCGTCGTACCCTCCGCGCCCGCCTCCGGTTCCTCGCTCCCTGCGCTCATGCCCGACTCTCCTACCCGTTCGTTCCCATGGCCGGTACCCGTACCCGTACGCACAAGACGACGGTGCCCACCGCTCTGTGACACCCACGGCCGGTGACGTACGGCACATCACGCCGCTGTCACAGGGGTCGAATCGCCCACGTCTCGTGAACGTCAGGACGTCGCGCGAAGAGTCGGCGCGGCACGTACCACCACGAGTGAGGACCACGTCATGGCAACCACGAAGGCGCAGGCCCCGGCCGGCCCGTCGCGCCGCTGGGTCGCGCTGTTCTTCATCGGGTTGGCCCAGCTCATGCTCGTACTGGACGCCACCGTCGTGAACATCGCGCTTCCGTCCATCCAGGGAGACCTCGGGGTCTCCGATGCCGACCGGCAGTGGATCATCACCGCGTACACGCTGGCGTTCGGCAGCCTGCTGCTGCTCGGCGGCCGGATCGCCGACTACGTCGGGCGCAAGCGGACCTTCCTGATCGCGTTGCTCGGTTTCACCGCCGCGTCGGCGCTCGGCGGTGCGGCGGGAAACTTCGAGATGTTGTTGCTCGCCCGCGCGGTGCAGGGGGCGTTCGGTGCGCTGCTCCAGCCGTCCGCGTTGTCGCTGCTGACGGTGACGTTCACCCAACCGAAGGACCGCACCAAGGCGTTCGGGATCTGGGGCGGAATCAGCGCCGCAGGCGGCACGATCGGGCTGCTGGCCGGCGGGGCGCTGACCGACTACCTGGACTGGCGCTGGTGCCTGTACGTCAACATCCCGATCGCCCTGGTCGCGGCGATCGGCGGGTACATGATGCTGGCCGAGTCGCGGCGCGAGGGCAGGGCGCGCATGGACATCCCGGGCGTGCTGCTGGTGACCGGTGGGCTGGTCGCGATCGTGTACGCCACCACCCGGGCCGAGGCGGACGGTTGGGGCTCGGCGACGGTACTCGGCCTGCTGGGCGCCGGCGCGGTGCTGCTCGCGGTGTTCGTATTCGTCGAGAGCCGGGTGGCGCAGCCGCTGCTGCCGCTGCGCGTGGTCGCCGACCGCACCCGCGGCGGCGCGTACCTGGCCGTGGGTCTGGCCGTCATCGGAATGTTCGGGGCATTCCTGTTCATGACCTACTACATGCAGGTGGTCAAGGGGTACTCGCCGACCAAGACGGGGGCGGCCTTCCTGCCCATGGCCATCGCGGTCCTGGTGTCGGCGGCCGGGCTCAGCACCCGGCTGATGCCCAGGTTCGCGCCGCGGGCGCTGATCGTGCCCGGCATGCTCGTCAACGCCGTCGGCATGTTGTGGATGATCACCGTGGACCCGGACACCTCGTACGCCGGCGGCGTGCTGATCTCGCAACTCCTGCTCGGCTTCGGAGCGGGCATGGTCATGCCGGTCGCCATCAACTACGCCACCCACGGCGTCGACCACGGTGACCTGGGGGTGGCCTCGGCCACCGTCAACACCGCGCAGCAGATCGGCGGTTCGCTCGGTACCGCGCTGCTCAACACCATCGCCACGAGCGCGACCGTGGACTACCTGGCCTCGCACGACAACAGCCCGGCGACCGCGAAGCAGGCACTGGTGGAAGGCTTCGCGGAGGCGGGGGCGTGGGCCGCGGGGATCATCGTGGTGGGCGCGCTGATCGTTGCCGCACTGATGAATACGGCGCGTCCCGAGCATCTCGGCGCCGGGGCGAGCGCCGGGGCAGGCACCGAAGGCTCCGACGCAGTCGAAGGGGCCGGGAGCAGCGACAGGACAGCCGCAAGCACGGGCGACCGCGCCGCCGGCCCTCTGCCGGCACACACCTGATCCCAACGGTCCGAGGCGGTCCCCCGGCGGGCAGGATCCGTGCCCGGCCGCCGGGTGGGCCGCCCAGGAAGCGAACGCGTCCCGCTTCGGCTCGGCGCGTTTCGCGCCCGGCACCACCGTGGCGATGCCCCTCGTCTGCCGCCTGACGCGGGCATGGCCCGACAGAGGTCGTATCCCGAGCGAAGGGGGCCGGCACCGGGTGCCACCGCAGCCGCCGACCCAGCCGAAGGCTTCGGAGGCCAATCGGCATGTCACCGTGGCTCGCCGCAGCGCGCACCGAACCCGTCGCTCGGACGGTGCGACGGTTAGACTTGTTGCGCCCTCGTCCGCTTGGGCGGGGTCTCGGGGACGATGCCGGTGGTACACCATGACAGCGCACGAAAACCGTACCGAAAAGCCCCGCAACGAAAGCGCCGCAGGCCGTGTCGACGCCGACAACCGCGGTTGGTCCCCCTCCGTGAACGCCACGCGCCAAGGCGACAACGACAGCGCGCACCGATCGTTCCATCCGGACGAATTCGCCCCTCCGGCGGGACCCGGACGGATCGAGTCGAAGGAGGAGACCGAGGAGGTCCCCGGCGACACGGTGGAAAGCACGGGGCGCCGAGGCGAGGAACAGGGTCAGGGGTCCGGCGGGAAGGGCACGCACGATCGGGGCCCCAAGGGACCTTCCCGTCGTCCCAGTGGAGGCGAGGACGCCACGGCGAAAACCGGCGTCGACCCCCAGGACGCGGACTCCTCCGACCCACGCGCTCCGCGCCGCGCCTGAGGTCCCGCCACACCCCGCCGGACGCCCGCGGATGAGCCGGCCCGAGCGACTGCCGTTCCGGCCACACGCACCATTCACACTCGGCGCCCCCCGAAGGGGCCGTCGGCCGGGACTGCGGCCGACGGCCCCGGGGCGACCCACGGGGCGCGGAACGGTATTCGTCCCGCCCCCGGGGCCGCGTGGTGCTACCTGAACATGCGGTCGCTGCCGTTGGCCATGCGGTGGGTGCCGCTGTGTGCGTTCACCCAGTCACGGATCATCTTGACGGCGTTGCCGCATTGCCAGTTGTTGTCGTAGTCGCGCACTCCCGTGTAGGCCCCGTAGCCGGCGATGATGCCGTCCACGCGTGCGTCACCCAGGAGTTTGTCGACGTACCACGGATCGTTGTAGGTGGTTGTCCAGGACAGTGTGGCCGCGAGTCGTCCGGCGGCGCGGTCCCGGGCGCCCTTCTTGAGTTCGGCGCACGTGTTCCAGGTGGCCTCGGTGCAGTTGCCGAACCCGTTGGTGATGTCGCTGTCGCCGTAGTCCATCACCCGCCGGCCCGTCGGGAATCCGGAACCGGATCGGTCGAACGCGTTCACGACCTGGTCGCGGGTCCCGGTTGTGGTGATGCCCTCCAGCGGGCCGAGCCTGCCCTCCAGGCTCTTCCAACCCCTGCCCCCGACGTCCGGGGTGTTGCCGCCGTGGTACTCGTAGAAGCCGTAGAGCACCTGGATCCCGGCCCCCGTCAGGCGCTGTGCCTTGTCCCGCAGTCCGGCGACGCTGCACGTGCGGTTCGGCGCTTCCCCGCAGTAGTTCGGGTCCTTGATGTCCAGCCAGACCAGCGCCAGCCGGCGGCCCGCCCTGGCGTTGGACAGGATGCGGTCGATCATGGCGTCGAAGCTGGGGCCCAGGCGGTTCTCACCGGCCGAGGAACAGTCGTGCCAGGCACGCCACTCGTTCGGATTCCACCAGGCACAGACGTCGACCTCGATGGCGTTGGCACCGTGGTTGATCGCGGCGTCCACGCCGTCCAGCGTGTCGACCCGATGCGCGATGTCGTAGATCGCCTGCCGCTGATCGGCCGCCGCCGCGGGAGTCGAACCGAGCACGGTGGTGGCGACGAGCCCGCACAGGGCCGCCATCAGCGCCGGTAACATCCGTGGGCGCGTGACCCGCCGAAAGTGAGTGGTCAAGAAGCTACTCCTTCATATCGGTGTCCCGAAGCGCGCGACCACCGATCGCCGACGCCCGGGTCGGCATCGGCGGGCGAGTGCGCGTCGGATCGGCTGCCGCAACTTTCGGCGATGGCGCTCGCTCGGTGAGCCGACCGGGTGGCCGACCCAGCGATCGTCGCAACGCCGTGGGCAGTTGACGTGTCGGCTGCCCTCGCCGGGTTCTCGACGCGGGCATCCACACACGTCACGCCGCAGCCACGCTTCGGGTTGCATGAGGGTTGCGTACGACCGCCGTGGCGTCCCCGGACCGGCTCCGCGGCATGGATCCGCCGCGCGACGTGCCCGTCGTCCACGCGATCCGCTCACCCGACCGTCGTGCTCGGCCGCGTCACCCACACCCCCCGGCGCTCGGCGTGCATCGCCCGCTCGACCCGATCCGGTGCCGGCCCCGCCACAGCCACCGCATCGAAGACGTCGGCATGCGAACCGAACGCGTCATGCGGCGCAGGTGTGTGGCGGGGCCGGCTTCAGGCGTCTCCGAGACCGGAGTTCACCTGGTCGGTGCCCGTGCCCCGGACGCCTGCGCCGCGTCCTGTCGCGCGACGTCGGCTCGACGGACGTGCGTCGTCGTGGTGAATATCTGCGGCCGTGCGGGTGAGTTCGGCCCGTCACATCGTCGGCGGGTGTGCGGCGGCCGGTAGAACGCGGACATTGTTCCGTCGTGCCGGAGGGTGTTCGTGATGAGCCGAGGGTTGATCGTGGTGGATGTGCAGAACGACTTCTGCGAGGGGGGCAGTGTTCCCGTCCCAGGCGGTGCGCGGATCGCGGCGGCGATCGCCGATCTGGTCGAGCGGAGCGCGGGTGGCGACTACCGGTACATCGTTGCCACCCGGGACCACCACATCGACCCGGGAGGTCACTTCTCCGCGACCCCCGACTTCGAAAACAGCTTTCCCGTCCACTGCGTGGCGGGAGGCGAGGGCAGCGAATTCCACCCCGGTTTCGCCCCGACCGTCGCCGGCGGCAAGGTCGACGCCGTCTTCTTCAAGGGCGCCCACAGTGCCTCGAAGAGCGGCTTCGAGGGAGCCGACGCCGACGGCACTTCCCTGGCGGACTGGCTGCGGGATCGCGGAGTGGAGGACGTCGACGTGGTGGGCATCGCCACGGACCACTGCGTGCGGGCCACGGCGCTGGACGCCGTGAAGGCCGGCTTCCGCACACGGGTGCGCCTGGACTACGCGGTCGGGGTCGCCCCGGACACGACAGCCGCGGCCGTGGACGACTTCCACCAGGCAGGAATCGCCGTATCCGGTACGGCACCCGACCCGAGGTAGTTCCCGACACCGGTCCCGGCCCCTATGCGCCACCAGGGCCGAACAACGGGTGCGCGCCCTGTCCCGGGAAAACCGGCGACGAAGCGCACCCGTGCACGCCGAGGAACGCTTGGCCTTTTCGACCCGGCCGGAGATGCCGGTTGTCACCTTCGAGCCAGTCCCGCCGAACCGGCCCGGCGCCCTGCTCCCGGCGCTGTGGCGGGGGGGGTGGGCGGGTTTGCCTGGGTCGGGCTGTTCCCCCGCCGGGTCAGGCCTTTTGGCGGGCCGTGTCGTAGAGCTTGGCGATCAACGCGGCGACCTCGTCCTGCGAGGCTCCCTCGCCGCCCTTCGTCATTTGTGCCAGGCCGACGACGTTGGCGCCGCCGAGGGTGGAGTAGTCGGCCCAGGCGCAGACCGGGAACCGGAAATCCGCGACGCCCTTCGGGGCTCCGTCGCCCTTGCTGCGGGTGACCTGCATGTCCTGGCACTTCACCAGCGCGCCCTCGAAGCCGGC
Organism: Embleya sp. NPDC008237; assembly: GCF_042956465.1. NCBI lineage: Bacteria > Bacillati > Actinomycetota > Actinomycetes > Kitasatosporales > Streptomycetaceae > Embleya > Embleya sp. NPDC008237. The sequence continues at coordinate 86,818 of NZ_JBIBGL010000004.1, forward strand.
GGGCTTGACGGTCCTGGCGCTTGCGACGGGCTGTATCTCCATTCCCTGCGCCTTCCCGGTGCCCTTCAGGCCCTTGTTGCCGACGTTGGCCAGGTATGTGTCGAGTGCCTTGGCGGGGTCGGCGATCTCGCCGGAGAAGCCTCCGAAGGTCAGCCGCGTACCGCCGAACATCGCCGGGTCGTCGGGGTCGGCGGCGGGCGCGTTGTAGACGCCGGACACCGTCCGGGCGCCGCCCACCCCGAGGCTCTCGGCCTCCTGCGTGCCGGGCGTGCTGCCCGGGCTCGACTTGGTGTAGGCGTCGACCGACTCCGGGACGACGAGCTTGTAGCCCTTGGTGCCGGCGTCGACGGCACCGCTGCCCACGGGGCCGCCGCCCGAGGTACCGGTGGTCGCGTCCGCGGTGCCGCCGACGCCCGGCGCCTTCGCGTCGTCCTTCCCGTCCTCCGACCCGCCGCACGCGGCGGTCGCCACGAGGAGGGGTATGGCGGCAGCGGCGAGGCGGGCGCGAAAACGCATGAGGAATGGGTCCTTTCCGAGTTCTTTCGTAGCCGACCGGAGCGTCCGCCCATCGACGTGACGGGTCGTCAGACTGCCGTGGCGCCGGGCCCTGTGTCCTGGGGATCCCCCTCTGACCGCCGACGACGCAGTCAGCGCGTGGGGCCGGCCTCCGGCCCGCGGGGCGGGGGACGTGCATGCCGGGCACCCCAGGCTCGGCAGCGCGGGTTCGAGAGCCGGTGCGGCGGCGCCGTGCCGGTGAGGTTGGCGACCGGGGAGGGTCTCAGGTCCACGAGGGGGTGCCATACCGCGTTCGCCACATGGGCGGGAGTGCGCGGTGGGGTGGCCGCTTGCCGGGTGTCAGCCTCGGTGCCCGGTCCTGCCGTAGTCGAGGTGGGTGATCCGGAAAACGCGGGGTCGGGCCCCGATGCGCCGGACGGCTTGACCTGCCCGGGACGGTTCACCGACTGTGTGTCGTCGGTGAACCGTCCCACGACCTTTGGCCCCGACGCACCCGCGCGGCCCTGTCCGCCGGCGGGTCGGCTGCTTCGGGTCCGAGGGCGGGTCAGAGCATCGGAGTTGCATGACCTCGTCGTTCCCGCGGCTCCTGTGGGAGTACGCCTTCGCCACGCAGCCGCACCCGCCTTCGGGGCTGGTCCTCGTCGCCGGGGGCGTGGCCCTGACCTGTGTGGTGCATCGGTTGGCATGGTCCACCGTGCGCTGCTACTCGGTGATGGCACACGAGGCGGGCCACGTCCTGGCCGCGCTCCTGTGCGGGCATCGCGTCGTCGCCGTCCGCCTGGAGGTCGACAACTCGGGAACCACGTCGCATCGAGGCAAGGGCCGCCTTCGCCGACTCCTGATCGCTGCGGCGGGCTATCCGGCGCCCTCCTTGGCAGGCGTCGGTGGCGCGGCTCTTCTGCGCGCGGGGCACGTCACGGCGTCGCTGTGGGCCGTGACCGCTCTGATGCTCCTGCTGTTGACGACGGTTCGCAACGTGTTCGGCGTGGTGATCATCCTCCTCGCGTCCGGTGTCCTGGCCGCGGTGTCGTGGCGGGGCCGGGTGGAAGTACAGGCCTTCGCCGCGTACGTGGTCGTCTGGTTCCTGCTGATCGCCGCCGTGCGGCACGTTGTCGAACTGCTACGACGCCATCTGAGGGGCAACTCCTCGTCCGACGCGGCGACACTGGCGACCTCGACCGGAATACCGTGGCCTGTGTGGGTGGCGGCCTTCGGCCTGATTTCGATTGCCATGGCCTGGCTGGGCGCCGGCTGGCTGCTCGATGACGGGGACGTGTCCACGACCTGGAATCCGCCCCCGTTGCCCCGCTGGTGAACGCGGGCGGCGGCCGGCGGCCGATCCCGTCGAGCCCCCACACCCCGTCGGGATCACGCGCCGGCCGCCCCCGTTCCCGCACCATCCCGAAGTGCGCCCCTATGCGCCCCACACCCGCCGGGCGCCCACCCACGTCGACAGGATCGGGATGTCCGCGATCCGTTCGGGTGCGACGGACAGCAGGTCCTCGCCCAGGACGGTGAAGTCCGCGAGCATTCCCGGGGCGAGGCGGCCCTTCAGGTGGCCTTCGCCCGTGGCGTGAGCGGAGCCGGTCGTGTAGACGGCCAGGGCTTCGCGGGCGCCGATGCGCTGGTCCGGGCCGAGGACTTCGCCGTCGCGGGTCTGCCGGGTGACCATGGTGCGGATCGCCAGCAGCGGCGGGAGGGGGCCGGCCGGGTGGTCGGAGGAGCCGCCCACGGTGATGCCCGCGTCCAGGAAGCGGCGGTGGCCGCAGGCTGCGGCCGCGCGTTCGTCGCCGTAGTAGCCGCGCAACTTGCCGCCGTGGTCGTGGACGAACGAGCCGAACGGCACGGGGGTGATCCCGGCCGCGACGATGCGCTCCACCAGGCTGTCGTCGACGAGGCTGCAGTGCTCGATGCGGTGGTTGATCCCCGCGTACGCCGGGACTTCGGCGCGGGCGGCCTCGATGGCGTCCAGGACCTTGCCGACGGCCAGGTCCCCGTTCGCGTGCACGGCGACACGGCTGCCGGTCCGGTGGACGGCGAGGACCGTGTCGGCGAACTCCCGGTCGGTCATGAGCTGGATGCCGTTGTCGCTGCCGGTCTGGCTGGGGTACGGGACGCGGCACAGGCAGGTGCCGCCCGCGAGCGCGCCGTCGATCATCAGCTTGACGCCCACCAGCCGCAGGTGCTCGTCGCCGAAACCGGTGCGCAGTCCGGTCCGCGCCAGGTCCGCGAAGTAGCGGTGCCAGACGAGCATGCCGACGCGGGCGGTGAGCACCCCGCGGTGCGCGGCCTCCTGGTACAGCCGCAGTTCGCGCGGCGAGACCAACGCGTCGCACCAGGAGGTGATGCCCGCCGCGTGGAACTCACGGACCACTTCGGCGAACGACGGGATCAGGTCGTCGAGGGTGAATTCGCCCAGCAGTTCGGGGGCGCCGCTCGGGCGGAACCACTGGTCGAACCACGCGCCCTCGTACATCCACCCGTCGAGCCGACCGTCCGCCTCGCGGCCGAGCGTGCCACCGTCGGAATCGGGGTCGGTGTCGCGGTGGCCGGCGAGTTCCAGGGCGCGCGAGTTGGCGACGGCCATGTGGCACGAGAAGTGCACGACCAGGACCGGGTGTTCGGTGGATATCGCGTCGAGGGCCGCCCGGTCGAGGCGGCCTTGCGGGTCGGCGTTGGGGTCGTACCCCTCGGCCACCACCCAGCCTCCGGGCGGGGTCGCCCGGACGCGCTCCGCGAGCGGGTTGCCCGATCCGCCGGCGGCCCGCAGCGCCTGCGGTGTCAGCGGCACCCGCATGCGGGTGTCCGCCAACCCGGCGGGGTGGCAATGCGCGTCATTGAGGCCCGGGACCACGACGGCGTCGCCGAGGTCGACCAGCTCGGCTCCGGGCAGGCGCCGCCGCAGGTCGGCGACGTCTCCGACGGCGACGATGCGATCCCCGAAGGTGGCGATGGCTTCCGGTTCGGCGGTCGCGACACCGCCCGGGTCGGCGAGGGTGATGATGCGGCGGGACCGGAAGATCCTCGCGGTGGGTTCGTCCGGGTGGGACAGGGCGTGCGCCGGAGCGGGTGCCGTGCTGCCGTGGATGCCTCGGGTCGTCATTGTGTGTGCCATTCGTCGGTGTGTTCCGTGTGGTGTCGCCCGGTCCGGGTTCGGATCTCGGACCCGGACTCGGACTCGGTCTCGGCTGCGGTCTCGGCCTCTGATCCGATCTCGGCCTCGGCCTCGGCCTCGACCGGTGCCGGGCTCACGCGGCCGTCTTCTCCGTCGGGCGCGGCAGCGTGCCGAGCGTCGGCCGTGTGCCCGCGGCCAGGCGCCGAGCGCTTTCGACGAGGAGGCCGACGGCGAGATTGACGCCCAGGCCGATCAGCCCGGCGCTGACGTGGTTGGTGTCCACGGCGTGGCCGTTGTCGCCGAACGTCAGCCAGATGACCACCGCCTCGCCCGAGAGGATCCCGGCCGCCACCGACCACGCGCCGACGAGCGGGCGGCGGCCGGTCAGCGCGTACAGCAGTCCGGGCGCCATCTGCGCGAGGCCGGAGTACGTGAGCAGCAGCAGGTTCGTCAGCGCGTCCGGCCGCTTGATGGCCAGGACCAGCGCCACACCGACGGCGCCGACGACGGTGGTGTGGTTGACCAGGAGACCCGAGCGTTCGGTGCGGGTACGGACGATGTTCCGGGCGACCAGCGACGACATGCCGAGCACGATCGCCGCGGACGGCACCATGGCGCACGCGGCCGCCGCGGTGACCACGACGCCGACGAGCCAGTCGGGCATGGCGCCATTGGTCAGGTGCAGCAGTACGCCGCTGGGCCCGCCGGATGCCGCGCCCGCGACCACGATGCCGGTGAACCCGATCAGCATCGGGATCGCCTGGCTGGCGCTGTAGAACGGGATCCAGATGCTGTTCTGGCGCAGGGCCTTCTCGTCCTTGGCGGACAGGACCGCGGGCCAGCCGTGCGGCATGGTCATGAACATCACGCTGACCAGGCTGGTCACCATGCTGGTGAAGAACCAGGTGCGGTCGAACGGCCCGTCGTGCACGGTGAGTTTGGCCGCGTGCGCGTCGGCGAGCCGATGCGTGACCTCGCCGATGCCGCCCACGTAGTGCGCGGGAATGGCGATGGCCAGCACGATGAGTACCAGGACCATGAGCGCGTCCTTCAGGTACGCCGCACGCGCCACGCCGCCGATGCCCGACCACAGTACGAAGCCGGTGATCAGCACGGATGCGGCGATCATGCTCGCCGTCCCGGAGCCGCTGTTGCCGGTGGCCAACTCGACGACCAGGCCGAGGCCGGTGATCTGGAGTTGGAGGTAGGGCAGCAGGAAGACCACACCGAGCACGGCGGTCAGCGTGCCCAGGGCGCGGCTGCCGTAGCGGTCGGCGAAGAAATCGCCTTGGGTGAGGTAGCCGCGCTCCTTGCCGACCCGCCACACCAGCGGCGCGACGACGTACATGCCGACGTACGCGAGTGGAAGGTACGGCAGCGCGTAGACGACGCCGACGCCCGACGCGTACGCCAGGCCGGCGAGGCCGAGGAACGTGAAGGTTGTGTAGACCTCGCCCGCCTGGAGGAACCAGGTCGTCACCGCACCGAAGCGGCGCCCGCCGACCGTCCATTCCTCGAGGTTGGCGGCCGGCTTGCGGCGGCCGAGCACGCCGAGCCCGGCGATCAGCAGCATGCCCACGACGGACACGGCCAGGGTCGTGCTCATCGCTCGCCCCCGTTCCGGCGGCGCGTGCGCTGGTACTCGACGTACCCGAGCGCGGGAGTCAGGGCGATCACCCAGCCCACGCTCCAGGTCATTATCGACGGCATGCCGAGCCAGATATGCGGAGCGTTGACGAACGGTAGCCACACCGTCGCCAGCAGTGCCGTCACGGGCACCATCAGCAGAAGCACTGCGACACGCATGGGTCGCTCCCGGGGTCGTCGTATTTCGCGAACCCCTGGAGCATGAAACTTCCGGATAGGATCCCGGGAAATTTGTAGATAAGAGTCACTCGGAGGCTTGTGGTGAAGTATTCCGCCGATCTTGCGCCAACCGCCGAGCTGCCACCCACCCTTCTGGACGAGACCGACTTGGCACTGGTCAACGCCCTGCAGGCGGCACCGCGCGCATCGTGGACGCTGGTCGGCCAGGCCCTGGGCATGAGCGCCGTCACCGTCGCGCGCCGCTGGGAACGCCTGCGCTCACGCGGCCTGGCGTGGGTGACCGCCTACGGCGGGCCGTTCGTGCTGCAGGTCAACTGCTCGGCGTACGTCGAGGTCGACTGCCATCCCGCGAAGGTGCGCGCGGTCACCGAGCGCCTGCGGCTCGACCCGCGCATCACGGGCATCGAGCATGTGTCCGGCGGGACCGACCTCCTGCTGACCGTGATGGTCGCCGACCTCACCGCGCTGTCCAGACTGGCGATCGAGGTCATCGGCGCTCAGGAAGGCGTCACCGCCATCCGCAGCATGATCGCCACCCACCTGTTCACCGAAGGCAGCCGCTGGGACCTGCGCTCGCTCGACCTCCACCAGCGCAGCCTGCTTCGCCCGGGCGACGACACGCCGCCTGCGGGTATCGGGACCGTCGCCCCCGAGGACCGCCCGTTGCTCGTCGCGCTCGGCGCGGACGGGCGCCTCGGTTACGGCGAATTGGCCGAGGTCACGGGCATGAGCGAGTCGACCGTACGCCGCCGGGTGACCCGCATGCTTCGCGAGGGCAGCGTCGTGCCGCGCTGCGAAATCGCGCACAGCGTCTCGGGGTTCCCGGTGTTCGTGCACTACCTGGCGAACGTCCCCAGTGCGGATCTGGCCCGCGTGGGCGCGTCGATCGCCGCGGTGGCGGAGGTCCGGATGTGCGCCGCGATCGCGGCACGGCACAGCCTGCTGATCACCGCCTGGGTGCGCTCGATTCCCGACACCCGCCGCCTGGAGGCGCACCTCGCCGAGCGATTCCCCGAACTCACCGTCGAGGACCGATGGTTGACACTTGCCAATGCCAAACGCATGGGCCACTTGCTGGATCCCGAGGGCCGCAGCACGGGCTTCGTGCCGATGGATATCTGGGCGTGACGGCGAGCGGACGGGACGGAGGATGCGGGCCCCGCTCGCGCCCGGGCCTGGACTCCTTATCCAGATTGGACGTACAGTCCAAGCCATGGACGTGGAAGAGAACCCAGACCCTCGGGTGCGAACCTGGGCGCCCGTGTGCCGGGCCGTCGCGCTCCTGCTCGGCCCGTACGCCGAGGTCGTCCTGCACGACCCGGAGACCGACCGGGTCCTGGAGATCTGGAATCCGATGACCTCCCGCCGCGCCGGCGATCCCTCGCTGCTCGGCGAGTTGGACGCGCTCGACCCGGCGACGCGGGACGTGTACGGGCCGTACGAGAAACTGCTCGCGGACGGCCGCCGGCTTTCCTCGGTCAGCGCGGTCCTGCGGGACGAGCAGGACCGGGCGTCCGCGGTGCTGTGCATCAATCTCGACCGCACGCCGCTGGAGCGGGCCGCCGCGGTCCTGTCCGCCTTCGGCGCCCCGACCGTAGGGCGTCCCGAGCCCTTGTTCGAGCAGGACTGGTCCGAGCGCATCCGGCACATCGTCGGCGGCCACGTTCGCGAAACGGGTCGCCCCGTCGACCGGATGACCCGCCAGGACCGCCTGGTGGTCCTCGGTCGGCTGGACGAGGCCCGGGTGTTCGCGGTGCGCCGGGCCACCCCGGTCGTCGCCGAGGCGTTGCGGGTGTCCCGCTCCACCGTCTACGGCCTGCTGGCCGAGCTCCGAGCCCAGAGCACGAAGGACTGACGCACATGACCCGGCTGCCCGACTTCCGCCTGGAAACGTACTTCTCCCGCTGGGAGTTCACCGCCCGCCACCACCTGACCGCCTCCGACGCCCAGACGATGACACTCGGCGAGTTGCTCGCACTGGCCGACGACGAGGACCGCGACGCCTTCGACAACCTGTCCCTGGGCTACACGGAGACCTTCGGCGACCCGGCCCTGCGCGAGGTGATCGCCCGGACGCACGAGCACGTCGACGCGGACGACGTCATCTGCTTCGCGGGCGCCGAGGAGGCCCTCTACCTGGCGATGAACGTGCTGCTCGACGCGGGTGACCACGCCGTCGTGGTGACCCCGAACTACCAGGCCGCCGAGACCGTGCCGCTGGCGCTGTGCGAGGTCACCGGCGTGGCTCTCGACGCGGACCGGGACTGGGCTCTGGACCTGGACGAGGTGGCGGCGGCCCTCCGGCCGAACACCCGGGTCGTCTCGGTGAACTTCCCCAACAACCCCACCGGCAAGGTCGTCGACGCCGCCGACTTCGCCGCGCTGGTCCGCCTGTGCGACGAGCGCGACGTCCGCCTGTTCAGCGACGAGGTCTACCGCGGCCTCGAACGCGACCCCGCCCGGACCCTGCCGCAGGCCGCCGACCTGTCCGAGCGGGCACTGTCCTTGAACGTGACCTCGAAGTCCCTGGGGCTGCCCGGGCTGCGGATCGGCTGGATCACCTGCCGCGACCGCGCGTTGCGCTCGCGCCTGGAGCGGGCCAAGCACTACACCACCATCTGCAACTCCGCGCCCGGCGAGGTGCTGGCCCGCATCGCGCTGAAGGCCCGCGAGACGATCCTGGATCGCAACCGGGCCCTGATCGCAGCCAATCTGCCGGCTTTCGCGGCTTTCTTCGCCGAGTTCGCGGACGACTTCGAGTGGCGGGCGCCGGACGGCGGATGCGTCGCCTACCCCCGATACCTGGGCGCAGACGGGGTGGAGGAATTCTGCACCCGCCTGGTGGAGGAGGCCGGCGTCCTGCTGCTGCCCGCGAGCATCTACCGCTCCGAACTCACCGCCACCCCCACCGACCGGTTCCGCATCGGCATCGGCCGCCGCGCCCCGGAGGAAGGACTGGCTGCCTTCGCCCGGTGGATGCGAGCGCGCCGATGACCCTCCCCGTCTTCGACACGGCCGTCATCGAGAAGGCCGCCACCGGGCAGCTGGTGGACACCGCCTCGGCCGTCCCGGCCCGGCTCCCGCTCCGAACGCCGAAGCCGTTCGGGTCGGGCCGCCCGGACGCGTGCCCCGCGGGCTGTGCTCGCCGCCGGTGAGGAAGCGGGGAGCGGCGACGCCGAGGACCGCGGCACCCTCGAAGAACGCCGCCCCGGCGCGCCTCGCCGGACCCGGCCGTCCTCGCCGCCGAGGCGCGCGAGTCGCCCCCGTAACCGGTTCCGGCGCCGGCGGGACCGGGCCGGCCGACGCACACTCGGAGGATGGAGATCATGTCGGCACACGGCCACGTCACGGTCCCCGGTCTGGGGGACGTCGAGGTCACGGCCGATCTGTTCGACTGGCCCATCGACGGCGACACCCTCCCCCGCACCTGGAGCGCCATCATCGACGGCGGGCCCGTCCTGGAGACCGGCACCGAGGGTGTCCTGCACCTCGACACCGAGCCCACCGCGCTCGGGCATCGATTCGTCGTCGTCGCGAGCGGGGAGCACGTCACCCGGATCAGCGGACACCGGACATGACCGGGGCCTCCCGCGCCCGGGACCACTACGACGGGCCCGCGATCGTCGCCGCCGACGGCACGAGCATCCCCGTCGAGGCCCACCTGCGCCTGGAGACCGCCGGAAGCTGGCACGGACGCGTGTGGACCGACGATCCCACCGTCGACATGAACCGCGTCGCCTCCGCCACGACCCGCCTCCTGCGCGTCGGCCAACGCGCCGCCTCGTTCACCGTCGACCGCATCCTGGACCACCACGCCCACATCACCGGCACCGGCATCGCACCGTTTTGACCACGCAGGCTCGTTCAGGGCCTGCGGCCGTGGAAGGTGCGGCGCAGGTCGCTCACCCAGGCGTCGGGGTTCTCCCAGGGAATGAAGTGGCCGCCGTGGTCGTGGGCGTTGACATTGACGTGGTTGAACCAATCGGCCTGCGGGCCGGTCTCGAATGCCCGGACGCGCTCGTCGGCGGTGTGGATGCCGGGCGGGTTCTCGTAGGTGACGAAGGTGAGCCCGACCGGGGCCTGCACGGCCGGGGTGCGGTCGTGGGCGGGGGTCCAGGGGTAACGGTTGGCGTTGGCGTAGTAACGCATCGAGGTGGCGATGGAGTTGTTCACCCAGTAGATCGTGGCGTGGGTGAGCAGGTCGTCCCTGGTGAAGACGGACTCGACGTCGCCGCCGTTGTCGCTCCAGGCGTTCCACCGCTCCAGTAGCCAGGCGAGCAGTCCGGCGGGGGAATCGCTCAGCCCGTGGGCCAGGGTCGCGCCGTCGAGCATGTGCACGGCGAGGTGGGGCGCCCAGCGGTGGTCCAGCTCGACGATGCGGGCGCGGACGTCGGCGGGCTGGTCGTCGGTGAGGGGCCGGTTCCGGGCGAAGTCCCAGGCGCGGTGGCCGGTGAAGAAGTCGAGCGGCAGCCCGGAGCCGATGTGGATGCCGTACAGCTCGTCGGCGTACTTGTGGCCGAGCTGGCTGGAGACGATCCCCCCGATGTCGCAGCCCCCGGCGGCGTACTTGCGGTATCCCAGGGTCTCGGTCATCAGGGTGTGCCAGAGGTCGGCGACCTTCCAGAAGTTGACGTCCGCAAAGCCGGTGAGCGGGCCGGGGAAACCGAAGCCGGGCAGGGACGGCACGATGACGTCGAACGCGTCGGCGGGGTCACCGCCGAACGCGGCCGGGTCGGCGAGCGGGTCGATCACCTTCGACCAGTGCCAGAACGTCCACGGCCAACCGTGGGTGAGGATCAACGGGATCGGGCGAGGGCCGCGGCCGGGCTTGCGCATGAAGTGCACCGGGACACCGGCGACGTCCGCCCGGTAGTGCTCGTGGGCGTTGATGGCGGCCTCGGCCTTGCGCCAGTCGTAGCCGTCCCGCCAGTACGCGACCAGCTCACGGAGGTAGCTGTCCGGGACGCCGTAGGACCAGTCCTCGTTCCCCTCGTCCAGCGGCGGACGGGTCGAGGCGAGACGGGCGCGCAGGTCGTCGAGGACCTCGTCGGACACATGGATCGGGGCGGGCTCCAGGGGGAAGCCGTGCGTCGTGGTCATGGCGTGGTTCCTTACCGGGTGGCGAAGGCGATGTCGTCGCTTCTGTCGGGTGGTGGGGTGGTGGGGTGGTGGGGTGGTGGGGTGGTGGGCTTGTGGGGTTGTGGGCCGGGCCGGTTCGAGGAGTGCGGGCACCGGCGCGGCGAGTGCCTGCCGGTGCTGCGAGTGGAGCCGGCCGGCCAGGGCAACCGGGCGACCGATGCGCTCCCTTCGCCGCGATCTCGACCACCTTGGCATCGACGCGGACGCTCGACGGCTTCGGTCCGAAGATTCTCGAAAAATATCGGCGGAGGGTGTCGAGAACGGCCGGCCGGCTCCGTTCCCAGGGCAGGACGCGGCCACGGTGGCCGCACCCGCACCGAGGAGGCCGGCATGACGATCGAACGGCCGGCCCACGTCCGGCGTCGCCGCCGCCGACGACGACCTCGAGGCGATCGCGCTCGGGTCTCCCCGACCCCGTCGCCTCGACACCACCCCGGACCACCGCGCACACCCCACACGTCACACACCCGGAAGGAACCGCCGACATGGCCGTCGCCGAAGACCTCGACCGCGCCACCGACTCGCAGTGGGACTGGGTCGCCGAGCAGACCCGCGCCTACCTGGCCTCGGGCGGCACCGAGGGACACGAGAACAACGGCGTGCACGTGCTCGTGCTCGCCACGACCGGACGCAGGACCGGCCTGCCGCGCCGCAACTGCCTGATCTACGGCAGGTCGGGCGACGACTTCGTCGTCGTCGCCTCCAAAGGCGGTGCCGACGAAAACCCGGCATGGTTCGGGAATCTCCTCGCCGACCCGAGCGTCGGGGTGCAGGCCGGCATCCACCGATTCACCGCCCGGGCCCGGGTCGCGTCCCCGGCCGAGCGCGAGCACCTGTGGACCCGGATGGCGCAGATCTTCCCCCTCTACGACGACTATGCGCACAAGACCGACCGCACGATCCCGATCGTCCTGCTCACCCCCCGGTCCGAACCGCAGGCATGACGCCTCCGGCACGTGCGCACCCCCGACCCGAACGGCGGCATCGGCGACTTCGGCCCGCCCCCTCGGTGTCCGGGGCCGTCGCACCGACCCCTCGTGTCACGGGGTGTGCGGGCCGGTGGTCCTGGAGGTGGCTTCGGCGATGAGAAGGGCGACGTCGTCGTGGTCGTCGGGGTGTCGCAGGGAGTGCAGGAGCCAGTTACAGGTGTCTTCCAGTGGCTTGCGGGGTCCGTCCAGGGTGTGCAGCAGTGTGTTCAGGCGGTCGTCGATGGAGTGGTGGCGGGTTTCGACGAGGCCGTCCGTGTAGAGGACGAGCCGGTCGCCCGGATGCAGGTCGAAGGCGGTGGTGTGGAAGGTGACGCCGCCGACGCCCAGGGGCACCCCGGTGGGCAGGTCGAGCAGTTCGGGTGTGTGTCCGGTCGCGGCGAGGACGGGCGGCAGGTGTCCGGCGTTTGCTATGCGGCAGCGGTGGTCGTGGGGGTCGTAAACCACGTAGATGCAGGTCGCGATGTAGTGCTCGAGTCCCTGCGTGATCTTGTCGAGGTGGCGCAGGATCTCGTCGGGGGCGAGGTCGAGATCGGCGAAGGCGCATGTGGCGGTGCGCAGCCGGCCCATCGTGGCGGCGGCGTCGATGCCGTTGCCCATGACGTCGCCGACCACCAGGGCGGTCTTGTCGCCGGTCAGGGGGATGATGTCGTACCAGTCGCCGCCGACCTCGCTGGTTGCCTGCGCGGGTTGGTAGCGGGAGGCGACGTCCAGGCCGGTGAGCCGGGGCGGGCGGCCCGGCAGGAGGCTGCGTTGCAGGGTCTCGGCGGCGTTGCGGACGCTCTGGTGCCAGCGGGCGTTGTCGATGGCCACGGCGGCGCGGGCCGCCAGTTCCCCGGCCAGGAGCACGTCGTCCTCGTCGAACGGCAACGGGTTGCGCGCGCGCAGCAGGTCGAAGGCGCCGAGGACCTCGTTGTGGGCGATCAGGGGCACGGCCAGGTAGGAGTGCACGCCGGCGAGGGCGAACGCCGTCGCGCCGTCGGCGTCGGGGGCGATCCGCCGCAGGTCCTCGGCGCCGACATGGGCGAGGACGACGGGTTGCCCGGTGTGGACGCACCGGGTGATCAGCCGGTCCGCGCCGTAGGCGGCGAGGTCCCCGGCCTTGACGGCGGCGGTGGCGGGCGTGGGGTACGCCGCCGCCACGGCGAGCGCCCGAAACAGCTCCGGGCCCCGATCGGGCGAGGCGGTGGTGCGGCGGAAGGCCAGGACGGCGTCGAGCAGGTCGACCGCGGCCACGTCGGCCAGGCCGGGCACCGCGACGTCGGCCAGTTCCTGGGCGGTCCGGTCCACCTCCAACGTGGTGCCGACCCGGACGGAGGCATCGGCGATCACCGCCAGCCGGCGCCGGGCCCGGTCCGCCTCGGTCGTCGCCCGGTGGCGTTCGCTGACGTCGACGACCGATACGGCCACGCCGATCACCCGCCCCCTGGTGCCTTCGAGTCGGTAGTAGGACACCGACCACGCGTGATCGTGCTCCGGATCCGCCGCGGTACGGCCGACGATGTGCTGGTCGATCAAAGGCGTGCCCGTGAGCCGTACCTGGAGCAGCGCGGACTCGACGGTGTCGATGTCGAGCCCGGGCAGGATGTCACCGGGACGGCGGCCGATGTGGTCGGCCGCCGCGATGCCGTTGATGCGTTCCAGGGCCGGGTTGACCAGCAGGTATCGCAGGTCGTTGTCCAGCAGGGCGATGCCGATGGGAGCCTGCGACACCAGCCGCTCGGTCAGCGCGAGATCGGTCTCCACCCGCCGCAACATCGTCTGATCGGCGGCGATACCCAGCGCGTAGACGTCACCGACATCGTCCAGCAGCCGCATATTACGGAACTCGACCAGGCGCGTACTGCCGTCCTTGTGCCGGATGGGGAAGGCACCGGCCCAACTCGCGCCGGTGCTCATCACCTCGGCGAACAGCTTGACCACCAGGTCCGTGTGCTCCTTGTGGACCAGCACGTGGGCCGCGTACCGCCCCAGGGCCTCCTGGGCCGTATAGCCGAACACCTCCCCGGCCTGCGGGCTCCAGAACACGATCCTGCCCTGGCCGTCCAACACGATCGCGGCCACGTTGAGCAGGTCGAGCAATCCACCCGGCGGCGACGGCACCGCCCGCTCCCGCCCTTCGTCCCCCCGGGGCGGCTCGTGTGCGTCCATCCTCGAAGCTCCCTACTTCCACGGAACCCTCTCGGTCCACGCACCGGTAGGGCACCTGCCTTCCATGCTGCGCCTCCAACCCGCGCCCCACGATCGGGGCCGCGATCGCCGAGAGGAACGCAGGGGGCATCGACACCCGACCGGCCGCGCGTCACACCGGCGCACGACTCGGCCCGGTGTCGGTCGGTCGCCCCGGCCGGATCGGCGTGCGTTTGCTCCCGGCCACGCGTTCCCGGCGAAGTGCGCGGAGGTGGTCCGCCACGTCGACGCGCACCGAGTCCTCGGCCGCCGTGCCGTGGCGGCGGGTCACGGCGAGGTGTGCGGCGATCTCGGCGGCCATCTCCCCCGCGGCGGGCAGCACGGCCGCGCCGTCGACGAGGTCGGCGATCCACTCGGCCTGGGCCTCGAACAGCCGGGTCAGCGCCCGAACCGGCCGGATCACGCCCCGGACCAGGCCGGCGAAGTACAGGCCGGCGTAGGACGGCGAGACCACACGGCGGTAGAGCGCCACCTCCCCCGCGTCCGAGAACAGCGCGTCACGCGGCACGAACGGGAGCGACATCCGATAGCCCGTGCAGTACACCACCGCGTCGACGCGCACGTGCGTGCCGTCCGCGAAGTGCGCAGTGTCGGCGGTGAATCTCTCGATCATGGGCTTCACCACGATCGCGCCATGGCTCAGGCGCGGCAGCAGGTCGTCCGAGATCGTCAGGGGCCCGGCAAAGACGCGATGGTCCGGCTCGGGAAGGCCGTACGCGGCGAGCGGCCCCCGGACGATCCGCAGCGTCAGGTCGGCCAGGCCCTGCTGGACGCGCAGTGGCAACCGCGTCCACCACGCGCTTCCGGCGATCTCGTCGACCGGCACACCCATGATCGTCTTCGGCGCGACATGGATCCCGCGCCGCATCGCCAGGATCGTCAGCGCCGCCGTGTGGGACAGGTTCACCGCGATGTCGCACGCGGAGTTCCCGGCGCCCAACACCACCACGCGTCGCCCGGCGAACCTGCCCGCGTCCGCGTAGTCCACGGCATGCACGATCTCGCCGGAGAACGTCTCGCTGCCGGCGATCCCCGGCTCGGGCAGCCGGGGCGTCCAGTGGTTCCCGGCCGCCACCACGAGGTGGCGAAACCGTCGACACGCAACGACGCCGAGATGGTTCCGACTGATCACCTCCCACGCGTTCCCCTCCCTCGCGCGCTCCCCGCGCGCGCTCCCCTTCCGCCCGTCGCGGCGACCCCCGGCGGGAACCGGCACCGGGCCGGGCGCGGCGCCCGTGCGCGAGCCGCCCGCACAGGGTCGAACGGCGAGCACCTCGGTCCGCAGTTCGATGTCGCGCCGGAAATCGTGGGCTCGCGCGAAGTCGTCCAAGTACGCGGCCACCTCGGTGTGTCGCGGGAATCGCGGAAACGACCTCGGCATCGGGAATCCGGCGAAGCCGGTGGCGTCCCGCGACGTGTTCAGGTGCAGCGACCGGTATCCGGGCGTCGGCCCGGCCCGCTCCCCCGCCGGAACGTGCCACACGCCACCCACCCCCTCACCCCGATCGACGAGGGTGAACGGGATGCCGCGCCCACGCAGCGCCCGGCCGACGGCCAGGCCGCTGAACCCGGCCCCGATCACACACACGTCGCCGATGCCGGAACCCGCCCCCGCGCCGACGTCCTCCCGGCCCGCCGCGTCCTCGCCACGCCCGGCAGCGCCCCTGTGCACGGCGTCGCTCCTTCCGCTTCGCCGCGCGGATCAGGAGCGCGCCCCGGGTGTCGCCGCCCCCTGGCGGTGGCCGTTCGCACTCCGCCGGCCGTCGGCCGCGTCGCCGTCCTCGTGTGCCGAGTCGTCGAGCACGGCGGAGAGTTCGCTGAACTTCTCCCCCAGCGGCCGGATCACGTTCTTCTCCACCTCGTAATAGCTGGTGAGCTCCGCCAGCGGTACCCGGCGCAGATACCAGCGGCCGGTGAGGTTGCAACCGACCTCGGGATGGGGATCGAAACGGCCGGTCAGCCACCCCTCGGCCTCGCCGTCGAGGGTGTGTTCCAGGCGGAAGTGGTTGAACAGATTCTGCGCGGTCGTACGCACACACTCCCCCAAATCCTGCGGCCTGGGGTCGGCGACGCCGAACCAACACTCGGGGCTTTCCGCGTCTTGGACATAGGCGTCGTTGAAGCCCAGCCAGGGCCACACGAATGCGATCAAGCGGGCCCGTGCGGTGCCGAGTTCGTCGACCGGCCTGCCCTCGGGCACCCGATCCGCGTCGACGTAGAACCGCCCCAGCCAACTCGGCAGCCACAGGTAGTAGGGGTACGAGCTGTCGTCGGACAACAGGTAGCTGTTGGCATTGGAGAACAGTTCGTTTCCGGCCACCGGGCGCAGCCGCACCCCGTATTCGGGCAGCGCGAACCGCACGTTGAGGACTTCGAAGAACGACCGAATGTCCTGGAAGTATCCCGACAAGTGCCCATAGGCTGCGGTAGTTTCGGCGAGGACGTCCTTGCGAAAGATCATCGATTCCCCTCGGCCACGCAGGCCCCCGCTTTCCGGGGGACGGCAGAATTCACTCAGTGTGCTGATCCGATTACCCGAATACAAGACATTCGCCGAAGGTCGTATTCATCCGTCCAAGGTCGTATTCATCCACCCATCCCACCGAGAGCACGCCTGGTCGCGGCCCCGCGATCGTGGACCGACGCACAAGGAGGCGACGACACATGCTCGACGTGGCCGTGGTCGGAGCCGGCGTGGGTGGCTGTTACGCGGCCTATCGACTCGGCCGGGAGCGGCCCGGCGCCGCTGCCGGCCGGGTGGCACTCTTCGAGCGCACGCACCGGATCGGCGGCCGACTGTGGTCGGTGCGGATGTCCCGATCCCCGGACCTGTACGCGGAGTTGGGCGCCATGCGGCTGCATCGCGGCCTCACCGAGGTATTGGATCTCGTCGAACATCTGGGCCTGACCCCGGACTTGGCCCCGTTCGCGTTCGGCCGACCGGAGAACCCGGTGCACGTGCGCGGGGTTCGGCTGCGCGGACGCGACCTCGCCGACGGCACCGCCGTGCCCTACCGCCTCGGTGATCGCCGGCGCGGCCGGGGCCCCGACGACCTGCTCCTGGACGCGGCCGAAGCCGTGCTCCCCGGCTTCGGCGCACTGCGGCGGGACCACCACGAGGCCCGCCGGCGGGGCGCCTTCGACGAGGCCGCGCGGACCGCCGCACTGTTCGCGACCCTGCGCGACCGGGGTGCCCTCGGGTCGTCCCCGTTGCGGCAGCTCGCCTGGGCCGACGTCCTGCTGACGGTGCTCGGCCCGGAGGCGACGGCCCTCGTCCACGACGCAGGCGGCTACGACATCGGGTCCGGTTCGGACTCCGGGCCGGGGACCCGCTCCGACGTCGCCGCCGGCTCCGGCTTCCGCGCCGGCTCCGGTTCCGGTTCCGGTTCCGGTTCCGGCCGGCAGAACGCGGCCGAGCACCTCGACGTCGTCTTCCGCACCCCGCCCGCCGCCGAATACCTGACCCTGCGCAGCGGCATGCAGGGCCTCCCGCGCACCCTGTACACCCGCTTCACGGCCGCCGGCGGACACACCCACCTCGGGCACCGCCTCCTGCGCGTGGACCGCGCGCCCGCCCGGGATCGGCGCACGCGCACCGCCGGGCCGCGCTACCGGCTGACCTTCGCCCTCGACGACGATCGGGGCCGCGCCACGGGCGTCCACGTCCGGGTCCACGCACGCGCCGTGATCCTCGCCCTCCCTCAGGGCCCGCTACGTGAACTCGACGCAACCGCACTGCCGTTCACCCCCACGATGCTCCGCGACCTGGACGCGGTCGAATCGGTACCCGCGCACAAACTCTTCCTCCTGTATCCGAACGCGTGGTGGCGACGGCTGGGCATCACCGCCGGCCGAGGCACCACGGACGGCCCGCTGCGGCAGGTCTGGTACGGCGGGACCTGCCCCCGGCCCGACGACGGCGACACCGAGGGCCCCACGCTGCTCCTCGCCGCCTACCCCAACGGACACTCCGCGCACGCCTGGTGCACGGCGGACCCGGAGCCCGGCCGGCAGGCCCGCGACACCGACCCCGCGGGCGCCGACGCGGCCGTGGTCGAACGCGCCCACCGGCTGCTGGGCGACATGCACGGCCTATCCGACCTGCCCACCCCGCTGGCCTCCTGTCGGCAGGACTGGAACCGGCCACCGTACGGCGGAGCCTGGCACGTGTGGCGCCCGGGACACGACTCCCGGATCGTCGGGCCACGCATGCGCCGGCCCGTCCCCGGGGAGGCGATCCACATCGTCGGTGACTGCTGGACGACCGATCCGGGGTCGATCGAAGGCACGATCGACTGTGCCGAGACCGTACTGCGCGAGCACTTCGGCCTGGCCCCGCCGCCGTGGCGCCGGCCGCCGGAAACGTAGCCGCGGCACGCCGACCACCCGGGCGCCGTGCCGAACTTCCGCCGCCTCGGTCCCGCTACCGCCCGCGGATTCCCTCACCGTCCCGAACCACTCGCGTCACGGAGGAACTTCGTGCCCACTCCCGATCGCCCCGACCACCGCATCCCCGACGAGCGCTCGATCGCCCGGTACGTGGCGACCGTGCCCGAACTGGCCGCCCGGCTCGGGGGCGGGCCCGCCGCCTGGGACGTGCGCGAGATCGGCGACGGCAACGTCAACTACGTCTTCGCCGTGCGTGGTCCCGCCGGCGCGCTGTGCGTCAAGCAGGCGCCGCCGTACGTCCGCGCGGTCGGCGAGTCCTGGCCGCTGTCCCCCACCCGGTCCGGCTTCGAATTCCGGGCCCTCCGCGAACACGCCCGGTGCGCACCGGCGTACCTGCCCGCGCCGCTGCATTACGCCCCCGAACTGCACCTGCTGGCCGTGGAGTTCCTCGACGACCACTGCGTCGTACGTCACCTGCTCAATGCGGGCGGCAGCCGCGCCGGCTTCGGCGCCGACATGGGCGACTACCTCGCCCGCACCCTGTTCGGCACCTCCGATCTGGCCCTGCCCGCCGCCGACAAGCGGCGCCTCGTCGGCGAGTTCGAGGCGAACATCGAGATGTGCCGCATCATGGAGGAGATGATCTTCACCGAGATCTACCGGCCCTTCCACCGCAACCGGTGGACGAGTCCCGAACTCGACCCGGACGTGCGCCGGCTCCGCTCCGACACGGCGCTCGTGATCGCCGCCGCGCGACTGAAGAACCGCTACCTCACCCGCCGGGAAGCGCTTTTGCACGGCGATCTGCACACCGGATCGATCATGGTCGGCCCGGGCAGCACCCGCGTCATCGACCAGGAGTTCGCCTGCTTCGGCCCGATGGGCTTCGACATCGGCAGCCTGCTCGCGCACCTGCTCGTCAACTACCTCGCCCAGGACGGACGGCACGCCGACGGCCACGCCGAAGCAGGCACCGAGGAGACGCCACAACAACACTGGCTCCTGGAGACCGTCGCGGAACTCTGGCACACCTTCGTCCGACGCTTCCTCGAACTGTGGCGCACATCCGCGCACGGCGACGCGTATCCGGCGACCCTCTTCCCGGCCGGCGCCGACGACGAGGACGACGTGCTGTACGCGGAACGCTCCGCCTACCTCGACCGGATCTTCCGGGACACCGTGGGCTTCTGCGGCGCCGAGACGATCCGTCGCGTCGTCGGGTTCGCCCGTCCGGCCGACTTCACCGACATCGAGGACGCCGGGCGCCGCGCCGACGCGGAGCGCAGGGCCCTGCGCCTGGGTCGTGCGCTGCTCGTGGACACCGCCGCCCACACCTGCGTCGAGGACATCGTCAAAACCACCCGACGCATCCGCGACGAGACGCCACCCGACTGAGGGCAGGGGATCACACCCGGCACGCACGCGTCGGCTCGGCCCGCGCAGTCCTCGGCCGCGTACGGTTGCGAGCCCGGCCCCGGGTGGGGTCTGTGTTCGATCGCGTGCCGAACTCCCGGTCGGCGTCGCCGCCTACGGACTGCGCCAGGCGGCCACGCGACGTGCCTGACGTCCGGTCGGGCCGAACGTCGCGTGATGTCGGTCGGCGAAATCGTCAGCGGGATGCTTCGGGCGGGATGGTGGGCTCGGGTCGGGGGAGCGTTTCCGGCTGTGGTGCCGTCCAGTTCGTGAGGAGTTGGAGGGAGCGGGCGGTTTCGGAGCCGGGTTCGACGTTGTAGACGCACAGGGTCTGGTCGCTTTCGCCGGGCGCCAGGAAGGACTCGTAGGAGAAGTGCAGGTCTCCGACGAGGGGATGGTGGTAGGACTTGGCGCCGTGGGTGCGGCGCAGGACCCGGTGATCGTTCCACCAGGTGGAGAACTCGGGTGACTTCAGGGTGAGTTCGCCGACAAGGTCGGCGAGTTGGCGGTCGTGGGGGTGGCGGCCGGCTTCGAGGCGCAGCATCGCGACGGTTTCCGCGGCGATCCGCTCCCATTCGACGACGCGTTCGCGGGCCTCGGGGTCCAGGAGGTAGTAGCGGGCCATGTTGCGGCGGGGTGCGGGCAGCGCGTCGAAGTCGGTCAGGACCTGGCGGGCGAGCCGGTTGGAGGCCAGGACGTCGGTGCGGCGGCCGAGGATGAAGGCGGGCACGTGCTCCAGCGTGTGCAGCATCAGGTGCAGGCCCGGCCGGACCCGCTGCGGGCTGGTGGGGGCGCGGCGGGTGGCGGGGGGACTCGCCAGCAGGTCGGTGAGGTGCTCGCGCTCGGAGGGGTCGAGTTGCAGGGCCCGGGCGAGGGCTTCGAGGACTTCCGGGGAGGGGTTCTGTGCGCGGCCCTGCTCGAGGCGGGTGTAGTACTCGATGCTGACGCCGGCCAGGCGGGCGACCTCGTCGCGGCGCAGTCCGGGCACACGGCGAGTGCGCCCGTCGTCGGGCAGTCCGGCCCGGTCCGGGGTGAGTGCGGCGCGCCGGGAGCGCAGGAAATCGGCGATCTCGCGTGTGCGGTCCATGGTCCCCAGTGTGGGCACCCCACGGCCGGCGAGCCTGCGCGGGGGTGGCCCTGCCAGTACCTGCCTCGCGGATACCTGCCTGGTCAGGGCCTATTCCGGCGGCCCACGAGGGCGCTCCGGATGGTGTTCTGGTTGAGGCGATGGCGCCGGCCCGTCGTCCCGTACCAGTCACTTCACCCACCTTGAAAGGTGAGCGCGATGACCACGCAGACTTCCTCCAAGCCCCTGACCGGCCGCATCGCAGTCGTCACCGGCGCCTCCAGCGGCATCGGTGCCGCGTCCGCCGAGCACCTGGCCGCCCTGGGCGCCCGTGTCGCCGTCCTGGCGCGGCGTGCGGAACGGCTCGACGACCTGGTCGCCCGGATCGGGAAGAGCGGTGGCGAGGCCCTGGCGATCGTCGCCGACGTCACCGACGCGGCGGCGGTGCGGACGGCCGCCGACCGGGTGGCGGCCGAACTGGGCGACGCCGACCTGCTGTTCAACAACGCGGGCATCATGCTCCCCGCCCCCGTCGAGGAGCGGGCCACCGACCAGTGGCAGCGCCAGATCGACCTCAACATCACCGGGCTGATGAACGTCATCGGCGCGTTCACGCCCCAGTTGGTCAAGGCCGCCGGTGAGCGCGGGGTGGCCGACCTGATCAACACCTCGTCGATCGCGGCGCAGAACATCTTCCCGACCTTCGCGGTCTACTCCGGCACGAAGGCGTACGTCACGCACCTGTCCCGGCACCTGCGGGCCGAACTCGGTGCGAAGAAGGTGCGGGTGTCGGCGATCGAGCCGGGTATCGTCGGCACCGAACTGCAGAGCCACGTCACCGATGAAGGCGCGCTGGAGTGGCTGGCCGGCTCCAAGGAGACGACGGAGTGGCTCACGCCCCAGGACGTCGCCCGGACCGTCGGCTTCATCGCCACCCTGCCGCCCCGGGTCAACCTGCAGCAGGTCACACTCATGCCCACCGGTCAGCCCGCCTGACCGTGCCGTGCCACAGGCCGCCGCCCTCGCCCGAGGGCGGCGCCGCCCGGCTCGGGCCGGGGATCGCGGCCGCCACGTCGACGGCGCGGCAGCGCAGGCGGGTTCGTACGGGAGCGTTCACCGTGTCTCCGCTCGGGGCAAGCCGCGGCGTCCGTCGGCGTACCGGGCGCCGTCCGGGTCGCTCACTCTCTCGGCAGGCCCAGCCCGTACAGGTTCAGCATGCAGTCGCTCCTGTTCAGCCACGCCCTGTGGCGCAGATCGTCCAGGCGTACGTCGTGCGCGCGCAAGGTGTCCACCAGCATCCGGGCCGCGGGTTCGGCGTCCCGGCGTTGGGGGTGCGGGACGTCGAATTCCAGGAAACCGTCCTCGGGGCCGACCTGCCAGCCCAGTCCCGCGAGCGTTTGCGGGTCGAGCGTGCCGATGCTCGCCTCCATGTGCAACAGCCGAGCGTTACAGATCAACTGCACCACCCGTGGGTTGTCCTCGTCCGCGGCCGGCCGCATCACCAGGACCAGCTCGTCGTCCAGTCGGCCCATGTCCGTCACCATCTCCGCGAGCGTCTGCCTCGACCACTCGCCGAACTCCTCCCAGGTCCGAGCTTGATGACCACCGGGTATGAACGCGCCTTCCATCCCCGCGTGGCCGTTCCCGAAGGCCTGCCACACCCCCAATTCCGCGACGGAGTCGTCGCGTTCGCTCCACTTCGAGAGCTGGTACTCGTGGTTCTCGACCACTGCCGCCGGCAGCAGCTGCAACTGCACCGCGTCTTTCGTCCACTCGATCTCCAGGAGAGTGTCATCGCGGCGCCAGCGCAGGACCGGTCCGGGCCCGCGCCGGATCGGAGCGGGCCCGTTCCAGGTCTCGGCCGCCTCCCTGGCCGCCTTGAAGACCGCTCCCAGAACTGCCTCGTCCTCGGTGTTCGCCAGCTCGCACTCCAGCGAGGTGAAGCAGCCTTCGCGCGGCGACCCGTGGACATGCCCTCGGTTGGCGAAATTCCACCCGTCCGGCAGCGGCCCGTCGAACCTCAGTCCCCCGCCCTCGTCGGAACGAAGCACCCACCCCAGTCCGGCGGTCGCGCGCTCGACCGCGCTCCGGTCCCACTCGCCCATGTCCAAGGCGTGGAACCGGGAGACCAGATCCTTGATCTCGGCGTCAGTCAGTCTGATCGTCATGGACGCAGATGCTACCGACGGACACCGACGCCCATCCGGGTCCTCGCGCAGGCCTCCGCGGCGAGACTCCACCGGTCCGGCCCGTGGATGCCACGGCCGGGACCACGTACTTCGTGGAAGGTCCGGTTACAGGACGGGCGTCTCTTCGGGGGCGAACGATGCCACCGCGAACTCGACCCGCCGGTTCTCCGGGCGCTCGTCCGGTGTGGGCACCGGGAAGAGCAGATGGGCCGCGCCGCATGCGACCCGGAAGACGTTGACGGACTGCATGTCGTCGACGCTTGCCGGTACGGTCGCTCCGGCGTCCTGGACAACTTGCTGGATCTGGTCGAACAGCCATAGGAGCGCGTTGTCGCCTCGCTCGACGCTCACCTGGAGCTCGTCTGCCCGCGCCTGCTCCGATGTGGGGGCGTCGTCCACTCTGTCCGAGTGCGCGATGACCGTGACGGAGCAGAACTTGCCTTCCTCCGGAATCATTTCCGCGCGGGCGGCCTCGTTGACCACCTGCTGCCGGATGCGCTCCTGCGCTTCCTCCGAACTGTTGTCGAACGCTGCCTCGAAGTCCGTGTCGTGGTCTCCGAAGCCGGAGATGATCAGGTTGTGCAAGTCGGGGGGCGTCGTCACAGGCATGGTGCTCACTCCTCGCCCCGTCGCGACGTGAACCGATATCAGCGGCACTCCGAGGCTCAGCCTTGGGTCCCACCCCTCCTGCCACGGTAGGACCGCTGCACCTTCGTCGCACGTCGGAAGCGCGTCGATCCGGACCGCCATGCCGCACGAGGCGCGCGAGGCGGGGAAGGGGTGAGGCCGCGGCGCGCCTGGACGTTCGTCAGGCCGGCCACCTCAAATCGGTGCTCGACGTGCCGGGCAACGGTGCGGCCGTATCACCCGCCGGGGCGGTCTCCTTGTCGTCCTTCGAGTCGTCACCACATTCCTCCGTGACGACGTCGGCGGCCCGGCCCTCCGCTCGCCTGCGGAGGGCCGGGCCGTTCGGGAGTTCAGGTCGGACGAGTCGTCAACGCTTGTGCTCGTGCACCGTGTTGGTCTCCTGGATCTTCTTCCAGGACCTCGGCTCCGGCAACACGTTCGCCGTGGCATTCCGCGCCGGACCCTGCTTCGCCGGGCTGGGCGTGGCCACACCGGCCGACCCCGCCGCGGGCTTCGCCGCCGTGAACAGCCAGGTGTCGAACAGCTCGCCCAGCGGCTTGCCGGAGATCCGCTCCGCGTACGCCCGGAACTGCTCGATGGTGGCGTTGCCGTACTTGCGCTCGGTCGGCCACCCCTTCAGGATCCGGAAGAACTTCTCGTCCCCGACGGCGTTGCGCAGCGCCTGCACGGCCACCGCGCCGCGGTCGTAGACCGCACCGGCGAATTGATGGTCCGCGCCCGGGTCGCCCGGCTTGATGGTCCAGAACGCATGGTCGGCCGGGTAGAGGTTGTAGACGTAGTCGGCCAGCTCCTGGGCCGTGCCCTCGTTCTCGTGCTCGGACCACAGCCACTGCGAGTACCGGGCGAAGCCCTCGTTCAGCCAGATTTCGCTCCAGCGCTGCACGGACACGCTGTCCCCGTACCACTGGTGGGCCAACTCGTGCACCACGACGGAGGTGTTGGAGCCTCGGGCGAACTGCGCGGGGCTGTAGAAGATCTGCCCCTGGGTCTCCAGCGCGTACCCGGTGGGCACGTTGGGCACGTAGCCGCCGACCGTGCCGAACGGGTACGCGCCGAAGTAGCCGCTCAGCCAGTCGACCAGTTCGCCGGTCCGCTCCACACTGGCCTGCGCCGCGCCGGCGTTGTCGCCCAGGTCCTTGCTGTACGCGGTGATGACCGGCAGCCCGCCCGGGGTGGTGTCGGTACGGATGTCGAACCTGCCGATCGCCAGCGTGGCCAGGTAGGTGGCCTGCAGCTTGGTCTGCCGGTAGTTGTAGCGGGTCCAGCCGGCCCGCGAGCTCTGGGTCGAGGTGCCGTTGCTGATCACCTGGGTGCCGTCGGGCACCTGTACGGAGACGTCGAAGGTGGCCTTGTCGGTCGGGTGGTCGTTGCTCGGGTACCACCAGGCCGCACTTTCCGGCTCGTTGGCGGCGACGCCGCCGTCGGGGGTGCGCAGCCAGGCGGACTGGCCGCCGCGCTCGACCTCGCCGGGCTTGTCGGCGTAACGGACGACGACGGTGATCCGGCTGCCCTTGGTGATCTCCCGGGCGGGGGTGATCTCCAGCTCGTGCTCACCGGTGCCGGCGAACTCGGCGGTGCGTCCGTTGACCAGCACCTCCTTCACCTTGAGCACGAAGTCGAGGTTGAAGCGGGTGAGGTCCTGGGTGGCGGTGGCCAGGATCGTGGTGGTGCCCTCTAACTCGTCGGTGGTGGGCTGGTACTTGAGCCGGATGTCGTAGTGCGAGACGTCATAGCCGCCGTTGCCGGCGGTCGGGTAATAGGGGTCGCCGATGCCCGGCGCTCCCGGGCCGACCGGGGCGGCGGAAGCGGGGACGGACAGGAGCAGGGCGAGCGCGCCGGCAGAGACGATCAGCCTCTTGCGCACAGTGGTCCTCCACAGGGTCACTGGGACAACGGTCGGATCGATCCTTGTCCCAACGGAGCCCGTCCTACGCCCGAACGACCGGATGTTCGCAAGAAGAAGGCGAGCCGACATGGCGGTGACGGCACGGCGCGCGGCGGTCGGCCTTCGGCCGCTCAGGCCGACGGTCGCAGGTCCAGGTCCAGGTCCGGGTCGAGTTGCAGCAGGCCGGGCACCAGGTCGTCGAGCCCGACGAGGTGGCGGCGGGTGCGGGGGACCGAACGGAGTGCCGGGGTGAACGCGCCGACGCCGGTGGGCTCGGCGCGGTCGGTCACGGCCGGTTCGGGCCCGGTGACGTGATCGAGGATGTGGCGGTGGCGTTCCCGGAGTTCGGCGTCCGACCGCGCGGCCCGGAGCGGGTCCAGTACCACCTTGACTCTGTGACCGTCGCCGTCGCGCCATTCACGGATGACCCACATGGGGTTCACCTCCGAGATCATCGGCCCTGCACC
Source organism: Embleya sp. NPDC008237 (assembly GCF_042956465.1). Classification (NCBI taxonomy): domain Bacteria; kingdom Bacillati; phylum Actinomycetota; class Actinomycetes; order Kitasatosporales; family Streptomycetaceae; genus Embleya; species Embleya sp. NPDC008237. The sequence goes on from NZ_JBIBGL010000004.1 coordinate 112,648, forward strand.
GTACTGCGCGCCGGTGACACCGGGAAGATCTTTTCCGACTTCCGAGCACCGCCCCCGTCCCGTGCCGGACGCGTCACCCTCGGCGGATCGGACTCGCCCGGTCGGGCCGGGCCGAGTCGGGCCCGGCCGGGTCGGGTCGGCGTCCGAGGGCTCGGCCTCAGGACATGAAGCCCACCACCCCTCGCCCCTCGCTCGCTCGCGCCGCGTGCAGCCAGCCCGCGCACTCCTCGACCGCTTCGCGTACGTCGTCGTCCAGAGTCGCCAGTTGCGCCTCGGTCACCGCTTCGAACTGCGTGAGCGCGGTGGCGCAGTCCGCCGGGGACCAGACTCCGTGGCCCGGCAGGTCGGTGCGTGGCAGCGGGGCGGGCAGCCCGTAGCCGAACTCCGAGACCTGCACCGCGGTGATCCCGAGGGACCGGAGTGCCTCGTCCACGTGTCCCAGCCACGCGAACTTGAACGGCGAGTAGCTGTTGCCCCATTGCCTCCGCCCGTGAAAGGCGCAGATCATCCGGTAGGCGTAGCCGTACTGGAACGTGTGCGTCTCGTTGAACGGTCCGCCGTCGACCACTGCGGTCAGCGCCTCGTACCGCGTCGGCGCCCCGGCCTCGATCTCGCTCGCGAAGTAGTCGTCGTCCTGCGCCATCTCCTGCTTGAACCGCCCGCCGATGGCCCGCCGCACACGTACGTCCCGCGATCCCACCACCGCACGCGTGACCTCGGGATCGACGACAAAAATGCTCAGGGAAAGACTCATACCGCCAAACCTAACCACCCCGAACGACACGTTCGGCCCCGTCTCGTCCCGTCCCCGGACCCACCCCGTCGCCGGCCCGGCTCGGAACGGGACCGCACGGGCGAGCGCACACCACGGTGGGTGCCCGCGTCACCGCGCCGCCGCGCCACCACGACAACGCAAGGGCCGGCGGCTCCACATGCGTACCGACCGGCGCGGCCGGTCTCGCGCTGCTCGAAGCGGACGACTCCTGAGCCGAGTTCGGGCGCGGCCGGTCTCGCGCTGCTCGAAGTGGCCGATTCGGGAGCGGAGTTCGGCGCGAACGATCCCCTATCGGTCCCGGTCCGACAGCGCCTCGCGGAAGCTCGTGGTGATCCACGCCGGTACCGTGATCGCGGTGCCGACCACCACCGCGTGCGCGCCGGCCGCGATCGCCGCCGCCGCGTCGGCCGGGCGGTGGTAGCGCCCCTCGGCGATCACCGGGACCTCCACCCGTGCGGCCAACGTCTCCACCAGGGCCAGATCGGGGCCGGGCGTTCGGGCCCTGCCCCCGGTGTAGCCGGCCAGTGTCGTCGCCACAGCGTCCGCGCCGGCCGCCTCCGCGGCCGACGCCTCGTCCTCGGTGGACACGTCCGCGAGCACCAGCGCCCCGACGGCGTGCACCGCGCGCACCGCGTCGGCGAAGGTACTGCCGTCGGGCCGGGCACGGCTGGTGCCGTCGATCGCGACGATCCGCGCCCCCGCCACTGTCACCGCCACGGCATGGGCGGCGCTCGGCGTGATGTACACGTCCGCGTCGCCGTCCTTCCACAACCCGATCACCGGCACGTCCACGGCCGCACACACCGCTTCGACGTCGGGGATTCCGCCGATGCCACCGCAGCGGATCGCGGCCGCGCCGCCCTCCACGGCGGCGCGTGCGATCGCCGCCATGATCGCCGGGTCGCGCAGCGGGTCGTCCGCGCGGTGGACCTGGACCGACACGATCAGGCCGCCGCGCAACGGTTCGAGTAGGTGATGCATGGTCACATCCGTTTCGCTGCAAAGGAGTTGTCGGTTTCGTCGGGATCCACGAGAGCCGTCGACTGGCCCGAACCCGCAGAAAAGGTCGAGTCGTTCCCGTCCACGGCGATCGTCAGGTCCTCGGGCAGCAGGGCCGCACCCACCAGGGGCGCGTCCAGCCCCAGTGCCGCCGTCAGCACCGGGATCGTGCGCAAAGGCGGCAGGACCTCGGCGCGCAGCGCGTCGGCCAGCGGATCGGTGAAGCGCGGTCCGATGCCCGCCACCCCGCCGCCCACGACCAGCGCCTGGGGGTCCAGCGCGCTCACGAGTCCGGCGAGGGTGCGTCCGAGGGCCACCGCGGCCTCCTCGATCACCGCGCCGGCGCGGGACTCCCCCGCGTGCGCGCGGCGGGCGATCTCGCGCAGGTCCACACCGGGCGCGCCGTACGCCGCCTCGATCGCGGGCCCGGACGCGGCCGCCTCCAGATGCCCGGTGCGTCCGCATGCGCACGGCCGTGCCCGCACCGGCCCGGCCACGCTCAGGTGGCCCAGTTCGCCCGCGACTCCGCGTGCGCCGCGCACGATCCGGCCGCCGAGGGCGAGCGCGCCGCCCACGCCGGTACCGACCGACACGTACAACACCGCGTCGTTGCCGATCGCCGCACCGCGGCGCAGTTCGCCCAGGGCCAGCACGTTGACGTCGTTGTCCACCAGGGTCCGCAGACCGGACGCGGACTCGACCGCGTCGCCCACGGGGGTGCCCGCCCAGCCGGGGAGCAGGTCGGTCGCGAAGCACACGTTCCCGGTTCGGGTGTCCACGGCACCGGGCGCTCCGATGCCCACGCAGGCCGCGTCCGGGGCGAGTTCGCGGACCAGGTCGATCACCGCCGCCAGCACCCGATCCGCGCCCGCCGCGGCCGGGGTCGCCCGCACGCGGCGGCCGGTGACGCTCCCGTCGCGCCACACCAGCCCGACGGCAATCTTCGTTCCGCCGATGTCGACCCCGATCCGGGGCCATCCCGGGATGGTCATGCCGCGAGCAGGCCGGCCCGGACCAGGTGGGCGCGCACGTCGGCGACCTCGGCCGCGTTCAGCGGGATCTGCGGCGCGGCGGTCGCGGGGCAGTCGATCACGCCGAGCAGGTGCAGCGCGGCCTTGAACGCGCCCAGTGCCGACGATCCTCGCCCCATGCGCGCCGGCGCGCCGGCGTCGACCAGGCCGAACAGCGCGATCAGACGCTCCTGTTCGGCCTTGGCGGCATCCCACTCGCCCGCCGCGGCCAGGTCCCGCAGCCGGACGTAGCCGTGCGGGTCGACGTTGCCCAGCCCCGGGACCACGCCGTGCGCGCCCATCCGGAAGGCGGTGTCCACGGTCAGCTCCGAGCCGGTGAGCACCGCGAAGTCCGCGACGTCGGCGGTCTCCAGGAGCAATCGGCGGAATCCGCCCTCGTCGCCGCTGGAGTCCTTGACCGCCTGGATCACCCCATCGCGGGCCATGGTCGCCAGTTGCGCGACGCCGAGCTTGGTGTGCACCGATACCGGCAGGTCGTAGGCGATCACGGGCAGGTCGGTGACGGCACGCAACATGCGAAAGTGCGCGTCGATCTCGGCCGGGTGGGTGCGGGTGTAGAAGGGGGCGGTGGCCACCACTCCGTCCGCGCCGTACTTCTCGGCGGTGCGGATGTGCTCGGCCACCCGCAGTGTGGCGGTGTCGATCACGCCGGCGACCACGGGCACCCGGCCGGCGACGGCACTCACCGCGATCTCCAGGACCCGGGCCCGATGCGCATCCGGCAGGAACGCGACCTCGCTGGTGGAGCCGAGGACGAACAGGCCGTCCACGCCGGCGTCGAGCAGGTGCGCGATCAGTCGCTCCAGCGAGGGGGCGTCGACCTCCGACTCGGGGGTCAGCGGGGTGCAGACGGGGGGTACGACGCCGCGAAGTGCGGTCGGCGACGGGGTCATGCGGTTCAGAGCTCCTGGCGGTGAAGGAAAGTGGCGGAAAAGCGGAAGGGGGACGGAAAACCGAGCGGGCCGAGAGGTCGCACGGACGACGGGGGACCGCGGAAACGAACGACGATGGTTGGCGGAAGGGCGCCGCGAGGGTCACATGGGGTGGTGACAGCGGAAGAGGTGACCCGATTCCGCCTCGCGCGGCTCGGGCAACTCCTCGGCGCAGGTGTCCGTCGCCTTGTGGCACCGGGTCCGAAACGGGCATCCGCTGGGCGGATCGACGGCGGAGGGCAGGGGTCCGGTCAGGGTGATCCGCTCCGCGGAGTCGAGCAGGCTGGGCGTGGCCGAGAACAGGGCGACCGTGTAGGGGTGCCGCGGGGCGGCGGTGACCTGCGCGGTCGGGCCCTCCTCGACGACCCGGCCCAGATACATGACGGCGATCCGGTCGGCCAGGTAACGCACGGTCTGGATGTCGTGGGAGATGAACACCAGGCCCAGGCCGAGCCGGTCCTTGAGGTCGCGGAGCAGGTTGAGGATCTGCGCGCGCACGGACACGTCGAGCGCCGAGGTGGGTTCGTCGGCGACGATCACCTCGGGTTCCAGGACCAGTGCGCGGGCGATCGCCACGCGCTGGCGTTGTCCGCCGGACAACTGTCCGGGCAGTGCCTCGGCCGCGCTCGGCGGCAGGCCGACCAGGTCCATCACCTCGCGCACGCGCGCCTCGCGTCCCTCCCTGGTGCCGCGTCCGTGCACGTCGAGGGGGTCGCGCAGGACGCGGCGTACGGTCAGGCGTCGGTTCAAGGCGGTGGAGGCGTCCTGGAAGACCATGCCCAGGGCGCTGCCGAATTCTCGCTCGCGGCGCTTGGCGGGCATCTGCCACAGGTCCTGGTCGTGAAAGCGCACGACGCCCGCGGTGGGCTTTTGCAGTCCCACCAGTACCCGGGCCAGGGTGGACTTGCCGCAGCCCGATTCGCCGACGATGCCCAGCACTTCGCCGCGGCGGACGGCGATCCGCGCGCCGGTGAGGGCGTGCAGGTGTGCCCTGGCGAAGAGTCCGGCGCCGGCCACGGTGTGTGTGACGTCCACGTCGTGCACCGAGAGCACGGTGGGTCCGGCCGACCTCCCGGGTTCGGGCCCGGTAGCGGGTGTGGACGCGGTCCGGGTCCGGTTCATCGAACGCCTCCGGTCAGGGTCTGGGCCGGGTGGTGGCAGGCGGCGGCGTGCGCGCGCACGTCACCGGTCAGGGCCGGTCGGACGTCGAGGCACCGCTCGCTCGCCGCGGGACAACGTTCGGCGAACCGGCAGCCGGGGCCGAAGTCGGCCGGCGGCGGCACCACGCCCGGGATCTGGTGCAGGCGCTCCTCGCCGGCTTCCAGGGACAACACCGAGCCCAGCAGGCCGCGGGCGTAGTGGTGCCGGGGAGCGCGCAGGAGCTGCGCGGTGCGGCCGGTCTCGATCACATGGCCGCCGTACATGACCACGATCCGGTCGGCGAGCGAGGACACCAGGGCCAGGTCGTGCGAGACCAGGACCAGGGCGAAGCCCAGTTCGTCGCGCAGCCGGGTCAGCAGGTCCACGACCTGGGCCTGCACGGTCACGTCCAGCGCGGTGGTGGGTTCGTCGGCCAGGATCAGCCGGGGGCCGCGCGAGAGGGCCATCGCGATCAGCACGCGCTGGCGCTGACCGCCGGAGAGCTGGTGCGGGTGGCTGCGCAGGGTACGGGCGGCGTCCAGGCCGACCAGTTCGAGCAGTTCGGCGGGCGTGCGGGTGCCGCCGCGCCTGGTGAGCTGGCGCATTTGGGTCTCGATGAGCAGGCCGGGATTGAGCGAGCTGAGCGCGTCCTGGTAGATCATCGCGATCTCGTGTCCCAGGAGCGGGCGACGTTCGCGCGGGGTCATCGCGAGCAGATCGCGGCCGGCGAAGTGCACCTCGCCCGCGGTCTCGGCACCCTTGGGCAGCAGGCCCATCACGGCCAGGCTGGTCAGGCTCTTGCCGCAGCCGCTCTCCCCGACCAGGCCCACGGTCTCCCCCGGGCGTACGTCGAAGGAGACGTCGTCGACGATGCGTACGCCGCCGTGCCGGTCGGGAAAGCGTACGGACAGCCCGCGCACGGACAGCAGCGCCGGCGCGTCGGGGACCTCGCGGATCGGCAGCCGGTCGGCGGCCTCGGCCAGGCGTGCGTCCAGGGCGGCGTGCGCGGCCGCATCGAGCGGCGCGACGCGGGCGGCTTCGCGCTCGGCCTTGATCGGGTCCTTGGCGGTGTGTCCGGCGGGCGCGGCCCACGCGTCGGAGATGCCTTCGGCGAGTACGTTCAGCGCGAGCACGGTGAGCAGGATCATCAGGCCCGGGAAGAAGGTGGCCCACCAGCCGCCGGTGAGCACGAGGGTGCGGCCGTAGGCGATCACCGACCCCCAGGAGGGGTCGGGGTCGGGCACGCCCGCGCCGATGAAGGACAGGCTCGCCTCGAAGACGATGGCATCGGCGACCAGGACGGTGGCGAAGACCAGGATCGGCGCGGCGCAGTTGACCGCGACGTGTCGGATGAGGATGTGCGGGCGCCGGGCGCCGATCACGCGTTCGGCCGCGACGTAGTCCTCGCCGTACTGCGCGAGCACGTTGGCGCGCACGACGCGGGCCAACGAGGGGGTGTACAGGAACGCGATGGAGCAGACCAGCACGCTCAGCGAGCTGCCGAAGACGGCGACGAACACGGCGGCCAGGGCCACGTTGGGAAAGGCCATGACCACGTCGAGCACACGCATGACGCCCTCGTCGACCAGGCGCCGCGAGGTGGCGGCGAGGGCACCGAGCAGACCTCCGAGCACGAGCGCCAGGACGGTGGCGCCCAGTCCGATGGCGAGCGACCAGCGTGCGCCGACCAGGAGCCGGGAGAACACGTCGCGCCCGGCCCGGTCGGTACCGAACCAGTGTTCGCCGGAGGGGCTTTGGGCGGGTATACCGGTGGCGAGCGGGTCGTGCGGGGCGATCCACGGCCCCAGCAGCGCCGCCAGGCACAGCAGGGCGAGCGCGCTCACGCACACGCGGGCAGGCACCGACAGCCGGCTCCACCGGATGCCGGGGCGCGAGAGTCGGGCGACCAGTTCGGGGCGCATCATCTTCAGGCCTCCCTGGTGCGGGGGTTGGCGAACAGGCAGGCGAGGTCGACGACCAGGTTGACGAGCACGAACACGACGGCGATCACGAGGACGGTGCCCTGTACGACGGCCACGTCGCCGGAGGTGACGCCGTTGAGGATGAGCGTGCCCAGGCCCGGGAGGCCGAAGATGGTCTCGATCACCACCGCGCCGCCGAGCGCGTATCCGGCGCGCAGGCCGAGCACCGTCAGCGGGGTCACCAGGGCGTTGCGCAATACGTTGTGACCCACGATCACCAGGGGCGGCAGACCGTTTCCGGCAGCGGTGCGCACGTAGTCGCGGTCGAGTTCCTCGACCATCGAGGTGCGCACGATGCGGGTCAGGGAGGCGCCGACCGGCACGGCGATCGCGACGGCGGGCAGGAACAGGCTCTGCAGCCAGGCGCCCACGCCGTCGACCGGGTTGACGTAGCCGCCGGTGGGAAACCAGCCCAGGCGCAGCGCGAACTGCTGGATGAGCAGGATGCCGAGCCAGAACGAGGGCGTGGCCACGCCGGCCATCGACAACACGCGGATGACCTGATCGGGCCGGCGATCCCGGAAGATCGCCGCGGTCACGCCGAGCAGCAACGCGCCCAGTGACGCGAGCAGCATGCCCAGGAAGGTCAGTTGCAGGGTCAGTGGCAGGGCGGTGAAGATCGCGTCCGAGACCGGCTTGCTGGGCGGGGTGGTGACGCCGAGGTCGCCGTGCAGCAGGTCGCTCAGGAAGGCGAGGTAGCGCACCACGATCGGGTCATCCAGCCCGTGGTCGGCGGAGTACGCGTCGCGCGCGGCCTCGGACGCGCCTTCGCCGAGCGCGTTGTACGCGGGGTCGGTGGGCGAGAAACGCAGGACCACGAAGACGAACAACGTGATCCCCAGGAGGAGGGGTGGGAGCGTGAGCAGCCGTCTGCCGGCCATGCGCAGGATCGTGGTCATGGGGCTCTCGGAGGGCGGGAGGCGGGCCGCCCGCACGGGCGGGTGCGGGCGGGCTCCGGGTGAACGGGCGGGGGCGGCGGGCCGGGTGGCCTACGCGGGGCCGGCGTCCAGGAAGGACAGGCCGGTGGTGGGCAGCGGCCGAAAGCCGGTGAGCGCCTTGTCGTTCCAGGCGGTGGCGAGCTTGCGGTGGAAGACCGGGTAGAGCGGGACCTGTGCGGCGGCCAGGTCGATCGCCTGCCCCCACAACTCCTTGCGCTTGACCGTGTCGGCCTCGGCGGCCGCGGCGTCCAGGAGCGTCCGCGCCTGCTTGCCCTCGGGAGTCTGTGACCACATGTGGCGCTTGTCGGCCCACAGGCCCACGTACCACCAGCGCATCAGCAGGTCGACGTCGTTGCCGAACACCGACGGGTCGCCGGGGGCGGCCATCACCTGGTACTCGCCGTTGTCGACCTTGTTCTTGTACTGGCCGCCGGACTGGCCGATGTCGAGCGTGGTGCGCACGCCGATCCCGTCCCAGCTCTCCTTGATCAGCGGCGCGATGTCCTTGACCCATGCGGTGTCGGTGAGCACCAGGGTGACGTCGAGCCCGCTCACGCCCGCCTCGGCCAGCAGGCTCTTGGCCCTGGCCGGGTCGTAGCCGTAGACGGTGGCCGCGCGGCGGTAGTCGGGGTGGGTCTCCTGGAGGAAGCTGCTCGCCGGCACGGCGTTGCCGAGCAGGCCGGTGGCGATCAGCTTTTCCTTGTCCAGGCCCCAGTGCAGCGCCTGGCGCACCCGCACGTCGTCGAAGGGCTTGTGGCGCAGGTTGAACATCAGGAACAGCAGGCCGAAGCTCTGCACGGAGTCGGCCCGATGCGCCTTCTTGACCTGGGCGTAGTTGATGTACGGAACGTCCTCGACCACCTGGACCCGGTCGGAGTCGAGCGCGGTGACCCGGGCGGATGCGTCGGCGAGCAGGAGCCAGTTCATCGTCGCGGCGCGCGCCGGTTTGGGGCCGTTGTAGGCGGCGTGCTCGGCGAAGACGATCCGGTCGTCCTTGGTCGCGGACACCATCCGGTACGGACCCGATCCCACCGGCAGCGCGTCGAACTGCTGCTGACCCTTGGTCACCACGGCCTTGGGGACGATCTTGACCACGGATATCCGCTCGCCGAACAGTGCGAACGCGAAGGTGAGGCCGAACTCGACGGTGTTCGCGTCGATTGCCCGCACCTCGCGCAGGAACGGCAGGAACTGGCTGATCAGCGAGTTGTTCGCCGGATCCAGGACCCGCTGGAAACTGAAGGCGACGTCCTCGGCGGTGACCGGTGAGCCGTCGTGGAAGGTGGCGCCCTGGCGCACCTTGGCCCGCCACGTGGTGGCGTCCACCTGTTGGGGCATCGCCGCCGCCAGCGCGGCGTAGGGGCTTCGGGTGACCGGATCGAGGTCGACCAGACCCTCGAAGACGTGCAGGTTGGCCGCGACGGGAAGCGCGCCGGAGGCGGTCATCGGGTCGAAGCCGGTGCTCAGCGTGTAGGAGAGACCGGCGTTGATGGTCTTCTTGCCACTGCTCTTGCCGCCCGAGTCCCCGTTGCCGGTGTTCGTCGACGCGGGGCCGCACGCGGCGAGGGAGCCACCGATGGCGGTGGCGGCGCCGAGCGCGCCGATGAATCCGAGGAACTGTCGGCGGCCCAGCGCCTGGGCGGGCGAACGCGACTCGAACACGACGCCTCCTGTCTTGTCCGGTAATGCGAGGACTGCGAGGAAAAACCTACGGGGACAATTGCTGAACATCAGACATCGGATGTGGAACGAGGGACGTCCTACGTCTAGACTCGGGTGAGATTAGGAGGCCATCCGTGACCCGGTCAAGAGGGCGAGGCGAACCGATGCGACGACCACGCTGTGCGACGGGCGTGGACGCGTCGATGAGTAGGGTGACGTCCGGAGACATTCGGCGAGGGGGCACGCGATGACGGTGCGCGACCGGCGCAAGTACGGCGTACAGGAGCGGATCAAGGAGTTGATCCTGGAGCGCGGCCTGGGCGCGGGCGATCCGATGCCCACCGAGACCGATCTCATGGAACTCCTCGGCGTCAGCCGAAACTCCGTACGTGAGGCGCTCAAGGCGCTCCAAGCCGTGGGCATCGTGGAGATCCGGCACGGCTTCGGCACCTACGTGGGTCGTATGTCCCTCGGCGCCCTCGTCGACGAACTGTCCTTCCACGGCCGCCTCTCCCAGGCCTCGGGCGCGCGCAGCATCACCGAACTGGTCGCGGTGCGCGAGGCCCTGGAGGCGGGCCTGATCGGACAGGTCGTCGAGATCGCCGACGACGCCCACCTGGCGGATCTGCGCGCGATGGCCGATCGTATGGCCGCCGAGGCAGCCGACGGCGAGGTGTCACCGCTGACCGACCGGCAGTTCCACGAGACGCTGTATCGCCCGTTGGGCAACGACCTGATGCTGCGCCTGCTCGCCGCGTTCTGGGACGCCTACGATCGACTCGCCGCCGACCTGCCGCCGATCGGCGAGTCCGCCCGGGATGTCGCCGCCCAGCACCGCGAGGTCTACGACGCGGTCGCCGCCCGCGACGCCGAACGCGCGCGCCGCGCGATCACGGTTCACTTCACCGGCATCCGGGGCCGCACCCCGGGCCCCGTCCCGGCTCCCTGACGGCGGAGCCGCGACGACGGCCCGAGCACGGCACGCCGGGACATGGATCGCATGCGTCGGTCACCGCCATTCGTCGACGCTTGCGACGAGACCCGGCGAGGCCGAACGGCGCCATGCGCCATGCGCCATCGACGCGGACCCTCGTCGCGACGTGGCCCGGGGACGTGGAACCCCCGCGACGACTACCGCGGTTGCGCGATCCGATGGGCGAGCCACGCGAGTGCGGGCGGCATCCGGTATTCCACGGCGTGGTGTCCTCCGTCGAACAACTCGAAGCGGACGACACCCTCATCCACTCCGGCCTCGACGAGGGCATCGCGGAAGGCCTGTGCCCCCAGGTCGAGGAACCATTCGTCGCGGGTGCCCGCGTCGATCCAGATCGCCCGCTGGGATCGCAGTGCCTCGGCGTGCAGTGGCGCCATCCTGACCGGATCCCGGTCCAGCCAGCGCTGCCAGATCTCCGGCCGGAGCGCGCCCGTGCGCGGGTCGAAGGGCAACTGTGGCGTGCCGTCCGGAGCGGGCGAGAAGCAGGCCGAGACGCCGAGCAGTTCGAGCAGCCGAAGGTCCTCGTCCCTGGTGAAGGCCACTCGGGAGCGGAAGTCGTCCCACCAGCGGAAGATGTCGCCGTCGTAGGCCCGCAAGTGGCGTGCCGCCATGAGGAAATGAGGGATGTACTGGGCCTCCGACAACGAATCACCCGAGTGCGTCGCGAACGCGCCGAACAGGTCGGGACGGAGCATCGGTGTGATCATCGCGCCGAGCCCGCCGCTCGACTTGCCTGCCAGCGCCCGGTGATCGCGGTCGGCGAGCGACCGGTAGTGGGCGTCGACCCACGGCACGATCTCCTCGCAGAGATACGAGTGGTAGCGGCCGGTCCCCGGCGAGTCGACGTATTGGCTGCCGCCGTACGTGGTCCACGCGTCCACGAACACCAGAATCATCGGCGGTGCCTCGCCGCGGGCGAAGATCCCGTCGACGAGTTCGGGCACCGGCCGGCGGTAGGGGGTGTGGTTGCGCCAGACCGGGAGGGTCCCGGCGTAGCCGAGCAGCATATAGGTGACCGGATAGCGGCGCCCGGGATCGGTGTCGTAGCCGGGCGGGGTGTAGACCCACAACGGCCTCTTCGCCGCGTCTCCCAGGGGATTGTCGCGCAACAGGACGCTGTCGATGACGTGCTCGTCGATGCGGCCTGCGAGCACGGTGGGCCATGGGGCCATCGGAACCTCCTCGGAAGGGAAGCCTCGACGTTACTACGATTTCAAATTATATGAATCGGTAATACCTGCCGGTATGCTGGCGCGATGGACACGACGCACGACCAGGGCCCGTCTGCCGACTCGGTCGACCGGCACATCGCTCATTGGAAGCACGAGGTTCCCGATCTGGACCCGATGGTCGAGGGTGTCGTCACCCGGATGCAGATGCTGGTGCGCCATCTCCAGCGTCGCAAGGAAGCAGGGCTCGGCCGACGCAGGTTGAAGATGTGGGAATACGAGATCCTCTGGCGGCTGCGCTCCGCCGGCGAGCCGTACCGGATGACGCCGACACGGCTCGCCGAGGGCTTGGACATCCATCCGGCGACCCTCACGAGCCGGCTGGACCGCATGGCGAAGTCCGGCTACGTGACCCGGGAGCACACCCCGGAAGACCGCCGGAGCCTGCTCGTAACGCTGACCGAGAAGGGCCACGAGGCGTGGTCGTCCACGATCGGCGATCAGATGGCGACCGAACAGGCGCTCCTGGCCCCGCTGTGCGAAGCGGAACGGGAGCAACTCGTGGCCCTGCTGCGAAAGATCACCCTGAACGCGGAGTCGGGCGGCCCACCACTGATGCCGACTCTCGACTGAACACACCCACGGGCCCGCCCGCACCATCGTTCGTCTGCGCCGCGCCCCCGGCACTGTTTCCGCCTGCCGCGCCAAGGGGCCGCCCGTCGTCGCGGGGCCGTCGCGGGGGCGTCGGTGGCGGTATCGGTGGTGGCGCCGGTGCCGAGGGCGCGTGGGCCCGATCCCACGGGGCGCGATTCGGGGCCCTCACCGCTGGGGTGGGTGGGACACGAAGCCGCGTTCGGCCGGGGCGGGGAGGCGGAGGCGGTGGCGGGTGCTCTCGTCGAAGTCGTCGAGGAAGGCGTGGAGGAGGTCGGCGAGGTGGGTCGGGGATTCGACGGTGAACAGGACCGGTTGATAGCCGGCGACCTGGTACGGCATGCGGGCCATTTCGGTGAGATCGAACGGCCGCAGATCGGCGCGGGTGAAGCGGGCGAGTTCGCCGTAGGACGACAGCAGGGCCGCCCCGTACGCCCGGGGTTGTCCGCGGTGTTCGAGGACGACGCCGTATTCGAGGGTGAACCAGTACACGCGGCTGATCAGATCGAGCGCGTCGGCGCTGTCCACGCGGGACGCGGCCCGGCCCACCGTGCGGTACAGGTCGGCGAAGAACGGGTCGGCGAGATGGATGCCGTGCCCGAACACGTCGTGCAGGACGTCCGGCTCGGGCGTGTACAGCGGCATCGCGGGATGCCGCACGTACTGCACGGCGTGAAAGTACCCCTCGGCCATCGCCCCGAGGAAACGCTTGTTCGGCACGATCCCACCCGCCAGGGTGAACCGGAACCCGGTCAGGGCCTGGAGCCTGTCGGAGACCTCCTCGTGCTGCGGGACACCGTCGGCGGGAATCGGCGCCACCGCGCGGGCACGCAGCAGTTCCGGACAGACCCGGCCGTCCTGGGTCCGCCACAACGCGCCGTGCACGCGACGCCAGGTGGCGTGCTCGGCCTCGGTGTAGCGCACCCGGGGCGACGGTTCGCCCACCCGATGGCCTCGGGCCCGGTCGGCGATCAGATTCCTGCGACGGACGTAGTCCGGGTCCGCGAAACCGGGATGCGCCTCGGCGCGGCCCACGGTGACCCCGCCCGCGTCGAGCGGAGTCAGCCTCGTCCAATCGATCATGAACAGCATCGTGGCCCGACACGGGGCCGACCACACCTCCCCCGCACCCACACGGACGACACGCGGCGAGGGCCGACCGGGCATTCCGGACAGCCTCTCGGCGCCCACCGTCCGCGCTGCGAAACCGACCCGGCGACCCGGCGGCCCAACGAATTCACGGCTTTCACGGCGTCACGGCCCGGACCGGAGCAGGCCCCCCGCGCCTCCCTCGATGACGACCGTCGCGAGCGAACCGGCCCCTCCGACGTACGGGGGAGTCGTCGTCGGCGTTGCGGGCGCGGGGGGCGGCACCGCGATCGCCGTCACCCCGGGCTCGTGGCCCCACGACCGCTTGTTCCGTCCTGGACGGTTTTCCGGTCGACATCGGTCCGCTCGGCGTCGGCGGCGCGATGTCCGTGGACGAAGCCGGTGACCTCAGCGGTGCCCCCCACCTGGATCGACGGGCCCGACCGGCTGTTTCGTGCGGTGGCGGTGATCGTGGCGGGCGCGCCGACGGAGTCGCCCATGTCGACGGTGATGTCGGTGATGCCCCGACCGGCCAGGTGCCCGGCAAGGCAGGCCGTGCTGTTGGCGTTCGCGATGTCCTCCGCCACGCCGATCGAAGGGGCGAACATGCGGGCGGCGACGCGACCCTCGGGCGTCGGCACGGTGTACACGTAGCAGCCGAGGAAACCGAGACGGTCGCATACGGCGCGCAGTCGTTCGAAGTCCGGGGCCAGGGCGGCGAGCGCCGAGCGCGATCCCACGGGGACCAGCAACCTGGGTCGTCCCACCGAGGCGACCCGGGCATCCGGAGCGAGCGCGCCCGGGGCGAGGCCCAGGGCGGCCAGGGCGAGGCCGATTTCGCTCTCGGTGGGCTCGCGCAGTTCGACGGGACCCGGGTCGAAGGCGGCGTGAACACCCGTCTTCTCCCGTACGGACCGGCCGGTGAATACCCGGCCCCCGGCATGGAGGGTGGCCCGATACTCGTCGCGCCCGGCCCGCCCGGCCAAGAAGGCCAGCGCGGCAACCGTCCCGTGGCCGCAGGCGGGCAGTTCCCCTTCGCTGGTGAAGAAGCGAAGGGAGGCCACGGGATCGCCGGATGGGCCCTCGTGCGTGGAGACGAACACGGCATGCGAGGTCCCCGCCGAGGCGGGCACACCACGACGCTCGTCGTCGTTCGACGACGCGTCGTCCACGACCGCGGTGGGGCTGCCGCCCCTACCGTCGCGCAGACACGCGCGAACGATCGCGACCGGCAACTCGCGCCCGCTCATCCGCAATCCGAGAAACGACAACCCGACATCACGCGAAGTACGGTACCAACGCCGGGTTCTCCTCGGCCCGCCGATCCGCGTCTCCTGCCACTCGCCCACCGACCCGTCCGGATCGCCGCCGGGAGCGATTCGCTTCCCCCGACGCCCTTCCACCCCCGGGTCGGGCCCAACTCACAGCAGCCGCCCGACACACGGAGCCGCCATAGCGGTCACGGACGCCCCGTCCGGTCGCGTGCGATGACCCCCTCCGACCACGTCGGCGAAGCACCGAAGAGACGACGCGTCGGAATCGGTCTCGCCTCTCTCACCGTCCCCTGAGATGAGAACGAGAGCGAGACCGCAAGCCGCCGCCGGCACGCCGCACCCCCGGTCTCGGGTGCGGCGTTTGCGCACCGGATGTCGCACACCCTGTCCGGGCACGAGGTGAAGCCGGATCAGTGGGTGTCGAGTGGGGGGCGGCTGCGGGAGAGGAAGGCGCCGTTGTCGGACAGGAGGAACTGTCCGGTGGTGTGGGCGGAGAGATCGCAGGCGAGGAACAGGACGAGGTCGGCGAGGTCCTCCGGGGCGGACAGTTCGCCGCCCAGCGGGATCGAGGCGCGCAGTGCCCGGACGTAGTCGGCGGTGAGCGCGGCCTCCACCTCGCGGGTGAGGGTGGTTCCCGGGGCGACGGCATTGACGCGGATGCGGTGCGGCGCGAGTTCCACCGCGAGGGTCCGGGTGAGGTGGTTGACCGCTGCCTTGGCGGCCCCGTAGGGGGCCAACCGGGGTGCGGGGCGGGTGGTTTCGCCCGAGCTGACGTTGATGATCACGCCGTCGACGCGGTCGCGGATCATGGCTGCCGCCTCGGCGCGGCACGAGTACATCGCGGTGAGCAGGTTGCCGGCGACCACGTCCGACATGGCTCGGGGTGTCCACTCGACGAACGGGGCGGCGGAGTGCTCCCCCATCATGCCGACGTTGTTGACGGCGATGCGCAGTGGGCCGAGGGTTCGCGTGGCCTCGTCGACGAGGTCGTCCACCCGGTGCGGGTCGCGCATGTCGCCGATCAGCGCGAGGGCCGACTGCCCGGTGGCACGCACGAGTTCGCAGGTCGCGTGCGCGGCCTCGGGGACGATGTCGGTGACGGCGACGTCCGCCCCCGCCCGCGCGAGCGTGAGGGCGATCGCCCGTCCCAGTCCGGCGCCACCGCCCGTGACCAGGGCGGCGCGGCCGGTGAGGTTCGTCGGGTCCGTCACAGTGGGTTTCTCCGCTTCGTGTGGTGCGGGCGTTCGTGTCGTCGTCCCGGACCGGGCGGGCGTTCGTGTCGGAGTCCCGGACCGGCAGGTGCTCGGGGTGCGCGGGCAGGCCGGGGTCAGGGGGCGTCGTGGGCCGACGGGGTGGTCGTCGCGAGGACGAGGGCATCCTCGAGGGCTTCGAGTGCCATGGCGTCGAGTTCGGTGTCGGACGAGCCGCCGAGCGGGCCGCGCACGGTGAGGACGCGCGCCTGGGGCATGCCGTACAGCGAGGAGACCTGGCGGGCGATCTCGGTGAAGCCGGCGGTGGCCAGGAGCAGGGTGGGAATGCCCGCCTGTTCCAGGGCGACGGTGTCGTGGCAGCTCCACGAGGTGCACGAACCACAGTCCGCCGAGCCGGTGATGATCAGATCCGCCGATGCGCGCAGCCGCTCGATCACGTCGGGTTCGGCGGGCGCGGCCGCGCTGAACTTGGGGATCTCCAGCGAGACCACCGCGCCGGTGCGTTCGGCGAGCAGCCGGGCGACGGCTCCTTGGATGTAGCCCGCGTGGGGCTTGAGATTGTCCAGGACGGCGATGCGCGCTCCGGTCAACACCGCCAGTCCGGGCGCGAGTTGCTTGGCCGGCTCGCCGACCCGTCCGCACGGGTCGAGCAGGTGGACGGTCATGACGTTCTCCTCAACGTGTTCGGGTGGGACAACAGGCAGCAGGCAACAGGGCGGCACCGCGGCACCGGCGGCATTGCGGCCTAGTCGACGGGGACGGTGACGCTGCGCGTGAGTCCCCAACTCGGAACCACCAGAGAGTGCTTGCCCGGGCCGCCCGCGACCAGGATCCGGATGTTGTCCGCGCTGTCGGTCATCGGTTGCAGGTCGTCGTCGGCCAGCGCGCGCATCCACGGACGCCACAACGCGGCCCGGAAGTTGTCGCGGAAGTCGCCCGCCCGGCGTCGCGCCTTCTCGAACAGGTACGCCCGGACGTCCTGCCGCGCCCACCCGGCCGCGGCGATCGTGGCCGCGTGCTCCGGCCCCAGGACGATGAAGTACTCGGCGCTGGAGACGACCGCGTTGTTCGTCCCGAACGTGGCCATCACCGTCGCCATCTTGTCCAGGATCGGCCCCGGCTCACCCCGGGTCTCCATGTCGTGGATGTTGTGCGGATTCTCCATCCCGGCCACGGTGACCGCGCTGCGGCTCTCCAGCCCCAGCGAACGCGGATAGGCCGCCCAGGGGCTGGCCTCGGCGTTCTCCGCGAAGCAGAACGTGTACTTCGAGGGCTGTCCGTGCGTCGCCGCGTCCGCCAGGCCCCCGTCCCCGGTGCCCTTGGCCGTCCCACCGCCGATGTGCAGCAGCGCCAGCCGCACCGCGCGTCCCAGCGTGGCGTTCGCGCGATTGCCCGGACCCAGCGTCCCGGTACCGGAGTTGAACCCGTGGGCGGAGACCGCGTGTCCGTGCACGACGACCATCACGGACACCGGGTGGGTCGTGGAGTTCACGCCGCGGAGATTGAACTCGGGTGCGCACATCCCTCGGGTCGCGGCGACGAGCAGGGGCAACATCCCGGGCGTGCATCCGGCCATCACCGCGTTGACGGCGAGCACCCTGGGCGTGGCCTCGCCCAGACGCGGCGGCAGCACGCCGACGACCTCGTCGGGATCACCGGCGTAGCCGGCCAACATCGCGGCCACCCGTTCCTCGGTGGGGGCCACGATCGGCAGGCCGTCCCCCCACCCGCGTTCCTCCAGCCACGCGTACACGGTCTCGGGCAGATCGTCGGGGAGGGCATGCGTGTCGGTGCCCCCGGCGGGGGCGGATCCGACCGTTGCGGAGTCGACCATGAGCATTCCTTCGACTGAGGGGTCGGGGAGGCGAGTGGGTGTGAGGTTATGGCTGCACGGTCGCGATCACAAGAGGTTCCGTTCGAAATAGCAGGCTGTGGTTTCGAATATTCGAATCACAGCATCCCAGACGCCCGCCGGTCGTTCGCGGCTCGTGGGAGATGCGCAGCAGGGCCGACGAGGTCGCCACCGCTGGGCCGGGTCACCGCTCCCCGAACGGCACGGCCTCCATGGTGTCGAGCACGACATGGACTTCCGCAAGCCGGTACACGCCGCCTTCGCGCCGTGCGGTCGCCCGGACGATGCCACTGGCGACGGGTGAGGGTACGCGGTTCTCCACCGACGTCACGTGGATGTACGACGACAACGACACCTCGGTGTCCGTGTGGCCGGTCACGTGGATGTTCGTGCCGTTGTGCCGCAGCGGGTAGGGGCAGGCGAGCCGGTGCCGCCGCTGCCAGTCGAGCACGTCGGCACGGCCTCGGCTGTCCGACGCGATGAACTCCTCGAACGGGTGGTCACCGGTGTCCGTGCGCGAGGTGAACCACACGTCCTCGGTGAACATCTCCTCCCACGCGTCGAATTCCCCCTCGTCGTAGGCGAACCACCAGCGGTGCAGCAGTTCGTGGACGGCGATCGTCTCGTGCATGTCGTTCTCCTCGATGGTGGTCCGTCGGGCCGGCGGGGTTCGCGTACCCGGGTCGAATGCGGCACCGGCCAGGCCGACGGGCGAACGGCGAACGCGCCCAAGCCCTCGACCGCCGACCACAACCGGTCGTGGCCCGGAGAAACGCGGTGCCGCGTCGTACCCGAGGTGTGCGCGCGTGCGCCTACCCGGCGCAACGCAACATGCGGCGCTTCCTCGGAGCGCCCACGACCCGACCTCCGCAAATAAAATACGCGTTACACAAAAATGGCAAGAGCGGCGGCACGGCAGTCGAGCGTCAGGATTCGACCGAGTCGGCCGTACGGCGACAGGCCGTACGACGGTAGGCCGTACGACGACAGGCCGTACGACGACAGGCCGTACGACGACATACCGTCGTGGCGGCATGCCAGATCGCTGCGCCCGCACCCGAGCGCCATCCGAACGGTGCGTCCCGACCCCGGACGGACCGCTTCGGTACGTCCACCTCCCCCGGTCGTGCCACCACCCCGCACAACCGGTTCCGTGCGCCCCGGCCCGGAGTCACCAGGGCGAGGGGTTGCTGAACAGCGGCGCCGTCGGGACGGCCCGCTTTCGCGGCGGCGTCGCGGGGGCGGCCGGCTCGGCGCCCTCGCCCATCGACGCCAGTGCGGCGAGCGTGGCATCGATCACCCGGTCGTACAGCCGCTCGAACGCCCCGGGCAGTTGTTCCAGCACCGGGCCCACCCTGGCCCGATCCGCCGGATCCGCCGCCTCCAACGCGTCCCGCATCGCCGAGACCATTTCCGGAGCCGGAACGCGCCGGGCCGCCAACGTGGCCTGACCGACGATGGTCGTACTCACCAACGCGACGGCCAACGCCAAGTCCTCGTCTCCCAGTTCCAGCGGCTCCAGGATCTCGGTCAGCAGGACGAACGCCGGCAACCACGCGGGCTGCCGCGTCGACGCGATGTACGGCAGCAGCTGGGTGTAGGGCCGCAGATACTCCAGGCTCATCCACATCCAGTTCCGCAGTTCCTCCTGCCACGTCGAACCGGCGGGGCGATCGAACTCCATGTCGCTCGCCACCCGGTCCGCGACCGCGAACAGAAGGTCGTCGCGATCGGGAAAATAGCGGTACAGGGCCATCGGCGCCGACCCTGCGGCCTCCGCCACGCGCTTGACGGTCAACGGCTCACTCGGGTCCTGATACACCAGACTCACCGCGGCGTCCACGATCTGCCCACGCGAGAGCCGCGCCGGCCGACCCCGGCCCCGCGAGGGTGCGTCCGTCGACGACTGAACCATGCGTTTCCCTTTCGCCGCGCCCCGCCGGCGCCGACCGTCTGCGAAGTCCAGGGTACGCACCCGCAGGGGGCGACGACGGCGCCCGGCGTCGGCGGAACGTCACCGGCGTCCCGGGCCGCGGCGCCAAACGGCGGACCGGCCGTGAAACCGCCATCGACGGGAAAGTCCGCGCCGGTGAGGTACGACGCGGCGCGCCGCGAGGCGCGGCCCCTCATGGGCCTCGGTCGCCCGCGCGACTCCTCGGAGGGTCTTCCGGCTTGTGACGGCGGGCGGGGAGGTCGACAGTGGACGTGGGACACGGACGATGCGAAGAGGGAGGACCCGTGGTCGTCTTCGCGTACGAGGAACGCCGTGCGGTCGAGTCGTACCGCCGGCGCGTCGAGGGCCTGCACGCGCAACTGGACCGTGACGCGGGGTTCTTCGACGGAATGCCGCTCCGGGTGAGTGCGCACGAGTGGCACGCGCCGTCGGCGTGGAAGGAGTCCGAGGTCTTCTCGGTGATCGGGATCGGCCTCTCCGGCAACCTGGACCGGGTTCGGACGTCCGCCGAGACACACGCCGAATGGCTTGCCGCCGGGCACGCGTACGTGGAGGCGATCAACGCCGCGATCGTGGCGGCGATCCCCGTGCGCGCACAGGTACTCGCCGACCTCGACAAGCCGACCACGCGAGTACTGCGCCGGCGGCGCCGGGCCGCGTTGCGCACGTGGGAGCAGGCGCTGGAGACCTACCGGACGGCTGTCGCCGCGGCCGAGGCGGCGTACCGGCCCACGCGCGAGGCGGTGGCCGAAGCCGTGGGCGCCACGCGTGCCAACGACGAGCGCAGGGAGGCAGCGCGGCGTGCGGCCGACGAGGAACGGCGGCACAGGGCCCGGGCGTCGGCGGAACGACCGATGTGGGGGCTGGTCCTGGTCGGCGAGCAAGCCGACCCGCCCGTTGCCGCCGCGGGAGCGGACTCCGGCGCGGGAGCAGACTCCGGCCCCGCTGCCGGCGACGTGCTCGTGTACCGGTACGACGTCGCGCCCGACCATCCGCTCCCGGCGGTCGCCCGACCGCACGCCCGCACGCCCGACGAGCCGCTCACCGCCCACGCCCTGGAAGCCGCGCTGCGCGAACTGCGCGACGAGGGCGTGTCGGTCACCTGGGAGAGCGCCGCCCGGGCGGCGCTGGAGCAGGAATGCGACCTGGTCCTGAGCTCGTGGTGGAATTGCCTCTTCCCGCACTCGGACCTGTTCCGCCCACCCCCGAGGGGACCGGACACCACCCGCCACACCGGGACGTCGCACCACTCCGGCTACGGCGCGGGCGGCCACGGTTGCGGTGGAAGCTTCTGATCGAACGTCCCGTCGCCCGGTGCTTCCTCGGGCCTGTTCAGCGTTTGCGCGCCAGCATCCCGTAGCAGCCGATGGTGACCGGATCGGGGAGTTCGGTCCCGGGGTCCGGACGCCAATGGGAAACCGGATCGACGCCGGGATCGAGGAGTTCCCATCCGTCGGGCACGAGTGCGGCCACCTCGGCGCGGCTGCGCACCTGCATCGGGATGCCCGCGTTGCGGTACGCCGCGACCCCGCCGGTCGTCGAGACCGGGTCGAAGTCGCCGGTGAGGTGCGAGATGACCAGGTAACTGCCGGACGGGAGCCGGTCGGTCAGCCGGCGCAGGATGTCGGTGGGCTTGTCCTCGTCCGGGAGGAAGTGCAGGATCGCGATCAGCAGGAGAGCGAGCGGCCGTTCGAGATCCAGGGTCTCGGTGAGCGCGGCGTCGGCGAGGATCGCGTCGGGGTCGTGCACGTCCGCGTCGATGTAGGCGGTCGCGCCGTCCGGGTGGCTGGACAGCAGCGCACGGGCGTGGGCAAGGACGATGGGGTCGTTGTCGACGTAGACCACTCGTGAGTCGGGCGCGATCCGCTGGGCCGCGTCGTGAGTGTTGCGCCCCTCGACCGGGATGCCGGTGCCGATGTCGAGGAACTGCCGTATCCCGAGCCGGCCGAGGTGCTCGACCGCCCGCAGCAGGAACGCCCGATTGGCCTGCGCGGCCGTGCGCGCCTTGGGAACCGCCGCCAGGGTCTTTTCGGCGGCTTCCCGATCGACCGGGAAGTTGGACTTGCCGCCCAGGAAGTAGTTGTAGATGCGCGCCGAGTGCGGCCTACCGGTGTCGACCTCCGGCGGAGCCCATTCGGCGATCAATGCCTCCTGCTCCGGCGACCGCTCGAACGCGGAATCCATCTGCACCTGCCCCCGCCCTGAAACCGAAGGAGAAATCGCGCCTGCGGCACTCGTCCCACGTTCACGTTGTGTAGGCGCGATGCTATCGCCCCCCACGCTCCTGCCGGCAGCCGGCCGGGCCCGGCGCAACGGGCGAACTCCTCACCCGCACAGCCCTGATGGCGAGGCATCCCGGCGCCGGCCCTCCGTCACTGCACGACTCCCCGCATCCGATATGGGCGCTATGCGATGACTCATGTGCGGAAATCGTCGGGGACGGTCACAATCGAGCCCCTGGGCAGACGCCCGCGAGGGAAAGGTGCCAATCAGTGACAGCCTCGACGATACAGGCCAACGAGACAACCGTGCCGATGATGCCCTGCGTGGCGGTGGAGGAGACGGCCGAATTCTTCCAGGCGCTCGGTTTCAAGGTCACCTACAAACAGACCAAGCCCTACATCTATCTCTCGCTCGAATGGAGCGGCTTCGAGTTGCACTTCCGCAAGCCGCCCAAGGATCTGGACCCCGCGGAGGAGAACAGCGGAGGATGCCTGGTCTGGGTCGACGCCGTGGCGCCCTACCATGCCGCTTTCACACAGGCCATGCGCGAGACCTACGGCAAGGTACTGGCGACGGGTCGACCGCGCATCACGCGCTTCAGGGCGGGGGCGAGTCGTTTCACGCTGATCGATCCCTCCGGCAACCAGATCGCGTTCATCCAGCGCGACGAGCCGAAGGAATTGGAGTACGGCGGTTCGCAGAAACTCCAAGGGTTGGCCCGGGTTCTTGACAACGCGCGTATCTACCGCGATTTCAAGTACGACGATCGTGCGGCATTCCGGGCCGTCAAATCCGGCCTGCGCAAGCACGGCGCAACCGCACCGGCCGTCGAGCGGGCGCTGGCATTGGCGACCCTCGTCGAACTCGCGATCGGCATGGATGAACGCGAAGGCATCGAGGGATGGACCACTGAACTGAGCGCGATTCGCCTCACCGCGGACGAGCGGCAGCGAGTCGAGGGCGAGCTGCGCAACGCCGCGGATCTACGACGGTGGCTCACCGAAGACACCCGGTAACCGTGACAGCGCAGCCGTCCGGAGGGCGCGGGGCGGTGGTGTGGCGCATGTGGCGCCCTTCGGTGTGCGTGAAGGTGCGGTCAAAGGTGCGAGCGAAGATGCGCGGTGCGCGGTGCGAGGTGGAGCCGGGCGAAGAAGGATTCGGCATCACGACGGTTCGGGTCCGCTCTCACCGACGCCGCGCCGACCCGACCGCGCCGGGCCCGATGGGCCGACCGCTGGGACGGGGACGCGGTCGTGGTCGCGTTGCGGGGCGAGATCGACATCGTGTCCGCGCCCGACATCGAATTCCATCCGGATCGGCTCACCCGCGTTCGGCGAGTGTCCCTGTTGATCGACCTGACCGCGGTCACCTTCATCGGGGCCTGCGGCATCGGGCTGCTGGTGCGCGCACGCGAACGAGCCCTCGCCCGCGGTGGCACACTGTCCCTGATCTGCGTAAGTCCGTTCGTCCTCCGGCTGTTGTCCCTGCCCGGACTGTGCAGTCCACGCTTCGTAGTTCCGGCCCGACCTCCCGCCCCCGCCTCCGCCGCCTGACCACACCCGGGGGCGCGGGCAAAATGGTGTCCGTCGCCTGCGCGTACCGCCGAATCGCCTTCCCTCGCCCACGAATTGCCTCTCCCCGCCCCTTCTCGGGAAGAACCGCGGAGGTACGAGCCTGCCGGCTACGGCCGGAGGATCCGGGGTGATCAGGGCCGGGTGGTCCCCGTCCACGTCGACACACGCGGGAGTTCGGCGACACCGGCACCGTGCGGCGCGCCGAATCGGGCCGAAGCCGGGTCCACGAAGCGGCAGTCGATCGTGTGGTGCAGCCGCACCAGGCGGATGACGCGGGCCGGTTGCCCGCGCACACCGGTCAGGACGAGTGCCGCGTGCGACCGGGCACAGATGCGATGCAGGCGCAGGAACAGGTTGATGCCCGAGGTGTCGCAGAAGGCGAGCGCGCCCAGGTCCAGTCGTAGTTCACCGAGTCCGGCTCGGGCCAAGGCGGCGAGGGTCGGCTCGATGGTCGCCGTGCTGTCGATGTCCAGTTCGCCGCGCACGTTCACGGTGACCCGCTCGGCGGGTGCCATACCGGGGCGGGAGCCGGCCGGAGTCGTCGCGATGGTGATCACGAAGTGCCTCGCCTTCGAGAGTGTGCGGTCCGCCGGGGCGGCTGTGCGGCCAGTCCATCGGGATCCGTCGCCCGCGCCCAGGGCCGAGCGGCTCCCGGGCGGGGCCGAAGGTCCCGCCCGGGTCCATGAGTGATGGGCGGCTTCGCCGCGGCGACGAGTCAGGCGGCCCGTCCCGGCGGCATCGGTGCGGCCCCGGACGGACCGATGATGCTCCCCACCACCAACGCGGTGGCAGGCCCGGTCGGTGGCAGCGATCGTCGGGGACACCGACGACGCCCGGCACTGGGCGTCCATCCGGATCCTGATCGAAGTCGATGCCGTGGCGCGGCGGCACGGCGGTTTCGCGAGCGGGGGCACCAACGGCAACTGCGAGAGCATGCTCCGCGGGTTCGACCGCGACGGGTTGGTGTACGAGGCACCGGCCGGCAGCCGAACGTCGACCGTGATGGTGGCGCCGTCCTCGGAGGTACCGGTGCCCGGGTGGACGTGCGGCGGATTCGACACCGGGTCGAATCTCGTCGATGCCGTTCGCGAGGTGGCGCAAAGGCTGTACGGCGACGTCTCCGGTCTGCCGGAAAACGTGGATCGCCTGTTCGACGACGACGTTTTCGCCTCTCCGTCCGACCACGACGCGGAGTTCATGGGCCGTCTCTGCGAAGCCGTGTCGTCCGACGGAGAGGCGTGTGACGTCGAGTCGGGCTCATCCAGGCCATGCTCCACGACGACCACGTCGCCGACGCGCTCGACGCCGTGGCGCGCTGGGAGGGCGAAACGGCCATCCGCGCCGCGTCGGAGGCCGATCGCCGCATGGTCGCCTTGGCCATGCTCGCCGACCTGGTCGTCGAGGAGACCGGCCCGACCACCCATCGCGACGAGGTCCACCACCCCGACTACCCGGCCCCGAAGCAGAGTTCGCCCAGCAGAAAATGGCACGCGAGGGCGGAGCCGAACAGCGGATGTCGCCATCGCGCCACGGAGGGGCACCGAGTGTGCGACAGGGAAGCACCGACGTGCCAGGGCCGCCCGACGAGGCAGCTGTGCATCGGGGCGGCGTCAGCCCACCGCCGCCCGGGTGCTTCGACCGCTCCGCCCGGTGCCACCGGGAGCTTCGACCGCTCCGCCCGCCGCCGTCGTGGCCGGACGCCCGTCGTAAGTCTCGCCGGCGCAAAGGCCGTTGCCCAACCTCTCGCTGCGCACGGCCGCGGCCGGCCCCAGCGGCGGTACGACGACGAAGGCCCAGCACGCATACGCCCCCTCCGCCAGCACGGATCGGGTGATCCGGATGTCGCCGAGGTCGCGGCGGATGTGCCACTGCCCTCCCGCGTCCAGCGCGGTGATCTCGGCGTCGGTCAACGAGCCGTCCGCGGCGGCCGTGCCAATCGCCCGAGTGATCTTCTCGACCTCGTTCGCCTGTGCGGACCGCTGCAACCTCTTGCGGCCGGCGGGCCGCTCCACCTCGAGCCACCACACCATCGCCCCGATCGCGACGGCCACGGCGAGAACCACACCGACGGCGACGCACCCCGCCGCCCGCATCACGCGGCGGGCGGTCGGGGAGCGTCGGTCGTCCCGTTCGTCGGAACGGTTCACATCACGTCCCGGGATAGCCGATGGCGTCGAGTTTCGCGCGCATCACCGCAGCATATCCCGTGGTGCCGGCCGACTTCGGGTGGAACGATTCCCGACTGATGCACGCTTCGGGAAGCCAGTCGGTGGTGCATTGTTCGGCGTCCTTGGTGACCGGATCACCCTGGTGGAAGTCGCCGTCGCCGTTGGGGCCGATGACCACCTTGTTGATCCACTCGGGGTCGTCGCAGCCGGAATGCCCGACGAACGCGTCGACCGGATTCGCGTAGGCGATCTTCATCGGCCAATTGATCTTCAGGTCGTCGACGAGCGCCTGCTGCTTTCCGTTCGCGTAGTTGACGAGTTCGGCCAGCGCGTGCACCTCCGGCATCATGTAATAGAACGACCCCGCGCACTTCTCCGTCCGGCTCAGCAGTTCCGGATATCCCATGAGCACGATCTGGGCGTTGGGTGCCGCGGTCTTGATCTGCGTCAGGATGCCTCTGAGGCTCGGGATCATCTGATTGTCGATGATCCCTTTGTACGTCGGCATGAAGGACGAGTCCTCATTGCAGTTCTGGCCCAGCCCGGCGCAAGCCCGCATCGCCTCGGCGAAACCACCCCCGTTGTTGCCGCCGAGGGTGAGCATGACCAGGGTCGTATCCTGGGTGAGCACCCCGGATCGGATCTGGTTCATCTCCTTGAACTGCCCCTCGCCGAAAGCCTGTTTCGTCGGGTCGAAGGCCGCGTCCTCGACGTTCCCGGTCCTCGCCCCGGAACAGGCGACGAAGCCGAGTTCGGCCGTCGGGCTCCAACTGTCCGACAGGGAACCGAGCGAGGCCGTACTGCCGGGCAGCGTCACCTTTCGGCTCCAGGCGTTCTTGCTGCGCCGGCAGGCGTTCCACCCGCTCTCGCCGTGGTCGGCGTTGGACTCGGGCAGGTAGTCACCGGCACCCTCGCCGGAGGTGTACGAGTCGCCCAGCACCGCCACGATGTGCTGGGGCTTCGCGCCGAGCGGTTGGAAGGCCACCGCGTCCCAAGCGACGTCCTCGCTGCCCGAGCCGTCCTCGGTCTGGCTGCCGAGCTTCACCCGGGGCGTACCGGTCATCTCGTAGACGCCGAGGGAGACCCAGGTGTTGGCCTTGATCTTCTGATTGAGGTAGCGGGTCCGGGTGTAGGAACCCGTTCCGGTGTCCACCTCGTACTTGGCCTGCTGGGTCTGCGCGCCGTGGTTGGGGATGTGCACCATCACCCGGGTCCAGGTGTTCAGCGGTTGGCCGAGTTCCCACGTACCGGTGGTGTCGAGGCGATTCGCGTTGGCATCGCCGATCTTTCGGGTGTGGGTGAACCAGAAGTGGTTCCCGTAGCCGGCACCGATCTGATGGGTGTCGATCTTGCCCGGGTACGTACCGTTCGACTGAGCGAAGGTGAACCGGAAGGTGCCCGCCGAGGCCACCGGCCCACAGCTGCGTGTATCGGTGCCGGCCGGGCGGGTGCCGTTGGGCAGATCGTCGACGACGAGCGCCCCGGCGGGCAGTCCGCCCGTGCACCGCGGCGGGTAGGAGTTCTCGTCCGGCTGCTCGGGATAGGTGTCGTTGAACCGGTGGACGGCGTTGCCGCACACGCCGATGCTGCAGTCCTTCCAGGCGTTCGCGCTGATCGGCTGGTTCCACCAGCAGTACAGGTCGGTGCGGGTGCACGCGCCCTGG
This sequence comes from Embleya sp. NPDC008237, assembly GCF_042956465.1. Classification (NCBI taxonomy): domain Bacteria; kingdom Bacillati; phylum Actinomycetota; class Actinomycetes; order Kitasatosporales; family Streptomycetaceae; genus Embleya; species Embleya sp. NPDC008237. Next base: position 139,930 of record NZ_JBIBGL010000004.1, read on the forward strand.
CCCGGCTGGTTGGAGTCGTTCGGGCCGATCTTGCTCGGGTCGCACTCGTTGGCACTGGTACAGAACAGGCTCTCCGGCGGCTTCATCGCCGTACGGTTCGCCGGCGTCGTCCACCACGCGGCACGGTAGCCGGGCTGCATGTCACCCGGCTTGAACAGCCCCGAGATGGGATGCGCGGCCCAGCCGAGGACCTTTTCCTGGTACGGCCAGTCCTGCGGATGCGCGGCGTGCGAGTAGTCGTCGCCGCCGGAGCTGTTCTCCAGGAAGGGGGTGCGGTTCGCCTTCCACAACGGGTTGGCCGGGTTGTTGGTGAAACCGACGCCCCACTTGCCGTGGTTCGCGCCCGCGGTGGACTCCGGGTGGAAACCGGAGTTGTACGCCCACAGCGCGAAGAACCAGCTCTCCAGATACTTGGGGTCGCCGCCGCCGATCTTGAGACCGCCGCCGCGCGTCTGGTTCCACTTCTCCACCAGGATGTTCACCCCGGCCGCGATGTTCGCGGTGTAGTCGACCGCGATCGCCTTCTGCATCTGCTCGGAATACTTGGGCTGTCCCCTGCGCATGCCGTCCGTGACCTGGGTGATGCCGTAGCCGCAGTCGGCCGTGGCCCAGTTCACCGCCCACGGGTCCGGTATCTGGCCGTTGGGGTTGTAGGCCGTGCCGTAGTAGTTGCCGATCAGCGGGTTCGCCGTGACACCCGGCACCGCGTATCGGGTGGCCTGCCACATGTTGGACTCCTGGGCCGTGATGCCGAGCATCACCTGCGCCGGGATCCGGCCGCCGCCGTCGAGCGAGTCCAGGGGGAAGAGCGTCTGCGGCTGGTAGGCCCCGATCGCGGTGCCCTTCCAGTCGGCCGGGCGCGTAACGTGCTTGTTCAGGTTCTCGCTGACCACTTGGTCCACCGCCCACTCGACCTGTCGGGGAGTGGGCTGGAACGCCTGCAACTTGGGGTCCCCGCGCGGGACCGCACAGGTCCGCTCCTCCTCCACGGGGTTGTTCGGGTCCGGAACGGTGAGCCGCGCGGCGGTCTGCGGCGCGGGCAGGGCCGGGGACTGATCATTCCCCTGGGCCGCCGCCGGCGGTGGACCCGGCGCCACGTCGACGGTGCCGCCCTGCCCCGACGTCAGGTCCTGCACGGCGACGCGTGCCGTGTGCTCACCCGGCACCTGGTCGGGCGCGACGCGCGGGTCGCCGGCACCGACCCAGCCGGCACCGGTGACGAGCGCCTTGCCGTCGATGGAGGCGAGTGCGCCCTTCGGCGCGTTCGCCGGTCGGCGAACGGACGCCGGCAGCCGCCCCGGACCGGCTTCGGTCTCGCCGGTGACGACGACCGTGCCGTCGGCGGACGCGGTGAGGTCCATCCGCGACAACGTGCCCCGTGCCACCAACTGCGGGCGGTCCGTGCCCTTGCGCACGCCCTCGGCCGCCACGCGCATCACGGTTCCCTGCGGTGCCGAGGCGGCGGGCCCGGCCTTGTCGGCGGCGGCCGCGCGGTCCAGATAGACGATCCCGCCGTCGCGGTCCGCCTTGAGTTGAAAGGGAATGCTCGTGGTGACGGCGATCGGGGTCCGCTTCCCGAGTGCCGCACCCTTGCGGCCGATCCGGATCAACCGGTTGCCGTCCGCGGCCACGACCTCGTCGCCGTACGGCACCGCCGAGGTGACCTGACCGGTCAGTTCCAACGGCGCGGTGAGCTTCGCCGTCACCGTGTCGACCGACGTGATCCGGGTTGCGTTCACGGCCATGGTTTCGTCCGTGAACTGGGACAGCACTGCCTCCTCGCCGGTGCCGCAGCCCGGCGAGAAGTAGGCGAGCGACGCCTGCACCGGCAGCTTGGTGACCTTGCCGGTGGCCAACTCGACCACGGCGGTGAACGCCCCGCGCGCCAGCAGGTTCGGCTTGTTGGTGAACGTGCGAGGCGCGTACGCGACCACCGCCCGCTTGCCGGAGCCGGTCACGCAGGCGTTGCCGATCCAGGAGTCCGTGTCGAACCCCGGTTCGGACAGGCTCGCCGCAGTACGCCAGCCGTTGCCGTTGCCCGCGTTCGCGACCAGGATGTGGAACCCCTCCGCGTCACCGAGCGTCGTCCACGCGCCGGCCTCGGTCGCTTTCGCGGGCGCGGTGGAGGTGGTCGGGTCGGCGGTGGCCGCGCCGGCGTGCCAGGCGCCGCTCGCGAGGGATGTGCACGCCAGGAGGGCGGCCGTCCCGAGTGCGGTGCGGCGATCGATTCGTTTTCGGCTTCGTCGGATCCCGGTGGGTGCGCGCATGAATTCCTCTCGCGTCCGCGCCGGGCTCACCGGCGACGTCGTCACGTGGGCCACGTCGACAGGGCGCCGATCCGAACGGCCTGCGGACGTGGGTGGATCCGTCCCGTGTCGGGGCGGCCGCTCGGAGTCGGGGCGCGCCCGAGCCGCGTCGAGACCACGCGCGAGCCGCCCCGGTCCTGCTCCGATGGCCGAGAACTCAGTCGCAGTTCGTCGCGTTGCGGATCGCGTCGACGAGCGCCGAGCCGGAACCGGCGGAGTTCTTCATGATCGCGTAGACCTTTCCGCAACCACCCCGCGCGCGATATACCGGCCCCGCGTACGAGGTGAAATTACCCACGTCCTCGGCGCACCCGTCGGCAATCCAGTTCGAACACAACTTGAGCTTCATCCACTTGGTGCTTGCGGTGTTGTTGTCGAGGATGGCGCACGTGGGTTCGTCGTTGGGAATATTTCCCGGGATACGGTAGGTGAAGAGCGTCGCCAGGCGATTGTCGGAGCTCGGGAGCCGTTCGGCGTTCTCGAGGACGTAGTTCGCACCGCAGACCACGAGCGCGGCCCGCACGGCTCCCGGATGGGCTGCGGCAAACGCCCGGGTGTCCGCGTCGGCCCGGTCGGAGAGCTTGACCGCGGGCGTGGGGGCGGCCTGGGCCTGCGGTACGGCAATACCTACCGCGGCGATGGTCGCGGTGGCGAGAAAGGATCGTGCGGCGAACTTGGCAATGGACATGCGAATATTCCCCTCTGCATGGGAGGTGCCCGATTTCGCAAAATCCCCGTAGCCCATGGCTCGAGGCCGTTTCGCGTCGCAGGCGAGCCTAAGTCGGTCAAACGAGAAGCAACAGTGTCCGATTTGAAGCGGAATGGTGAATGTACATTTTCGACACACCGAGTGACAATGGCGAACCATCTGATTGGTCGTCATGCAGCCATCAATCGGACACCGAAGAAACCCGAAGACGACCGGCCGCACACAGTCGGTCGAATATGTGACGTCGGTCACGTACGAGGCCGCGGCTTGCAGCGGCCTGACCGGGGCCGCGCGTCGGGGTGTGGGTGACGACGCACCCCCGGCGGCATGCGCGCGTAAGGTCGCGCAAAGGGCGTTGCCTTGGGGAAGGGCCGGAATCCTCGACGGGCACTGCGAGTTGCCGACCGGCCGCCGTTGCAAGCCCAGGCACATGTTTCGAGCAGGAAGGCTGTGCTGGTGGCTGCCGCGGATGCGCGGAACTACGCGCAGAGGATGGGCATCGTTCGATCCATGGTGGTTCAGGAGCTGGGCTGGGACAACGACACCGATGACGAAATCCGCGCCGACGTCGAGGACTCGATCGGCAGCGGGATGGTGGACGACGAAACCGACCGCGTCGTGGACGTCGTCCTGTTGTGGTGGCGGCTGGGGGATGGCGACCTGGCAAGCGACCTCACGGATGTGGTGGCGCCCCTGTCCGACACGGGTGTGGTCTGGGTCCTCACTCCGCGGACGGGCAAGCCCGGCCACGTCGATCCGAGCGAGATCGCCGAGGAAGCGAACGCGGCCGGCCTGGCATCCATCGCCGTCGTCAACCTCGGGGCATGGTCCGGCAACCGCCTCGTCCGGCCCGAGAATTCGCGCGAACAGCGGTAGCCACAGCCCGACATCACACCGAGGGGCCACCGCAGGACCTCGGCCGCGCCGGCCCGGAGCATATCGCCGGCATATCGAAAACCACATACGTGCCGGCAACACCACGCTGCCTTGACTGGGGGCATGTCCCGCAGCGAACCGGCAAGAACAACAGCCCGGCCTCCGACGTCCTCGTCCCCCTCGGCCGCCGGGCGCGCCCTCGGGCAGGGCGATGTGCACCGCTGTACTCGTGGTGTCGGTCGCGAACAGTCCAGTGACCCGATGCCACCGGCACTGGGAGCGCGTCGGCGCCCTGTCCGAGAAGGTTGTCGTCAGGATGGGGACCGGTGCGCCGAGCCGCGCACCGCCCAGGGGTCGAGGTCGTGGACGTGGGTCTGACCGTCGGGCCGATCGGCCCCGCCGAGCACTCGGCATTCGTGCAGGCACGGCGGTCGGTCAGCTTCCTGCAGACCCCGGCATGGGGTCGCGTCAAGACCGAGTGGCGCAGCGAGTCCCTCGGCTGGTACGACGGCCGGCAACCGGTCGGCGCCGGGCTCGTCCTGCACCGGCCGGTCCCGCGGCTCGAGCGCTTCACGCTGGCCTACCTGCCCCAGGGCCCGGCCATCGACTGGACCGGCGACATCGACGCGTGGCTCGATCCGCTGGCGGCCTACCTCAGGGCACACGGCGCGTTCGCGATCCGACTCGGCCCGCCGGTGCGCACGAACACCTGGAGCGCGGCCCGGGTCAAGGAGGGCATCGCCGACCCGGCCATCAGGCGGCTCACCGAGATGTCCGACCCGCAGTCCGACCCGGTCGGTACCCGCGTGGCCCGCCGACTCGCGGACGCAGGCTGGCTGCCGCAGAGCCCGGAGGACGGCTTCGGGGTCGGCCAACCGCAGTTCACCTATGAGATTCCACTGACCGGCAGGACCGAGGACGACCTGCTGGGGGGCATGAATCAGCTCTGGCGCCGCAACATCAAGAAGGCGGCCAAGGAGGGCGTCGAGGTCACGATCGGTGCGGACCTGAAGGCGTTCCACGACCTCTACGTCCACACCGCCGCGCGCGACCGCTTCACGCCCCGGCCGCTGCGCTACTTCGAGACCATGTTCGCGGCGATGGGCGCCGAGGACCCCGAGCGGATCCGGCTCTATCTGGCCCGCCACCGGGGCGATCCGGTCGCCGCCACCATCCTGGTCCGCGTCGGCGGCCACGCCTGGTACTGCTACGGCGCCTCCTCCACCGAAAAGCGCGAGGTGCGCGGCTCCAACGCCTGCCAGTGGGCGATGATCCGCGACGCGCTGGCGGCCGGCTGCGACGTCTACGACCTGCGCGGCATCACCCCCACCCTCGACGCGGACGATCCGCACGTCGGGTTGGTCCAGTTCAAGGTCGGCATCGGCGGGCAGGCGGTGCGGTATGTCGGCGAGTGGGACCTGCCGCTGCGACCGGTGGTCTATCGGGCCTTCGACCTCTACATGAGGCGTCGCGGCCGCTGAGCCCGAATCCCATGGTCGGCGACCGCCGGCGAACGCCGCGGCGACCTCGTCGAAGCGTGCCCTGCGGGAGGCCTGGACGAGCACCACGTCGCCGGCGGCGAGGTGGCCGCGCAGCCGGTCGACAGCCGCGTCGTCGTCGACCGGTGCCACCACCTACTCCCCCGCCGCGTCGGCGATCGACCGAGCGGCCTCGCCGACCAGGCGGGCCCGGCCACCACGTCGGCCGGGCCCGCCTGGTCGGCGTATTCGTGGCCGTCCGACGTACTCGTGGCCGTCCGACGTATTCGCCGGCCGAGGCGACGAAGAGGCCGCCCGGCGCGGCTCGCTGTGGATGACACCTCCAGTCAACTCAGCGTGGTGTTGCGGGCGCGTATGCGGCTTTCGACTTGCCGACGAGATGCCATCGACCTGTGACGTCGAGCACCTATGTGCGTGAACCGTCGAGGACCAATCGCCCGCCCACGACGATCAAGAAAACGCACCCCCCTGCAATACCGGCCGGTAACATAGCGTCGGCATATCGAAAACCACATACGCGCCGGCAACACCACGCTCTCTTGACTGAGGGCATGACGCACAGCGAACCGGCACGAACAGCCGCCCGCCGCACCCGATCGCAGGAATCCTCGTCCTCCTCGACGGTGCCGGCATCGGTGGGAATCACGATTTATGGATGCGAGCCGGACGAGGCCGTTCTGTTCCGAGAGATGACGCCTCGCCTCGGCGTGGTGCCCACCATCACGGAGGCAGCGGTATCCGAAGCCAATATCGAACTGGCCTTCGGCAATCGATGCATCAGCGTCGGTCACAAGACTCGGGTCACGGATTCCACTCTTCGTGCGCTCCGCCGAGCCGGGGTAACTTACGTCTCCACGAGAAGCATCGGATACAACCATATCGATGTGAACTACGCGGAGAGTGTCGGCATCTGCGTCGAAAACGTGACCTATTCACCCGACAGCGTGGCCGACTACACCCTCATGCTGATGCTGATGACGGTGCGGAATGCAAAAGCCATCATCCGCCGCACGGATATCCACGACTACACGTTGGACGATGTGCGCGGGAAAGAGCTACGCGACCTGACCGTCGGGGTGATCGGAACGGGACGCATCGGCTCGGCCGTCATGGACAGGCTGCGGGGTTTCGGCTGCCGAATACTGGCCCATGACAATCGTCCCGCCGCGTCCGCTGTCGATTACGTCTCCCTCGACGAATTGCTACGGCTGAGCGACATCGTAACGCTTCATACACCGCTCGACGCGAACACACACCATCTCCTGAACCGTAGACGCATCGAGCAGATGAAGCACGGTGCACTCATTGTCAATACCGGACGCGGTTCGCTTCTCGACACCGAGGCCCTGGTTTCCGCGTTGGAAAGCGGCAGGTTGGGCGGCGCGGCTTTGGATGTCCTCGAAGGAGAGGAGGGAATATTCTACGCCGACCACCGAGACAAGGCCTTCGAAAGCAAATCGTTGATGCGACTGCAAGGACTACCGAATGCAATCATCAGTCCGCACACCGCGTACTACACGGACCACGCCCTGCGTGACACCGTCGAAAATTCCATCACCAACTGCCTGGACTTCGAAAGCAGGAATCAGCATGGATAAGCTGAGGGTCGGAATCATATTCGGAGGCTGTTCCGAAGAACATCCCATCTCCATCAAATCCGCACAGCGGGTCGCCGGAAGCCTCGATACCGAAAAATACGTGCCGTTCTTCATCGGAATCACGAAGAGCGGCACGTGGAAGCTCTGCGACGGACCCGGCGAGGATTGGGAGGCAGGAAATTGCCGTCCGGTCGTGCTGTCACCGGACAGAGGCGTCCACGGATTGCTCGTCCTGGAGCAGGGCGGGCAGGGACGATACGACACCATCGGCTTGGACGTCGTGTTGCCCGTTCTGCACGGCACACTCGGCGAGGATGGTGCGATACAGGGCCTGCTGGAGCTCTCCGGAATCCCGTACGTCGGCTGCGATGTCCAAAGCTCCGCTCTGTGCATGGACAAATCCCTCGCCTACGCCGTCGCCGGAAGCGCGGGAATTGCCACGCCGAGTTTCCGGACCGTCATGGCGAACGAGAACATCGATGCCAACAGGCTCGACTACCCCGTCTTTGTGAAGCCGGCCCGTTCGGGGTCGTCCTTCGGGGTCGGCAAGGTATCTCGGAAAGAAGAACTCCCGAGTGCGTTGGAAGCCGCAAGAAGGTACGACTCGAAGGTGTTGATCGAAGAGGCCGTCGTCGGCAGCGAGGTCGGGTGCGCCATATTGGGGAACCACCCGGATGTGATCACCGGCGAGGTGGACCGAATCGCCCTCTCCCACGGTTTCTTCAAAATCCATCAGGAGCGGGATCCCGAGGGCGGTTCCGACAATTCGACACCCATCGTCCCGGCCGACATTTCGACGGAGGCGCGCTCGCTCGTCCAGGAGACGGCAAAGGCCGTATATCGAGCCTTCGGATGCAGTGGACTGGCGCGCGTGGACATGTTCCTCAAGGAAAATGGAGAGGTGGTCCTCAACGAGGTCAACACCCTGCCCGGCATGACCTCGTACAGCCGCTATCCGAGAATGATGGCGGCCGCCGGGTTGCCGCTTTCCGAAGTGATCGACCGGCTGGTGTCCTCGGCCATGGGCAGGAAAAGCCGATGAAAGACGGCTTCGTCTTCGTGGACGAGTTCGTGTCCGGAGTGCTTTGGGATGCCAAGTACGCCACCTGGGACAATTTCACCGGCAAACCGGTGGACGGCTATCTGGCAAATCGCATCGTCGGCACACGGGCATTGTGCACGGCCCTGGAAGGAGCGCGAGAAGAGGCCGCGTCCCGTGGCTTCGGCCTGCTTCTCTGGGACGGCTATCGTCCTCAACGCGCCGTGGATAGCTTTCTGCGCTGGTCCGAACAGCCGGAGGACGGCCGGACGAAGGCACGGCATTATCCGAATATCGACAGGGCCGAGATGTTCGAACAAGGATACGTGGCCGCCAAATCGGGTCACAGTCGAGGCGGCACCGTCGACCTGACGCTCTATCACTCGGCCACCGGTGAACTTGCTCCCATGGGGGGCGACCACGACCTGATGGATTCGATCTCACATCACGGGGCCGAAGGAATCACGCACGTCGAAGCGAGGAACCGCGAATACCTTCGTTCCATCATGGAGGACTGCGGTTTCAGCTCCTACGACTGCGAGTGGTGGCACTACACGCTGAAGGACGAACCTTATCCGGACACCTACTTCGATTTTCCCATAGCGTAGTCGAGCCGGGGATGAATCGAAGTCGTCGTGATGTCGCAGGCGTCCTGCCCGGCAGCCGATCGAGGTAGGCGGCGAGCGCGTCGAGGCTCCGGCAGTCCGGGGCGACCTTGCCAAGTCGCCCTCGACCACCGGAGCTTCGACGCGGGTCTCCGGCGGTCGGTGGGCACGGGAGGCACCGCAGGACGTCCCGGCCCGGCGGCCGACGACAACGGCGTGGACGCCGGGTATCCGCCGGAACGCCATGCCCCCCATGGTTCGTTCCGCCGACCGGTCAAGGCAGCGTGGTGCCGTAATGCCGGGCGCGGATGTGGTTTTCGATACGCCGACGATAAGCGCCGGCTCGTAGCATCGGCACATGCGCGTGTTGATCGTGGAGGATGAACCCTATATGGCGGAAGCCATCCGCGATGGCCTACGCCTGGAAGCGATCGCGGCCGACATCGCAGGTGACGGTGACACCGCTCTGGAACTGCTGAGCATCAACGCCTACCACATCGCCATCCTCGACCGGGACATTCCCGGACCCTCCGGTGACGAGATCGCCAAGCGCATCATCGCCTCCGGCTGCGGCATGCCGATCCTCATGCTCACCGCCGCCGACCGTCTCGACGACAAGGCCACCGGGTTCGAGCTCGGCGCGGACGACTACCTCACGAAACCGTTCGAGCTCCGAGAACTCGTGCTCAGGCTCAGGGCACTCGACCGCAGGCGTGCGCACAACAGGCCGCCCGTGCGGGAGATCGCAGGTCTGCGGCTGGATCCGTTCCGCCGAGAGGTCTACCGCGACGGGCGCTACGTCGCGCTGACCAGAAAGCAGTTCGCGGTGCTCGAAGTCCTCGTCGCCGCCGAAGGCGGTGTGGTCAGCGCCGAAGAACTCCTGGGGCAGGCATGGGACGAGAACGCAGACCCGTTCACCAACGCCGTGCGCATCACGGTCTCGGCACTGCGCAAACGGCTCGGCGAACCCTGGATCATCGCCACGGTAGCCGGCGTCGGGTACCACATCGACACCCAAGCGCTCCCCGGACCCGAGGATGGGGACCGGCGCTAGTCCGCCGGGTCGAGCGCCCGTTTCGAACTCCGCCCCGCCCCGCGTAAGCCGGGGGTGGGCGGCAGTCCGACCATGGTCCCAATTCTAATACCGGTATAGTTTGGCCGGTATAATTATTGGATGCATGAGAAGGGCGCCACATGATCGAGATCCTGAACCCCACCGAACTGGCCCGAGCAAGGGACACGGGCGCCCTGGTCGCCGGCATCCTGCAGACCCTGAAGAGCCGTAGCACGGTCGGCACGAACCTCCTGGACATCGATCGGTGGGCCGCGGCGATGATCGTCGAGGCCGGAGCGGAGTCCTGCTACGTCGACTACGCGCCGTCCTTCGGACGCGGGCCGTTCGGCCACTACATCTGCACGGCCGTCAACGACGCCGTGCTGCACGGACTGCCGTACGACTACGCCCTCGCCGACGGCGATCTGCTGACCCTCGACCTCGCCGTCTCCAAGCGCGGAGTCGCCGCGGACTCCGCCATCAGCTTCATCGTGGGCGACTCGAAGCCCCCGGAGAGCGTCGCGATGATCAGCGCAACCGAACGCGCCTTGAGCGCAGGGATAGCCGCTGCCGGACCCGGGGCCCGCATCGGCGACATCTCCCATGCCATCGGCTCGGTCCTCGGTGCGGCGGGGTACCCGATCAACACCGAGTTCGGCGGTCACGGCATCGGATCGACGATGCACCAGGACCCGCACATCTCGAACACCGGGCGGCCCGGCCGTGGGTACAAGCTGCGCCCCGGGCTTCTGCTGGCACTGGAGCCGTGGGTCATGGCGGACACCGCCGAGCTCGTCACCGATGCCGACGGCTGGACGCTCCGAAGCGCAACGGGCTGCCGCACGGCCCACAGCGAGCACACGATCGCCATCACCGACGACGGGGCCGAGATCCTCACCTTGCCGACCCGGTGAACTCGTGACATCGAAGCCACGCCGGCGTGACCGAGCGCCCAGTCGGCGGATCGAGCAGACGAGTCGGCTGCTGCCGGAACGCCGACCGGGCTTCCGGCCATCACAGCGAACCTCGCCTACGCCCGGGCGACCGCGCCCCGCGGCGCCGACCGAACCGACGCAGTCGGCGGGTGCGGCCGCTCCGCCCGGAGTTCGCGTCGTCACGATGACGGCGCGCGCACGTCGGGGACAACGCGCCTGAAACGACCGGCCGAACGCACGGCCCTCGCCATGCGACAGGTTCGGCAGGCCGGCCGGGACGCCGCTCGGCACCCCGGCCCGCCCACCTCGTCCCTCGCCCACCCCACCCCAGCCCATCTCGCCCCACCCCATTCCGCCCCACCCCATGCCGTCACGACATCCCTCTTCATGTGATGTTCAAATGTCTGATGTTTGTATAGGCTGCCTCCATGAAGCGCATCAGTACACCGCGCAGGACGGCAAGCCTGTCCGCGCAGCTCGTGGACAGCCTCCGCTCGCACATCGAGACAGGTGGGTGGCCGGTGGGAACGCGAATCCCGCCGGAGCAGGTCCTCATCGAGGAGCTCGGGGTCGGACGCAGCACGCTGCGGGAGGCACTCGGCGCGCTCGTGCACCTGGGCCTGCTGGAGGCCCGGGTCGGGGACGGCACCTACGTCCGCGCGTCGAGTGAGCTCCAGTCGGTCATGGTGCGGCGGGCGAGTTCCGCGCAGCGGGACAACGTTCTCGAACTGCGCACCGTCCTGGAGGAGTACGCCTCGGGCGCCGCCGCCCTGCGTCGCAGCGAGGACCAACTGCACCAACTGAGAGAGCTGTTGGCCGATGCCGACGCGGCCTGCGCCGGTGGGGACCTGCCCGCGGCCAGGGGTATCGACGCACTGTTCCACCGGGCCGTCGTCCGGGCGAGCGGAAACGACCTACTGATCGAGGTGTACGACTACCTCGGTACGGCTCTCACCTCCGCCCTGGGCGGCCTGCCTCCGGACTCCGACGGCGCCGAGGAGCATGCCGACCTGCACAGGCGACTCGTCGACGCGATCGAGGCCCGGGACGAGAGCGGCGCCCGCGACGCGGCGGCTGCGATCGTCCGGCTCACCCGCGACCTGGAGGCCCTGGCACCACGGGCGGCGGAGGAACAGTGAATCCGCAGACGTCTTCGATACCCCGTCGGCACCCCACCCCCGAGGTGCCGGCCGCGGACAACACCCGGCCTGCCGTGTCGATCGGCCTCGTCGTCGCGATCTGCCTCGTGGCGGTGAACCTGCGTACCGGTCTCACCGGTGTCGGTACGCTCCTGCCGGAGATCGAGCACGGCAGCGGCCTGTCGTCGAGCTGGGGCGGCCTCCTGACCACCCTCCCGCTGCTGACGTTCGCCGCGACGTCGCCTCTGGTGGCCCGGGCCTCTCACCGCTTCGGCAGCGCACGCCTGCTGGTGGCGGCCCTCGGCGCGCTGGCCGTCGGAACCGTCGTCCGGTCGATCCCCTCGGTGATCTGCCTGTTCACCGGGACGGTGATCCTTTCCGCCGCCATCGCGTTCGGCAATGTGCTGCTGCCCGCACTGATCAGGCGGAGCGTGCCCGCACACCGCATTCAGGGCATCAGCGCTCTCTACGTCACCGTCATGGGCGCCACCGCCGCGGTCTCCTCCGGGATCTCCGCGCCGCTTTCCCACACCCTTCCGGGTTCCTGGCACACCGCTCTCGCCTGGGGCCTCGCCTTCGTCATCGCGGCGTTCCTCGCCTGGCTGCCCCGGATGCGGGGCGACAGGCCTCATGCCTCCACCGGCGTGACCCGCAGTCCGGTCCCCTGGCGATCGCGACTGGCGTGGCAGGTCAGCATGTTCATGGGTTTGCAGTCCCTGGCCTTCTACACCGCCGTCGCGTGGCTGCCCAGCATTCTGATCCACCATGGCGCGACCAGCACCGCAGCCGGTTGGATGCTTTTCTACTACCAGCTGATCGCCCTGGCAGCCGGCAGTCTCCTGCCCCTGCTCACCCGGGGCCGTCACGACCAACGATGGACCGCGGCCGGGGCCTCGGTCGTCGTGGCCGGCGGCTTCGCCGTGCTGGTGTCCGCCCCCGCGTTGTCCGTGTTGGCGTGCACCCTGCTCGGACTCGGTGGCGGCGTGTGCCTCGTCCTCGCGCTGACGTTTCAGAGCCAACGCGCCGGCAGCTCCGGCGAAGCAGCCGCGCTGGCGGGCATGGCGCAGTCGATCGGCTACCTCGTGGCGGCGGCGGGCCCCCTGCTCCTCGGCATCCTGCACGACACCACGGGCAGCTGGACACTCCCGCTCGTGGTCCTGGTCGTCCTCGGTGTTGCCATGGCAGGCGCCGGATACTGCGCCGGCCAAGACCGCCAAGTGCGCTGTTCCGCCGGTCGATAGGCGCGCACCACCGGGCGGCTACCGGGGCGGACATCGGCCCCGTCGGCAGCCCGCATGTTCGGCGCTTCATGCCCCCGGTGGTCATCGCTCCTGCGGCGGGGACTCGCCACCGGCGCCGCCCATGGCCACCCGGTGGAAGGCCGCGAGCGCATCGTCGATGGGATGGGGCTGCGGCCTGCCCGAGGGGTCGAGTCGGTTCCACCTCTGCAGGTTCACCGCGACCGACATCTGTCGCCCGCCGTCGGCGTCGATCATCGACATCGTTCCACCACCCCAGACCGTACCGCCGTGGCCCCAAACGACACCGCCGCCGGGGATCCGCATCGGGTACAGACCGAGGCCGTAGTCGATCGGCTTGCCCTCCTGGGAAATGATCGGGACGGTGCTCTGCATCTGCGCCAGCGACGACCGGTCGACGATCTCGCCGGCAAACAGCATGCCGAAAAAGCGATTGAGATCCGCGACGGTCGAGATCAGCGAAGCCGAGGGGCCCACCCACGACATGTCGTAGACGCTGTAGTCGCGCGGCGGGTCGATCATGCCGAACCACGCCTCGTAGAGCAGCGAGTGCGGCCCGTGGACGTGCGGTCCGTCGGGAAAGGCGGTGTCCTGGAGCCCGGCCCGCTCGATGACGTTCCGGGTGATGCAGTCCTCGGCCGTCGTTCCGGTCACCTCTTCCAGGAGTTGCCCTAGAAGCAGGTAGTTGGTGTTGGAGTACACCCCGGGGGTGCCGCCCACTGCGCCGACGGCGGGTGCGGAGACCCCCATCCCGATCAGCTCGGTGGCGTGGAATGGCGTGAACCGGTGGTCGTCCAGGCTCTGCGGTCCGGTGTCCGCGAGGACGGGGAACGCCCTGAGGGAAGGGTAGGCGTACGGGAGGTACTCGGCGAGGCCGCTCGTGTGGTTGATCAGCATCCGTACCGTGATCGCGTCACCGCGTTCCCCGGGTACCAGCTTCGGAAGGTACCGGCCGATCGGTGCGTCGAGCCCGATCCGACCGTTCTCGACCTGTTGCAGGACCGCCGCGGCGGTGAAGGTCTTGGTGCAACTGCCCACGCGGTGCCGCATGTCGACGACAACGGGCCGGCCGGTGGCGACGTCGGCGACCCCGGCGGCACCGCGCCAGACCCGGTCACCGTCGCGTACCTCGGCGAACAGGCCCGGAACGCCGGCGCGGTGGACGTTCTCGATGGCTGCGTTCAACGCCGCGGAATCCAGTGGGTTGTTCACGTCATGCGTCCTTTCGTATCCCCCCGGGTGGGCGCCGCGTCGGTCGCCTGACCCACACCACAGGGCACGAGTGGCATGCCGACCGCCCGGCATGCTCATGTCCTCATTATGCACGCGGTGCGTGCAACACCAAGTGCATAAGCTAGGCTGAGATCCGGCGAAAGGAACGAGATGGCAGGCCGAAGGCGTTGGTCGACCGAAGAAATCCTGGACACGGCGGCGGATTTGCTGCGCACGAACGACGCGGATTCGTTCAGCGTGCGCAAGTTGGCCGCAGTCCTCGGGACCGATTCCTCCAGCCTGTACCGGCACTTCCGCAGCAAGACCGAACTGCTGCGCGCAGTCGCCGACCGGGTCCTCCTCGCCGCCATGGACGGCCACCGCCCCGAGGGCGACTGGAAGCAGCGCATCACGTCGCTGGCTCTACGCCTGAAAGACGCCTTCGGACAGCAGCCCCAGCTCGCCGCGGTCTGGGGACGCTACGCGTCGAGCGGCACCGGCTCCCGGCTGGTCATGGAAGAGGTGCTCCAGGCCCTGCGCGCGTCGGGACTGCCCGACGCGGAAATCCCGGTGCGCTACCACCGGATCGCGGTCCTCATCGCCGCGTTGATCACCGCCGAAGCCGGAATCGACACGATCACCCCCGAAGAATACGAACAGGGCGTGGAGCTGTTCCGCGTAGCGGTACTGGGCGCCGACCCCGAACGCTTCCCGGCCCTGACCCACTTCGCCCGCGACGTCCGCCCCCTCGGGGAGGACCGCCGCGCCGCATTCGAAGAAATCCTCGCCGCTCAACTCGCCCACATCGAGGCCACAATCCGCCCGAGCTAGTGCCGCGCCCGGCAACGTTTGCCCCGTCGCGGTGTTCGGTGCGGTGCATCGGCGTGCCGCCGGAACGTTCTCGTACTGGAGTACTCGGACGTTTCGGCGGGGCGGCGAGGTGCCGTGCCGGGCGCCGCGACGGGGTGAACGTTGCCGGGCGCGGCACTGGTGTCCTGAGTCGCAATTTCGCAAGCGACCGCCCCTCCTGCCCGGCCCGCCTGTGTGCGGCGCGCGTGGAGTTCGCGGTTCGGGGCACGCAAGAGACATGAGGGTGTTGACGGACCTGGGCGGGTCGAACCGCCCGCGCTCGATGGACCGGTATCTCGACGGGCTCGGCGCGTCGCGGCGACGCCGGCTGTGGCCGTCGTCGAAAGCCCTTTGGCGCCTGATGTCGATCCCCCGGTCGGCACGCGCGAGACTCGGGGGCCCAACAGCACTGTGAGCGGGAAGAGTTGCCCCGTCGTTCGAGCGCACCGGCAGCCACCGCTCACGACGACGCGCCCTTGTACCGCCCGGTCCCTGTCGCAACACGGTCGGCAAGCCGAGGCAACAGGTCGCCGCGCGACGCAACCATGATCGAATCGTAGTTCCCCGGGTCGAAACCGATCGTCAGGTCGACGAAAACACCGTCGTCCCCGAGGACTTCCGCCAGGCTCGGACGCACGGGGCCTTGCGGTGCCGCGGTCGGACGCCCGAGGCGTGCGGCACCCGGGGCGACGGCGCACACCGGCCGGGATCGCGGGAGGTCAGGAAGTGGGTTCCGGTTGCTGCGGTGGCTTCGGTGCCCGCCAGGCGGGGTTCTTTCGGATGCCGACCTGTTCCAGTTCGAGGATGTCGCCGGTTTCGCTGCGGAGTTCGACGTGGACCGGGACGCCGGTCTCGTGGTCGATGTAGTGCAGCGGTGCCGTGCCGTCCTGCAGGTGCTTGTCACCCCATTGCATCAGGGCCATGATCACCGGGAACAGGTCGCGGCTCATCTCGGTGAGCACGTATTCGTCGCGGGTGCGGCCGCCGTCCTCCCGGTAGGGGCGCTTGGCGAGCAGGCCGGCCTCGGTCAGGCGCCGCAATTGCTGGGCGGCGGCGCGGTCGGTGATGCCGATTCGGCCGGCGAAGCCGCTGAACCGGGTCGTGCCGTAGCACGCCTCGCGCAGGATCAGCAGCGCGGAGCGGGTTCCGACCACCTCCAGTGCCTTGACCAGTGAGCAGTGATCCGTCTTCCACGCGCCGAGGTCGGCAAGCGCGCCCTCCATGACAACCGGCATGGCCCCATGATATCCACTCCGACTTGATCCTTGTATAGCCAGACCCCCCTACCTATACTCCGGGATAGTTAGAGTCCTGCCTCCCACTCCCGCAACGGGTGGAAGAGCGCTGCCCTTGACCGGATATCCGGGAAGCCGGCACAGCCGGGACACCCGAGATGGCCGGGACACCGGGTCGGCCAGGACATCCGGCACGAATCGCGAGGGGATTCCCATGACCACGCAGACCGCACCACCCCCCGAGGGCGTGCGACAGGACCCCGGTAGGCCGTCGGCGATCACGTTCGTCGTGTGCTCCGCAGCGTTCATGGCGATGCTCGACGTGTTCGTGGTCAACGTCGCCTTCACCGACATCGGCAAAGAATTCGGCGCCCCGCTCGCGGACCTGAGCTGGGTCCTCAACGCCTATGCCATCGTCTACGCGGCGCTGCTGGTCCCCGCCGGGCGCCTCGCCGACCGGTACGGACGCAAACCGGCGTTCCTGGCCGGACTGGCGTTGTTCACCGCGGCGAGCGCCGCCTGCGCCTTGGCACCCGAGTTGTGGTCGCTGGTGTTCTTCCGCGGGGTGCAGGCGGTCGGCGCGGCCGTGCTCACCCCGGCCGGTCTCGGGCTGCTGCTCACCGCGTTGCCGGCGGCGCGCCGGACCGGAGCGGTCCGGATCTGGGCCACCACCAGCTCGTTCGCGGCCGCGGTCGGCCCGGTGGTCGGTGGCGGTCTGGTGGAACTGTCCTGGCGCTGGGTGTTCCTGATCAACATCCCGGTCGGCGTGGCGGCCTTCCTGGCGGCCCGCCGTGTGCTCCCCGACCTGCGGGACACCTCGGCCGTACGCATGCCGGACCCGCTCGGCACGGCGGCACTGATCGTCGCCTTCGGCGCGGTCTCACTGGCCCTGGTCAAGGGCCAGGAGTGGGCGTGGACCGGAGCGGCGACCGTCGGCACCTTCGCGCTCGCCGCCGTCGGTATCGCGGTGTTCGTCGTTCGCATCCTGCGTCACCCGGCACCGGTCGTGGATCCGGCCCTGTTCCGGACACCGGCCTTCGTCTGGGCCAACATCACGGTATTGCTGTTCTGCACCGCCTTCGGCGCGGTCTTTCCGTCCGTGGTGCTGTGGCTGCAGGGTCCCGCCGGCTACTCCACCCTGGTCGCCGGCCTGGCCATCGCACCGGGCCCGCTGATGGTGCCGCCATTCGCGGCCGTCGGCCGTCGTCTGGCCACGCGCGTTCCGGCCGGAGCCCTGGTCGCGGCGGGGAATCTGCTGTTCGCCGGCGGTGCCCTGCTGCTGGCCGCAGGTGCGTCCTCCGATACCCGGTACGCGACGCAGATCCTGCCGGGATGGCTCGTCATCGGTGTGGGCATCGGCCTGGCCCTGCCCGTCATGCTCTCCCAGGCCACCGCGCAGTTGCCCGGCGCCCAGGCCGCCACCGGCAGCGCCGTGGTCAACACCAGCCGCCAACTGGGGTACGTCCTCGGCGTCGCCCTCCTGGTCGCCGTCCTCGGGACGGCCGGTACCGCACCCGATCCGGCGCACGCCTTTCGACACGCCTGGTGGTTCATCGCCGCCACCGCCGCCGGGTCCGCCGCCACCGCCTTCGGCATCACCGGCCGCACCCGGAGCCGATCATCGTGACCACCGTGACCGCGTCCGACACCGTGCACCTGCGCTCGTGGCACGCGGACGACATCGACAGGCTCGACCGGGCCGCCGCCGGCATCTCACGACACGCGCTCGCCCTGCGGTTCGGCGTGCCGTGCACCACGATCCCCGACTGGTACCGGGCCCGGATCATCGAAGGCCTGGCGCAGCGCACGTGGAACGCGTACGTGGCCGAGACCGGAGGCCGCATCGTGGGCTGGGCCGAGTACGGACTGAACAACGATCCCCGCCACGCCGACATCGCCGCCCTGGTCTGCGACCGGTACCAGGGAATCGGCCTCGGCACGCGTTTGGTCCGGGAAGTCGCGTCGCTGGCCCGGGCGGCCGCGGTGTGCGTGTTGCACGCCCAGATCCAGGTCGGGAACCAGGCCGCGCGCAAGGCCCTGTACGCGGCGTTGCCGGACCTGCGGTACACGGAACTGCAGGACGGACAGTGGCACTTCGTCGTGCACCTGCCGGAGGACTCGAACCGGACGACACCCGGGTCGCGCACCACCGGGTCGGGCTCTTCGACGGCGTTGTGCCGCGCCGGCTGACCCGCCGGGTCGGGGCGGCCGGTTCGGGCCCACCGCCGACGCGCGGGCCCGGGTCGTCGGCTCGACCCGGGCGCCGGCGTCTTCCCGAGATCCGGTCGCTACTCGAACCGCGCGGTGTCGCCCGCTCCTCGGCGTACGATCTCGACCTCGTCGCCGGAGAAGTCGATGACCGTGGTCGGCCGGGTGCCGCAATCGCCCGAGTCCACCACGGCGTCCACCACGTGGTCGAGCCGTTCCTTGATCTCCCAGCCCTGGGTCATCGGCTCCTCCTCGCCGGGCAGGAGCAGCGTGCTGGACAGGATCGGCTCACCGAGTTCGGCGAGCAGGGCCCGGGTGACGACGTGATCCGGGATCCGGACGCCGACCGTCTTCTTCTTCTGGTGCAACAGTTGCTTCGGCACCTCGGACGTCGCGCGGAGGATGAAGGTGTAGGGTCCCGGCGTCGATGCCTTGATGGCACGGAAGACGTCGTTGTCCAGGTACACGAACCGGCCCAGTTGAGCGAAGCTCTCGCACACCAGGGTGAAGTGATGCCGGTCGTCGAGGTTGCGGATCGTCCGGATCCGGCCGATGCCGTCACGGTTGCCCAATCCGCATCCCAATGCGAAACAGGAATCCGTCGGGTACGCGACGAGCGATCCGGAGCGGATCAGGTCGACCACGCTGCCGATGGTGCGCTGCTGGGGGTTCTCGGGGTGCACATCGAAATACTTCGCCATCCGCCGACCCTATGGGGACGACCGCTCGTTCCCGGCCGACGGATGCCATCCCGACCCCTGTCGAGGGAGGCAATCCTCGTCTCGAACCATGTCACGCGCTGCCGCGGGCGCGAGCATCGCCACCTCCGAGTCGGGCGTGCGCCGCCCCGCCCCGCGCCCGTGATCGGCGAGCCGCACGGTTCCTCGGCACCGTAGTGCGACCTGCCGGCGGTCACGCGCCGGGTGGCGGAGTGAGGTCGTAGCGGGCGATGACGTCCGGCAGCCAGTCGGGGCGGCCGAACTCGAGGCCGTACCCGGCGCCGAGCGCGAAGACGGCGTCCGGGGCGGGCGGACCGTCGGCGACCAGATCGGCGAGTTCGCGGAAGAAGTGCTCGAACCCGGCCGGGCTGATGACCTCGATCATCCGGGCGGGGGTCCGGCCGGCGTTCCACATGGTGTGCAGTTCGCCGCGCGGCTTGGTGATGTAGCCGCCCGCGCCGAGGACGGCCTCGCGGTCGCCGGAACGGAAGCCGATCTCGCCCTCGGTCACGATGGAGTACTCGTCCTCGCGGGTGTGCAGGTGCGGCGGGACGAGCGCGCCGACCGGGAACGGGTGCTCGACGATCGAGACGCTGCCGTTGGTGTCCCGGCCCCACAGTTTGAAGGCCACGCCGATGCTGCCCAGGTCTGCCTCGGCGCCTTCGCCGGGTCGGACGACGGTCAGGTGCGGTGCCTGCGTGATGCCGCTCATGGTGCGGCCTCCTTCAGAGATTTACCGATACACTGGTGTTCTCTCGAATTCGAGTCTGCGCCGGTGGGCGGGGGGTGTCAACAGTTGAGTGAACAGGACCGTTCTCCGAAATTGCGGTCGTACACCATGACCCGCCGCGCCGAACAGATCGGCGAGACCCGGCAGCGGATCATCGACGCCGCCGTCCACCTGCACGGCACCGTCGGGCCCGCCGCGACCAGCATCGCCGCGATCGCCGAACGGGCGGGCGTCACCCGGCTCACCGTCTACCGGCACTTCCCCGACGACACGGCACTGTTCGCCGCCTGCTCGCAGGACTGGCTCGCGCGCCGGCCCCTGCCGCGCCCCGACCAATGGGCGCTGATCCCCGCCCCCACCGAGCGACTGCGGACGGGCCTGACGGACCTGTACCGGTTCTACCGCTCCGGCGCGCAGATGCTCGCACTGGTCCACCGCGATCTCGACGCGATACCGGCGCCGATCCGCGAGGCACGGCAGGCCGGCGAGCGGCAGCAGGTCGAGGTACTGGCGTCGGCCTTCGCCGACCGGGGCCGCCGGGAGCGGCGGCTGCGCCGGGCACTGGCGGCCCACGCGGCGGCCTTCCCGACGTGGCGGTCGTTGTGCGAGGGGCAAGGGCTCACGGACGTGGAGGCGGTCGCGGCAATGACCGCCCTGGTCAGCAGACTTCCCGGCCGCTGAGGCTCGACCACCGCACCGGCTCGGCCCGTTCCGCCCGCTTCCCGCTCCCGCATCGACCGAGCACGGGGCGTTCCCCGGTCGGAATTCCACGAGGCCCAGTCCGTGCAGCTTCGTCGCGTAGTCGCTTCCTCGCCACGGACGCTCGGGCGCCCCGCACAAGACCTCCGGCGCGAGCGACCTTCCGCGCAAGTGAGCGCGAGTGGCCTTCCGCGCAAGTGACCTTTCGGCGCCAGCGACCTTCCGGCGCGAGCAACCTTCCGCGCGTCAAGCACCGACCGGCGGCGGCGCGAGTTCGGCCACGACCTCGACGGCGATCTCGATCGCCCGGGCGGCGAGTGGCGAGTGGGTACGCCCGGCCCGCCAGTGCAGGTGGATCTCCCGTGCGGGCAGGGATGGGCGTAGCTCGTGCACGCGGAACCTGTCGTCGGTGGGGACGCCGGGACCGGTGATGGCCAGCCAGGGCAGCACCGCCGATCCCATGCCCGCTCGCACCATCGACAACAGGGCGTCGTTGACCGCGGTGCGGAACACCACCTGCGGGCGGGCGCCGCTGCGGGCGATCGCCTGTTCCATCGAGGGCTGGTCGCAGGTCAGCGGCCAGGCCACCATCGGTGCCCCGTCGAGTCGTTCCAGCGGCACCGGACCGTCGGGGAAGGCGCCGGCGC
The DNA here is from genome assembly GCF_042956465.1 of Embleya sp. NPDC008237. NCBI lineage: Bacteria > Bacillati > Actinomycetota > Actinomycetes > Kitasatosporales > Streptomycetaceae > Embleya > Embleya sp. NPDC008237. The sequence continues at coordinate 161,248 of NZ_JBIBGL010000004.1, forward strand.
CTGCCACCAACAGGTACGGATCGTCGAGCAGCTTGAGGTGCTCGACGTCGCCGTCGTCGATGCGGCCGTCGTAGAACAGCAGGTCGAGGTCACCGATCCGCGGCTGCTCCGGCTCCTCCTCGAACAACCTGATGTCGCAGCCGGGGTGCTCGGCTCGCAGGCGGCTCACGACCGACGGCAGGATCACGGTGGACACGCTCTGGAACGTGCCGATGTCGATCCGGCCGTCTCCGGCCTTGAACCGATCCACGGCGTGGGCCAACGCCTCCGCCTTCGCCAGCAGTTCGCGGCCCTGGCCCAGGACCACGGAGCCGAGCGGGGTCAGCCGTACCGGCTTGGGACCGCCCGGCCGTTCGAACACCGGACCGCCGACGGCCCTCTCCAACGCGGCGATCCGTTGGCTCACCGTCGACTGGGTGTACCCGAGACGGACGGCCGCCCGACCGAACGAGCCCTCTTCGGCAATGGCGACCATCGCCGCCAGGTGGCGCAACTCGACGTCGATCACGCATGCCAGCGTAACGACGACCATTGGCACAGGCAATCGAATCGATCGGAATTCATCGCTTTTCACGATGGAGTCATGGGCTCTAGCGTTTCGGACATGACTTCTTCGCAAGCACACGACGAGCAACTTCTCCGGGTGAACGGCGTCGAGCTCTGCGCCCAGACCTTCGGCGACCCGGCCGCCCCCGCCCTGCTGCTCATCGGCGGCGCCGAGGCGTCGATGGACTGGTGGGACGACGAGTTCTGCGCGGGCCTCGCCGCCGGCGGGCGGCACGTCGTCCGGTACGACACCCGGGACACCGGCCGCTCCACGACCTTCCCGCCCGGCGAGCCGCCCTACGGAAGCGACGCCCTGCTCGACGACGCCGTCGGCCTGCTCGACGCGCTCGGCATCGCGGCCGCCCACATTGTCGGTGTCTCCATGGGCGGCGACATCGCCCAGCACCTGGCCGTGCACCGCCCCGAGCGGGTCGCGTCCCTGACGCTCGTCGCCACCAGCCCGGGCGGGCCCGGCGGGCCCGCCCACCCCGACCTGCCGCCGATGAGCAAGGAGTTGGCGGAGCAGTTCGCCGAGGGTGGCGACGAGGCGCCCGACTGGTCCGACCGCGAGGCGGTCATCGCGTACTACACCGCCGGCGAGCGCACCTTCGCGGGCACCATCCCCGTCGACGAGGAGCGGGTACGCCGCGTCGTCGGCCGCGCCTGGGACCGCAGCCCGGCCCTGGCGTCGGCACAGAACCACTGGCGGCTCGACGGCGGCGAGCCCGTCCGCGACCGCCTCGGCGAGATCACGGCGCCCACGCTGGTGTTGCACGGCACCGCGGACCCGCTGTTCCCGTACGGGCACGGCGAGGCACTGGCCCGGGAAATCCCGGGAGCACGGCTCGTCCCGCTCAGTGGCATGGGGCACCAGATGCCGTCGCCGGAGCTCTGGGACATCGCGATTCCGGCAATCCTCTCGATCTCCGAAGCCCGGCCGACGACGTGACGCCGCCGGCGGAACTCACGGGAATCGACCTGCCGAGCCGGAGGTACGACGACCGCACGTCGTCGCGGATGCCGATGGGGAACGACTTCACGTCGGTCCTGGTGCCGATGTGGGACGACTTCGCATCGGTCCCGGTCCCGGTCCCGGTGTGCCACGACTTCACATCCGTCCGAACGCCGCGCACGGAAGGAGACCGCCGGTGAACCGGCTACGGTCCGCACTCTGGCTGCCGCTCTTCGACGACCTCGCCGATCCGCGCGTGGTCGCGCGCCTCGCCGCCGAAGCGGAGGAAGCCGGGTGGGACGGCTGCTTCGTGTGGGATCACCTGTGCCTGCAGGCGCCGCCGGTCCGCCAGGTCGCCGACCCGTGGATCGCGCTGACGGCGATCGCGACCGCGACCGAGCGCCTGCGGCTCGGTCCGATGGTGTCGCCGCTTGCCCGTCGACGGCCGGCCAAGGTCGCGCGGGAGACGGCGACTCTGGATCGGCTCAGCAACGGCCGCCTCACCCTCGGCGTCGGCCTCGGCAGCGACCGGTTCGGCGGTGAGCTGTCCAAGACCGGCGAGCAGATCGACGACCGGCGGCGCGGGCAGATGCTCGACGAGTCTTTGGCGATCCTGGCCGCCGCCTGGTCCGGCGAGCCGGTGCGCCATCGCGGTGAGCACTACACGGTCGACGACATCACGTTCCTGCCGCGGCCGACTCAGCGGCCCGGTGTGCCGGTGTGGGCCGCCGGGTTCCCGGGCAACCTCAAGCCGATCCGCCGGGCCGCCCGGCTCGACGGCTTCTTCCCGGTCGGTCTCGAGCACCCGGATCGACTCGCCGAGGTCGTCGCCACCCTCGCCGAGCTCCGACCGGGCGCGAGCGGACCGTACGAGATCGCCGTCGGCCTGCCCTTCGACGTCGACCCACTGCCGTACGCCGCGGCCGGCGCGACCTGGTGGATGCCGGAGTTCGATCCGGGCGTACCGCTCGACACGGTGCGCGGCGTACTCCGCGACGGGCCGGCGAGTCCGGGCGGCGACTGAGGACGGGCCGGCCGCCTACCGGTCGACGCGGGCGTCCGATGGCGCCGGGCCCCGCGCCGGCCACCCGGCACTCGGGCCGGTTCGCCACCGACCTTTTCAGAGGAAAACGCGTGCGTTCTCCAGCCACGTCCGCGCGTCCGCACCGACCGCCGTGAGGTCGGTCTCGGCTCGGGATCTGCGTTGGGTGACTCGAAGGCAGAAGTCGAGGGCGCTGCCCTGTACGCGTTGTGTCGCATGCTCTGGGCCCCAGGCCCAGGTCCCGCCGTCGGGGGCGGTCAACTCGACGCGGAACGGCTCTGCGGGAAGAGGCAGTTGGGCGGCATGGAAGGACAGCTCTCGTCCGATCACTCCCAAGGAGGCCACATGCCGGAGTCGAGCCGTCGGACGACGTGCGACACCCAGGGCATCGAAAACGTCCTGCCCGTGGGCCCACACCTCCATGAGTCGAAGCGGCGCCACGAGCGTTGCGCTCACCTGCGAGCCGTACCAGGGAAACCCGTCGTCCAGAGGTGCGTTCCGCAGTGCCGCCGCCACCTCGGCCCGACCGGCCCGCCATTGTTCCAGCAGTACCGATCGCGGTTTGGCTGCTCCCGCCGCGGCATCGAGATCGGCGTATCGGCTGCCCGCGGCGTCCGCCTGCTTCAGTACGTCGTCGAACGCCTCCGGGGTCCGTATGGCGATGAGAACGTTCGCATCGGCGGAAGCAAGATGGGCGATCTGGTGCGCGATCGTCCATCCCGCCGCCGGGGTGGGCCTGGTCCAGTCGGTCTGCGCCGACACCAGGGCGTCGAGTTCATCCCCCTCGGCCACCAAGTCGGGCAGAACAACGTCGCGTTCCAGGCCGGACACGTCAAGACCGTAGTTCAGCATCCGATTTCACCTTCCGGTTCGGCTACGCGATGTGACCGCGGTTGACGGTTTGTGGCGACTGCGCCCACCAGGACGGCACCACGGCAGGGTGTTGCTCGTGCGCGTCGACCGCGGCCGAACCCTTCGCGACGAGCAGCCGCGCGTACTCGGCAAAGCGCACACCGATGTCCCCGTCACCTGGACACGAAAGCCGGTGCCGCTTCGAGAGAGCGGCACCGACTTCGTCGTCCTGGGCGCACGGTGCCCGGCGTTCGGCTGTCACGCCGGGAGGAGTAGTTGGGGTTCGGGGCGCTTTGCCGGTGCGGTGTTCGGGTTCCACAGTCTGGTGGTTCGTATGTAGCAGTGGATGACCGAGGTCATGGCCAGGATGAGCAGCGGCCCGAACACCCACGGATGTTCGGCCATCTCCACCGGCAGATAGCGGTACGACACCAGGAGCACGGCGAAGACCGCCGCGCCGTAGGTGACCAGCAGGACTCCGCGCCGGTCCCAGCCGCGGTCGAACGCGCGCATGGCCGCCTCGATCGTGAGCGCGAACACCACGCCGGCCACGAGGTCCACGCCGTAGTGGTAGCCGAATCCCAGCGTGGCCGCGAGCGTGCCGATCAGCCAGAACGTTCCGGCGAAGCGGAAGAACCACGAGCCGCTGCGGGAGTGGACGAAGAGCGTCGTGGCCCACGCCGTGTGCAGGCTGGGCATGCAGTTCCGGGGGGTGATCTCGTCGAACCGGATCGGGCGCGGGGTGCCGATCGGCGGTGCGGTGTCCGGCCACAGGTTGGCCATGGCCCAGTGCCCGCCGTCCGCGCCGTAGGCGAAGACCGGTCCGACCACCGGGAAGATCATGTAGATGCTCGGTCCGAGCAGGCCGATGACCAGGAAGGTGCGCACCAGGTGATGGCCCGGGAAGCGGCGCTGGACCGCCACGTGGCGTAGTTGGTAAAGCGCGACGATGGCCGCCGCCAGCGGGAGTTGGCCATAGATGCCGCCGAGTAGGTGGGCGCCGACCGGGCCGGTGGCCTCGACCGCTCGGCCCACCAGCCACGACGGGTCACCCAGTGCGTGATCGGCGGTCGCCACGTACTGGTCGAGCACGTTCGGGCGGGTCATCGACGTGATGTGCAGCCAGGTGTCGCCCGTCTTGTGGCCTGCCACCAGCAGCAGTCCCAGCCCGACGCCCTTCAGCAGCAGGACGCGTTCCCGGCCGGTGCGGCGCGTGACGGCGATGACGGCGCAGCCCAGGATCACCCACAACGCGCCGTTGCCGAAGTTCATCCTGGCGTCGAGCAGCCACCGCACCGGCCAGAAAACAAGGTCGATGCCGATCGCGACACCGGCCGCGATGAACCGTTGTCGCCAGGTGAGCACCACCATCGTCAACGCCAGGCCGGCATACAGCAGCGGTCCCGAACTGGGGGCGAAGATCACCTCTCGCGCCTGATTGGTGATCGGCCCGGGTTGGCCGTGGTGACGCGCGACGATCTCCAGGGTGACCAGAAACGCGAGGGCTGCCACACCTCCTGCGGCCCACAGAATCGCCCGCGACCGACGCCGCACGGCGGTCATGGTGCTGCGACTTATTCGCGAAAGGGTTCGCACTGTTATGGATATCAATTGCTTGGCCGCTTTGTTGGATTTTAGTAAATGATCACCTTTTGCGCCGGTTTGCATGGATTTCCGGTGAGGGGAGGCGCTCGGTGTGACCGTCGTGAGTCGGATGATGTTACCGGAGCGGCGCGGACGGGCTTCGCCGGTCCGTCGATCCGGGGACCACGATCCCGAGCCTCCGGCCCGGCCACCGGTCGCTGTGGCCCACCCCGGGTCCGCAGGTACCGCCGCGGCGACCCCGACAACGCCGGCCACGTGTTCCGGTGGCCCGGTCCCATAGGGCCGTTCGGCCCTTCACCGTGCGCGTGAAGGACGTGAGTGTGGGAACGAGCGGAGTTCCGGCGACCCACGAGAGGAAGACCGATGACGATGGCGATTCCCGAAGGTCCCGACCTGACGACGGTGGATGCCTGGTGGCGGGCGGCGAATTATCTCGCGGTGGGACAGATCTACCTGAGCGGCAATCCGCTCCTGACCGAACCGCTGCGCCCCGAGCACATCAAACCGCGCCTGCTCGGACACTGGGGCACCTCCCCCGGCCTGAACCTGATCTACGCGCACCTGAACCGGGTGATCCGCGAACGCGGTACGCACGCCCTGCACGTCACCGGCCCCGGACACGGCGGCCCCTCCGCCCTCGCCGCGTCGTGGCTGGACGGCACCTACAGCGAGCGCTACCCGAACGTCTCCCGTGACGCCGCGGGCATGGTCGCGCTGTTCCGCCAGTTCTCCTATCCGGGCGGCGTGCCCAGCCACATCGCGCCCGGCGTGCCGGGCTCGATCCACGAGGGCGGCGAACTCGGCTACAGCCTCTCGCACGCGTTCGGCGCCGCGTTCGACAATCCGGACCTGGTCGTCGCGTGTGTGATCGGCGACGGCGAGGCCGAGACCGGGCCGCTCGCCGCGTCCTGGCACGGCAACAAGTTCCTCAGCCCGCGCACCGACGGCGCGGTGTTGCCGATCCTGCACCTGAACGGCTGGAAGATCGCCAACCCGACGCTGCTCGCCCGGATGCCGCGCGAGGAACTCGACGCGCTGCTCACCGGGTACGGATGGCGCCCCATCCACGTCGAAGGCGACGAACCCGCGCGCGTACACGCGGCGTTCGCCGCCGCGCTGGAGGAATCGCTGGAGGAGATCGCCGAGTTCAAGGCGACCGCGCAGGGGCGCCCGAGGTGGCCGATGATCGTGCTGCGCACCCCCAAGGGCTGGACCGGCCCACGCACCGTGGACGACGTGCCCGTCGAGGGCACCTGGCGCTCGCATCAGGTCCCGCTCGCCGGCGTGCGCGAGAACCCGGAGCACTTGGCCCTGCTGGAGACGTGGATGCGCTCCTACCGCCCGGACGAACTCTTCGACCAGGGCGGCCGGCCCACCCCGATCGTGCTCGCCAACGTGCCCACCGGCGACACCCGCCTGGGAGCCGTTCCCGAGGCCAACGGGGGCACCGTACTGCGGGATCTGCCGCTGCCCGACCCGCATTCCTTCGCGGTCAAGGTCACCGAGCCCGGCGCATCCTCGTCCGAACCCACCCGCGCGCTCGGCGAATACCTGCGCGAGGTCTTCGCCCGCACCGCGTCCCGCCGCGACTTCCGGCTGTTCGGCCCCGACGAGACCGAGTCGAACCGGCTCGGCGCGGTCTACGGCGCGACCACGAAGGCATGGCAGGAGCCGATCACCGATCTGGACACCCATCTGGCACCGGACGGCCGGGTCGTGGAGATCCTCTCCGAACACACCTGCCAGGGCATGCTGGAGGGCTACCTGCTGACCGGGCGCCACGGCGTCTTCTCGTGCTACGAGGCGTTCACGCACATCGTGTCCTCGATGTTCAACCAGCACGCCAAGTGGCTGCACGCCTCGCGCGAGATCGACTGGCGGCCGCCGATCGCGTCGCTGAACTACCTGCTCACCTCCCACGTGTGGCGCCAGGACCAGAACGGCTTCTCGCACCAGGACCCCGGCTTCGTCGACCACGTGATCAACAAACGCCCCGAGGTCGTCCGCGTCTACCTGCCGCCGGACACCAACACCCTGTTGTCGGTGGGCGATCACGCACTGCGCAGTCGCGGCCTGGTGAACGTCATCGTCGCCGGCAAGACGCCCAACCCCGACTGGCTCACCATGGACGAGGCGGTCCTGCACTGCACCCGCGGCGCCGGCGTGTGGGAGTGGGCCTCCAACGACGACGGCCGCCCCCAGGTGGTGCTGGCCTGCGCCGGCGACGTCCCCACCCTGGAGACGCTCGCCGCGGTCGACCTGATCCGCCGACACCTGCCCGAGTTGCGGGTGCGCGTGGTCAACGTGGTCGACCTGATGCGGCTGCTCCCCGAGAGCGAGCACCCGCACGGCATGCCCGACACCGAGTACGACGCGCTGTTCGGCACCGACGTCCCGGTGATCTTCGCCTACCACGGCTACCCGTGGCTGATCCACCGTCTCGCCTACCGCCGGCACAACCACGACCACCTGCACGTGCGCGGATACAAGGAGTACGGCACCACGACGACCCCCTTCGACATGGTCGTGCTCAACGACATGGACCGCTACCAGCGCGTGATCGACGTGATCGACCGCGTCCCCGGTCTGGGTACGCGCGCCGCGACGGTGCGCCAGAACATGCTCGACGCCCGGACCCGGCACCGCGCCTGGATCCTCGAACACGGCGAGGACATGCCAGAAGTACGCGACTGGATCTGGTCGCCCGGCCCGCACGGCAACTGATCACGGACGACGCGGGTCACGGCCGGCGGTGCGGCAGGCGCGGACCTGCATGACGATTTCGGCCGGTCGTCGTGCGTCGTGGCCGAGCATCGTGGCCCGCGTCGACGCGGAGGTTTCGGCTCCGCGCTCGAGGTGCCCCCGGGCCGGGCGTACGCCCTCGCCGCCCGGCCGTCGTTCACGCGCTTCCTCCGCCGTCTGCGCACTTGCCAAAGCGGAACCGCGTTCCGTATCGTTCTCGGAACGGGGTTCCGTTTTGCTCGTGATGCCGAGCGCGGGCCCGATACTCGAGCCGCGCATCGTCGGCACGTTCCACCCGCAACGAGGAGACACGTCATGCAGTACCGCACCTTGGGCCGTACCGGTGTGCAGGTCAGCGCCCTCGCGCTCGGCGCGATGAACTTCGGCAGGATCGGGCGCACCACCCAGGACGAGGTCACCACCATCGTCGATGCCGCCCTCGAGGCCGGGATCAATCTGATCGACACCGCCGACGTGTACAGCGGCGGCGAGTCGGAAGAGATGGTCGGCAAGGCCATCGCAGGCCGCCGCGACGACCTCGTGCTCGCCACGAAGGCGGGCCTGCCCATGGGCGACGAGCGCAACCACCAGGGCGCCTCGCGCCGCCGACTGGTCGCCGCCCTGGACGACAGCCTGCGCCGGCTCGGTGTCGACCACATCGATCTCTACCAGATCCACCGATGGGACCCCCGTACCGGCGACGAGGAGACCCTGTCGGCCCTGACCGACCTACAGCGCGCGGGCAAGATCCGCTACTTCGGCTCCTCGACCTTCCCCGCCTACCGCATCGTGCAGGCCCAGTGGGCGGCCCGCGAGCACCACCTGAGCCGCTACGTCACCGAACAGCCCAGCTACTCGATCCTGCAGCGCGGCATCGAGACCCACGTCCTGCCGGTGACCGAACAGTACGGACTCGGTGTGCTGGTGTGGAGCCCGCTCGCCTCGGGCTGGCTGTCCGGAGCCATCCGCGAGGGCCGGGAACTCTCGGGCAACCGTGCCGCGTTCATGCCGCAGCGGTTCGACACCACCATCCCCGCCAACCGCGCCAGGCTCGACGCCGTCGAGCGACTGGCCAAGGTCGCCGACGAGGCCGGGCTCACCATGATCCAGCTCGCACTAGGGTTCGTGACCGCGCACCCGGCCGTGACCGGCGCGCTCATCGGCCCCCGCACGCCGGAACACCTGCACTCGCAACTCGCCGCCGCCGACACCGTGTTGTCCGCCGACGTACTCGACGCGATCGACGAGATCGTCGCCCCCGGCACCGACCTGGCCGCGCACGAGAAGAACGACACCCCGCCCGCGCTGCTCGACCCGTCGCTGCGACGTCGCTGACCACGCAGGCTCCGGACCCGCCCTTCGGCATCCGGAGCCTGCGTGCTGCTCGGTGTACTCGGCCTCGCTCCGGCGGTCCGTGCCGTACCGGGCCGCACGCCGGTTCTCGGTGTCACGCGCCGAATTCTCGGTGTCACGCGCCGACAGGTGGCACGCGCCGATGGTTGCCACTCGACGGGTGCGCCGTGCCGACAGCTGCCCCGGGGCCCGGCCCACTCCGGCGCACCGCGGCGAAGCGGGTTCATCCCACCGTCGCGCGGGTTTCGCGCGCGATGCAGACATCCTCCCCGGCGGTGACGACCACGGTTCGCACCCGCGCACCCGCCTCGCCGATCTCGCCGTCGGCGCGCGTCGCGGCGTTGGCCTCGGCATGCAACCGCACTCCCAGGAATCCCAGCTCGGCGACCGCCTCGGTGCGCAGCGTTTCGTCGTGTTCGCCCACCCCACCGGTGAAGGCCAGGACGTCCAGGCCACCCATCGCGGCGGCCATCGCGGCGATCCTGGTACGCACCCGGTACGCGTAGATCCCGCGCGCCAGTCGCGCGCGCGGATCCCCCGCGTCGGCGTCGGCCCGGATCGCGCGCATGTCGCCGCCGTGCCCGGCCAACGCGCTCAGCCCCGCGCCATGCTCCAACACCTGCTCCAAGTCGTCGAGTTCGACCCCGTTGCGGAGCAGCCACACGAGCATGCCGGGGTCCAGGTCACCGGCGCGGGTGGCCATCACCAGGCCCTCCGTGGGGGTGAAGCCCATCGTGGTGTCGACACAACTCCCGCCCCGGATCGCGGCCAACGAGGCCCCGGCACCGAGGTGGCAGGTCACCACGCGCGCCGATGCCGGGTCCGTACCGGTCAGTTCACAGGCCCGCGCCGACGCGTAGGCGTGGGACAGGCCGTGGAAGCCGTAGCGGCGCAGGCCCCACTCGGCGCGCCACGCCTCGGGGAGCGCGTAGGTGCTCGCCTCGGCGGGGAGGGTGTGGTGGAAGGCGGTGTCGAAGCAGGCGACCGCGGGCAGTTCGGGACACAGTTCGTGAAGCGCGTCGATGCCGGCGATCGCCCGGTCCTGGTGCAGCGGCGCGAGCGGGCGCAGCGCGGCGATGCGCGCGTACACCTGCGGATCGAGTCGGGCCGGCCCGGTGAAGTCGGCGCCGCCGTGCACGATGCGGTGCCCGACGGCCTCGACGGATCCCGCCGAGCGCACGAACTCGGCGATCGCCGCGGACGGGATCGTGTCGGTGAAGCTCACGTTCGAGGTATGGACGATCGTGTCGTCCGGGTCGACCACCGACAACTTCAGGCTGGAGGAGCCCGCGTTGACGACCAGGACGCGTCCGCCGGCGCCGGCATTCGTACTGCGGGTGGCCTCAGCGGACATCGCGCACCCCCGTCTCGGCCGAAGCGCGCAGCGGCCCGCCGGCGGCGACTCGGGCGTCGATCGCCTGCCTGCGCCGCCGCCCGTCGGGTCGCCACGACGGTGGCCGTAGGACAGGCGAGTCGCTCTCGCGTACGCGCCATTCGGGATCGGCCGGACCGGGCCCGCGCGAACGAACGCCCCGACACGGAATCCGCGGCATCGGCGCCGGGCAGGCGGTGACCACTCCCGGTGCCGCTGCGATGTCCGTCGAACACGGATACGACGCACACGTCTTCGCGCGGCGACCGGCGAAGCGCCGGTGTGCGGACGCGGGAGCCGTCCGATGATGGGCGATGAGGGACACGACGACCGCCTCCTGGTGGTGCATGCGTCGATGACGCTTCCCAGGACAGCGCACTTCACGCGTACGCACCCGGGCCGAACGGCCCTGTCGGTCCGCCGAAGGGCGCACACGGCCGGACATCGACGCACCCCGGACCCGCTGTCGGTCGGGGTGCGTCGGTGGGTGTCGGTGTGCGTCGGTGTGCGTCGGGATCCGCGCGGACCGCCCGCCGGCCTCAGGTCCGGCGCCGCTCCTTGCCCTGGTGCAACTCCGTCGCGTACACCGCCGCCTGGACACGGCGTTCCAGGCCGAGCTTGTTGAGCACCGCGGAGACGTAGTTCTTGACGGTCTTCTCCGCCAGGCCCAGGTTCTCGGCGATCTCCCGGTTCGTCTGGCCCTGGGCGATGTGCTCCAGGACCTGCTTCTCCCGCTCGCTGAGCCCGGTGGGGCCCGGTTCGGCGGCGGGTCCCTTGCGTACTCGTTCCAGAACACGCGTGGTCACCGCCGGATCCAGCAGGGACTGCCCGGCGGCGACCGCGCGTACCGCCGCGATCAGGTCCTGCCCGCGAACCTGCTTGAGCACGTAGCCCGCCGCTCCCGCCATGATCGCCGCGAACAGCGCGTCCTCGTCGTCGTACGAGGTCAGGATCAACGCGTTGATCTCCGGGAAGCGCGAGCGCACCTCGCGGCACACGTCGATGCCGCTGCCGTCCGGCAGGCGCCCGTCCAGGATCGCCACGTCGGGGCGCAGTGCGGGGATGCGCCGGGTGGCCTCGGCGGCCGAACCCGACTCGCCGACGATCTCGATGTCGGGTTCACCGCCGAGCAGGTCGGCCAGGCCCCTGCGGACCACCTCGTGGTCGTCCAGCAGGAACACGCGAATGGGCGGTGTCGACACGGCCCTCCTCCGGAGGTCAGTCGTGGCTCTATGGTCGCTGTTGTCATCGTCGGACGCCGAAGGCTCCCGTATCCGTCACCGTAGCGGGCGGCGCGGCCTCGGGGCCACGGTCGGCGGGATCACGGTCGATCGACGACGGTGCGTTCGAGGGGGAGAGGACGCGCGAGGCGTGGTTTGACACGATGGGCTCACGAAGAGTTTCGCCGGATGTACCAACCGTGGGAGGGGCTGTGGCGTCGGACGAGCGACCGGCATTGCCGCGTATGCGCTTGGACGAGTTGCTGGACGAGCTCCAGGCCCATGTGGAGGTGGTGCGCGCGACTCGGGACCGGGTGAGCGGGCTGCTGGAGGCCGTGCTCTCGGTGGGCAGCGACCTGGACCTGGAGACCGTGCTCCGGCGGATCGTGGAATCGGCGGTGACCCTGGTCGACGCCGAGTACGGCGCCCTCGGGGTGATCGGCGACGAGCGGCTCGCCCGCTTCCTCCCGGTGGGCATGGACCCGGAAACCATCCTGCGGATCGGGCCCTTCCCCACCGGGCGCGGCATCCTGGGGCTGATCATCCGGGATCCGCATCCGCTGCGCCTGCACGACCTCTCCGAACACCCGGAGTCGTTCGGATTCCCGCCCGGCCACCCGCCGATGAACACCTTCGTGGGCGTGCCGATCCGGATCCGCGACACCGTCTTCGGCAACCTCTACCTCACCGAGAAGCGCGGCGGCGCGGACTTCGACGAGGACGACGAGGCGGTCCTGCGCACCCTCGCGGCGGCGGCCGGCGTCGCCATCGACAACGCGCGCCTGTACGACGACGTCCGCCGCCGCGAACGCTGGCTCGCCGCGACCTCCGACCTGACCCGCAGCCTGCTTTCCGGCGACAGCCCCGCCGACGTGCTGCGCACGTTCACCGAGACCATCCGGGACATGACCGACGCCGACCTGGTCACCCTCGCGGTACCCGTGCCCGGCACCGACGACCTGGTCGTCGAGGCCGCCGCGGGCCCCCTCGCCGACCGCGTCCGCGGACTGGTCCTGTCCGGCGAAAGCACGCTGATGGGCAAGGTGTTCGGCTCGGGTGAGACGATCACCAGCAGCGATCTCAGCCACGACCCGGGGGCGGTGGTGGCAACCGCCGTCGGGTCCGAACTCGGCTCCGCTTTTCTGCTGCCGCTCGGCACCCCCGAGCGCATCCGCGGCGTGCTCCAGGTCGCGAACCGGACGGAGCGTCCGCAGCTGACGGAAGCGGTGCTGCGCATGGTCACCGGCTTCGCCGACCACGCCGCGCTGGCCCTGGAGATCGCGGAACGACGCCGCGACGCGGAGCTGTTGACCGTACTCCAGGACCGCGACCGGATCGCCCGGGACCTGCACGACCTGGCCATCCAACGCCTGTTCGCCACCGGCATGACACTCCAGAGCGCGACGCGCTTCATCGAGCACCCCGAGGCCCTGGAGCGGGTCGAATCGGCGGTGGACGCGCTGGACGACACGATCAAGGTCATCCGGTCGACGATCTTCTCCCTCAAGTCCCGAGGGCGCGACGCCGGCCCGGGACTGCGCTCGCGCTGTCTGCGCGAGGTGGACGCGGTCACCGAAATGCTGGGCTTCGCCCCGACGTTGCGCGTCGACGGCCTGCTGGACACGCGGGTGCCGGAGTCGATTGCGGCCCAGGTGATCGCGGTGTTGCGCGAAGCACTCGCGAACGCCGCCCGTCATGCCCACGCAAGCCGCGTGGAGGTACACGTCGAGGCGGACGACACGCACGTGCGGGTACGAGTACGCGACGACGGCGTGGGTCCGCCACCGGCCCCGACCCGCGACAGCGGACTCGGCAACATGCGGGAGCGGGCCGAAAACCTCGGCGGAGCCTGCACGTTCGGACCGTCCCCGGACGGCGGCGCCGTCCTGGAATGGCACGTCCCCCTGGACTGACCACGCGAAAGCCGCTCGGCCCGACAACTCCCGACACCGGGCAGCGGACGACGAACCACCCGACGGGCGGACCGTGACGATCCACGCCCCGCTCGGCGTCCTGCATGGTGTCCGGGACCGCTGCACCGGTGTCCCGACCGGCCCGGGCTTCCGGGTTCCGGGTTCAGCGCAGTCGCCGCAGGTACGGGTCCCGTCCGTGGCGCGGGGCCAGGCGGATACGGGCGTCGACGACGGTGACGCCGTCGGGACGGGCGACCAGCGGATTCAGGTCGGCTTCCACGAGCTGGGGCACGTCGTCCGCGAGCCTGGACAGTCGGTGCAGGATGTCCTCGACCCCGGCGGTGTCGGTGGCCGGCGCGCCCCGGTGGCCGTACAGCAGCGGTGCCCCGCGTGAATCGGCCAACAACGAGTGGGCATCCAGGTCGGTCAGCGGGGTCAGCCGCGTACCGTGGTCGGCGAGTACGTCGGTGGTCACTCCGCCGAGTCCGAACACCACCAGTGGGCCCAGCACTTCGTCCTGGGTCACCCCGGCGATCAGTTCGACACCCGGCGCGGCCATGGGCTGCACGACCACGCTCTCCATCAGGGCCCCGATCCGGTGGGCGAGATCGGTGAACGCGGCGCGCACCGCGTCGTCGCCGACCAGCCGCAACCGGACCCCGCCCACGTCGCTCTTGTGCACGATGTGCGGTCCGTACGCCTTGAGCACGACCACGCCGTCGACGCCCGACGGAGCCAGTTCACGCGCCATCGCCACCGCCTCCTCGGCGTCGAAGGCCTGCCGCCACGGACTCACCCGGATGCCGTACGTGCCCAGCATGCGCGCGCACTCGCGAGGCGGCAGCCAGCCACCGTCGGGCTCGCGCAGCAGGAACTCGGCGGCGAGCGAGCGGGCCGCGCCGCGATCGACGTCGTTCAGCGCCGGCACCGTGCCGCGGGGCCGGGTCGACCACATCGCCCGTTCGTAGGCGTGCGCGAGCGCCACGGCGGCCGTGCGTGCGTCCCCGTACACCGGCACCGTGCCGCCCACGGCGGGCAACAGGTCCACGGCGGCGGCGCGTTCGGGGGCGATCACCAGCACGGGCCGCGCACGGACGGCGGGACCCTCCAGGATGTCGCCGAGCGGATCGCCGAGCGCGGTCGGGGCCAGGGCCAGGACGACGGCGTCCACGTGGCCCGCCGCCAACACCCGGTCCACGCACCGGCGCAGCGTCTCGCCGTCCACGGTGGCGGTGGTGTCCACCGGGTTGGCGCACGCGGCGCCGGCGGGCAGGAGCGCGCCGAGCTCGGCCTCGACATCGGGGCCGAAGCGCGGCACGGCCAGGCCCGCGTCCACGCAGGCGTCCGCGGCCAGTACCCCGGCGCCGCCCGCGTTGCCGATCACCGCCACCGAGGCGCCGTCGGGCAATGGCTGGGAGTGCAGCAAGGCGGCCACCGCCACCAGGTCCCCGAGGGTCTGCACGGCGGTCACTCCCGCCTGGCGGAACAACGCCCCACGCGCCACGGTCGGGGTCACCGCGGCGGCCGTGTGCGACCCGGCGGCGCGACGGCCGGCCGCGGAACGCCCCGCGTCCACGGTCAGCACCGGCTTGGTGCGGCCCACGGCGCGCGCGATCCGGGAGAACTTGCGCGGATTGCCGAAGGACTCCAGGTGCAGGATCGCCATCGTGGTCCGGGTGTCGGCCTGCCACCACTGGAGCATGTCGTTGCCGCTGACGTCGTACTTGTCACCGAGCGACGCGAAGGTCGACACCCCGATCCCCAGCCGGTTCAGCTGCTCCGTCAACGCGATCCCCACTCCGCCGGACTGCACCGCCACCCCGGCGCTGCCGGCAGCGGGCACGACCCAGCCGAAGGTCGCGTTCAGCGCGGTGGCGGGATCGGTCTGCGCGATGCCCAGACAATTCGGGCCGACCATCCGCATGCCGTGCCGGCGGACCGAGTCGTGCACCCGCGCGGCCTGCTCCGGCGTTGCGCCCGAGGTGATCACGACCAGGGCGCGCACGCCGGCGCGTCCGCAGTCCTCGACCAGATCGGGAACCCGGTCCGCCGGCACGGCCACCACCACCAGGTCCGGCACCTCGGGAAGCAGGTCCGGCGTCGGGAACGCGGGCACCCCGTCCACCTCGGTCGCGGTGGGGTGCAACACCGCCAGGGTCCCGGTGAAGTGCGCCGCCTTCAGGTTCCGCAGCAGGGCCCGGCCGACGGAGTCCGCCCGACGGCCCGCGCCCGCCACCGCGACCGATCGCGGTGCGAACAGCGGCACCAGACTGGCCACGTCCGCGAGGGCCTCCCGCCGCGCCAGGGCGGTCAGGTATCGCTCGGTCGAGGGAATGTCGCCGTCCAGCGGGATCACGCAGTTCATCACCCCCGCCACGAGGCGGTTGCGCACCGGCAACCCCATGTCCTCCAGGACCCGCAACATCGGCCGATTCCACGGCAACGTGTCCGCGACCAGCGTGTGCACCTTGTCCGCGCGGGCCATCGTGACCACGTGCTCGATCAGCAGCGTGCCGATCCCCCTGCCGTGCCAGGCGTCGGCCACCGCCAGAGCGAGTTCGGCCTCGCCCGAGTCGGGGTCCCCGTTGTACTCGACGACCCCGACCACCTCGCCCCCGTCGTGGGTGAGCGCGATCAGCGCACCGCACCCGGCCCGGTCGGGTGTGGTCACCCGATCGGCGGTTTCCCGCACCGACGTCTGCGAAGCGCCGAAGAACCGCAGGTACAGACTTTCCGGCGACATCGTGTGGTGCATCGCCAGTACCCCATCCCGGTCCTCGGGTCCCGGCGGCCGCAGCAGAACCGTCTCGCCGTCCGCGGCCAACGCCCAGACCTCGTGCGGAGTGCCGAACTCGTTCATGGACCCGTCCCTTCGGCCGAGGCGCGTACGCGCCGCTCCCCCTCACCCTCGCGCCGATCCCCGACCCGGGGCAGGGCCGACCGGTCCCCCCGCCCGGGCCGAACGACCCTGCCCGCCCCCATCCGACAGCGGAGGCGACCGCGCCGGCCGCAGCCGGCGCGCGTTCGGGTGAATGAGTGCACCGTCCAGTTGCCTCGCGGGGGTGGCGTCGTTGGAGGTCTTGTGCGTCGCACTCGCGGCGCGGACGGGCGAAAAACGGAGAGTGCAGTGAACACGTACAAGAAGGCCACGATCATGGCGGCCGGCACCGCCGCTCTGGTGATGGCCGGCGCCGGAGCCGCCAGCGCCCAGGCCGACGCCGACGGTGCCGCCGTCGACTCCCCCGGCGTGCTCTCCGGCAACAACATCCAGATCCCGGTGCACATCCCGATCAACCTGTGCGGCAACACCGTCGACATCATCGCCGCCCTCAACCCGACGTTCGGCAACACCTGCCTGAACATCGACGGCGACGACGACCACGACGAGCACCACGAGGGCCACGAGGGCCACAAGGGCGGGGACTCCGGCGGCCACCACGGCTGATCCCCCGCCGACACCCATCTCGGACGTTCCTCCACGTCCGGCACACCGCGACCCCCGCGCTGCATCCCGCGGGGGTCGCGGCATGTCCGGCCCCACTACGACGAGCGACCCCGACATGCACACCATTCGTGGTCGCCCGCCCACACACCGTCACCGATCCTGCCGACAGGACCGCCGCATCGGAGCAAGAGATGCAAAGCGGTCGATTCGTGCTGCACTGGATTCATGGACGTGCGGCCGTCGGCGTGCCGTGGACGGACATCGCGCCCCATGCCGTCGAGCGCGCGTTCAAGCCCATCGCCGGCGCCTCGAAACCCACCCCGACCCGACTCGCGAACGCCTACCGGGTGGGCCGGCAACTCCCGGCCCCGACCGAGGCGCCCGCCGCCGACGAGGAACGACACACCACGCCGAACCGGCCGGGACGATGCGAAAGGCAGCACCATGGACACCCTCGACGAGCGAGTCGAAATCGCCCGCGCCCTGCTGTCCGCCGGGATCACCCCGGCAGACCTCGAACTCTCGCCCGACCTGGCCGCCGCGCCGGAAGGCCCCGTCCTGGCCGCCGACCTCGGGATCGTCTTCCCCGATGGGCTCGCCCCCGTGCCCCAGCCCTTCGACGTCGATCCGTCCCCCGACGCCGCGCTGCCTCGCGCCGACGTCGTCGTGATCACCTGGACCGTCGCCGAACAGGACGCCCTCGCCGACGTGTTCACCCAGGGCTTCGGTCGGCTGCGCTGGTATCGGTACACCCGCCGCTTCGAGGAGCACTACCGGCCGCTGATCAGGGGCGGAGCCCCCTCGCTCGCCGCCCGCCCACCACGCCTGGGCTCGTACTTCCCGGTCAGGCTCGGCAATCTGAACGTGCTGTGCGTGAAGTCCGAACTCCACCTCAACCAGGACGGTCGCAAGACCGGCGAAGGCACCGCCACCCTGCCCGTCCGGGACTTCTTCGAGCAGATCATCGAGGAGGTCCGGCCGCGCGTGATCGCCACCATCGGCACCTCGGGCAGCGTCTTCGGCGACTTCCCCCTGGGCGACGTGGTGGTCACGCGCGCGGCGAAGTTCCGCTGTCAAAAGGAGTTTCGCAACGAGGCGTTCAACGGCCGCACGTTCCGGTGCGACCGCGCCTTCCCGCTCGGCCGGATCGAGGACGCGCAACGGCTCATGCGCGGCTTCGCCGCCCGGCTCACCGAACCGCCGCTGGGCCCGCCCTCCACCCGTTTCCCCTTCGCCGGGCCGCTGGTGCGGCCCCCCGACAACATCCCTACGGTCCGCATCGAGCAGGACGCGCGGGACATGCCCGAATTCCACCCGATCCTGACCACCGACTACTTCGAGTACGGCACGTCCACCAACGGCCTGGAAAACGAGGGTGCGGCGGTCGAGATGGGCGACGCCGCGCTCGGCCTGGCCTGCGCCGGTCTCACCGACGCGGGCTCGGATCACGTGCCCGACTGGGTGGTCGTCCGCAACATGTCCGATCCGCAGATCAACGGCGAACTCCCCACCCGCGAATTCCGCCTCAATCCGCAGACCATGTGGGCGGTGTCCTACTACGAGGCGTACGGCTACTGGACCAGCGTCTGCGGTGCGCTCACCACATGGGGCCTGCTCGCGGGGCTCTCCGAGGCGGGCATCGACGATGCCTGACCCGCCGGCCGTCACCCGGCTCCCGATCGAGGTCGAGCTGCTGTTCGAGCTGATGCCGTGCAATGCGTTGCGCACCTCGCAGTTCGCCGGCCCCGGAGCCCATCCGTGCGCCTACTTCCGCTCGTGGGGTACCTACCACGCCTACGACTACGATGCCGACGAGCCGCCGCCGGACGCCTCGATCGTGCGGCCCTCGCACTACACCGGCCGCATGACCCCGCTGCCGGAGCCGTTGTCCGGTTGCCGCAAGGCCCCGATCCTCGCCGTCGGCATCAATCCCAACCTCCCGGGCTGGTGGCCGGACAGCCACGGCTCGCTCACTCCCGACTTCGACTCCGTGCGCCAATACGCGCACTACTTCCGCCACCGAGGGGTGTTCAAGCCCGAGTTGCCCGACGACGCGTATCGCGCCTTCGGCGGCGGACCCGACGACGATCCCCTGGCCGGGATCCCGCTCACCGTTCCCGAGAACGCCCACGGCCGCCGGGAGATCGCGGTCCGCGAGCAGCCGCAGCGCATGTATCTCGTCTACCAGGAGCTGCTGGACGCCCTCGGCGCGGAACTGGGCCTGGACCGGGGCACGCTCACCGTCGGCGAGGACCTGTCGTACGGCAACATGGTCGCCTGCGCGTCGGCCAAGTGGACCACCCGACCCGACCCGCAGAACCCCGCCCTGCCGCCGATGACCGACGAGCAGCGGGTCGGGATCGTCGGCGAGTGTTTCCGTACCCGCCGCCATCTGCTGCGGCAGATGTTCCAGTCGCTGCCGGCCGTGATCCTGGTGCTCGGGCAGAGCACCGCCAACGCCTTCACCGGCGAACTCGGCGACCGCCTGGCACCGATACCCGCCCCGGAGACCCCCATGGCGCAGCTGATGGCGAGCGAGATCCGGCTCGCCTACGGCACTCTCGACGACGGCGAGGAGCTCGACGCCCGGGTGTTGTTCGCCCCGCATCCCACCGGGCATCCCGACGACTACGCGCGGGCCCGGCCGCTGCTCGTCGAACAACTCCTGCACGAGGCCCGCTCCGGCCGGCTGGGTCAGGACGAACGTATCGGGCATCTGACGCGTCCCCGCGGCTCGTGCTCCTTCTGCCCGCTGCTGGACATCGGCCCGTGCCCCTACGCCGACGTGCTCACGCCGCTCCCCGGGGGCGGCCCCACCCTGCTCGCCGACGGATCGACGCCGGTGGCGGCGGAGAAGCGCACCCAACTGCGGCTGCTCGACGGCATCACCGAACGGGCCGCGCCCGTCGCCGAGGTCTGGGCCCACACCGACGACCGGGAGGACTGACGCCGTAGAAGTCCCACCGGCGCCGGCGCCCTCCGAAAGCGAGACCACGATGGCCGGGACAACCGACCCCGAGGGGGCAGTCGACCCGCGGTACCGCATCGCCGTCTACTTCGACGGCGACCGTGAGGCCGAGCGCATCGAGGCGATCCTCGGGGAGCGCACGCACCGCTATCGGGGGGTCGTGCTCGCCGAGACCTCCGCGGAGCGGATCGGCCGACTTCGCGCGGCCGGCTGCATCGTCGACGTCCGCGCCGATCTCACCGCCGAACACGCGGCCCGGAGCGAAGGCACCGCAACCGACGCGGTACCCGGCAGCGCCGGCCCGCAGAGCATGTTGCCGCCGCGCGGCGCCGGCGCGGCCGGCACCACCGACCGAGTCGCGCCCGACCCGGAGTTCGTGGCCGACCTCACCGAACGTGCGATGGGCGCGGGCGAACAGGCCGCCGCCGACCCGGAGACCGCGGTGCCTCTTCCCGCGCCGTCGGGCGAGCCGCAGTACAACACCTACCTGGTGCGCATACCCGGTCCGCTGGACCGGGACCGCCGTGCCGCCTTCGCCGAGATCGGGGCCCGCATCGTCGAGTTCCAACCGCCCGGCACCTACCGGCTCCGTCTCACCCGCGAGCAACGCGACCGGGTCGCCGACCTGTCGTGGGTGATCGCGGTGCGCCCCTGGGACCTCGCCGACACGGTCACGTACGCGCTCGGCGACGCGCTCGCCCTGGACGCCCGGCGGGCCGCCGGTCCACAACTGGCCGGCGACGAGGGCGCCGCCGTACCGGACCCGTACCTCGACACCTTCGACGTGCTCGTGCACGACCCCCTCGACCTCGCCACGCTCCGCCCCGCCCTCGACGCCACGCCCGGCGTCGAGGTGCTCGCCGCCGTCGATGTCATGCTGCGCTTTCGCACCGACCTGACCGGGGACCGGCGGCGCGACCTGCTCGCCGTCGTTGCCGCCCGGGAGGAAACCCGTCGGGTCGCCCCCTATCGGCCGCCTCTGCTCTATGCCGACCATGCCCGCCGGCTCGTCGGCGTGGACCGCATCGGACCCCGAGCCGACGGCGACGGGCCGGCGGCTCCGGTGCCCTGGACCGGGGCGGGCGAGATCGTCGGCGTGTTCGACAGCGGCGTCGACGGCACCCACCCCGACCTCGTCGACCGCGTCGCCGTGAGCGAATCCCTGGTCGGCGGCGACGCGTTCGACCTCTGCGGCCACGGCACCCACGTGGCCGGCATCATCGTCGGCTCCGGCGCGGCGAGCGGTGGCCGAATCACCGGTGTCGCCCCTGGTGCCCGGCTGGCCGTCTTCCGCGTCTTCGACGAGGACAACCGCCTCCACGTGGGCCCCAGCCTGGGCCCGCTGCTCGCCCGTGCCGTCGACGCGGGAGCGCACATCATCAACCTCAGCTGGGGCAACCCGCTGTCCGGCAGCTACGACCAATACTCGCTCGCCGTGGACAAGTTCGTCGCCGAGCATCCCGACGTGCTCGTGATCGTCGCGGCCGGCAACAGCGGCGTCGCCCCCAGGGGAACCCACGAGTTCAACACCTGTGGCACCCCCGCCACCGCCAAGAACGTGCTCACCGTCGGCGCGTGCGACACCGACCGCGACAACGACGGCCTCGCGGAGCTGACCTGGGATCGTTTCCGTCAGCCCCAGTTCCCGTTGCCGCCGGCCGGCGGCGAACACGTGTGCGGCAACCCCGACCTGCCTGCCGCGATCAGCAGTCGAGGCCCCAGCGACTACGGCAGCGTGGTGCCGCATCTGCTGGCCCCGGGCACCTTCGTGCTCTCGGCCCGCAGCAGCAGCGCACAGATGGACCCGCGGCTGCCCTGGCGCGAAAACCCCGACCACGACGGGCGCTACGTGTACATCGGCGGCACCAGCATGGCCGCTCCCGTCGTCGCCGGCGCCGCCGCCGTGGTCCGGCAGTACCTGCGCGAGGTGCACCTGCTCGCATCGCCCTCCGCCGCGCTCATGAAAGCCGTCCTGATCGCCGCGACCCGCCGCCTGCCTTCGCTGCGCACGCCGAACAGCGCGCAGTATCTCGGCTACCCCGACTTCGACCAGGGCTTCGGGCGGTTGGACCTGAGCATCGTCCTGCCCACCCCCGACGCGCCGGCGGATCGCCGGCTCGTGTGGGCCGACCTGCCCGACGCCGATCCCGACGCGCTCGAAGCGTTCGCCGACCCGGAGGGCACCCGGCGCGGCAGTCGCGCCTACCGCCTCACCGTGCCGGCCGGCCCGCACCCCGACGACCTGCGCGTGGTCCTGGCCTGGACCGACCGGCCGGGCAGCGCCGTGCAGAACAACCTCGACCTCGCGGTGACCACACCCGACGGCACCATGCTCGTGGGCAATCAGGAGCACACCTACAACAAGGTCCCCGGCTTCGACCGCAGCGCCGTGCTGCGACTCACCGGCCTCCCGCTCGACCGCGCCAACACGGTCGAGTCCGTCCGCATCGGCAACCCGCCGCCCGGCACCTACACGATCAAGGTGTTCGCGCAGAACACGCCCTTCCCTGCCCAGGGTTACGCGCTGTGCGTCGCCGGTCCGATCGACGAGGCGGGGCTGACGACGCCCTGAGGACGGAGTGCCTCGATCGGCGGTGGGACCCGTGCGGCCCGGCGCTCGGATACGGTCGCTCGGGCGGCCGCGCACCGCCCGAGCGGGTCGCCGCACTCCGCCGGCGGCTCGGGAGCCGGACCGCTCCCGGGTGTTTCGCCACCCGAACGTCGGGCAGTCCCATCCCGATCCCGGCCTTGCCGACCACGGCCGGGTGTCGGACCGTCTCGACCGGAGGCCTCGTGTCGCAAGGTGCGGAAACCATGCGGATCGCCGTCACCACCCCGACCGGCAACGTCGGCCGCCATGTCGTCGCCACGCTGATCCGTGCCGGGATCCGGCCGCGCCTTCTGCTGCGCGCGCCCGACCGGCTGGCTTGCGACATCCGGGAGGAGGTGGACGCGGTGCGGGTCGACCAATACGACGCCGACGCGGTGGTGGCCGCCACGGCCGGTGTCGATGCGCTGTTCTGGGTGGATCCGACCACCGGCAGCGAGGATCCGCTCGCCGACTATGCCCGCGCCACCGAGAGCGTGGTCCGCGCCGTCACCGAGAACGGGATCGGCCGGGTCGTCTTCCAAAGCAGCGTCGGCGCCGAGAAGAGGCACGGCGCCGGCGAGATCGACGGACTCGCGCACACCGAAACCGCGTTGGACGACACCGGCGTCGACGTCGTGCACCTTCGCTGCGGCTACTTCTTCACCAACCTGGAACTCCAACTCGACGCTCTGCGAGCCGGTGTCCTGGAGGTGATCCTTCCGCTCGACCAGCCCATGGCCTGGGTCGCACCTCGCGACATCGCCGAGGTGGCCGCGACCCGCCTGCTCTCACTCGCCTGGTCCGGACGCTGCGTGCAAGCGGTGCACGGACCCGCCGACCTCACCTGGCGACAAGTCGCCGAGATCCTGACCGCCGCCACCGGTCGGCGGATCGACGTGCGACGCATCGACGACGACGCCATGCGCGCCCGCCTCCGCCAGGCCGGGATGACGGACGGATTGGTCGAGGCCGTACTCGGAATGTCGACCGGTCTGCGGGAGGACTTCGTCCCCGAACAACGCCGCACCATCCACACCACCACGCCGACCACCCTCACCGCATGGGCCCACGACCACCTCCGACACCGGATCCTCGACGCCGCGGATGCCACGGACGACGCCACCGGTGAGTCGGCCGCCGCGGGGGAGCACGCGTCCGGGCGGTGACCCGGTCGTGGTCCCGCCGGCCGATGTCGGCTCGGCGGGACCAATCCATCAACAGCGCCCGTCGATCAGCAGGACCCGCCGTACCCGGCCGGGCCCGATTCGGACCGTCAGGCGGCGTGGTTGCCCCGACGCCGGCGCAGCAGGATGCCGCCACCGACCAGGACCGCGGCGACGGCGAGGAGCCCGCCCACCGCGACCGAGCCGGTCTGCGCGAGCGACTTGCCGCCACCGGTCGACGCGGGCTTCGAGGGGGTCGGGACGACCGTGTCCGAGGCGCTCGGCGACGCGGACGACGAAGGCGTCCCGGTACCGGCCGACGAGGTGACGGGCGCGGGGGTCTTCGTGCCGTCGGTCGGCGGCTTGCTGGTCGAGGGAGCCGCGGTGGTCGGCGGCGCGGTGGTCGTCGGGGGCTTGGTGGTCGGCGGCTGGGTCGTCGGCGGCTGAGTGGTCGGCGGCTTGGCCGGGCAGGCGTGCGACAGGTTGAACCAGTCCACCTTGCCGCCCTTGACCTCGGCGACCGCGGAAGTCAGCGTGGCTCCGGCCGGCGATGCCACGTACGCGTGCTTGCCGGTGGGGGGACCGAAGTTGGTGATCACCTGCAGGCCGCCCGGCTCGAACGTCACGGTCAGCTTGACGAAGACCGTTCCGTTCGTGGGGAGAACGAAGTGCCAGCCGTCCTTGTCGGTGGGGATCGTCGGGCACTCGCCCCGCTCCACCCCGTTGCCGGTGGCGGTCAGGGGAAGTTTCTGGTGCACGTTCACGGTGTACGTATCGCCGGTGGCGAAGGCCGGCGCCGCGCCGGCGGCCAGAACGAGCGGCACGGCGAACGCGGTGGCCCACCGTACGGCCTTGGAAGGCGAAGACATGGTGATACCTCTTGGGCAGAAGTGAGTTGCAGCCCAGGGATCCTTCGTGTCGCCCGGCACGAGAATCACAGCCGAGACCCCTCGACGCGCCCGCCCGAAAGACCGCTTCGTCCCCCCGGGACCGAAAAGACCCTCGATGAGGGCAGCCGAGATTCCCATCACGGAGAGTTCCGCGTCAAGACAAAATTGTCCGAATCGCAGTACATATCCGCTTCATCCGCCTTGCCGGCATATAACGATTTCCTACAACACGGTATTTTTCACTCCCGCCCGACGCCGCGATGCGCGCTCCGGTCCGATTTCGAGTCCATATGCCCTACTTCGGCTTTTTCGCGCAGCTCGATCGTGCCGAACCCACCACATCGACCGAATGTTTCCGGCCGGCGGACGGCGCGGCCCGCCTCCCTCGACACCCCTGACCGCCGCACCTTTGAGCGACGACGCCCACCGCCGCACGGGACGAGGTCGTAGCCGTACTCACGGAATGAGGTCGTAGACGTACTTGGAGGTGAAGTCGAGGCTCAGCCTCGGTGTTCCGCCCGGTGCGCCCGGGCCGAGCGGGGTCACGATCGGGTCGTCGATCCGGTGGCCCAGCAGGTCGGCCGAGGCCGTCATGGGCGGAAGGTAGTTCCGGCCGTTGTGCTGCATCCAACCTTCCCAGATCCGGTCCACGTTGCAGTGGTGGAGGTAGAAGATCGGATCGTTCGGGGACGACGCCGGGCCCATGTCGCCGCCCACCCAGCGGTGCACCTGGTTGTGCAGCCCGGTCCCGATGAAGCCTTCCAGCCGGTTGCGGAATCCGCTCGACGACGCGTCCCACGGGGCGAAGTCGTATGTGGCGAGGCTGGGATCGCCACCGAAGAGCGGCACCGTGTTGAAGGCGGCACCCACGTCACCGACGTTCGGAAGCGTGGACGACGACGCCGATCCCAGCGGAGGAAGCGCCCCCAGGCCCCGGCGCAGGCCCCGGTTCGCCTGAACGAGCTGTAGCGAGCTGTCGGTTTCGATGCGGACCCGGAAACTGTTCGGGTCGGCGGGATCGAAGACGAACGGCCCCGTGGAGATCGGATTGCCCCCGCCGCCCATCCATTCCTTCGTCCAGATCAGCCGGCCCGCCGGATCGGGCAGCGACCCGTCCAGGGACCAGTCCCAGTACGGGAGGGCGAAGCCGGAGTCGTTGACGACCCGCTGGATGTTGGCCTCCAGATAGGCCAACATGACGCGGTGCCACGGCAGGAAGACCGGTCCGCGGTGGGCCCCGTTGCGGACCATCCAGTTCCCGGTCGGCGGCACCGGAGTGGTCATGGCCCGGTGATGCCAGATCACGAACAGGTCGTACGTGTGGATCGGTGTGTCGGGGCCGGGAATCCCGAAGGCGCTCGTCCGCAGTGTCGTCGGCTCCTGCTTGAGGAGGTTGATGCCGCGGATGTACGCGTCCCGGTCGGCGAGGCTGGTGATGACGTTCTTGCGTACGATCGCCATTTCAGCCACCTCCCGGGTGATTCGACCCGTGCGCATGGCCCTCGTGGCCGTCGTGGCCGCCGTGACCTTCGCCTTCGTGTCCCCCGTGTCCCGCGTGCCCGCCGGGTCCGGTGGCCGGGTCGCCATGACCTCCCCCGGCGGGCGGGAATTCGTCCGGGAAGTACTGGATGAGCGCCTTCACGGTGTCCACGGCGGAGAGGAACTGATACGCGGGCAGGGCATGACAGTGCACCTCCCCGTTGTTCGACACCATCAGATGGGCGGCAACCGACCGATCGTCCACGGTGATCTCGTACGTGGTCTTCACGACTATCCGGTGACCGTCGAATTCCTCCTCGCGAACGCTGTCCATGGAGCCGTGCATCAGCTCGGGCACGGGCAGATCCGCGATATATCGTGCGAGAGCGGCCGGCTCGGCGGCCGCGGCCATGTCCTGGTCGTCCATGAGATTCTCTCCCGAAGCGCGGAGTTGCCTCCGGCGGAGCAACCTCATGGCTCACCGACCCGGCGGAATCCGTGGACATCGACCGCAACAACCGCCCCGCATCGGGGTCTCCCGGCAGAGCCGACAACGCACGGTCCCACGGCTCCGGGCCGAAATCCCGCAGAGCCGAAATCCCGCGGCTTCTCGTGACCGTGGGTCGCTCGATCCGGAGCGTCTGGCTATACATCCAGGAGACGCTCCCCCGGCATGCGCTGCAACTCCTGTCGCACCGGCCGCATTGGGCGTACCGCCCACGGAGGTTGGCAACGGCGAGAAGGGCACGGCGTCGGCCTGTGCCCGGCGTCAACGGGTGAACTTCGCGATGGCCGCCGGGGTTACGGGGGTGAAGAAGTTGACGAGGTTGCCGTCGGGGTCGCGGAACAGCAGCGACCGGTTGCCCCAGGGCATCGTGGTGGGCTCGTTGACGAAGTCGGTGACGAAGCCGGTCAGGTTCCGGTGAACGCGGTCCACGTCATCGACGCGGAACTCGGTGATCACGCTGTGGTTGTCCGCCGGGCGGGCAGAGCCGGGGGCGAACAGCGGGACGGTGCGGGTGCCGGCGATCGCGAGGGTGGCGTTGGGGGTCTCGAGTTCGGCGAAGTCCTCGGTGGCCCACACCGCCCGCACTCCCGTGACTCGCTCGTAGAACTCGACGAGGCGCGCGACGTCGCCGGTGATGATGCGGATCGAGACGAAGTCCATGGGTGATCTCCTTGGCTGATGGGGTCGCTGCACGTCACAGGCTAGGAGAAATAGTGGACAGAATCGGTCCTGTATTCGCAGTAGGCTGTGCACATGCCTCGACCCACCGGCCGCGTGCTGACACTCCTGGAGTTGCTGCAGTCGGGCGGCACCCGGACGGCGGCCGAACTCGCCGACCGGCTCGGCGTTGATGGGCGCACCGTGCGGCGGTATGTGGATCATCTGATCGACCTGGACGTGCCGGTGCAGTCGGTGCGCGGCCGCTACGGCGGGTACCGCCTCGCCCCCGGCTACCGTTTGCCTCCGCTCATGCTCAGCGATGACGAGGCGCTGGCCGTGCTGCTCGGCTTGGTCGCCGGTCGCCGAGCAGGATTGATGACGGCGGAGCGCACGGCGAGCGAGACGGTATCGGCCAAGATCCGGCGGGTGCTGCCCAAGCACCTCGCCCGCCGGCTCGACACACTCCTGGAATCTCTCGCCTTCACGGATCGGCCCGGTGAGTTCGCCACCCCGGACGCCGGAGTCCTGCTCACCATCGCCGATGCGGTACGCCACCGCCGACCGGTCTCGATCGTTTACACCGACCGCGACGGCCGGCGCAGCGAACGCACGCTGCACGCGTACGGGATCGTCGCCCATTCGGGCCGGTGGTACGCCACGGGCACGGACCCCGACATCGGCGAGGCCCGAACCTTCCGGCTCGATCGCATCGCGGACGCCAGGACCCTGCCCGGCTCATTCGAGGTGCCCGTGGGTCCCGACCCGGCACAGCGCGTGTTGTCGGGGTTCGCCACGGCCGAGTACCGGCATGAGGTGACCTTGCGGATCCACGGGACCGTGGAACAGATCCGCGCCCACCTTCCCGCGGGCGTCGCGAGCCTGGAGGAGCACGCGCCCACGGCGGGCGAGGACCGGGCGACCGAGCGCTGGCTGCGCGTCGAACTACGGGCGGAGCGGCTCGACTGGTTGCCCCCGGCACTCGCCTCACTCGACCGGCCGTTCGTCATCGAGCGGCCCGATGAACTGCGCGACCTCGTCATCGCGCTCGCCGATCGCCTCGCGTCCTGTGCCCGCCGAGCCTGACGGCGAGGAACCAAGGTCACGAGACGGCCAACCAGGCCGTGTCCGGCGGAACTTGGGGGCGACCGCGCGTCCGACGCCCGCCGGAGATCATCGGTCCGCGCGGGTGTCGGCAAGCCGTTGCCGCGTTGCGACACGGGCGTGCGGCCCGAGCCGATCGGCGATGGGCGTGGGTGTGGTCAGCCGCCGATGACCTGTAGCGAGATCCACAGCGCCGACACCGCCGGGAGCAGGGCGGCGGGCGTGGTGAGCAGGCCCAGTCGGGTGAATTCGCCGATGTCCACGTCGGTGTCGTGCGCGTGGAGCACGCGTCGCCACAGCAGCGTGGCCAGCGATCCGACATAGGTGAGGTTGGGGCCGATGTTCACGCCGAGGAGGACGGCGAGCACGGCACCCGGCCCCGTGGGCGCGGTGAGTGGCAGCAGAACGAGGATGGCGGGCAAATTGTTGATGAGGTTCGCCAGAACCGCCGCCAGTGCGGCCACGCCGAGCAGGGCGGGCAGGCTCGTGCCGTGGGGTATGAGGTGGCCCAGACCGGCGGCGAGGCCGTTGTCGACCACGGCGCGGACCACGATCGCCAGCGCCAGGACGAAGGCGAGGAAGGGCAGCGAGGCGGAGCGGACGATGACGCGGACGGTGGTGCGCCGTCGGGCGAGTGCGTGGGCGGCGAGCACGAGTGCCCCGGTCATCGCCGCCCAGGCGGGGTCGATTCCGACCGCGGAGGCGACGACGAACCCGATCAGAGTCGAGGCGACGGTGGCCACGGCGAACACCGGCATCTTCGAGGGCGCGCGGACGGGCCGGGCTTGGGCGCGGGCGTCCAGGTCGGCGGCGAAGAATCGGCGGAAGACGGCGTACTCGATACCGATGGCCACGAGCCAGGGCAGGGTCATCACCGCGGCGAAGCGGGTGAAACTCAGGCCGCAGGCCGTGAACGCCAGCAGATTGGTCAGGTTGGACACGGGCAGGAGCAGCGACGCCGTGTTCGACAGGTGCGCGCAGGCGTACACGTGTGGTTTCGGCCGTATACCCAGGCGGGTGGTGGTGGCGAAGACGACCGGAGTGAGAAGCACGACGGTGGCGTCCAGGCTCAGCACCGCGGTGGTCACGGACGCCAGGGCGAAGGTGCGCACCAGCAGCCGTCGCGGCCGCCCCGCGGCGGTCCGGGCCATCCATGCCCCGCAGGCGAGGAACAGACCCTCGTCGTCGCACAGTCGGGCCAGGACCAGTACACCCGCCAGGAAGCCGATCACCGGGCCCAGCCGCAGCGCTTCCTCGTGGGCGTGATCCGGCGAGATCGCCCCCGCGACGAGGACCAGGCCGGCCGCCGGGAGCGCGACGACCGCCTCCGGCCATCCGCGCGGACGGACGACCGCACAGACCAGCACCGTCACCAGCAGGCCGATCGAACCGACCTCCGCGAACGACGTGCTCAAAACCCACCCCATCGGACGACCGCACGACGGTTCGTCGAGACGGACGGCCCACCCGCGCCCCCGCGATGTCGACCTTCGCCGACGACCCTATCGAAGTCGACGCGTACAGCTGCGAGGGGCGCGGCGGTCGTGGCGGTCGCACACCGGGCGGTCGGCGTCGGGCGCGTTCGCTCGAAGCCGGGCGCGGCCGATCGGCCGCGCCCGGCTTCGGCCGTCCGGGTCAGGCCGAGCCCAGAACCTCCCGCGCGGCGCGCTCGCCCTCGGTCGCGCCGCCTTCCATGAAGCCCTGGAAGTCGTAGGACGTGTGCTCGCCGGAGATGTGCACGTTGCCCTGCCGGGTCCCCTCGTAACCGGCGTAGCGGTGCAGGTAGCCGACCGGCCAGTACGAGTAGGCGCCCCACGAGTACGGGTTGTTGGTCCACGACGACAGCTGGGCCCTACCGGTCCACTGGGCCTTCGTGCCGGGGAAGAGGTTGTCGATCTGCCCCAGGTAGGTGCGCGCCAGGTTCGCGACGTAGGCGTCCTGCTCGGCGGTATTGAACGGGCCGGCCGGGGTGAGACCGGAGGCCTTGGTGCCGCCGCCGTACTGGATCAGCACGCCCTTGGTGCCCGGCTGGCCCTTGGTGGTGTCCCAGGTCTGCTGGAACGGCAGGTCGGTGAAGGAGTCCCCGGCCGCCACGCCCGGCCAGGGTCCGAGGCCGTTGCCGCCGACGCCCAGCCAGGTGCGCTTGGTGAACTGCATGTTGAGTTTGGAGACGTGGCCCATGCGGGAGTCGCGGAGCAGGTTCGTCATCATCGGGTCGAAGCCGGCCCGGGTCAGGTCCAGGCCTTTCAGGATCGGCAGCGGCACGGCCAGGATCGTATGGTCGGCCGTCACCGTCGTCGTCGTGCCGTCGGTGTCGAAGGTGAGGGTCTGGGTGCCGTCGCTGTTCGCCCGCACGGCGACCAGCCTGTGTCCCATCCGCACCGTGCCGGACGGCAGCGCCGCCGCGATGGCGAGCGGGACCTGGTCGTTGCCGCCGACCACGTGGTAGCGCTCGTTGGAGCCGCCCCAGATGTTGAAGTGCCCCGGGTTGGACTGCCAGCCGAGCATGCAGACGGCGGCGTAGGCGGACTGGTCGACGGTCTCCGCGCCGTACTCGACGTTGTAGGCCACGTCGAGGAATTGGCCGAGCGTGGACGAGGAGCCGCCCGGGGTCCGGGAGTCGATCCAGTCCCGCAGGTTCATGTTCGAGATCGCGGTGCCGGTGGCGGTGGTCCGATTCCACGTGACGTCGCCGCATTCCTGGTAGTCCCGGCGGACGGCCTGGTACATCGCCTTGAAGTCCTCGTCGGCCTGCGCACGCGGATAGTAGGCGTTGTCGAACCACAGGGTCTCGGTGGCGCCGTTCGGCCCGGAGCCGGCGAAGTCCACGGTGGCCAGCCCGAATCGGCGGCACAGTTCGAGCATCTTCTTGTGCCCGGTGTCGATCAGCTCGCCACCGATCTCCGAGGTCTGGCCGCCGCCCCAGTAGGTCTTCTGCGAGTACATCCGGCCGCCCACCCGGGTGGGATTCGCCTCGTACACGGTGGACTTCACCCCGGCGTCGGCCAGGGTCAGCGCCGCCGTCAGCCCGGCGATGCCCGCGCCGACGATGACCACCCGGCCCGGGTTCACCGGAGGTCTCGGCGCGGTCTCGGCGGCGAACGCCGACCGGGACAACCCGGCGCCGGCCAGGCCCAGGCCGATGCCCACGACTCCGGCGCGCTTGATCAACGTACGCCGGCTCGGCCCGGTGGGGTCGGCGGTGGCCTCGTCACGGATGTCCCGGTACTCCCCGACCGGCATACGCAGGACCGCGGCGGCTCGGTGGTCGGCGGCCGTGCGCTGCAGCGCGGCCATGGCAGGGGTACGGCTCATTGTGGCGCTCCTTGGAAAGCGGTCGATTCCGTGCCGGGAGGAGAGGGGGAAGGGATATGCACACGACGAAGCCCCGGGAAGTACGCAGAGCCGGAAGGAGTACGCGGTGCCCGGGGCCTGGGGTGGGGAGGGATCCGACGGGCCGTCAGCTTCCCGCCGAATCGAGACCTCCCACAACCGACAATGAGTCAGGACATCGGCCGAGGGAGCGACACTGTGTCCGTTGCCTCGGGGGGCCGGGAAGCGGGACCGGATCGTCGGGTGGTCGATGTCGGCGCTTGCTGTCGGCGGGTCGATCGTCGTGCGGCCGGCGATCCGGTCGTCGGACCGGCCCTGTGCGGCCGCGGCGACGTCCTCGCGTTCGCTGTCGGTGAGTTCGTCCGACTCCGTGGCGGGACCCGGCTGGAGCGGCCCGGTGAGGTACCGGTCGATCGGCTGGGGGACGCGGCGTCGACGCGTGATGGTGGACGATTTCGGGCAGCGGTGTCCTGCGCGCGGCCGGCTGGTGCCCGGTCGGCGGGGAGGAGGTGGCGACGATGGCACGCCGCGCCGGGTCCGGCTCCGATGACCGCGCCGACGCGGAGGGCTTCGACGAGATCGCCGACGCGCTGTATACGCTGCCGCCGTCCGAGTTCACCGCCGCACGCGACACCCGGGCCGCCCGGGCCCGCCGAGACGGGGACCGCAGCCTCGCCACCCGGATCAAGGCCCTGCGCCGCCCCACCCTCGCCGCCTGGGCGAGCAACGCGCTGGTACGCGCTCGGCCGGACGACGTACGCGACCTGCTCGGGCTCGGCGAGGAACTGCGCCGGGCGCACCGGGACCTCGACGGGACACGGTTGCGGGCGCTGTCCGCTCGGCATCGCACGCTGACGACGGACCTTGCCCGGCAGGCCGCCGCGCTGGCGGGGAAGACCGGGCAGCCGCTGAGCGAGCAGGCCATGCAGGAGGTCCGCAGCACTCTCCAGGCCGCCTTCGCCGACCCGGAGGCCGCTGCGACATGGGCGTCCGGTCGGCTCGCCCACCCCCTCAGCCCACCCGCGTTCCCTTCCGCCGCGACCGGCACGGCGGCCCCCGCCGCCGAATCCGGCTCCGGCACACGGCGGCGGGCCGGTTCGGCTCCGAAACCGACGCCGGCCCAACCGACCCAACCGGCCCAACCGGCCGAATCAACCGACGCGGAGCAGGCGCGGGCTCGTCGTGAAGCCCGCGACCGGGCCGCCGCGGCCCGTCGGGGCGCCGAGGAAGCCGCAGCGGCCGTCGCCGCCGCGGAAGCGGCTCTCGAACAGACCCGCTCCCACTCCCACGACGCGCGGACGCGAAAGCAGCAGGCCCACGAGCACCTCGCGGAGCTGCGCCGCGAGGTCGCGGAGGCGGAACAGGCCGAACACGCCGCCGCCGAGGACGAACAACGCGCCCGCGACCGGGCCGAGGAAGCCGAACGCGGCCTGGCCGACGCCCGCCGCCACGCCCGGAAGGCCGCCGCGCACGCCGACCGCCTCGCCGACCGAGCCGACGGCGGCCGCACCGGAACCGCCGGCACCGCCGGCCGAGCGCCGACCGAAGACCGAACCCGGGGTCGTCGTTCCCGCGGCCGACGGTAGCGATCGGCCACACGGCACGGCCGCTGCTCCACCCGCTCAACCCCCACCGATCCCAACGGGCCTGCGCAGCACCGCTGTTCGCGGCGGTCCAGGTGTGTGTCCACCACGCCGGATGCCTGACCACGCCGGCCGAGTGCGCGGCCGACAGCACCGGGCCCACGGATCGGACCCGCCTGACCGATGTCCTCCTCCGCATCGAACACACCGCATCGCATCGTGCACTCCACCCGGACCCCGGGCGCCACTTCCCCACCGCACGGCCTCCGAGCACTCCCACCACGGCCGCACTGTCGCGGCTCGCCGACGAGCCGGTCCTCGCCGAGGACCGCCCCACCCCGGCCCACCGCCTCCTCCTGCATGCGGAACGCCTCGACAGCGCACTGCGCGAGCTGATCGTCTCGGCCACCTGAACGGCAGCACTTCCGGTAGGGAGGCCGGCGCGGCGCTCGCGGGCGCGGCGCCGGGTCCTCCTTCGGGTTGATCACGGGTCGGCTTGTCGGCGTAGTCGTCACCGTCCACGGACCGACGACTCGTCCCGTCCGGATCCGCGAGTCTGGGCCGCATGAACCACACGATCAACAACCCCGGCCCGCAGGCGACTTCCCCGGGCACCGCGCGACCCGTGCCGGGCTGGGCGGAGAACCTCGCGCACCTGATCCCGCTGCTTGCGCTGCCCGTGTGCCTGTGGCGTCTGCCGATCGCCTTCGGCTACCGGATGGGGATGGACGAGCCGGGCTCGCAGTGGTCGCTGTGGCTCACCATCCCCTACGTCTTCGGGCTCAGCGTGCTCACCGAGGGGGTCGCGCTGCTGTACTTCGGCCTGGTCCGCGGATGGGGCGAGGTGGTGCCCGACCGGGTTCCGGTGCTGGGCGGTAGGCGAATCCCGCCGTTCGCGGTGATCGTGCCCGCTTCGCTCGGCGCGCTCGTCTTCACCGCGCTGCTGGTCGACTGGGTGGTCACCACGTTCGGTGTCGCGGGCGCGTCGAACGTCGACTTCACCAACGGGTGGTGGGAGGGGCTCGCGACGGTGGTCAGCGGCCTGTTCGTGTTGTGGGGTCCGTTGATGTTCGTGCAGATTCGCGGCTACCACGTGCGCCGCTGCCGGCCTGCCGCGCCGGCGCGGGGCTGACGACGGCGACGCCCGGGCGCCCGCGGCCCCGTCAGGTCGCGGTCGCCGCGACGAGCGCGAGGGTGAGTTCCCGGTCTTGTTCTTCGAGATTCCAATCACCTTCCCGCACAACGCTGTTGGTGACCCAGAAGACCATGACGCGGTCGGCCGGGCGGATCAGGAAGCGGGCGTAGGACCAGTCGTTCCCGCCGTCGTGCGTGACGATCGTGCCGGGCGTGCCGGGCGTGCCGGGCGTGCCGGGCGTGCCGGGCGTGCCGGGCGTGCCGGGCGTGCCGGGCAGGATGCTCCAGCCGTAGCCGTAGAACTGTTCCCCGTCGGGGCTTTCGGGCACATGCGGAGTGAACATCTTCGCCTTGGCGGCGGCGGGCAGGATCGATTCGCCGTCGAGTGCGCGGTACCAGCGGTACATGTCGCGCGCGGTGGAGAGCAGGCCGCCGTTGCCGCGCAGGTTCCAGTACGGGCCGTCCGGTGCCCAGGGGTGGTCCGGCGGAGTGCCGTGCCCACGACCGGCGGAGTCGTACTCGACGGCCACGTCGTCGCGGCGCGTGTCGGCCAAGCGGTAGCCGGTGCGGGTCATCCCGGCCGGGGCGAACAGGTTCCGGGTGAGGAACTCGGAGTAGGTCGTCCCGGATGCCTTCTCGACGATGGCGGCCAACAGCGAGTAGCCGACGTTGGAGTACGCGAAGGTGCCGCCCGGCGCCGACTCCAACGGCGCCGCGAGCGCGCGGGCGAGCATGTCGTCGCGGCTCAGCGGTTCGTAGTCGTCGCCGAGGCCCTCGGGCAGGCCCGAGGTGTGGGTGAGCAGGTGGTGCACGGTGATGCCGCGCTTGTCGTCGGGCACCGGTCCCAGGTGGGTGCCGATCGGATCCGTCACCCGCAGCACACCGGTCGTCTCCAACTTCAGGATCGCCGCGGCGGTGAAGGACTTGGTGATCGAACCGATGTCGAAGACGGTGTCACAGCCGGCGTCGACGCCCGATTCCCGGTTCGCCCGGCCGCGGCCCTGGCAGCCGACGAGTTCGCCGTCTCGCGCGGTGGTGATCGCCCCTCCCGCGCCGGACGGCCAGTGTTCGTCCAGGTACGCGGCGACGGCGGCCGCCCGTGCGGACATCGGTGCGCCGGCCGTGACGGTGACCGGCCCCGTCGGCGTTGCGCCCACCCCGGCTGCGGCCGTTCCGGCCGGCCTGCTCGCACTCGCGGATGCCGCGGGCGGCCCGTCGTCGTCCTTGCCACCCGAGCAGCCCGCCAGCACCAGCGCCGCGGCCGAAGCCCCGGCCAGGAACGCGAACCGACGTCGACGCACACGTGAGATCCGTGCCATGGCGTTTCCCCCGAAGTCCGGACGCGGACGTCCCGCGTCGTCTCCGCAACGCTAGGAGTCCGCGCACCGAGCGTCGTCCCACGCCGGAGCCAACTTCCGTTCCCCGCCCGGGGGGAGAGAACCCCGTACGAATCCCCCGGACGAGGGGTCGAAGCCGGACCACGACATCCGACGTCGGCGGTTACCGGTTCAAGGCCGCGTCGGTCCCGCCTCGGCGGGCCTCGCGCCGGCCCGCGTAGCGTTCCTTGCGGTTGGCCGCCCTGGCCATCTGCTGCCGTTCCTTGACGCAGGCGCGTACGGTGCACCCCGAACAGCACGTGCGGCCGGACAGCAGCATGCCGGGGTCTTCCCATCGGCAGCGGGTGTCCGAGTTCTCCCCCGTGGGGTGGGGCGGCAGGTCACAGGCGCCGTAGCGGTGGTCGTGGACCGGCCGGGGGTGGTGTTCCGCGTGGCGCACCCACAGCGGCTTCGTCCTGTCCGTGCGGGACATCTCGTTCCTTTCGGAACCGCCGCCCGGGCTCCCGGACCTTCCGGGCGGGCGGCCGGATTCGCCATTTCACGGCGACGCCCTCCTTCCTTCGTTCTCGGTCCACGGCGGCCGGTCGGGGGTTTCCCCGCGCACGCACCGCGGCAACCACGGTTCCGCCGGCCCGGACGGCCGACGGCGCGCCGCCCGGGGTCCCGTGGCGAACCGCCATCGACTGTAGACCGGGCCGAGCGCGCGGCGGAATCGCTTATCGGGTGCCCGACCGCCCCGACCGCCACCGACATCCCGCAGCCGGGACCGGAAGCGGCCGGGGCCTGCCGGGCCGTTCCCGGTCGGGCCGCCGTCCCGTGTGCTCAGCCGGCCGCGACCGGCCGACGCACCTGGGCATCGACCACGTCGGCCGGCACCCCCGGCGGGCGTCGCGTGCCGGCCAGGATCGGGTCGAAGGTGGTCTCACCGCGGAGGTAGCGACGGAAGAACGCCGAGGCGTACGCGGACGTGAGGTTGCGTTGGGTGGGCTCGGTCAGCCGGACCTGGTCGAGATTGCGGCCGTCCTGGGACAGGCAGGTACCGGGCTTGCTGCCGGGTGTCGCGTCGTCTTCCGCGCTGACCTGGCCGCTGCTCGGCGACCACTGGGTGTTGAAGAAGGCGTGGTTGGCGCCGCTCACGGTGAACTTGTGGATCGGGACGGTGTTGCGCCCGCTGTTCCATTCGAAGTACCCGCCGCCCCTCACCGCGTCGCAGGTGCCCCACATCACCGCGAACGGGGTGCGGGTGACCGGCTCCTCGTCCCAGTTGGCGGTCGGCGCCAGGGCGAACACGCCCTTCACCGTCACACCCGCCGGCCAGTCGCCCCGGCGGAGGTCGGCGGCCTGCTGCATGGCCCCGCCGCCGCCCATCGAGTGGCCCACCGTACCGACGTTGGTCAGGTCCACCCGGCCGCGGAAGTCGACCCGGCTGGGCCGACCGTCGCGCGGATCGGTGAAGCGGTGCGCGAGTTCGCCGCCACCGGTCGCGGACAGCTGCTGCCACATGGCCAGATGCCGATTGAGCAGGGCGGCTCGCGCGTGGTACACCGTCGGGGCCTGTCCGAACGACGTCGCGTTGATGCCGTTGGCACCGATCGACACCACCACGAAGCCTTGCGCGGCCAAGTCCCGTGCGAGGTAGTCGTATCCGTTCTTGCTGGAGATCTGCTCGACCCCGGGCGCACACGGCCAGCCACGCAGCCTGTCGCCGGCGACGTCGGCCAGCTTCTGCTGCCGTTCGGCCTCTACGGTGTCACCGGCGGCAACGGCGGCATCCCGGGCCTTGATCGCCGCCGCGAAGGCAACGGAGGCCGGGCGATCGGCGCAGGTGTCCCACAGGCCGTGCTGGATCATCACCAGCGGGAAGCGGCCGCGCGCCAGGTCGGTCGGGTAATGCACCACCCCGGCCAGCTCGTTCGCCCCCTCGTACTGGCCGGCCTCGACCGGCGGCGGCACGAACACCCGGTCGCCGAGGTTGTACTGCACCGACGCGACCCGGTGCGAACCGGCCGGCACCCCACCCGACGCCTCCGCCGCATCGGCGGGCGCCGGCACCACGAGCAGCGCGGCAACGCCCGCTGCGGCCAGGCACGTTCGGGCCCAACCACTCCCGATCGATGCCCGCCGGAAGTCCCGAATCCTCATGCATGCCTCCATGTCTCCCGTGCACCGGCGATCTCGACAACCCCGGTGATCTCAAAGACATACGGAGCGGGGAAACGAAGGGTTGCACCGAACGTCGAACACCCCGTGGGCAGCTCTCACGGCGGACACGGGCGCCGAGGCCGGGCTCGTTCGCCCCGCCGATCGCAGCGCCGGCGATCGCCGACCCCAGGCCCCTCCCCCTTCCGTATCGGCCTCCGCCCGGGTGCGGCCACCGGCAGGGATGCCTATGGTCGATAGGAGGGACGTGGAGCCCGTGGGCGGCACGGACGGACACGACGTCGATGCGCGTGCGTGGCCGAGGTGGGTGCGGAGCGCCCCGTCCGCGCATCCCCGAGAATCCGGGCGTTCTCGATCGCCGCGGCAGGGACGACCCCGGAGGCCGGGAAACCGCACGCTGTGCTCGTGGCCCGTTCGGGCGGCGCGGCGCGGCCCGGCCCCGAGCGCAGACCCGAATATCGCGCGGCGCAGACCCGAAGACCGGGAGGCGATAGCCGATGTGCCGTTGGCTTGCTTACGTGGGAACACCCGTCCTGCTCGACACCATCCTCTACAAACCGGCGCACTCCCTGATCGATCAGAGCCTGCACTCGCGGTTGGGCGTCGAGACGACCAACGGCGACGGGTTCGGTGTCGGCTGGTACACGCCCGACGTCGACGCCCCGGCACTCGTTCGGGACATCGGGCCGGCCTGGAGCAATCGCAACCTCCGGGAGATTGCCGACCACGTCCGTTCCGGCCTGTTCTTCGCGCACATCCGCGCTTCGACGGGCACCGCGGTGCAACAGAGCAACTGTCACCCGTTCCGGCACGGGAATTGGATGTGGATGCACAACGGCGCCATCGCCGACTTCCACCGCATCAAGCGAGATCTGACCCTGGCCGTCGACCCGGGGCTCTTCCCCGACATCGAGGGTGCGACGGACTCCGAACTCATGTTCTTCCTGGCGCTGACCCTCGGCCTGGAGCAGGACCCCCCGGGCGCCGTCGCACGGATGGCCGGCCTGGTGGAGGACACCGGTCGGCGGCACGGTGTGGAGTTCCCGCTGCAGATGACGATCGCGTTGACCGACGGAGCACGATTGTGGGCATTCCGCTACTCCAGCCGGAAGGACTCCCGCTCGCTCTTCTACAGCACCAGGGTGGACACACTGCGAGCGCTCCACCCCGATGTGGCATTCCTGCGCGACGTCTCCGACGAGACCCGCCTCGTCGTGTCGGAGCCCCTCGGTGACCTTCCCGGCGCCTGGAACGAGGTCCCCGAAAGCAGCTACGGCGTCGTGCAACCCGGAGGCGACGAGATGCACCCCTTCGCCCCGCTGCCCGGGTAGCGTCCACCGCCGGGCCGGCTCATGCCTTCCGCGGAATACGTTCGGGAGGCATGCCGGGCCCGATCGTCGCTCGGATCTCGGCCGGATCGTCCACGCGACCGCAGTTCGCGCACACCGTCTGCACGCTGATCCCGCCGTCGCACGCCGAGTGGGTGTACAGGATCGGCGGCTCCCCCTCGGTCACCCACTGATCGCCCCACTCGGAGAGCGCGATCAGTGCGGGCTCGAGTGCGCGTCCCTTGTCGGTCAGCAGGTACTCGTACAGTTCGGGCTGCTCGGAGTACCTGTGGCGGCGCATGATCCCCGCCTCGACGAAGCCGTCGAGGCGAGCCTTGAGGATGTTGGTCGCAATGCCCAGGCTGCGCTGGAAGTCGCTGTAGCGGGTCGCCCCCGCGAACAGGGCGTCACGGACGATGAGCGGGCTCCAGCGTTCGCCGATCACCTCCAGGGCACGCGCAATCGAACATACCTGCGAGTCATACGTCTTCCCCAGCATGCGCCCCAGTCTACCGGGGTGCTTGCATCATGAAAGCGCGCGGGACTAGAGTGACTTGCATGATGCAAGTTGATTCGGAACGGGACTTCGTCACCACATTTTCGCGCTGAGGCGACTTTCTCGGCCGGGCGCCACAGCCCTTCCATCCGACGACACAGGAGATCCGGAATGACAACTTCGAAGCCCGGCAGCATCCTTCTCGGCACCACGCGTCCCGCGGAGCTGCGCGACTGGTACCGCAGGGCGCTCGCACCCGGATACGAGGGAGAAGGGCCCATCGACCTCGGCGGCTTCCTGTTGGTCATCGAGCAGCGCGAGGACGTCGAACCGAGGAACGGTGAACCGGGGCGAATGATCCTCAACTTCCATGTCGACGACTTCGACGCCGTCGAGGCCCAGTTGCGAGCGGCCGGGGCGGACTGGCTCGTTCCCGTCGAGGATCGCCCGTCCGGCCGCTTCGGGACCTTCGCAGACCCTGACGGGAACTACCTCCAGATCATTCAGTTCAAGCAGCACGGCTGAGCCCGGGCGTCGGGCCGGCCGTGGGCCGGACTCGGTCGGCCCACGGCATCGGCGGGTGCCCGCGTTCGGTGCCGTGACTCGTGTCCGGGGGCCCTCGGTGTGCCGACCCTCGACCCCGTGCATGAAGGCAGTGCTTCGCGGAAACGGGAGGTCGACATGTCCCGTCGATCGTTCCGGAGGGAACATCGTGAACGTCACGAAGAGGTTCGCCGTACTGGCCACCGCCGTTGCGCTCCTGGCTGCGCCCGCGGCGGCCGTTGCCCAGGCGTCGGTCGCGGCCGGGCCCGCGACCGGCTCCACCACCCGGCCTGCGGTCGGCCCGGGTTGGCACCATGTGCAGGACTTCGCGCCCGACGACCTCGGCGGCTGCCACGCGCGTGGTCAGTGGTACCTGGACAACGGCGCCAATCGGTACGAGTGCCGGCCTGCGGGCGTCTGGCAGTTGTGGGTGCTCACGGACTCCTGAGCCCATCACCGCGGGGCGAACACGCGAGCCACCTCGCGGAGACGGCCTGCGGCGAACCCCGGCTTCACCACCGCACGCCCGTGCCCGCCGGCGCAATCGCGCAGGCGGGCACGGGCGTGGGTGCGGACGCCGGGCGCCGCTCCCCCGTCGGTCACTCGGTCGAGGCAACCCGATCGACCCGGGCATCCGGCCGGGCATCCGTCCCGCCGTCGATGTCCTGCGGTTGGCCGAGTGACGACGCCCGATGCGCCTC
Organism: Embleya sp. NPDC008237; assembly: GCF_042956465.1. Taxonomy (NCBI): domain Bacteria; kingdom Bacillati; phylum Actinomycetota; class Actinomycetes; order Kitasatosporales; family Streptomycetaceae; genus Embleya; species Embleya sp. NPDC008237. Next base: position 202,264 of record NZ_JBIBGL010000004.1, read on the forward strand.
GCCCGAGGCGGCCACGGGTTCCGCGACGATCTTCGGGCCTCGACTCGCACCCGCCCCGGTGAGGCGTGGGCCGTACGTCCGGCGTATCCCGTACGCGGCGAGCACGACCGCGAGGCTGCCCAGGCTGGTGAACAGCTGGGTGCGCTGGTCGTCGATGACCGCCATGGCCACGAGCACGGCGCCGAAGCCCGCCATGACGATCCAGGTCAGGTAGGGGAACAGCCACATCTTCAGGGTCAGTCGCTCCGGCGCCTCGCGCTCCAGTCGGCGACGCATGCGCAGTTGCGAGGCGCCGATCATGACGTACATGAAGATGGCGATCGCACCGGAGGAGTTGACCAGGTAGGTGAACACGGTGTCCGGCGACAGGTAGGCGAGCAGGACCGAGACCCAGCCGACGACCGTGCCGGCCAGGATCGCCCGGACCGGGACGTTGCGCTTGCTGGTCTTGACCGACCACTTGGGCGCGTCGCCGTGCGCGGCCAACGCGAAGAGCATCCGCGAGGACACGTACACCGAGGAGTTGAGCACGCTGAGCACCGCGGTGAGGATCACCACGTCCATCACGGTGCCGGCACCCGGCAGGCCGATGATGTCCCACGCGGCGACGTACGGGCTCGCCAGCACCTCGGCGCCGTCCCACGGGACGATCGTGACGACGAGGAAGATCGAGCCGACGTAGAACAGGATGATCCGCCAGATGATGCCGGTGGTGGCGCGCGCCACCGAGCGCTCGGGTTCCCTGCTCTCCGCGGCCGCGATCGTGACGATCTCGGCGCCGCCGAAGGCGAAGATGACCACGACGATGGCGGAGAAGATCGAGGTGAAGCCGTTCGGCGCGAAGCCCCCGTGCGAGGTGAGGTTGGAGAAGTCGAACGAACTGCCGGGCCACGCGCCGAACACGTGCAGAGAGCCGACCACCAGGAAGGCGATGATCGCGGCGACCTTGACGGAGGAGAACCAGAACTCGAACTCGCCGAAGGACTTCACCGACAGCAGGTTCGTCGCGGTCATCACCGCCATCAGGGCCATCGCCAACACCCACAGGGGCAGGTCGAGCCAGGCGTGCAGGATCGCGGCGCCCGCGACCGCCTCGACGGCCACGATGATCACGTAGTAGTACCAGTACAGCCAGCCGATCGTGAAGCCCGCCCAGGGCCCGATCGCACTGCGCGCGTAGTCGGAGAACGATCCCGAGGACGGTCTCGCGACGACCATCTCGCCGAGCATGCGCATGGTGCACAACACCAGCGCGCCGGCGAGACAGTAGGACACGATCGCCGCCGGGCCGGCCGTCTTGATGACGCTGCCGCTGCCGACGAAGAGACCGGCCCCGATCGCCCCGCCGATCGCGATCATGGCCATGTGCCGGTTGCGGAGCGAACGACTGAGTCGGGGTTGCTCGGTCGGAGATGTGTGCTGCGGCATGGGGACTCCTGCAAGGCGGGAACGGGGGAAGCAGCGGGTGGCGGAGGGGACGGCGCGGGCCGGCGGGTCGGTCCGGGAGGTCGCGGCGGGGAGGGGACCGTCTCAGGTCCAGTCGCCCTCGCGGCCCGCGCCGATCACCCAGGTCAGTGCCCGGAACCGGCGCAGCGCCTCGCGCGCGTCGGGGGCCTCCAGGCGGACGGTGCGTGCGCCGACGACGTCGATACCGGCCGTCGCGCTCGCGCGTTCGGCGAGGTACGGGCTGTCCACGTCGACCTCGACCACGTGCGGGGCGGGCATCGCGGTGGGCCGCTCCGGCGGGCCCGCCAGCGCGGCGGCGGCCTCGCGGCGGATGTCGGTCGAGGTCGCGGCGGGGGTACGGCAGATCGCCGCGTGGCGCGAGATCGCCGTCTTGACCGTGACCGTGCGGCAGCCCGGCGCGTACCGGCCCGCCTCGGCGCAGGTCGCGTCGTCGCCGGTGACCAGGACCACCGGGACGCCGGCCTCGGCGGCGACGAGCGCGTTGAAGCCTCCCTCGTCGACCGGTCGTCCGTCGATGCGCACGGCGAGGATGCTGTGCGAGAGGTAGGTGTGGGCGAGTACGCCGGCCTCGCCCGCACCGGTGTGGTAGCCGACGAACGCCAGTGCGTCCACGTCGAGTTCGAGCCCCTGGAGCATGCCGAGGGGCTTGTTGCGGCCGACGATGAGCAGCGCGCGCGGGTCGAGTTCCTCCAACAGCACGTTGTCCATGCCGCAGTGGGCGTCGTTGACGATCACCTCGTCGGCGCCGGCGTCCAGGAATCCGGCCACGGCCGCGTTCACGTCGCCGGTGAGCAGGCGTCGAAAGCGTTCGTAGCGCGGGTTGCCTGCGGTCACGTCGGCCGGCAGCACGGTGCCGGTGGCGCCCTCCATGTCGGCGGAGATCAGGACGCGGGTCACATCGCCACCTCCTCGGGATCGGGACAGTCGTCGTGGGACCGGTTCCCCGCGGAGTCCGCGGGCGTCGGGTCCACCAGGGCGTGCACGTGGGCCGCACCGCTTTCCCGGACCACTTCGCGGATGGTCTGCGCCTCGCGGACGACGGCCAGGTGCACCGTGTCGTGCACGACGCGGTAGCCGTAGACGGCCGGGCGCGGCAGCGAGTTGTAGGCGAAGTGGGACGAGAAGTAGTAGGCACCGGTGTCGTACAGCGCGACGACGTCGCCCGGTTCGAGCAGGGGCAGGGCGCGCCCGACGGCGGTCAGGTCGCCGGCGAAGCAGCACGGGCCGGCGACGTCCTGGATCTCCTCCGCTGCGTTCTTGGGCCGGCCGTGCGCGTCGAACGCGCCCACGCGCAGCGGCCACGCCTGGGGCATGAACACCGTGCGGGTGGCGACCTGCGCACCCGCGTGGGTGATCGCGATCCGTCGGCCGCCGGAGGACTTGGTGTACTCCACGCGCGAGGCGATCGTGCCGTTCTTGGCGAGCAGCGAGCGGCCGAACTCGGTGACCAGCCGGTAGCGGCCGTTGAGGAGTTCGGGCACGGTGCCGCGCAGTTCGGCGACGTAGTCGGCGAAGGTCGGGTCGTCCTCGTCGCCGGCGAAGTTCACCGGCAGGCCGCCGCCGATGTCCAGGTCGGTGATCTGTCGGCGGCCCAGGACGGTGTTGATGTGCTCGGCGAGTTCGTACGTGGCGCGCAGGCCGGCGGCGATCAGCCGCAGCGGGCAGCCCTGGGAGCCGACGTGCGCGTGCAGGCGGTTGAGCCACGGCCTGCGGGCGAAGGCCTCGACCACGGCCTCGACGGCTCCCGGGTCGCGCAGCGCGATGCCGAACTTGGACGTGGTGGTCGCGGTGCTCATCGCGCCGATCGTGCCGGCGCCGACCTGCGGGTTGACTCGGATCCCGATCGGTCCCGCGGCCGGGCGGTCGGCGACGATCGCGTCGATGCGGGCGAGTTCCTGGAAGTTGTCGACGTTGACGGCGATGCCGTGGGCGAGGGCGTGGCGAAGTTCCTCGACGGTCTTGGCCGGGCTGTCCAGGACGAGCCGGTCGGGGCTGAATCCGGCCGCCAGGGCCTGTTCGAGTTCACCGGGCGAGGCGACCTCGCAGCCCATGCCCGCGTCGGCGAGCAGGTGCAGGACCGGGACCAGGCCGCATGCCTTGGCGGCGAACGTGTGCAGTACGGGTGTCTCGCCGAAGGCCGCGGTCAGCGCGTCGACCGAGGCTCGGATGCCGTCCACGTCCAGTAGGCCCAGCAGGGGCTGCTCGGGGCCGAGCAGGCCCTGCTCCACGACGTGGGCCAGGGCCGCGTCTCGGGCCGATCGACGCCGTAGGGCCGCTGCGGAAGTCACGCGCACCACACCTCGAATCTCTCCGGTGTTCGCGGCTCGTTCGAGTCGCATGCACAGCTTGGAGCCGGGCGTGTGCGGGAGTCAGCGTGGGGCGCGACCAAAGGGGCGGGCTTCGATTGTCTGTCCCGACAGGAAAATGATCATGGAATCCGGCCGTCGGGCCGGCTCATTCGTGCACGGGCCCGGGCTCCGGCCTCGAAACCCACCCGGGCGCGCCGGGGACCCGAGGGCTCACCAGGGCGCGCCGGGGGTCGTGGCGGCCGCTCTCCGGGGACTCACCCCCGCGCCCGATGCGCCAGGCGCAGCCCGATGTCGGCGAGCAGCCGGCCCGTCGGGTCGTCCAGGTCCACGCCGAAGAGCTCCCTGGCCCGGCGCAGCCGGTAGCGCAGGGTGTTCGGGTGCACGCTCAGCCCGTGCGCGGCGGCCACGGTGTCGCCGAAGGCGCTCAGGTAGGCGCCGACCGAGGCGGAGTACTCCGATCCGTGCGCACGATCGTGCTCGACCATCGCGTGCACCGGCCCGGCCATCGGCCACAGCGGCTCGACGCGGTCCAGCAGGCGCACCAGGGCCGCTTCCGAGACCACGTCGGAGGACAGCGCCGACGCCGACGCGGGCACGCCCGTGGCCACCGCCCGCTCGCGCAGCACGCGCACCACGATCTCGGCGTCCTCGCGCGCACCGGGCAGCTCGGCCGGCCGCTGCGCCATGGGACCGACGCCGGCGAAGACCACCGTGCCGGGAACCGAGCGCGCGGTGGCGACCAGGTCGCGCGCGGGGTCGGTGTGCGTCTCGCCCGCCGGCATCAGCACGTACAGGCGTCGACCGGCCCGTGCCGTCACACACCCCGGCCGAAGCGCCGCCGCCTGCAACGCGAGCACGTCGAGCACGCGCTGCTCCGCGGGAGTGGGCGCATCGGAGGCGAACTCCGTCGCCGGGTGCTCGTACGCCTCGACCACGGTCACGGTGTGCGGCCGATCCGGGCGCACCCCCACCGTCCGGGCCGCCTGCTCCGCGCCCGCGCCGCCGGTCAGCAAGGTGTGCACCGCCGCCTCGCGACGGCGTGCCGCCTCGCGGCCGCGGGTCTCGTGGTGGACCAGGTGCGGCACGGCCGCCCGGGCGGCGGTGCGCAGGGCGGCCGTCGCGTCCGGCGCGAGCGGGTGGCCGTCGGCCGCGGCCCAGAGCGACCCGAGCACCTCGCCGCCGTCGCGCACCGCGATCGCCAGCCGTTCCGCGTAGCGGTCGTCGGCGGGCAGCCGGACCACGTCGTCGGTGCTCCACAGGGTGCGAAAGAAGCCGCTTTCGCGCAGTTCGGCGACGCGCCAGCGCGGCACCTGCTGGTTCAGGATGGTCACCCGGCGCATGGGGTCCGGCTCGTGGTCCATCCGGGAGTAGGCCAGCACCCGCGACTGCGGATCCTCGATCGTGATCGCGCCGCCCACCAGGTCGGCGACCGTGTTGGCCAGGCCCGACAGGTCGCCCGGGCGCAGGCTGTCGACCGTGGCGAGTTCGGAGGGGCTGCTCTGGGCGCAGGCGTTGCGCAGCAGGCCCAGCACGTCGGTCCACCCGCGTCCGGGATGGCGGGTGAGTACGGCGGTGTCGCCGTGCTCGGCCGCCTCGACCACGGCCGCGTCCACGGGGTCCGCGCCGCGCCGGATCACCAGCGCGCTCGCCCCCGCGCGGCGGGCCGCCCGGACGGCCTCGACCGCGCCGTGCCCGCGCGGGTCCACTCCGACCGCGAGGAGGATCATCCCGGCGAGCGTCGTGCCGTCCGCGTCCTCGTCGCCGAGGTCGTACAGGGTGACCCCGCGCACCGGCACCTCGGTCCCGCGCGGCGCGACCACGACGTCGAGGATCCCGGGATCGATCAGGTCCAGGACCCGGGAAAGCGTCGCCGCGGCGGGACGGCGGGAGGGTTCACGCTCGTTCATACGTCCATGATCGCGCGCGGCGAGGGTCGTCCCCCGCACGCGGCGACGGCCTCGCGTCGCCCGGGCGAGCACGTGCTCGCGCGGCACCGGAGGTACGCCGGCCCTTCCGATCGGTTCCGGGGTTCCGTCGAGGTTCGGGTCCTTCATCCAATTTCCCGCCCTTTGCCGAAATTTCCGCCGAGAAGATGTAAATGATCTCGTCCCGGTTCGCCGACGGCCCGTCAATTCGTTGATATCCGGGACAGGAATCCGGAAACGGACGCCCTTTCCCGGGTGATCATTTGCGTCTCCGGCATGCGGCGGACCCCGGATCCTCAAATTCAGCACAGATCCAACGGACTTGTAGCTTGGCGTAGTTAGTGTTCGCGATCCGAGCCGACACATCGGGGGAAGTGAGGGGCCAAGGCCGTGACGTCCTTCTGTACCCATGATCACGACACCGGTAATCAGGCACGTTCGACATATGAGGCCAAACTCGCGGAACTCGCCGAACTGGTTTACCGGCGCTATTCCATGCCATTGCTGTCCTTCTGTCTCAAGCTCACCGACGGGGACCGGCCCTGGGCCGAGGACGTCGTGCAGGAGACCATGCTGCGGGCGTGGCGTCATGCGGGCACGATTGCGGACAACACGTCCGATCTGATGCCGTGGCTGGCGACGGTGGCGCGCCGGATCGTCATGGACGACCGTCGTGCGCGTCGCGCCCGGCCGCAGGAGTGCAGCCCCGAACCGCTCGAGTACCTGCCGGCCGACGATCCATGGGAGCCCCTGCTCTGGAAGATGGCCGTGGCCGACGCACTGCCCTCGCTGACCGCGGCACATCGCGAAATCCTCGCCGAGACGGTGCTGCGCGATCGCGATCTCAAGCAGGCCGCCGAACTCCTGGGCATACCGGTCGGAACGGCGAAGTCCCGTACCCACTACGCGATCCGCGCCCTGCGCCAGGCCCTGGAGGAGCGCAGTGCAGGATAAGCACCCGAAATCCGGTTTCCGGTCGGTCGCGTCGAGAGCGCGGCACCGCGAGCGGATGGTCTTGGTGGGCGTTCGACGGAGAGGGTTGCCGGGCACATGAGGAACACCGATCCGCTCGACTTCATCCGAGATCATCGCGAGGCGATCCTGCGCTGGGGCGGCATCGCGGCCGCCGCCCTGGTGATCTTCCTGATCATCCGCTTCATTGCGATGCGACTCGGCGGCTGGAAAGCGGCCGGGCGTCGTTTGTGGCGGGAAGTCGCCCTGACGGCATACGCGTTCACCGCCCCGGCGCGGGCCTGGCTGCGGTACCGGCGTTCGCTGCGGGTGCTCGCGGAGCGGTTGGGCGCGAGCGCGACCTGGCGGGATGCGGAACGTGCGCTGGTGGCGGCGAAGTTCGCCGCCGCGCCCGGTCGGCCGTACGCCGCCGTCGTCGGCGACACCACGGTGACGGTGTTGTTCGCCGCCGCCGACATGCCGCCGCCCAGGGGCCTTTGGCAGGCGGTCCCGGACGATCCGTGGGCCTGGACGGCCGCCAGGGCGGAGTTGCCCTCGGTCACGCCGGACGCCGAGGGAACCAGACCGGTTGTGGTCGCCCTCGGTGAGCGCGACCTGGACTGCGTGTTCCTCGACCTCGTTGTCGGTCCGCCCATGGTGTGCGTGCAGGGCGATCCGCGTTCGGGGCCGGCCCTGTTCCAGGCCGTCGCCGCGCAGTTGGACGCCCGGTTGCCGGGCGGTCAGGTCGTGGTCGCCGACGGCGTGCACCGCGACGTGCCCGGACCGCCGGTACGGGACGCGTACCGGACCGCCGGCGCCAAACCGGCTCGGCTGGGCCTGCCCGCGTTCCTGGTGACCCCGGAACTGCCCGACCCGCTCCCGCCCGAACTCGCCGAGCCGCAGGGTGCCGCGCCCTCGTTGCGGGTGCTGCTCGGCGGACCGGGTCGGGGCCACGTACGGGCGTTGCTGACCGATGTGCACGGTCGAGTCGCGGTACCGGGCACCCCCTTGGTAGTCGCGAGCAACGCACTCGGTGCGGCGCTCGCCCGTGTGCTGCCGACGATTCCGCCGGTGCTCCCGCCCGCTCCCGCGCCGGTCTCCCGGCCGGGCACGGGTCGTGCCGAGTGGTTCGCGGAGGAGGAGCGCGCGACGGCCGCTTCGGAGCCGCGAGCGGCGCGCACCGGTACGGAGGCCGCGGAGCCGGTGGCAAACGCGGAGCCGGCCGGAACGACGGCGCCGGCCGTCTCGGCTCGTACCGCGGTCGCCCAGCCTCCCGCGCGCTCGTCGAGCGGGTCGGCCGCTGCGAACACGTCCCGACCGTCGGCACGGACGACCCCGACCGGGGCGCCTGCCGTCGAGGCGACACGCGAGCCGGCCCCTTCCGTGGATGCGAACCGGGAGCCGGTCACTGAGGCGACGCGCGAGCCGACCCCTTCCCTGGATGTGAACCGCGAGCCGGTCCCTTCCGTGGACATGCCCCGCGAACCCGTTCTCCCCGTGGATGCGAACCGCGAACCCGTCCCTCCCGTCGACACGAACCGCGAACCCGTTCCCCCCGTCGGCGAACCCGGGCTCGGGCTCCCCCCACGGACGTCGAGTGCGGCGGTGCCCTCGGAGCACGAAGGGAGTTTCGTACCCGCCGTGTCGGCACGCCGGGAGCCGACTCCGGGCCGGGAGCCGGTCGGCGGCCCGGGACCGGCTCCCGTCGCCGAACCGACCACCGCGCGGACCACCGCGCCGACCACCGCGCCCGATTCGGCGCGCGACTCGGAACCCGCGCACGACGCCCACCCCACACGCGACCCTCACCCGACCCCCGACACGCAACCCACCCAGGAACCCCACCCCACCCGCGACGCCGAACCCCCGCACGGCCCCGCCTCCGGGCCCCGCCCGCCCCGCGACCCCGAACCGTCGCCTCCCGGTTCGCCGTCGTAGCTCGCAACCCCCGGCCCTCGGCCCGCGTGTCCAGACCGCCCCCTCGAACCTTCGACCCCGTTCCCCCGCCCCCGTCGTCTCGCTGCCTCCCCTCCCCGCGAGAGAGTTGGATGCCCGTGAATCTCGCCGTCACCACCACCGATCCACAGGGCCGCCGCGCGGATCACCTGCTGGACGTCCCGGATTCGGCGACCGTCGCCGATCTCGGCTCGGTGCTCGGCGCCGCCGACCTGTTCCTGGGGACTCGACGGCTCAACCCCGATGTGCGGGTGGGCGCGAGCGGCATCCGCACCGGGGCGTTGATCGGGCTCGGCGGCCCCGTGTCGACCGAGACGGCGACGCGCGCATGGCAACCGCCCGGATCCGATCCGGTGCTCGTGACCGTGCGGCATGTGTCCGGCCCCGGAGCGGGCCGGGTATGGCGACTCGGCCCGGGTCGGCACGAGGTCGGCACGGATCGCGCGTGTGCGCTGCGGCTGGACGGTGGCCAGGCACCCCCGCAGGGAACGTGGATCACCGTCGGCACGGACGGATCCGTCACGGTCGGCCTGCCCGACGACGTGGACGAGGAGCGGTGCGGCCTGCGCAGCCTCACGCCGCCACCGCCCGTGGATCCGGTCACGGGCACGCCGCTCACCGCCGAGGAGCCGGCCGGGACGCAGGAGGGCGGCCCCGGGGGGCATTCCACCGAACCCGCGCCGCCGGGGCCGGACGGGATGCCCGTTCGGCCGCCGCTGCCGCCGGTCGGCCACCTTCCGCCGCCCGACGACGGATCGCAGCCCTGGCCGACGTACGCCGACCTGTCGCTCGGCGAGCATCTCCTGCGCCTGGGCCCGCCGGACGAGCCCGAGGCGGCGGTGCGCGCATCGGCGGACGGCTTGGGAGTCGAGTACAACCGGCCGCCGCGCATCGCGCCGCACCTGGACGCCGAGACGATCCGCATGGCGGGTCCGCCCGCCGACAACACCAAGCGCCCGTTCCCCTTCCTGATGATGATGGCCCCGCTGGTGATGGGCCTGGCCATGATGTTCCTGTTCCGAAGCCTCTTCTTCGTCGTCTTCCTGGTCTTCACGCCGATCATGGCGGTCGGCAACTGGGTTTCGAGCCGGCGCACCGGCCGCAAGCAGTACGAAGAGGCCAAGCGGGTCTACCGCATCCGCCGCTCGGCGTTGGAACTGGAGATGCGGCGCGCGACCGTGGACGAACGCGGCCTGCGCAACAGCACGTTCCCCGACCCGGCCGCGATCCTGCTCACCGCGACCGGCCCGGGCCTGGGGTTGTGGCAGCGCCGCCGGCGGGACGGCGACCACCTCACCATCCGGCTGGGCACGCTCACCCGCGCGTCGCTCAAGCAGATCGACGACCAGGCCCGGGAAACGCACTATCGGCAGGTCAACTGGCGGCTCGCCGACGTGCCGTTCGGCGTCGAACTGGCCGACTTCGGCGTGGTGGGTATCAGCGCGCCCGGTGCCACGCCGCGCCGGATCGCGAGTTGGGCGGTGATCCAGACCGCCGTGCTGCACAGCCCGCGTGATGTTCGTATCGTCGTGCTCACCGAGGACGAGCACGCCGACGCGTGGCAGTGGGTCCGCTGGTTGCCGCACCTGCGGCCGGGCCGGGCGGGCTCGGCGGTGGTGGCCCTGGGCACGGATCCGGAGAGCACCGCGCACCGGGTCAACGAGTTGATCGCCGATGTCCAGACCCGCCTCGACGCCGCGCAGTCGGCGCTGGGCCCGACCCTGCAACGCGAACCGGACGTCCTGGTGATTCTGGACGGAGCCCGTCGGCTGCGCGATGTGCCGGGCGTGATCGAGGTGTTGACGACCGGTCCGGCCGTTCGCGTGTTCAGCCTGTGCCTGGAGGAACGCGAGCACCTGCTGCCGGAGGAGTGCACGGCGGTGGTGACCGCGAACGGCGGTCGCCTCGACGTCAAGGCGCCGCACGTGCCGCAGGTCAAGGGCATCAGGGCCGATCTGGTCGATCCCGCCTGGTGCGAGGAGGTCGCCCGGGCGGTCGCCCCGCTGCGCGACGTCACCGTGGAAAGCGACTCGGGACTGCCGTCCGAGGTCGCGCTGTTGCCGCTGATCGGCCAGGAGCCGCCGGACGCGGATCTCGTGCTCCACGCATGGGAGCGCCGTCCGGCATCCACCTCCTTCGTGCTGGGCAGCGGCTACGAGGGCACCCTGCGCCTGGACCTGGTCCGCGACGGACCGCACGGCCTGATCGGCGGCACCACCGGCTCGGGCAAGTCCGAGCTGCTCCAGACGATCATCGCGTCGCTGGCCGCGGCCAACCGGCCGGACGAACTGACCTTCGTCCTGGTCGACTACAAGGGCGGCAGCGCCTTTCGCGAATGCGCCGAACTGCCGCACACCCTGGGCATGATCACCGACCTCGACGGCCACCTCGTGCAACGCGCCCTGGCCTCGCTGGACGCCGAACTGCGGCGCCGCGAGACGGTGTTGAACGAGGTCGAGGCCAAGGACCACACCGAGTACCGGATCAAGCGCGCCCGCGATCCGCGGCTGCCCGCACTGCCCCGACTGATTCTGGTGATCGACGAGTTCGCCACCCTGGTCCGCGAACTGCCGGACTTCGTCCCCGGTTTGATCAGCCTCGCGCAGCGCGGCCGATCGCTGGGTCTGCACCTGCTGCTGGCCACCCAGCGCCCCGGCGGCTCGGTCAGCAACGAGATCAAGGCCAACACCAACCTGCGCATCGCCCTGCGGGTGACCGACCGCTCGGAGAGCCAGGACATCATCAACAGCGGCGAGGCGGCCGGGATCTCGCCGCACAACCCCGGTCGGGCGCTGGTCCGCCGGGGCGAGGGGGCGCCCACGCCGTTCCAGACCGCGTTCGTCGGCGCGGAGCGCGCCGGTGCGATCCCGAGCGCGGTCGCCGAAGCGGCCGCGTCCAGGCCGGTACGCGGAGTCCGACTCGGCTGGCAGCGGCTCGGCCGCCCGCTGGACCTCTCGGAGGCCGGTCTCGAAGGTCTCGAATCGCCCGCCGATCCACACGAGGGCGGTAGTCCCCCGTTCGAGGAGCAGCCGACGGACCTGCGCGCCCTGGTGGACGTGCTGCGCACGGCGGCGGATCGACTGACCGACTTCCGGGCGTTGCCGAGCCCGTGGCTGCCGCCGATGGACGAGCGCATGCGGCTGGACGACCTGCCGCCCATTCCCGAGCCGGCACCCGGCGCCTTGCCGATGGTCCCCTACGCTCTGCTCGACCTTCCGCAGCTCCAGGCCCGGCGGCTGGCCACGATCGACTTCGCGACCTTCGGCCACCTGTACGTCATCGGCGCACCCCGCTCGGGCCGCACCCAGGTCCTGCGCACCATCGCCGGCGCCGCGGCGCTCACCATCGCCTGCTCCGACCTGCACATCTACGCCATCGACTCGGCCGGTGGCGGGCTGAGCGTGCTGGAGGCGCTCCCGCATTGCGGGGCGGTCGTCTCGCGGCACGACGCGGAGCGCATGGAACGGCTGATCACCCGCCTGATCGGCGAACTGACGGTCCGGCAGCGGCTCATCGCCCACCACGACTGCGCGGACGTCACCGAACTGCGCGGCAAACTGACCAAGGACCGCCGACCCGCCCACCTGTTGCTCATGGTGGACGGCTGGGACGCGTTGAGCAACATGCTCGACGACTACGACGGCGGGCGGCTGTACGCCGACTTCGTCCGGTTGCTTCGCGAGGGCCAGGGTGCCGGAATCCATGTGATCGCCACGTCCGAGCGGCTGCTGCTCGGCGGGCGTCTCGCGGCCCACAACGACCGGCGATTGTTGCTGCGGCAGTCCGACCCGAGCGACTACACGCTCATCGGCATGGCCCGCAACAACCTTCCGTCGTACGTCCCGCCGGGCCGCGGCTGGCTCGCCCCGGGGGCGATCGAGGCGCAGATCGCGTTGTTGCCGTCGGTCGCCGACCCCTCGAAGGCCCCTGCCGCCGGCGCCGTGGAGCCGGGCGACACCTCGATCGTCGATCAGAGCGACCAGGCCGAGGCGATGCGGGACCTGGGTCGGCGCGCGACCATTCGCGACGCCCGGGTGCCCGCCGTGCGGCGGCCGTTCCGGATCAACGAGATGCCGACGCTGATCGGCTTCCAGGAGGCGCACGCCGGGGTGCCGCAGCCACTGCGCAAGCCGTTCTGGGCACTGCTGGGCGTGGGCGGGGACGCGGTCGAGCCGCTGGGTCACGACTTCGCGGACGGCGGCGGGTCGTTCATGGTCGCGGGACCGCCGCGCAGCGGGCGCAGCACGGCGCTGGCCGCGATGTGCGTGTCGCTGCTGATGGGCGGCACCCACCTGATCGTCCTGACGCCGCGCGACTCGCAGTTGCGCAAGCTGGCCGCGCACGGGCTGGCCCGGGTGCTCGACGACCCCGATCCGTCGCCCGACACACTGGTCGAGGCGTTGGCCGAGGTGCGGGACAAGCCCGTGGTGGTCGTGGTGGACGACGCCGATCTGATGCTCGCCTGCTCGGCCGACTCGGTGCTGCGCCAGATCGCGGCGTCGGGCCGCGACCACGGGCAGGGGCTGTTGTTGGCGGGCCTGGCCGAGTCGATGAGTTCGCTGGGCTGGGTCGGCATGGCGCGCCGTTCGCGGCGCGGCCTGCTGTTGGGACCGAAGACCCTCGGCGAGGGGGATCTGATCGGCGCGAGGTTGTCGGCCGAGCAGGTGCGCACACCGCTGGGCCCGGGTCGGGGCTGGACCGCGGGCGACGCGGGGGCGGCGATCGCGGTGCAGGTGCCGCTCACCGTCCTGGACGGCTGACCGGGACGGGAGCGGCACCCGCACGGGACGGGCGGGAGCGGCGGGCTACTTGTGGTTCGCCGCCTCGTGCTTCATCTTCTCGATGGCGGTGCGGATGTTGGTCATCAGATCCGCGTCCGACTTGCCGAGCGAGTCCGCGATGTCGGTGAAGTTCTTGGCGTAGGACTTGATGTTGGCCGCCGAGGACTTCATCTGCGTGCTGAAGGTCTGGTATGCCTCCTGCAGCGCGGGGCTGGCCTTTTCGAACACCAGGCCGTCGTGGAGCAGGTTGCTGACATGGGTCTCCAATTCGCCCAGTTCCTTGGAGATGTCGGCCAGTTTGGCGCCCATTCTCGTGGCGCCGCGGGCGATTTCGTCGAAATCGACGTGGATGTCGGCCATGTGGTCCTCCGATGGGGTCGGCTGCCGGTGCGGGGGGTGGGCAGGCTGCTACTGGGCGGAGTTGACCTTGTCGGCGATGTCCTTGTCCATGTCCTGGACCGACTGCATGATCTGCCGGAACTGCGTCGCGTAACCCTTGATGCTCTCGGTGGCGGCGGTGAGCGCGGTGCTGAACTTCTCGTATTGGGCCTGCAGCGCGGGACTGGCCTGGACCAGCACGAGGTCCGTGGTGAGCAGGTTGTCGACCTCGGCCTTGGCCTCCTTCATCCGGGGCACGAGCGTGTGGTCGACGCTGTTGTCCAGCAGGTTGGACACCCGGGTGATCTCGGCGTAGGTGAGCTTGATGTTGGCGGGCATGGCAGGTCTCCTCGGGAACGGATGAGCGGGTGGGAGCGGGTGGGCGCGATGGGGGCGGGCGTCAGATGATGCGCCCCTGACCCTTGCCGAGATTGCCGCCCCGGTCCTGGTTGTGGTCCTTGCCGGCGTCGGCGTCGGCGAACGCGGGATCGGGCTTCCACTTGGCGCGCGGACCGTCGCGGATGTAGTGCTCGGTCTTCTCGCCGGCGGTGGAGATCATCGTGCCGCTGCCGTCCTTGTTGATGGTGTACTCGGACGTGCCCTTGCTGCCGTCGCCGTACGTGGTGGTGATGGTGTAGTCGCGGGCGTCGAACCTGTCCGGCTCCTTGTCCTTGTCGTCGCCGTCGGGCAGATCGACCCATTCGGGCGGGCCCTTGTACGTCACGGTCGACTCGTAGGTCAGGCCCTGCGGGTTGGTGATCTTCGAGGTCTCCTTGATGACGTTGTTGTCCTTGTCCAGTTCGACGCTGACGTCGATGCTGCCGTTCTTGTCCTGGTAGTGGTGCGAAGTCGGCGGCTTGTCCGGGGGTTTGGGCGGTTCCTCGCCGGGTTTGGGCGGCACTTCCCGGTCGCCCCTGGCCATCCAGGAGACACACCACGCGGGCGCCTCCGGGTCGTGGCACACGGAGCGGATGCTGTTCTTGTCCGGGTGGTCGCGGAAGTAGTCGGTGGCGCCGATGCCGGCCAGGTACGCGTCCCACTTGGCCTTGTCCGCAAGCCACTTGTCGTGCGTCGCCTTCGTGTTGCGCCATTGGTCGATGCCCAGGACCGTGGTCACCAGCCCGGCCGCGCCGGAGATCTGCGCGTCGGCGTCGAAGAACACGTCGGACACCGACTTGATGGTGTCGGCGAGTTGGGTGAGGCCCTCCTTGGCCTTGCCGGTGCGCGACTTCGAGTGGTGGTAGAAGTTGTTGAAGGCGTACGAGAGGCCGGCCGTGCCCAGGCACGCCTTGCGTTCTCCGGCGCCCGCCTCGCCGAGTTCCCGAAACGCCCCGCTCGTGCCCGAGTCGGCTTGCCGGGCAAGGTCTCTCAGCTTGCTCTGGATCGTGTGCAGGTTGGTGTAGTCGACCGCGAAATCGGCCATGCGGACCTCCTGTTCCTCACCCGCTTCGTGCGCCGCACCCGGAACCGGCTCCACTTCTGTACGCGTCGCGACCGTGGGAGGTTCAATTTCCGGTCGCGACCGTGGGAGGTTCGCCTGGGGTCCCTTCGAGAAGGATTGAACCCGACCCACGAACGGCGCGTACAGAAAAGGGCCGTGGGAGCACGATCGAGCGAGAGGGGCGCCGGCGATGGCTCGTCCGGGAGACTGGAGTGCGCTCGGCCTCGACGGCGACCCGACTCCCGGCGACGCCGACCGGATCTACCGGGTGATCGCCGCGGAGAAGGAATTCGTCGATCTCGCAAGGGACATCGACAACGGCCTCACCGAGATCAAGAACACGTCGAGCCAGATCTTCATCGGCAAGACGGCGGATGCCATGCGCGGCGTCATCGACGGCAACCTGCGCAACTACATCTCCACGTTCAAGAAGGCCCACGAGGACGTCCGCACCGCGCTGACCGTCTACGTCGGCGTGATGCGCACGGAACAGCGGCGCGCGGACGCCGCGTTGACCGCCGCCGCAGCGCTGTCCGAGGACGACGACGCGGGCCGGGCCACGCACAAGGCCACCGCCGAGGACGCCCGGAAGATTCTGGCGGGCGCCGCGGACACCGCGGCCCGGGCGCTGAACGCCGCGGCCGAGTCCATCGCCTCCCCCGTGGACGAGTGCGAGGAGTTCTGGAAGGCGCTCGGCTGGATCGCGATGATCCTGGTCCTGCCCGCGATGATCTTCGGCGGTGCGCTCGCGCTGCTCACCATCGCACTGGGCGTCGCGCTCCTGATCAAGACCGCGATCGACTTCGCGCACGGCAAGGCCGGTGTCACCGAGCTCATCCTGGGCGTCCTGGGGGTGATCGCCCCCACCACCAAGGGGCTGCACCTCGGCAACCTGTGGAAGGTCATCAAGGTCACCGGCAATCGCGGCATCGCGGGCAGCAAGAACCTGTTCCTGGGCGGGCCCAACTCGTTCGGCCTGTTCGGCCGAGTGGGGCTGGGCATCGACTCGGCCGTGGGCGCGGCCGGGTCGTGGATCAGGGGCGGGCTCCAGGGACTGAAGTTGGGCCCCGCCATCACTCGCGTACCCGAAATCGTGGCGTTCGGCGGCAATTTCGGACGCGGTGTGCGTGTGTTCCCGATCGCCGCGGAGCTCACCGTGATCAACCTGGCCGGCGCGAAGACGTTCTTCGGCCTGCGCAGCGTGATAACCACCGTCAATGCCTTCAAGGGGATGGCGACTTCGATCGCGAGCGGGCTGAGCGGCTTCAAGAGCCTGCGGCTGTTCCTGCCGGTGGCGGCCGACGAGATGGGGGAGGGCCTGGGGCTCGCCTTCCGGATCGGCTTCATCGACCGCGGCATGTTCAACATGTACCGCTACGGGGCGTTCATCGACGGCAAGTTCATCGGCGCGGGCGCCAAGATCTCCGGCGGCGTCAACGCGGGGTTCACCGCCTTCGCGCCGGGTGGCGACGTGGTGAAGCTGCCGCATGTGGGCGTCGGCGGGATCGGCTCGGTGCACGTCGGTCCGATCGGGCACACCTTCGACATGCCGCCGCTGTCCGGCCGATTCACCGGCGGATTGGGCAACTTGCCCATGGTGCACGTACCCGGTCTGGGCGTCGTCGGCGGTGGGTTCCACGCCGGCACCTTTCCCGGCCTGAACACCTTCACGGGCACCACGGGCAACCTGGGCGACCTGGGCGCGATCGCCCCGCTCACCGGGTTCGGAGGCAAGATCGCCGACATTCCGTCGTTCTCCTTCACCGGACTGAGCACGGCCAAT
Organism: Embleya sp. NPDC008237; assembly: GCF_042956465.1. Classification (NCBI taxonomy): domain Bacteria; kingdom Bacillati; phylum Actinomycetota; class Actinomycetes; order Kitasatosporales; family Streptomycetaceae; genus Embleya; species Embleya sp. NPDC008237. Next base: position 219,255 of record NZ_JBIBGL010000004.1, read on the forward strand.
CTCGGGAACCATCTCGCGGTCCCGCCCGGGATCACCGGGCTCGGCACCACCGCGCCGACCGCACTGCCGGGCGCGCTCGGGCACGTCAGCATCCCGAACCTGGGCACCGTCACCCACGCGCTGCCCAGGGTCGAACTCGGCCTGCCGGGCTCGGGCGCCCTCGTGCACGACCTGCCCACGGCCGGCTCGGTCGCCCTCCCGCATGTCGACGGCGTCGGCACCGTCGCCCTCCCCCACGTCGACGGCATCGGCACCGTCGCCCTCCCCCAGTTGGGCCACGTGGCCGTCCCCCAGACGGGCAGCGTCGCGATGCCGAACGCGACCGTGTCGGCGCTGCCGCAGGCCCACCTGCCGTCCGTGTCGACCACGCCGGTCCCCGGCGTGTCCGGTTCCCCGACCCCCGGGCTCGGCCACACCGCCGGCGCGATGCCGACGCCCGCGGTCGGCGACCTCAAACTGCCGACCGTCGGCGCGCAGTTGGCGGACCTGCCGGGCCTGACTCCGACCAACCTCGCCGGCCCGCGGACCGTGGGGGGCGCCGACGGGACCCTGGCCCACGTCCCGGAGGTCGGTTCGGTCCCCATCACCTCGCAGATCCAGGCGCCGACCGTCGGTGCGGCCGGGACGACGCACATCGGTGTCAACGGCAGCCAGGTGACACTCGGCAACCTGACGTCGGGCCACGGGCTCGGCCACGTGACACCGGTCGGCGTACCGGGCGGCGCAACGGTGGGTGGCATGCCGGAGGGCGGAGTCGTGGGCGTACCGGGCACCGGAGCCGTGGGCGGCCTACCGGGCACCGGAGCCGTGGGCGGCCTACCGGGCACCGGAGCCGTGGGCGGCCTACCGGGCACCGGAGCCGTGGGCGGCCCACCGGGCACCGGAGCCGTGGGCGGCGTCCGTACCGGCGGAGCCCACGTCGTGCCGTCGAGCCCGGCCGGCAACGACATCACCGTGTTCATGGTGAACAACGTGCGGTACGACTTCGCGCACACATTCGGCGGCATCCCGGGGCTGAACGGCGTCGAGGTTCGGGTCCTGCCGAGCGCCCGGGCCGGCCACACCGTCGACATCGACGTCCGCGCGGGCGGCCGCACCGACATCGACGCGTTCCACCTGACCGTGGGCGAGCAGCAGGTGTTGCGGATCGAACAGACCCTCCCGGGCGGTGGCGTGCACCGCTGGGACTACGAACTGAACGCCTCGAACAATCACCGGCTCCTCGACGACCAGGTCATCGACGCGGAGGTCACCGGCGCCGTTCCCGGGCAGTCCGTGGAGCTGACCGCCATCACCTCGCCGGCTCCGGCCGGCGGGCTCACCGGCTCGACCACCCTCGGCAACGGCACCGGCGTGCCGCCGGTCCACGGTACGGGCGGCACGGCCTCCCCCGGCGCGCACCTCGTCGAGATCCCGGGGTTGCCGAACACACGGCTGGAGGTTCGCCTCGTCGACGGCGGCGTCGACGGCGTCCGCGTGGTGGGAGCCGCGGACGGGCCCGGTCTGCGCACCACGCCCGGCACCGGTGCGGGCGGGAACAACATCGTGCGGGTCGAGCAGGACGTCGTGCCGAACGTGGAGACCCGCCGGTGGGACTTCGAGGTGTCCGCGGACGGCGGCCGACTCGTCGGCATCGAGCGGCGCTTCACTCTCAGCGGCGGCGCGGACGACGGCACCCTCGTCGTGGTCCGGGTCGACGTGGCGGACGAGCCCCTCGGCGTCACCCACATCAATGCCGACGGGAGCGTCCGCAATCCGGGCGGGCCGCCCGTGCGGTTCGACGCGGCGGGCATCAACATCCCCACGACCGGCGGCTTCCGGCTCCACGACCCGGCGACCGGCGCGCTGTCGCACACCGGCCTGCGGCTGTTCGGATCCGACGGCAACCCGCTGCCGCTGCACGTGCTGACCCCGAACGGCGGCGGACCCCGCACCCTGGTCGACGCCCGGGCGACCGCGACGCTCGGCGCCGTGACCACACCGGCGCACGCGGACGGCATGCTCCACGTCGTCCCGACCGGCACCGGACCGGTCGTGCGCGTCTTCGGTGCGGACGGCCGGTTCTCGCACGACTCCCTGCCCCTGACCCGCATCGACGGACTGGGCCTGCCAGGCGGCCACATCCGCTCGCCGCACGGCGACACCCCGCACGTGGCCGGCCCCGACGGCAGGCCCGTCCCGGGCACCGAGGTGATCCCGCAGCTGGGCAACGAGTTCCGCGTCGTGCACGCGGACGGGCAGTTCCACGTCGACGCCGGCGGCGCACGCGGCCACGACGTCGTCCCGCTGGCCACCGCCGACGGCGCCGGGACGGGGCTGCACGTCTTCACCCCCGTCGCCGGTGTCAACCCGCTGCCCCACCCGCGCGGCATCGACGGCACACCGTCCACGACCGCGACCGTCACCAGGGTCGACGACACCTTCCACGTCACCGGCACCGACGGCCGACCGCATGTGGTGGCCGTGCACACCCCGCAGGGCGTGTTCTCGCACACCGCGCTTCCGCTCACCGGCGGCGGCGCACCCGGCGGGTTCATCCGACTGCCCGACCACGCCGGTGGGCCGCCGCAGCTCACCCGCGGCGACGGCACGATCGTGCCGCACGGCGACGTCACTCCACAGCACGGCGGCGGATACCTGGTCGGCTACCCCGGCGGCGCGATCCGCGTCGACGACGTGGGCACGCACACGCACGACGTCGTGGAGCTGACGGCGAACGGCGCACGGCTCGGGCAATACGTGCACGCGCCGGTCGCCACCCCCAGCGCACCGGTGCCACACCCGCACACCCGGGGCGGCGTACCCGATGCCGACCGCACGATCACCCGGATCGGCGGCGAACTGCGGCTCACCGATCCCGACGGGTCGTTCGCCGTGCACGGTCTCGACGGCGAGCGCCGGTACGAGGCGATCCACCTGCCCGACGGCGGCCCGTTCGGCGGCCGGTTCGTGCAATTCGACAACCATGCCGCCACCCTGGTCGACACACACCTGGTCCCCGTCCCGGACACACACGTCGTCCGCCAGACGGAGTTGCTGGACGACGGCTTCCGAATCGTCCACGGCACCGACCACGTCGTCGTCGGCATGCGGGGCGCACACCGCTTCGACGCCGTTGCGCTGCGCGGCCCCGACGGAGCCCCCACGGGCGAGTTCGTCTTCCGCCACCCGGCCCCGACGGCCGGTGGACCCGCGCCCGGTCCGCTGCCGCTGGCCAAGAACGCGGCGGGCCACAACATCAGGGTCGAGGTGGCCGGCCGCCCGGACGGCACGCTCCGCGTCGGCGACGACACCTCGATCCGGGTCTTCTCCGGCACCGGCGCGTTCGACTTCCGGGTACTGCGGCTGACCGACGCCGCAGGCACCCACCTGCCGCAGAACATCCGCGTGCACCCCGGCGGAGCACGAACCGTGGTCGACGACGATCTGGCCGCCGTCCCCGACGTCACCGTGCACACCCGCGACGGCGGCGGCTTCCATCTGCGCGGCACCGACGGCGGGTTCCGCCTGTTCGACCGAACCGGCAGGCTCGACCTCGTCGCGGCCCCGCAGCAAGTGGCGCACGGCGAGGGCCACATCAGCGTGCTGACCGTGGCCGACGGCGCCGGCGCGCACCGGTTCGACGTGATCAAGCTGTCGGACGGGCAACTCACCGACCCGGCGCGGGTGCAGCTGCTGCGAACCACCGGGGGAGACCTCCGGGTCCTGGACGGCAATCTCGAAGCGCTCCCGAACCTGCGGGCGACCCCGCAGCCGGGCGGCGGATACCGGGTGGACGGCATCGGCGTGCACACGAACGAGTTCCGGCGTTTCGACGCGGGCGGGCGGCTGGAGTTCCAGCGGGTCGACATCGTCGGTGGCCGGGGGGCGATCGATCCGAACCGGCACTTCGAGATCACCTACCCGGCGGGCGGCGATCCCACCTGGTCGCTGGTCAAGACGGACGCCCGCGGCGTACCGGTGCCCGGACCGGCGACACGCACGTGGTTCGAGGGCGGCACGGTCGACGTGCAGGGCGCGGAGGTGGGCCGGGTCCATCTGGTCAGCCACCTCAAGGTCACCGTGTTCGAGCGCAGGCCGCTGCCCGACGGCAACATGCTCGACGCGCACCACACCCCCGCCACCCAGGGCAACTTCGGCCTGTTCAATCAGCGCGGTACGTGGGCGGAGTTCGGCCCGAACGGCGACCTGATCCAGCACGGCACCCGGCACTGGGGCGAGAGCACCCGCAGTTGGTTCGACGTCAAGAGCGTGTTCGGCTTCGACGTCCGCGTACGGCACTTCCAGATGAGCGCGGACGGCGGACACGTCCTGGCCAAGCTGGACAACGTGCCGGCCACCCAGGGCTTCGCCGACACCACGTGGGTGCGGTTCGACGCCGACTTCCGACCGATCGCGTCGGGCACCCGGCACTGGGGCCCCGGACGGGGCTGGACGGACCGGACGAACCACCCGATCACCGGCGAACCCATCACCGTCCAGGAGAAGTTCGGCCGCTTCCAGTTCGGTCTGCACGACGTCCGCCGCTTCCACCAGATCGAGCTGGGGCCCGACGGCGTCCCCAAGCGCGACTTCGTCTCCCGACACCCGGACGGCAACGTCAACGGCTTCGGAAAGACGCTGCACAACGGCGACTTCCTCCAGGTCGTCCGTTTCGCCGAGCAGCGGCCGCCGGTGTTCTTCCGCAACCTGTTCAGCGCCGAGATCCGCGCGACCGACCTGACCCGCCACCCGTGGCTGGCCAAGGACAACCGCCTGCGGGTGGCGACGTGGACCCAGGAGCCGGCGGGCGGCGGAGCGGGCGGCAGCCGCGGCGTGCAGTTCACCACCAACAACAAGACGGTGATCGACGTCGCGAGCAACGGCGACATCGTCCGCGAGACCCGCACGCTGCCGAACGGCGACACCCTCACCGTGGGCAACGTACAACTGCCCGCCGTACACGCCGGCCCGAACGTGGGAACGCCGGTGCCGCACCGGCCCGGCTACCTCCCGTGGTCCGAGGGCGTCGGCGGCCTCCGAGGGCATCGCACGCACGTGCCGACCGACTTCGTGCCCACCCCGGGCGCGGGCGAGAAGCAGATCACCTGGCAGGACCGGGTCACCACCGACCTGGAGGACGGCGACTGGTACACCCCCGGCGCCAAGGACTGGACGGTGGTGCGGACCGGCTTCGCCGACGGCACGTTCATCGACTACCGGCCCAGGCCGAACGACGGCGCCGGGGGCGCCGGGCCGAACACCCGCACCACCATCGACGCCGGCACCGGCAACTGGACCATGTACGACCACCACGGCGTCGTCCTCGGCCGCTCGGACTCCTTCCCCGATCCCAACGGGGCGGGCCGTCTCGACATAGTCGGCACCATCGGGGCCAACACGCGCGTGTTCCGGTGGCACGACGCGGCCCACCCGGAGATCGGCGGCGTGCGGATCACCTCGTTCGAGCGGCAGATCTCGGCCTGGCAGTGGGACCGCGAGTCGTTCCAGGACTTCGACGCGGACGGCCGTCTCATCCGCGACCACCGACTGCTCGGCGAGGGCCTGACCGTCGACGCGTGGCGCGGCGTGGACGCGCGGGGCAACGAGGTGTGGCACTGGAACAAGATGGACGCGAACAACAACGTGCTGACCTTCGGCACCGGCGTCAACGACCGGATCCGGCACTGGTTCGACGCGGACGGCAACGCGCTGCCCGGCTGGGAGCGGGGGGCCCGGTGGTCCGACCGGATCACCGGTCTCGACGACCGGGTCGTCCAGGAGATTCCGGCCCCCAAGACGACCAACATGGTGCGCGACTACTTCACCGACTCCCCGTTCCGGGTTCGCGACTACACCCCCACCCCCACCACCGAGTTCGACCGGCACATCTGGCAGGAGTCCGACCACGGCATCCTCGCGCAGGTCAAGGTCCGGCTCTCGGACGGCACGTTCCTGGAGACGAACGCCTTCAACAAGCACGGCCGGCGCTACGACACCGACGGCGTCACGCTCGTCAACGACCGCTCGATCCCGGGGTACATCACCGAATTCGACGCCCACGGCGTGGGCACCATCGTCGGACGCGAAACGCACTTCACCGGCTGGTTCAACGAATACCGCGGCCTGAACCGCACGTTCCGCGAGGCGAACCGCTGGAACTTCGGTCCGTCCGTGGACGGCGAGGCGGTCCCGGCACCGTTCGCGCTCCGGGCGATCCAGTCCATCGGCATCGACATGACGCACGAGTTCCTGCTCGACTTCACCGTGAACCTCGTCGTGTTGTCGATCGTCCGGGTCATGTCCGGCAGCGGTTTGAGCGCCGTGGACGTCGGGCGCGCCGCGTTCGGCGCCGCGCTCAGCTCGATGACCAAGGGCACCGTCGCGGCGGCGCACATGTCCGCCAACCGCGGTGGCTGGAAGGTGTATTGGTCGAACATCGACTACGGAATGTCGGGCAGCTGGCGTCCCAACGACGACAGTTGGAACACCGAATTCGGTGCCAACGAGCGCCCGGTGCGCTGGCGCGGCGGCACGTACGAGTTCGCCCTCGGGCTCGGCACCGGCGCGGTGGGCGGATTCGTCAGCGGCGCATCGCAGGCCGCACTCTTCGGGGTTCGCGGTGCGGACGGCGCGATCATCAAGCTCACCGGCCAAGATGCCGTGCTGTCCGGCCTCGCGTCGGTCGTCGGCGGCCTCCTCGACACCGTCTCGGTCGGCGCGCTCCGCACCCTGGTGCAGCACACGATCGGCAGCCGGTGGATCCACCGGCAAGGTCCCATGGACATCTTCGTCATCGGGGCGATCGGCAAGCTCGTGGACAAGCTCTTCTCGCTCACGGTGCTCGGTCCCGCGACCATCCGTTGGATCGGCGACCGGCCCGACGTGCACTCGGGCGACAACCTGCTGCCCGGAACAGGAACAGGTGGCGGATGAGCACACCGGAGATCCGCGTCGGCCCCAGGGGCCGCGGGACCCACCGCGACATCGGGTCCGCGCTCGCCGCCGCGCCCGCGGGCGCCGAGATCCTGATCGCTCCCGGCGAGTACGAGGAGAGCCTGCGCCTGGAGCGGCGCGTGGTCCTGCGGCCGGAGAACGGAGCCGGGACGGTGGTGATCCGCGCGCGGGCCGGAGCCGCCCTGACCGTCGCCGCCCCCGGCTGTCTGCTCCGCGGGCTCGTCCTGCGCGGCGCGGACCCGGCGGAGCCGGTCGTGCGGGTGGAGGACGCGGCCGGCCTGACGCTGGACGCGTGCGAACTGGAGCGGGGCCGGGTGGACGTAGCCGGCTCGGCGAAGGCGAGCGGCAACGCGCGCAACGCCCTGCTCACGCTCGCCGACCCGCTCGACGTCGACCTCGCCGACCCGACCTGCGGCGGTGTCCTGCTGCTCTCCCGGACCCGGTTGCGCGGCGCGCGGCATGCCGCGCTGGTCCTGGACGGCGACGCCCGGGCCCGCGCCGAGGACACGGTCGTGGAAACGATCGACGGCGTCGGCGTGTTGCTGACCGGCCACGCGGTGCTGGTCGCCGACCGGTTGCGGGTACGCGAGACCTCGGGCTCCGCGTTGCGGGTGTGCGCGGACGCGCGGCTGCTGGCCCGGGACACCACACTCGACGGCGCCGGACGCAACGGCGTGCTGGTCGAGGAACGCGGCGAGGTCCATCTCGACGACTGCCGGCTGCGCAAGGTCGGACGCAGCGGCGTCCAGGCCGAACACGAGGCGCGCGTGCACCTGACCGACTGCCGGATCACCGACGCCGGCGGCAGCGCGGTCGCCGTCGCCGGCGCGGCGCAACTCCTCGCGCACGGCTGCCGGATCGTCGCTCCTGCCGCCAACGGCATCGTCGCGCTCGGCGAGGCCGAGGTGACGGTCACCGCGTCGCTGGTGGCGGGCACCGGATTCACCGCGGTGCACCTCGGCGAGAACGCGCGGGCCCGGTTCGGTGATTGCCGGCTCGACGGCAGCGACGAGCACGGCTTCGCGGTCGTGGGGTCCGCGTACGCGGAGATCGTGGACACCACGGTCGCCGGGGCGACCATGTGCGGGGTGCATGTGGTCGACGAGGCGCGGGTCGCGATGCGCGCCACCCGGGTCGAGGGCGGCGAGACGGGGGTTCGGCTGCGCTCGTCCGCGGAATCGGAACTGCGCGAATGCGTGGTGAGCGGGCAGCGCAGGACCGGTGTCGAGGTCGGGTCCGACGCGATCGCCACGCTGTCCGCGACCCGGATCGCCGAGACGGGCAGCGCGGGTGTCAGCGTCGATTCCGGTGCCCGGCTGCGCATGGACGGCGGCGGCGTCTTCGCCGTCGGCGGCAGCGGGCTGGTGGTGGGACGGGGTGCCGAACCGACGGTGCGCGGCATCCGGGTGGACGGGACCGGGAAGAACGGCATCCTGTTCGGCGAGGGTGCACGTGGGGTGATCGAACACAGCGATCTGTCGGGGTGCGCGTACCCCGCCCTGCACATCGGCCGGGACGCCGAACCGCGGTTCGTCGGTTGCCGGGTCTTCGACTGCGCGCAGGACGTCGGCTTCGCCGAGGGCGCGCGGCCGGTGTTCGAGGAGTGCGTGTCCGTCCGGGTGGCCGCGCCGTCGCTGGCCTCGCTGTCGCAGGGGTCCAGCCGGGCGCCGCACGAGCCCGCCGCCCCGGCCGGGGCGGGCGTCGCCGCGGCGGGTGGCGCACCGCTTCCCGCCGTGCCCGCGTCGGTCGATCTGGCCGAACTGGGCGAGGCTCCGCCGCCGTCCGAGACGCTGGACGACCTGCTCGCCGAACTCGCCGAACTGGTGGGACTGGACGGCGTGAAGCGCGATGTCGGAGGCATGGTCAAGCTCATGCAGACGGTGCGTCGGCGTCAGGAGGCCGGACTGCCCGCACCGCCGCTGAGTCGTCACCTGGTCTTCGCGGGCAACCCGGGCACCGGCAAGACGACCATCGCGCGCCTGTACGGACGGTTGCTGAAGGCGCTCGGACTCCTGGAGCGCGGCCATCTGGTCGAGGTCGACCGCAGCTCCCTGGTCGGCGAGTACGTCGGGCACACCGGCCCCAAGACGACCGAGTCGTTCAATCGCGCCCGCGGCGGTGTGCTGTTCATCGACGAGGCGTACGCGCTCGTGCCCGCCGGCGTGGCGAACGACTTCGGCGGCGAGGCCGTCGCCACGCTCGTCAAACTCATGGAGGACCACCGTGACGAGGTCGTCGTGATCGTGGCCGGGTATCCCGGCGAGATGGAGCGGTTCATCGCCTCGAACCCGGGTCTGTCCTCACGGTTCACCCGCAGCCTGCTGTTCGACGACTACTCGGCCGACGACCTGGTGCGCATCGTCGAGCACCATGCGGGTCGGCACCGCTACGAACTCAGCGTCCCCGCGCGCAAGGCGCTCGGCGAGTTGTTCGTCGCGATGCCGCGTGGCGCGCAGTTCGGCAACGGCCGCACGGCGCGCCAGGTGTTCCAGCAGATGACCGAACGTCAGGCGATGCGAATGGCCGAGATCGACGCACCCGACGAGCGCCAGTTGGTCGTCCTCGACGAGATGGACCTGCCGCGGCCGGCGGGCTCGTCCTGACCGTGCACACCCCCTTTGTCATCTGTCGTGCCCATGGAGGAGAGCTCGTGTCCGAACCCAACGAAGCCGGCCCGCACGTCGGTTCGTCCGCGCCGTCGTTGGCGCAGGCGTACGCCCGCCGTCCGGCCCGTCCCCGTCGCGGTCTCCTGCCGGGGCGTCGGGTGTGGGTGTCCCTCGGCTCGGCCGCGGGCATCGCCGCCGTCACGACGCTGGCCGTGGCCCTGACCCCGAGCGGGGCGAGCGGCGACCCGGCGGACGGCGACCGGGTGGTCGCCGCCGCGGGGGCGCCCGGGAACGCGAAGTCCGGCGGATCCGGGACGGTCGGCTCGCCGGGGCCGCCCGGGGCTCCCGGATCGTCCGGGGCTCCGGGAACACCCGGATCACCCGGAGCACCCGGAGCACCGGGATCCCCCGGCTTGCCCGGCGAGTCCGCCGCGTCGCCGACGGGCGCCGGGGCGCCACCCGCGGGCACTCCCGAGGCACCCGCCGCAGCCGGCCCCGAGGCGCCGAGCGCGGAGCGGCCCCCTGCGGCCGGGCCGCCCGCGACGAAACCGCAGGTGCCCCGGTCCGTCCCCCGTGGGCCGGTCGAGACCACCCCGGCGCAGCAGCCCAGGATCGCGGCACCCCCGCCCGCTCAGCCGCCGCGGCCGAACGTCCCGGGCAACCCCCTGCGGAACGGATACACCGGCAAGTGCCTGAGCGGGTCCGCGGGTTCCGACGGCACACCGCTGATCCAGTGGTCGTGCAACGGCGACGTGAACCAGAAGTGGGACATCAGATCCGACGGCACGATCCGGACCAAGGGCCTGTGCATGGACGCGGCGTGGGGCTCCACCGCCAAGGGCACGGTCGTGCAACTCGCCTACTGCAGCGGAAACCCCGCCCAGCAGTTCGCCCTCCGCGGCAACAACATCTACGCGAAGGCGTCCAACATGTGTGTCGACCTGTGGGACTTCAACACCCGCGACGGCGCGGCGATCCGCCTCCACCCCTGCCACTACGGCACAAATCAGGTGTGGACCCGCGGCTGAGACCGACCGCCGACCGTACCCGTCACCCGTCGCAGGCAATCGCGCCGCGGGTGACGAGTAGGCCCGCAGCGCTTGCGCATGATCGCAGCCGCGGCCCCGCCCCACCGGCCGATCAACGGCGTGTGCCGGCGCACACACGCGCAACGCCGCAGGCATCCTTCGGGGAGGGCGGTGCGCTGCACCGGATGGCACGGGTGTCAACTCGCGGCCGCGGGACAGGCTCGGATCATGTCCGGTGTTTCTTGGGGTCGACGCACATCCGGTGTGCCCGCAATGGTCGGGGCCGAGCTTCGCGGGCTCGGGCGGTCGACCGCCCGAGCCTGGCGGGGGCCGGGGCGCGAGCGGGATCTGGTCCGGCAGTCGGCCAAGGCCGCGTTCGCGGCGGTGCTGAGTTGGGCCGTGGCCGGGTGGTGGCTGCGGGCCCCGATGGCCATCATGGCGCCCTGGGTGGCGATCGTGCTCGTGCAGGCCACGGTGTACCGGTCGGTGGCCCAGGCCCTCCAGGTTTTGGTGTCGATGGCGTTCGGAACGCTGATCGCCGCCGTCGGTTGGGCGGCATGCGGCAGCACCATCGGGGCGATGGCGGCGGTGTTGCCGATCACGATGTTGCTGGGCAACTGGCGGCGGTTCGGCGATCAGGGCATGTACAGCTCGACCAGCGCGCTGTTCGTGCTCTCCTACGGCCCGGTCACCGGCGCCACGATCGGCCACCGGCTCGGCGAGGCGCTGCTCGGCGCGACGATCGGGCTCGCGGTGAACTTCCTGGTGTGGCCACCGGTGCACCTGCGGGACAGCCGTCGTGCCGCACTCGACGTCGCGGACGAGATCGCCGAGATCCTGGCCGCATCGGCCGCCGGACTGCGCGTGGAGTGGAACGCGGCGGCAGCGGACGAGCGGTATCGCCGGGCACTGCGGGTCTCCCGCCGTTGGGAGGATCTGCGGGCGGCCACCGAACACGCGCGCGAAAGCGTGCGGATGAATCCGCGCAGGCACCGCCACGGCCCGGTGCCTGAGATCGAGCACGGCTTCCTGCCCACGCTGGAGAACCTGGTCGCCCGCACGATCGCGATCACCAGGACGATTCGCGACACCGCGCGGGAGGACGGCATGGACCTGACGCCGGACGGAAGGACGTTGGCGCCCTATGCCGACTTCCTGGATGCCCTGGCCCGCGCGGTGCGCGAGTACGGCGGGGCCGTGGCCGCGACCGGAACGTCGGTGCCACCGGACGCGGCAGGCTCACCGGACACCCGACTGCGCCGTGCCGGACGCGAGGTGTCCCGAGCCGTCGAGATCCACACCGTCCTGACCGAGCGCCTGCCCGAGGCGGCGCGGTCGGGCCCGCTGACCACCGCACTGACGGGTTCCCTGCTCGCCGAGGCGGGCCGACTGCTGGGCGATCTCGACGCAGGCTCGGACACCGGCCGACATCCGGTCGTCGACTGAGCGGGCTCGTCGCGGACGACATGTCGGCAAGCCCCGGTCGATCGCAGCGGTGGCCGGCACACCCGCGCGGGTCGGAGTTCGACGAGATCGGCCCGCGCGAGCGGCCCGCAACCCGGCCGTACCCGGCACGACGGTCGGGCGGCCTACCACCACGACGCCGCCCGTGCCCGACGCCCGCCCACCGACGGGCGGGCGTACCGCGTTCAGCCTCGGCGGTGGATCATCGACATCAGCAGCCCGTGGGTTTCCGCGTCGGCGGCCACGACCAGCCCGCGACCCGCCTCGCCGATCGGGGCGCCGTCGATCCCGGTGACCACACAACCGGCCGCCCGGCACACCGCGATCCCGGCGGCGAAGTGCACACTCCCCGACAGGTCGCCGCCGTCGGTGACGTACGCGGCGCGCTTGCCGGCCGCGACCCAGGCCACCGCCAGCGTCGAGGACACCACCCGCGGCCGGAACCGCTCGACGAACCCGGGATGGGCCACCAGGTCCACGGCTCGAAAGCCCGGCGCGTTCGGGAACGGCGGATCCAGGTTGACATCCACCAACCGCGAGGCTGACGAGGGCACCAACTGCGTGTCCGCGCCCTCGCGTCGCACCCACGCGCTCGCGCCGTCGGTGTGGAAGATCTCGCCGCCGAACGGGTCGGCCACCGCGGCCGCGCCCTCGCGCAGCGCCACGTTGACGGCGACCACCATGGTGCCGACGGCGTAGTTCAACGTCCCGCACAGGGGGTCCACCAGCCACCGGCGCGCGGCCTCGGCTGTGCCCCGTTGCCCGCCCTCCTCACCGAGCACCGCGTCCTCGGGTCGCGCCGCGCCGATCACGCCGAGAATCGTCTTCTCCGCCTCGACATCGGCGGCGGTGGCGAAGTCCCCTCCGCCCTTGTCGATCCGGGCCAGTCGCCGCCCGTACAGGTCACGCACCACGTCCGCGCCGGCACTCGCCGCGGCTATCGCAACTTCGGCATCGGACAGACCCGCAGATGAGTTGATCATGCTCCGCACCCTACCGGCGTCCCTCGGTGGCACCCGGTGACGCGACATGCCGCGAAACGCGAGGATCGTTCGCCCGAACGCACCGACGACCGCTCCCCGCTGCCACGGGACGACCGGCACCACCCAACCGCGCTCCGCCACACGGCGGTTCCGGCTCCGACTCGGCCCCGACTCGATCGCCTCCGAATCGCGCAGAACAGCGGATCGGGCCCCGGGGCGGACCCGATCCGGCCCCTGCTTCCGCAAACCGGTGGGAGGGTAGGACTCGAACACCCCGCGGTCGGGCACGGCCCCGGACCGACACCGACCCGGAGAAGGACCCACCGATGCCCACCACCCGACACGAGGAACTGCGCGCTGCGGTCACAGCCGCCCGCCGGGCACTCGCCGCCCATCCCGACGCCGCGACCTCACCGGCCCTGGCCGACCTGATCGCCGCCGCCGAACCCTTCGCCAACTTCGCTCCCGCCGTTCCACCCCCCAAAAGACGTGCGAGCGCGGATCCGGCGCGGCGTTCGGAACGGTCGGGCACCGACGACGACACCGGCTCCGACGACGCGGACGTGCTGATACAGGACACGCTCGACGACGAAGCCCGCGGTCCGGCTCCCCATCCGCGAGGGGCGCAGCCGGGCGGCGACGGTCCGCCCGGAGTCCACGCCGCCGTCGCCGGCCCACCATCGTCCATGCCGTAGCGCCCCGCCCGCCCGCCCGCCGCCCGGCCGCCACAGCCGCGCCTCGACCGGGCCGTCCGGGTCGTCGGCAACCACCACGAACCCGGGGATCCGACGCCCGGCACCCGAGCGCGCGGGCGCCTCCTCCCCCTCGGTTGGGAGGAGACGCCCAGCACACGCAGTCCCCCGGAGCCCCCATCGGGGGAGGAACCACGCGCGCCCCATCCCTGCCCCGGCGACGACGCCGCGCACGCGCCCGACCGGGTGAACCGGGCCGGCCGCCGCACCGCCCTGACCGACGGGTGCGGAACAGTCGAATGGGTGACGCTTGAGGCGCCCGTCGGCGGGCAGGTGTGCGGGCACGACGGTGCCGGCTGCGACAGGATTGCCGGGGCCGCACCAGCGGGCTCGTCACGACCGCGCGGAGGAGTCGTGGCTGCTCGCCGGCTCGGATCGCACTCGTGGGCCGTCCGGACGAGAACCCGGTCGAGGACTCCGTTTCCTGGCGGTCCGCGCGCCGATGTCGAGCCGAAGTACCGTCCGCCGTCCGCCCTCGTGTCCCTTGAGGAGGGTCATGTTTCGACTTCGTCGTTCCCTCGTCCGGTGGCGCGTGCCACGACGGACCGGTGCTTCCGGGCGGGCCCGGAAGGCGGTGCGGACCACGCTCGCCGACTGGGGCTGGGACGAGGACCGGGTCGCGCCGGCCGTCCTGGTCCTGTCCGAACTGTTGACCAACGCGCAGCTGTACACCGACGGGGAGGTGGCCCTGGCCCTGCGTCGGACCCGGCGCGGGGCGCGGCTGTCCGTCACCGACACCGATCCCCGGATGCCGACCCGGCGCGACACCGGCCCCGAACACGAGGGCGGTTTCGGGCTGCACATCCTCGACACGATCACCACCGACTGGGGCGTCCGAACCCACCGGGGCGGAAAGACCGTCTGGGCCGATATCGACGCCCCCACCGCCGCCGCTTCGCACCGCCCGAGGCGGTCGAGCGCCCGAGCGAGGACCTCCTTGATCCGGGCGTCGCTCGTGTCGCGGTGGCCCGAGGGCCCGCCCACGACCCGTCGTCGGGCCCGAGCGGGCCTACCGGTGGCGGACGTGTGGCGACGGGCCGGCGCAATCGGTTCGACCGCGCGCGCCGTCGTGTCCACCCTGGTGGGGCGCACGCGCCGACGGGGGTCGGGCCTGATGCTCGTGCACCTCCTGGCCACGGCCCGACCCGCGGCCTGAGCAGGCGGCCCCACTCGGTCCGGTCAGCCGAACCCCGGGCGGACGGCGCCGTGCCATTGCAGGAGCAGGATGGTGGCGTCGTCCTGAAGCCGGTCGCGGTGGTATTCGCGGATCGCCCGGATCAGTCGGCGCAGGGTCTCGGGCGCGGGGAGGCCATCGGCTATGTGCCGGATCACGAAGTCCACGAAGCGGTCCAGTCCGAAGACCTCGCCTTCCGGGTTGCGGGCCTCGGTGACGCCGTCGGTGTAGAGCAGGAGCCAGTCGCCGGGTTCCAGCTGCTCCTCGTACAGCTCGACGGGCAGGCCCATGGCCGTGCCCATCGGGTGCGCCGGCGGGCGTTGCAGAGTGGCGACCCACTGGCCGTTGCGGACCAGGACCGGCGGATGGTGGCCGCGGTTGACCCAGGTCAACATGCCGCTCAGCAGGTCGAGCCGGCCGATGATCGCGGTGGCGTAGCGACTGCGGCCGAACTGTTCCAGGAGGGCGGCCTCGATCGCCTCGCTCGTCTCCACCAGGCCCACCCCGTGGCGGCGACTGCTGCGGCAGCCGGCCAGGGCGAGGGCGACGGTGAGGCCGGCGGAGGTGTCGTGGCCCATCGCGTCGAAGACGGCCAGGTGCGCGGTGTCGCCGTCGACCGCGTACTCGTACGCGTCGCCGCCCATCTCGTACGCGGGCTCCAAGGCCGCGCTGACGGTGGCCTGTTCGCCGGCGAAGGAGCCGGGCGGCATCAGGGTCCACTGCATCTCGGCGGCGAGCCCCATCGGGCGGGTGCGTACCAGGCGCTCGTAGGAGTCGCTGTACGCGCGCTTGCTCACCAGGAGCAGACCCACCAGGAAAGCGAGGTCGAGCGCCCGCTCCAGGACGGCGTCGTCGATCTCGTCCGTCTCCAGACCCAGCACGCCCAGGCGTTCGGCCCCGTCCGTCAACGGAAGCCACAGCCGCCTCGTCCGCGTCTCCCCGGGCGCACCCTGCTCCGCGCCCGCCGGGGCCTCCACGGGCTCGGCGCTCTGAAAGGCCCGGCCGGCCAGGGTGGCGTCCACCCGCAGTTCCGCCTCGGGCGCATCGGGGTCCTGGTCCGTCACCGTCTCGTCCGTGCCGCGGCCGGGAAGCAGGCGCAGCAGTTGCTGCTGCACGTCCACGAGGTAGATCAGCGGACGCAACAGCCCCAATGGTCGGGCGTGCGCGGCGATCAGCCTCGGGAGATCCTCTATGACGGCATGACGAGTGGCCCGGAGCAGCCCGCCCGCCGTGGCCACATCGTTGGGAAGGGGCTTCACCGGCGTCCTGTCTGATTCGGGCCCGATTGCCGGCTGTCGAACACGACATCGCTCGGCTGCTGCCGGTCGGGCAGCATCCGAAAGTAACAGAGCCGGCCCCGGACTGCCCGCAACACCGGCCCACGACGCTCTCGCACCCTGCGCAGTTCCCGTCGACACCGGTCGGCACCCACCCGAACCACCCGCATGTGACCGAGGGATGTGCGTGCGCTCCAGCCGCGGAATCGGGCCGGTTTTCTCGATCCTCCATCGGGCAGACGCACCGTACGGGGCAGTGCCCGGCGGTCGCCGGATGTCCGCCGGCAGACAGGTCGGAGGTACCACCGATGTTCAAGGCCATAGCGGATGTCCTGCGGTCCGTGGGCGGTGCCATCGCCACGGTGGTGACCCTCCCCTTCCGGGCCGTCGCCCGACTCTTCGGCGGCGCATCGGACAGCGCCCACGGCCGCCACTGACCCGCCCGCCCCGCCTCCGCCCCCCGGAGGGCGGAGGCGGGTCCGCGGACCACGAACGGGTCCGCGTTCCGGGTATGGGTGGCCGGGACCGGGTAGTCGCCGCGCATGGCGCGACGACAACAATTGATCAACGCGGATCCCGCACGGGTGTGGGACGTACTCGCGGATGCCAAACGCTACGCCGAGTGGGTCGTGGGCACCCGAAGCATCGAGCGAGCCGACAAGGCATGGCCCCG
Source organism: Embleya sp. NPDC008237 (assembly GCF_042956465.1). Taxonomy (NCBI): domain Bacteria; kingdom Bacillati; phylum Actinomycetota; class Actinomycetes; order Kitasatosporales; family Streptomycetaceae; genus Embleya; species Embleya sp. NPDC008237. The sequence goes on from NZ_JBIBGL010000004.1 coordinate 236,148, forward strand.
CCAGGGGGCCCGCCTGGAGTACACGATCGGTTTCGGGCCGATCACGTTCCGGGACGAGTGCGTCGTTCGGCTCTGTGTCCCGGGCAGCCGCCTTGAACTGGAGGCCGTGGCATCGCCGCTGGGGACGGCTCGCATCGGCATCGAACTGCTCCCGTGGGACACCGACACCCTGGTCCTGGTGGACGAACATCCGCTGCGCGGGCCGGCCGCCCGTCTCCACGGGCCGCCGGGCGAGCTCCTTCTGCACCTGCGCAACCGAAGGATGCTGCACAACCTCGCCCGGGTCGCCGAGGAGTCCCCGGGAGAGGAGGCCGGGGAATCCGAAGCGCGGGAGCCGACGCTCGACACCGGCCGCGGACTCGAAGGAGACCGATGACCGACGACGCTGACGCCGTGGTCGTCGGGGCCGGTCCGAACGGACTCGTGGCCGCCAACATCCTCGCGGACCAGGGATGGCGGGTCGAGGTACTGGAGGCCCGGGAGGTGCCCGGCGGCGCGGTGCGCAGCGACCGCGGGGTGCATCCGGACTTCGTGAACGACCTGTTCAGCTCCTTCCATCCGCTCGCCGCGGCCTCGCCGGCGATCGCGGCACTGAACCTGCACGAGTTCGGACTCCGGTGGTCCCGTGCCCCCTCGGTGCTCGCCCACCCGCTCCCGGACGGCCGGTGTGCCACGCTGCGTCACGGCGTCGATGCCACGGCCGCGGGGCTGGCGGCGGATTTCGGCGCCGACGACGCGAGCGGGTGGCGCCGGTTGTCGGCGCTGTGGGACCGGTTGGACCCGCATGTGGTGAACTCGCTCCTCTCTCCCTTCCCGCCGATTCGATCGGGCGCCGCCCTCGCCATGCGACTGGGCAGGGCTGATGCGCTGCGCTTCGCGCGGATGATGGCGCTGCCCGTGCGCAGGTTGGGCGAGGAGGAGTTCTCCGACGTCGGCGCCACGATGTTGTTGGCCGGTTGCGCCCTGCACGCGGATCTGTTGCCGGACGCGGTGCCGAGCGCGGCATTCGGCTGGCTCCTGGCCATGCTCGGCCAACAGTATGGCTGGCCCGCCCCGATGGGTGGCGCCGGCGCGCTGACCGACGCGCTCGTCCTACGTCTCACCTCCAAGGGCGGCATCGTGCGCTGCGGCTCGCGGGTGACGTCGGTCGTCGTACGGGGCGGTACGGCCCTGGGCGTACGCACCGCGGACGGCGAGGCGGTGCGGGCCCGCAGAGCGGTACTGGCCGACGTGCCCGCGCCGACGCTGTACGGCGGCCTCGTCTCCTGGGACGACCTGCCGACCCGGTTGCGCGAGGACCTGCGCCGATTCGCCTGGGACCTGGGGACGTTCAAGGTCGACTGGGCCCTGAACGGGCCGATCCCGTGGACCGCGCCCGAGGCGGCCGGCGCCGGGACCGTGCATGTCGCCGCCGATCTCACCGAACTCTCCGACTACGCCGTGCAGGTCGGCTCGGGCAGACTGCCCGCCCACGCGTTCCTGCTCCTGGGGCAGATGACCACGACTGACCCCACGCGTTCCCCCGCCGGGACGGAATCCGCATGGGCGTACACGCACGTGCCCCGGCACGTCACCGAGGATCTAGGCGGCAGCCTCACCGGACGCTGGGACTCCGCCGAGGCGGAGGCCTACGCGGACCGGGTCGAAGCACGCGTCGAATCCTTCGCCCCGGGGTTTCGCGCACGGATCACCGCGCGCCGGATCCTGTCCCCGCTCGCTCTGGAGGCGGCGAACGAGAACCTGGTCGGCGGCGCCCTCAACGGCGGAACCGCCGCGCTTCACCAGCAGTTGATCTTCCGCCCCGTCCCCGGCCTCGGCCGTTCGGAGACGCCGGTCCGCCGGCTGTACCTGGCCTCCGCCTCCGCTCACCCCGGCGGCGGTGTGCACGGGGCCTGCGGCGCGAATGCCGCCCGCGCCGCCCTGCGCACCGACCGTCTCGCGCTCACCCGCACCATCCGCCGCCGCCCGGTCACCCGCCACGGCTCCCCCGCACAGGACCGTTGAGCCCACCGAGGGCGCGCCGAGACGGCCACCGGGCGAACGGGTTCACCTACGTCTCGATCCGCGCGGACTCGCTCCGGTGCGGCCTCGGCGCGGGCGAGGCGATCGCGCGGGCAGGCGGGTAGGGCCGGGCCGCGGTGCTCGCGCGTGGGGTGCCGGGCGGTCAGCCGCCGATGGCGTCGGCCTGTCGGCGCAGGTCGTGGCCGAAGCCCGCGGGCGCCCGGTAGTCCAGGCGGGACGACGTCAGCACCCGCAACGCCGCGGTGCGCAAGACCCGGCGGCCGGCCGCCTCCAGGGCTTCCACCAGGGCCCGGTCCTCGCCCACCGCCAGCGGGGCGAAGCCGCCGACCTCCAGGTACGCGCCGGCGGAACAGCCGAGGTTGGCGCCGTGCACGTGCGGCGAGCGACCGCTCCAGGAGTCGTACCGAGTCGCGAACGCGGCGGCGCTGCCCGGTGGATGGCCGCTCCAGTCGATCACCGAAACGGTCCCGGCCACCGCGTCCCAGCCCCGGGCGGCCCAGGAGACCTGTCGGGTCAGCCAGTTCGGCGGCACCCGGCTGTCCGCGTCGGTGCTCACCAGCCACAGGTCCTCGGGGTCGCCGCGATCCTCCGCCAACACGGCGGCGAATCCCGCCGCTCGGGCCGCACCCGCGGCGCCCGCGCGTGATTCGACCACCCGGGCGCCGAAGGCCTGCGCGATCTCGGTGGTGCGGTCGCGACAACGATCGGCGGTGACCACGACGGTCGTGGCCACCCCCCGGGCGGCCAGGCGTGCCCGGGCCACGTCCAACGCGGCCAGACAGCCCGGCAGTTCGGCCTCCTCGTCGCGCGCCGGTACGACCACCGCCACCGCACGCACCGGTCGGCCCGCCCGACGGGGGCTCAACGCAGCCCCTCACGGGCCGCGGGCGACACCTCCGCAGCGGGCGCGTCCGCCCGGACGAGCACGTCCAACAGGAAGTCGGGCTCGCGGTGTTCGACGACCCGGACCAGGCCGGGCAGCGCGCACACGGCGGCGTGTACCCGTTCGGCGGGCAGTACGTGCTCCTCGGCGGGCGGTCGCCAGTGCACCGCGACCAGCGTGCCGCCGGGCGCGAGCGTGGCTCGGGCCCGGTGCAGCACGTCCGCGACGCCGGCCGGGTCGAAGTAGTAGAGGAACTCGGAGAGCACGACGAGGTCGAAGGGGACCGCGTCCGGTGCGTCGGCGGGGGTCGGCCACTGCTGCGGCAGGGTCCGCCGCTCGACGCTGACGCCGGGCAGGCCCCTGGTTCGCGCCCGCGCCTGCTCCACCGCGACCGACGCCAGGTCGCAGGCCAGCAGCCGGTCGCAACGCGGGGCCAGCGCGGCGGTCAACACCCCCACCGAGCAGGCCGGTTCGAATGCGCTGCGGTAGCGCTCCCGGGGCAGGGCGGCCAGCGTGAGCGCGTACTTGCGCCGGTCGTAGGCGCGTTCGGCCAACTGCCAGGGGTCCGGGGAGTGCGCGTACAGGTCCTCGAACCGGTGCTGCGGGGGCGGTATGCGGCTCACCGGAACAACACCTCGAAGGACCTTTCGAAGTGGGCGAGTTCCTCCGGCGGCAGGATCACCCGGTCGTCCAGCCCCGGAAGCAGCGGTGCGATCTGCGTCTCGAAACACCCGATCGCGCGTTGCTTGCGGCGGACCCGTTCGGGGTTCAGGTCGATGCGGACCGCCCGCTCCCACGGCACCCGCGGGTCGGCGGGCTCGGCCCAGTGCCACATCCACACGGGATACTCGACCAGCCGGACGCCGGCCGCCGCGCACGCTCCGGCCGCGATCCGACCGGCCGCCTCGTGGTCGGCGTGCAGGTCTCCGGACCACGGCGCGGCACACAGTGCGTACCCGGCCAGCAACTCGGCCAGGGCCGGGATCGTGGCCGCCTCGTGTGCGGCGACGGCGGTGTCGGGCAGACCCAGGCGCACGATCTCGGCGACCGGCCCACCCGGCGACAACACGGCGAGGGCCCGCCTGCTCTCCTCGATCCGGCGGGCCACCAGGTCGGCCGGCGGGATCGGGCCGTTCGGATGCGAGGCGTCGCCGTCGGTGAGCACGACGACCCGGACCCGCTCGCCGGCGTCCAGAACGCTCGCCAGCAGCCCGCCCGCGCCCAGGATCTCGTCGTCGGGATGGGCCGCGACCACCACGAGTCCGCCGACCACCCGGGGGGTGACCCGGGGCAGGCGGTCCAGTCCGCGCCACTGGGCCCACGCGGGCTCGGGCGTGCCGGGCGCCTGGATCGCGTTCTCGTGCTCCGGTGCCGCGTCGGTGATGTGCTCGGCGATGGGCGCAGTGGTGGGCTCGGTCATGGGCTCGGTCGTCATCGGGTGGCCGCCTTCGTTCGTTCCGTCCCGGTTCCCCCGGTCTCGGTCCCCCCGGTCTCGGTTCGCTCGGGTCCGGTTCGCTCGGTCCCGACTCGCTCGGGTTCCGGCGGTGCGGCGGCGAGCAGCGCGCCGAGTCGGGCCAGGTCGCGCTCCGCGTGGTGCTGCCGGATGTAGACGGTGAGGTCGGCGACCGCGCGGGCGTGCCCGGCGTCGTGGCACAGCGGTTCCGCACCCAGGGCCCGCCCGACATGTTCCAGGACGTCGGCGCAGGTGCGCTCCACCAGCGCGCGTACCCGCAGCGCACGAACCTCGGCGGTGCCGGACCGGTCCGCCGGATCCGCGTCGATCTCCGTCGCGGCGGTGCGCAGCGCCTGCGCCGCGGTGTGCAGGGCGAGGTCGACCGTGCCCAGGTGTGCCAGGCCGTGCGCGTCCAGGCGCCCGGCGCGGGCGGCGGCGGTCAGCGGGCGGGCCACCGCGCGGGCGCCGCCGAACCAGCAGGCCGCGACGCCGGCTCCGCCGTGGTGGAACCCGGGTCGGTCCAGGTAGGCGCCCACCGCGCCGAGCGGCCGGCCCGGTACCGCGTCGAGCTCGACGTCGAGGGTCTGGCTGGCCGCCATGCCCACCGCCGGCCAGGAGTCGGGCCGGGGCCGGTAGCCGACGTGGTCGAGGTCGATCCGAAACAGCCGGGAGCCGTCCGCGGTATCGGCGGTGACCAGGGCGTGCGTACACATCAGCGCGCCGGAGCAGTAGCGCCGGACGCCGTCGAGTATCCACGTCCCGTCCCGCGGCGTCGCGGTCAGCCGACTGCCCGGCGGCTCGGCCGCCCAGACGCCCCAGCGCGACCCGGGCGGCACCCTCGCGGCGCCCGGGTCGACCTCGGCGATGATCGCGAGCGCGTCGGCGTGCCCTTCCGCCAGTCGGCCGAGCGCGAGATCCTGCTCGGCGAGCGCGGCCAGGGCCCGCCACCGCGCGCCGGTGGCACCGGAACCGGGTAGTGCGAGGTCCCGTCCGGGGCCGGTCGCGAACCGGGCGAACCGGCTCTCCACCAGTGCCGTGTGCCCGTCCGGGGCACCGTCGATCGCTCCTGCCCCCATGCGTGCCGCCGGTGCGTCGGGTGTCCCTTGGGTTCTCATTCACCTCGGCTACCCCTGGCCTCACGGCCTCATGCCGGCCCGCCCGGTGCTTCCGGGAGGCCGGCGGCGCCACCGATCGGCACCGGCGGATCCGTGGCCGGGGGCTCCCCACCTGCACGTCCGGGCACGGAACCGGGCACGGGCGGGTGCGACGGAAGTGGGCCCTTCAGCCGGCGATGATCACGTCGAACACGAGGGGCGCGCGATCCGCACGAGGGCGTTGCGCTGCTGCCGGTTGACGACACCGGGTTCGGCATCCGCTTTCTGCCGACCCGGGAGCGGAAGGTCGACCGGAACCGAATGCACTTCGACCCGACGGGCACATCCCTGGCGGACCAACGGCGGACGGTGGTCAGGGCATTGGAACTCGGCGCACGGCACATCGACATCGGCCGGCTCCCTGAGGAGGGTCATGTCGTGCTCGCCGACCCCGAAGGCAACGAGTTCTGCGTCATCGCGCCGGGCAACGCATTCCTCGCCGACTGCGGCTTCATCGGAGCTCCGGCCTGCGACGGTTCGCAGGAGGTCGGGTACTTCCGGAGCGAGGCGCTGGGCCGGCCGTCACGTACGGCTCCCGCGCGATGCGGCCCGGGGACCCGCGTCCGGCCGTGCGGCACTTCCCCGGAGGCGGCTCCCGACCCTCCGCAGCCGCCGGACATCCCGGGCCCGGGCAGGCGTGGTCGACCGGGGGCGCCGGAGTCACCTCGGCTACGGCTGCGGCTGCGCCGGCCAGTGGTGGTCCGTGAACAGGCGGGCGACCAGTGCGCCCCGGCTGGATACCTCGGCCTTGGTGAAGATCGTCTTGAGGTGGTCGCGGACCGTGTGCGGCGAGATGAACAGTGCCGTGGCGATCTCGGCGGTGGTCAGCCCGCGTGCGGTGAGCTGGGTGATCTGGACTTCCCGTGAGGTCAGGCCGTACGCCTCGGCGACCAGCACCGCCAGGTCGGCGGGCGTCGCGGGCTCGATGACCAGGGCCACCGGGCCGGGCCTGCCGCCGGGTCCGGTGAGGCACGAGGCGTGGCAGCTGAGCCAACGGCCCTCGGTGGTCCGGATCCGCACCCGGGCGCTGCCGCGATCCCGGCCGTCGGCGATGGCGCGGGCCTGGAGTGCCGTGCCGATCACCCAGATCGGCAGCGTCAGCCCCAGCGGCGTACCGAACGACGGCCCCTCCGGCAGCCGCGCGAGGTGGTGCCGCGCCTCGTCGTTGGCCGACATGGCCTCGCCGGATTCGTCGAAGAGGATCAGGCCGGGCGCCGGGGAGTCCGTGCCGCGCGCGGACGTGAACGGCCGGGCGAGCGTGCGCAGCCGCCCGGCCAGCGGGCGGGACAGGTCGGCGAGCAGCGCGGTCTCCTGCGGGCGGAACGCCTCGGTGGTGCGGAACAGGCTCACCAGGCCCCACGGCCGGTCGCCGATCCGAAGCACGGCGCGCAGCTCGTCGTGCACGCCCTGGGACAGCAGCAGGCGCCGGAACCGGGCGCTGCGGGCGGGCAGATCGCCGGTGGCCGCGCGCAACCCGGCCGCCGGTACGGGGGCACGGGCCAGCTCGCGGAACGGCAGCACGTTCTCCTCCAGCAGTTCGCTTTGCCAGTAGGCCGCACAGCCCTCCCCGGAGCCCAGGTTCTGCACCAGCATCGGTGCGGTGATCAGGCCGGTCTCCGGGTCGGCGGCGGTCCACACGGCCGACTGGAACGGCACCAGCCGCCGCAGCCGGGCCGAGACGCGGCCGAACAACTCCATTGCGTCGGCGGCCTGTTCGGCGGCGGCCAGCACGGGTGCGTGTCGATCGTTCATGCCCGCCCCCGCCACCGATCGGCCCGCCATTCGCCCGCCCCGGTCCCGGGCACCTTCCGGTCCCTCGTCCAGCCCCCGACGCCGCACACCTTCAGGTCCCCCGATCCCGCCTCGATGCCGCACACCTTCAGGCCCCCGTCCCGCCCCGACGCCGCACACCTTCCGGCTCCGGCCTGCCCCGCTCCCCCGCACCTTCCGGCCCCCAGCCTGTCCTGTGGCCACACGGCACGGTACCCCTCGATCGAGGGGGTCGTTCCGGACCGATCTCCCGGAAGTGGGGGATGGGACGCCACGGCAAGGAGGGACAGGGTCGGTGGCATACGACCACCGGAGAGGCACATCATGGATATCGCGATCGTCGGGGGAGGCGCGGCAGCCGTCGGCCTGTTGGACGCGCTGGCCGGTACCGAGGGCAACGCCGCAGGGGGCGGGACCGGCACCATCACGGTCTTCGAGCCGTCGCCACACCTGTGGCGGGGGCGACCGTACGGACCGGACCTGGACGCGGTGTTGGTCAACACGCCGCCGGCCCTCATGTCGGTCCGGGGCGGCGACTTCGGCCACTTCGCGGCCTGGCTGGGCGAACGCGGTGCCGAGCACATCGACCCGCTCCTCGGCCAACCGCTGGTCCCGCGCGCACTCTACGGCGAGTACCTGGTCCACACCGCGGAGAAGGCCGTGGCGGCACTGGGCGAACAGGGCCGGCCCGTGCGCGTCGTGGCCGCGCGGGTGACGGACATCGCCGCCCGCTCCGGCCCGCGCCCGGTCCTGCGTACGGACGACGGGCAGGAGTATCGGGCCGACCGCGTGGCGCTGTGCGTGGGAGGGGGAACTTCCCCGGACCCGTACGGACTTGCCGGGCAGGCCGGCTTCACGGCGGATCCCTATCCGCTCGCCGGCACGCTCGACCGCATCGCCGCCGGTGACGATGTGGCGGTCGTCGGCAGCGGCCTGACCGCCGTCGACGTCGTCGTGGCCCTCGCCGCGCACGGGTATCCGGGGCGGATCACGCTCCTGTCGCGCAGCGGGGTGCTCCCGTACGTGTGGCAGCGCCCGAACGGCCGACGCCCGAACCACGTGACCGTCGAGCGGGTGGCAGCGCTGCATCGCGCCCGGGGGCATCTCGCGCTCGACGACCTGGTCGGCCTGCTGCGCATGGAACTGGCGGACACGGGCGAGAACTTCGACGATCTCGCGGCCCAACTCCGCGATACCCGCACCGACGATCCGGTGCAACGGCTCCGGCGCCAACTCGCCGCGGTCGACGACCCGCGGGTGGGCCGTCGGGTGGTGCAGGAGACGGCGCACAGCGTCGGCCCGTACGCATGGCACCTGTTGCGTGAATCCGACCGCGCCTGGCTGCGGCGCCACCTCCGCACGGTCACGAGCGTCGCTTCGCCGATGGTCCCGGTGAACGCGTCCGTGCTGATGCGACTCCTGGACTCCGGTCAGCTCACCGTCTCTTCCGGCATCGAGGCGATCGAGCCGGTGAACGGGCGGTTCCGGGTGCACACTGCCGAGGGCCGACACACCGCGCACGTCGTCGTCAACGCGGTGAACGCGTCCGCGCAGGCGATCCCGGACCTCGCCCGACCCCTGGTGCGATCACTGACGGCCAACGGTCTGGCCACCCTCCACCCCTCCGGCGGTCTGCTCCCCGCCGACCCGCGCGTGCATGTGGTCGGCGACCTGTCCGGCGGCTCGTTCATCACATCGAGCATCGCAGGCGTGGCCACACAGGCGACCCGCACCGCGGCAGCCCTGCGAACCCCCGGACCGTCGGCCGCAGGCTGAGCCACCATTGCGCCGAACGGAATCTCCGCAGGCCGAGTCCGGCACCCTGGCGGCGTGGCACGGGCTCAGACGCGTGGCTGCCCGGGCAGTTCGACGATGCGGTCGGCGGACGGGCGTTGCACGGTGACCGGTCGGTCGAAGTCCAACCAGTCGAGCGTGACGCCGATGTCGGCCCGGTCTTCCATGGTCAGCCGGGTCGGCAGCAGGTTTCCCTCGGCCGGGAGGTACAGCCGGACATCGCCCAGGGCGTCGTCATGGGAGGACAGCACGATCATCCGGCGCCCCTCCACCTCGACGTCACCCTGCCGCTCGCTCTCCTCGATGCCCTCGGCGAGCGCGCGCGTGTCCGCGAGGCCCTTGATCCGGTTCGGCTCGGCGACGAGCGGGCTGTCCGCGGGCAGCCGTACGTACTTGCCCGTCAGCCGTGCGGCCAGGCCGGGTTCCACCCGACTCCAGGTGCCGGCGTCGCCGTTGAGGTACAACTCGGAGTCGACCGAGACCACATCGAAGGCGCCGACGCCGACCTCCTCGACGGTCACGGTGTAGTTGCGGGTGCCGAGGTCGTACCGCAGGTCCGTGCGTATCGTCCGCTTCCCCACCCGCACCACGCCGCGCACATGCACGGTGCGTACCCTCGACGCCGCGAGTGCGACGCGGGTGTACAGGACCCGATCGTCGAGCGTCGAGTTGTCCTGCGGCCTGTCGCTCGTGGTTCGGGCGTCCGCATTCCCGGACGGAGCCGGCGCCTCGGTGCAGCTCGCGAGCAGTGTCACCGCGAGCGCCGCGACCGCGATCGCGGTCCGCGCCGCCGTCGTATGGGTCGGCTTCGACAAAGGACTCCCCATCCCCCAGCCGGGTCCCGCCGACCACGGCTGCGCCACATGATCGCGGGGCTCGCGCGACGGCCTTCGCGGGGGTGGGCAGGACGGCCCCGCTCCGCCACCACCGCCATCGCCGTTGCCGCCGTCACCGCCGCGCGGGCGCGAAGGCTGTCCGGATGGGCCGTCGGGCGGCCGGGGGAAGGGCTCGGAGGCGGGTCGGGGTGGGTGAGGGGTTGACGGCCGTGTTCATCGGGTGGAAGCCTACGTGATGAAACAACGTTATATGACGTTCGTTTATTACGGCGTCGTGCCGCCGCTCCGGGCCCGGCGGAGCGCGTGCCGGCAACCCTCTTCATCGCAAGGAGCTTCGGCCATGGCTGCAAGAAGACAGGCGCTCGCCCTGCTGGTGAGTGCCTCGCTGGCCGCCGGCACGGCCTGTTCGGCGGGGTCCGGCAGCGGTGCGAGGCCGTCGTCCGGTGCCTCGTTGAGCAGCACCACGCCGCCCGGCGCCGGTGCCCTCGACCGCGTGACCTGGGCGCTGCCGATGGGCGAGCCGACCACCCTGGATCCCGCCAAGGTCGGCGACTACTCGCCGCAGACGGTGGTCGCGAACCTCTGCGACACGCTGCTGCGGATGGCCCCGGACTTCTCCATCGGCCCCGGTCTGGCCGAGAAGGCCACCTGGGCGGACGAACACAACCTCGTGCTCGACCTGCGCCCGGGGGTGACGTTCTGGGACGGCACGCCGCTCACCCCCCGGGACGTCGTGTACAGCCTCCGGCGCCAGACCGACCCGAACACGCAGGGCATCTACGGGAGCGCCCTCGCCCAGGTCACCGCCATCGAGGCCACCGGCCCGCACCAGGTCACGCTGCGCACCAAGGCTCATGACGAGGGCCTGTTCAAGGCCCTGGTGACCCCCTTCGGCGCGGTCGTCCAGGAGACCTTCGCCGCGAAGGCCGGCGCCGGCTACGGCACCCCCACCGGCGGCGTCATGTGCTCCGGCCCGTTCAAGCTCGCGTCCTGGAAGTCCGGCGACAGCATCACGATCACGCGCAACGACGCCTACTGGGACGCGCGGCTCAGGCCCAAGGCCGCCCGGGTCGTCTTCCGTTTCGTGACGAACGGGAACACGTTGACCGGCGCCCTCCTGTCCGGCGAGATCGACGGGGTGTACGAACTCCCGCCCGGCAGCGCCGCGGCACTCGCCAAGGCGAACAACGGGAGCATCCACCTCGGTCCCGCGACGCAGAACGTGATGCTGGTCCCCGGCAATCCGCAGACACCCGCGGCCGACCGTCGCCTGCTGGACGCGCTGTCCCTGGCCGTCGACCGCAACGCGCTGATCAAGAACGCCTTCGGCGGCGACGCCACACTGCTCAAGTCCCTCACCCCGCCGCCGACCTGGGCGGGCGACCCGGCCGCGGCGCAGTTGAACGCCGCGTACGATGCCCTTCCGGCGATCGCCGGGCCGGACCTCGAACGTGCCCGGCAACTCGTCGCCGAGGTCGGCGCGCCGAAGCGCCCGCTGGTGACCGCGATACCCGCGGGTGACCAGCGGGACCTCCAAATCGTCACCTTCCTCCAGGCTGCGGCGAAGAAGATCGGCGTCGACATCGAGATCCGGCAGTTGCAGCCGACCGAGATGTCCTCGCTGTTCTACGATCCGTCGATCCGCAACGGCCTCGACCTCGTCGTCACCTTCGGTTACGTCGCGGCCCCCGACGCCCCCTCCTACGTCGCCGACATGGTCGACGAGGGTGCCCTGTTCAACTGGACCGACTACCGCAACCCGGAGGCGACCCGCCTCCTCGACCAGGCCCGCACCGCCGCCGACCCCTCGGAGGCCGCCGGGGCGTTCGCCCGGGCCCAGGCCGCCTACACCCCGTCCCTGCCGGTGATCTACCTCGTCGCCCCGCACGAGCGGATGTTCATGAACAAGCGCATCAGCGGCGCGCCCGCGTCGTTCGCGTACATGAACATGCCGTGGGCGGCGTACCTCGGCGGCACCGCGTCATGACCCCATCCATCCCCGCACCCCTGGACGCGCACACGATGACGAACTTCGCAGACTCCGCCGAGCCCGCCGGGACGCCGGCCGCGGCGCCGACCCGCACGGGCGCCGACGCCGACGCCCTGTGGAACCGCCCCGCGATCGACCTGGCCGCCGGGATCCGCGCCCGCGAGTTCACCGCCGTCGAGGTCGCCGAGGCGTTCCTCGGCCGGATCGAAGCGGTCAACCCGGTGGTCAACGCTCTCGTCGACATCCGCCCCGACGAGGTCCTGGCGCAGGCGCACGCGGCCGACCGCGCCGTCGCGGCCGGCGGCCCGCTCGGCCCCCTGCACGGCGTCCCGACCGCCACGAAGATCAACACCTCCCAGCGCGGGTACGCCTCCTCGCACGGCATCCCCGCGTGGTCCGGCCTCGTCGCATCCGAGGACGCGGCGTGCGTGGCGGCGTTGCGGGAGGCGGGCGCGGTGCTCCTGGGCCGCAGCAACAGCCCCGCGTTCGCCGTGCGTTGGTTCACCCGGAACGACCTGCACGGACGGACGCTGAACCCGTGGGACCACGGCCGCACCCCCGGCGGGTCCTCGGGCGGAGCCGCCGCCGCACTCGCCGCCGGGATGGTGCCGATCGCCCAGGGCAACGACATCGGCGGGTCGATCCGCTACCCGGCGTACTGCTGCGGCGCGGTGGGGATTCGTCCGACGGTCGGCCTGGTGTCCGCGTGGGAGCCGGCCGGCGAGGTCGAGTTCGACAGCCCGATGTCGTTCCAGACGATGGCCGTGCACGGCCCGATGGCCTGGACGGTCGCCGACCTGCGGGCCGCGATGCACGTCATGGCCACGCCGGACCTGCGCGATCCGGTCGGGATCCCGACGCTGTTGCCGAAAGGCGCAGCGGCGGGTCCGGTCACGGTCGCGGTGGTGCGCGACGTCGGCATCGCCAAGCCGCAGCCGGCCGTGAACGCGGCGATCGACACGGCCTCGCGGGTGCTCGCCGAGGCCGGATACCGGGTCGAGGAGGTCGAACTGCCGTTGCTCGCCGAGGCCGCGCGCCTGTGGTCGCTGCTGCTGTTCGAGGAACTGCGCACGATGCTGCCGGAGATCGAGCGGTTCGGCGACGCGGGCGTGCGGGATTCGCTGGCATCGACGTTCCGCGCCGCCGCCGCGATCTGGGGAGAACAGCCGGACCTGGCCACCTACATCCGGGGCTATGCGCGCCGCGGCACGCTCGTCACCCGGTTGCAGGAGTACCTCGGTGGGGACCGCATCCTGCTCACCCCGGTCTCGGCGGAGCCGCCGCTGGAGCAGGACGCCGACCTGGTGGGCGACGCGCGGATGCGCGAAGTCGTGGCCGCGCAGTGGCCGTTGCAGGCCGTTCCGGTGCTGGGCTTCCCGGCGCTCGCGGTCCCGACCGGCGTCGCCGACGGGCTGCCCTCGGGCGTGCAGCTGATCGGCGGGCGGTTCCGCGAGGACCTGCTGCTCGACGCCGCGGCCGCGATCGAGGCCCGGACGCCGCGGGTGCGTCCGGCGATCCTGCCCGCCTGACGCCGCGATCGCACGGCCGGTGGGGCGGGGTCGAACCGTCCCACCGGGCCCATCGCCCGCGCGGGACTCGGCCCGTGCGGGCCGGTCGCCCGGACGCGCCCCGGCGGTCCGCGGCCGCCGGGGCCTTCCGGCCGCCGGACGGGTCGCCCGCCCGACGCCGGACGGTCCCGCCCACCGCCCGCCTACTGCGCCGGGCCCCCCGCAAGCGCGGTCCGGGCCCGGTTGAGGTAGTCGCGGAACGCCCGGCGCTCGGCCTCCGAGAGACCGTCGAGCATGCGCTCCTCCAGTGCGCCGACCTCGTCCCGGGTCTGCGCCAGGAGCGCCTGTCCGGCCGGGGTGAGGGCGATGAGCAGGCGGCGGCGGTGCGCGGGGTCGTGGCGGCGGGCGATCAGGCCGCGCTTCTCCAGGGCGGTGACCAGATCCCGCATCGCCTGCGGGGTCACGAACGAGTTGCGGGCGAGTTCGGCGCTGGTCAGGCCGTCGCGACGGTCGAGCACGGTGAGCGCGGTGTACTGCAGGGCGGTGATGCCCGCCGGGCGCAGCAGTTCGTCCAGGTGCGCGCGCACCGCGAGTTCGACCTGCTTGACCGCGTACAGCAACAACGGAGCGGCCTCGCCCGGTGCGTCGTCCCCCGTGGCCCGCGCCGCCATACGCCCCACTCCTCGCTCCTCGTTCCGTGGTCCCGCCGTGTGCGCCCCGAGTCTCGCATGCCGGGACGCGCGTCCCGCACCGGTGACCATTGCACGGAATCTTGATATAAGGATTCCTGTCATTGCCTCGACGTGGAGGACCCATCCATGAACACCACAGCCGAGGGCACCCGCGCCAACTTCGGTCTCGGCACGTGGCCCGCCCGCCGTGCCCGGATCTCCCCGGAACGCACGGCACTCGTCGAGGCCGGCCGCACCCTCACGTACGCCGCCCTCGCCGACCGCACGGCACGTCTGGCGGGACACCTGGCCGAGCGCGGGGTGCGCCCCGGGGACCGCGTGGCCTACCTCGGCGTCAACGCCGCGAGCACGTTCGAGACGTTCTTCGCCACGTGGCTGCTCGGCGCCATCGCCGTGCCGCTGAACTTCCGGCTCTCCGGCGCGGAAATCCGCTACATGCTGGCGGATTCGGGGGCGGCCGTGCTCGTCCACAGCCCGGACGCCGACGCACTCCTGGCCGCCGCGGCGCCGCTGCCCGGCACACTGCGCATCCTCATCCCGGCAGAACCGGCAGGGCCGGCAGAACCGGCAGCCCCCGCAGGACCGGCGGACCCGGCACGACCGGCCGAACCGACGCACTCCGCAGACCCGGCCGACCCGGCCCCCGCCCGCCCGACCGGCCTGGCCGCCGCGATCGCCGCCGGCCCCCCGCTCGACGCACCGCCCGCCGTCGACCTCGACGACCCGGCCGTCCTGCTCTACACCTCCGGCACGACCGGCCGGCCCAAGGCCGCCGTGCTCAGCCACGCCAACCTGACCTGGAACACGGTCAACCAGCTCGCGCACCTCGACATCGGGCAGGACGAACGCACGCTGTGCATCTCGCCGCTGTTCCACGCCACCGGGCTCGGCCAGGTCACCCTGCCGACGTTCTTCAAGGGCGGCAGCGTGGAACCGGTCCCCAGATTCGACGCGGGCGCGATCCTCGACCGCATCGAGCGGGCCCGGATCACCGCCTTCTCCGCGGTGCCCACGATGCTGCGCATGATGTGCGAACACCCGCGGTGGGCGGACGTCGACCTGGGATCGCTGACCGGCGTCGTCTACGGCGGCTCGCCGGTCCAGGAGCGCGTCGCCCGCGCGTGGCTCGACCGCGGCGTGCGCCTCCACCAGGGCTACGGCATGACCGAGGCCGCGCCGGGCGTGTACATGGCGCCCGCCTCCGGCGCCGCCGAGCGCCCCGTGTCGGTCGGCGTCCCGCACTTCTTCACCGACGTCGCCATGCTCCGCGCCGACCGCCCCACCACCGTCGCCGGCCCGCCCGGCGAGTTGCTCGTCCGCGGCCCGCACGTCTTCTCCGGCTACTGGAACCGGCCCGCCGACTCCGTCGACGCGTTCGTCGACGGATGGTTTCGCACCGGCGACCTGCTCAGCGTCGACTCCGACGGCTGGGCATCGGTCACCGACCGGGTCAAGGACCTGATCATCTCCGGCGGCGAGAACGTGTACCCCGCCGAGGTCGAAGCCGTGCTGCTCCGGCTCGACGCGGTCGCCCACGCCGCCGTCGTCGGCGTCCCCGACGCCCGCTGGGGCGAGGTCGGCGCCGCCTACATCCAACCGCGCGAGGGCATCGCCCTCGACGAGTCCGGCGTGCGCTCCCACCTGGAGGCACACCTGGCCCGCTTCAAGATCCCCAAGTACGTCGTCTTCGTGACCGCACTCCCCGCCAACGCCACCGGCAAGATCCGCCGCGTCGAGCTGCGCGCCCGAGCGGCCACGGAATTCGCCGACGTGGAAGGAACCTCCGCATGACCCGCCCCGCCGTCCACACCGTCCCCGCCCCCGAGGGCCCGCCGACCGCGGCCACGGCCACATCCGCCGCGACGCCCCTCCCTCCGCCGCCCGCGCTGCCGTCGTCCCTGCACGTCGAGCGGCACGGCCCCGTCGCGGTCCTGCGCCTGTCCCGCCCGGCCAAGCGCAACGCCCTCGACGACGCGACGGTCCTGGGCCTGGAAGCGTTCTTCGCGGCGCCCCCGCCGGACGTGCGCGCCGTCGTCCTGGACGCCGAGGGCGAGCACTTCTGCGCCGGACTGGACCTGTCCGAACTCACCGAGAGCGACACGCTCGCCGGACTGCGGCACTCGCGCATGTGGCACCGTGCCTTCGAGCGCATCGAACGCGGCGACGTGCCCGTCGTGGCGGTCCTCAAGGGCGCGGTCGTCGGCGGCGGTCTCGAACTGGCGTGCGCCGCGCACATCCGGGTCGCCGAACCGAGCACCTTCTACGCACTGCCCGAAGGACAACGCGGCCTGTTCGTCGGCGGCGGCGCGTCGGTGCGCGTCCCGCGGCTGATCGGCGTGCACCGCATGACCGACATGATGCTCACCGGCCGCGTCGTCGACGCCGCCGACGGCCAGGCCCTCGGCCTGTCGCAATACCTGACCGGCGCCGGCGAGGGCCTCGGCCGCGCCCTCGAACTCGCCCGACGCATCGCCGACAACGCGGCCATCACCAACTTCGCCGTCCTCCAGGCGCTGCCCCGGATCGCGGAGGCCGGCCCCGACGAGGGCTACCTGCTCGAATCGCTCATGGCGGCCGTCGCCTCCGGCAGCGACGAGGCCAAGACCCGCATGCGCGCCTTCCTCGCCGGCCGCGCCGGAAAGGTCGGCCGCTCGTGACCACCCCCGCAACCCCCGGCACCACCCGGCAGGACGCGCCCGAATTGTTGCGCGCACCCGCCGCGGACGTGCTCGACACCACCGAACTGGGCCGCTTCGTGCGCCACGTCGAGGCCGCCCGGGGCGAGTCCTTCGCCGACTACCGCGAGTTGCACCGCTGGTCGATCACCCGGCCCGAGGAATTCTGGACCTCCGTCCGGGACTTCTTCCGGGTCCGATTCGCCGGCCCCGAACACGCCGTGCTCCCCGACCACGGCATGCCCGGCGCCCGCTGGTTCCCGGGCGCCACCCTCAACTACGCCCGGCACGCCCTGCACGGCGCCGGCGTCGACGACTCGACGCCCGCGCTCATCGCGTACTCGCAGACCCGCGACCGCGTCGAGCTGAGCCGGGCCGAGCTGCGCGACCGGGTGGGCCGCGCCCGCGCGGGACTGCGCCGCCTGGGCGTCGGCCGGGGCGACCGGGTCGCGGCCTACCTGCCCAACATCCCCGAGACCGTCGTCGCGTTCCTCGCCACCGCGAGCCTGGGCGCCGTATGGGCAAGCTGCGCACCGGAGTTCGGCGCGCGCAGCGTGGTCGACCGATTCGCCCAGATCGAACCCGCGGTGCTGCTCACCGTGCCCGGCTACCGGTACGGCGACAAGCACGTCGACCGCCGCGCGACCGTCGCGGAGATCCGCGCCGCACTGCCGACGCTGCGCACGGTGGTCTGCGTCCCCTACGGCTCCGGCACCGTGCCCGACACCCTCGGGTGGGACGAACTGCTCGCCGAGCCAGGCAGCGCGGACACCGACCCCGTGCCGTTCGACCATCCGCTGTACGTACTCTTCTCGTCCGGCACCACCGGCCGCCCCAAGGCGATCGTGCACGGCCACGGCGGCATCCTGCTCGAACACCTCAAGAACCACGCACTGAGCTGGGATCTGACCCCGGGCGACCGCATGGTGTGGTTCACCACCACCGCGTGGATGATGTGGAACGCGCTGGTGTCCGGCCTGCTCGTCGGCGCGTGCCCGGTGCTGCTCGACGGCAATCCGCTGTACCCCGACCTCGACGCGCAATGGCGCATCGCCGCCGAGACCGAGGCGACGCTGCTGGGCGCCAGCCCCGGCTACCTCATGGCCTGCCGCCGCGCCGGACTGAACCCGGGCCGCGCGCACGACCTCGCCGCGCTGCGCCAGATCGGCGCCGCCGGGAGCCCGCTGCCGCCGGAGGGCTACCGCTGGGTCCACGAGCAGTTCGGCGACCGAGTGCTGCTCAACGTCGGCAGCGGTGGGACGGACGTGTGCAGCGGCATCGTCCAGGGCGGTCCGTGGCAGCCGGTGCGGGCCGGCGAGATCTCCGGACCGGCGCTCGGGGTCGCCGCGGCCGCGTTCGACGCGGACGGCAGGGAGGTCGTCGGCGAACTCGGCGAACTCGTCATCACCGTGCCCATGCCGTCGATGCCCGTCGGCTTCTGGGGCGACACCGACGGCTCCCGCTACCGCGCGGCCTACTTCGACACCTACCCGGGCGTGTGGCGGCACGGGGACTGGGCGCGCTTCGCCGAGACCGGGAGCTGCGTGATCGCCGGGCGCTCGGACGCCACGCTCAACCGCGGCGGCGTGCGGCTGGGCACCGCCGAGTTCTACCGGGTCGTCGAGGAGATCCCGGAGGTCGCGGACAGCCTCGTCGTGCACCTGGAGGACGCGGCGGGCGGCAACGGGGAGTTGCTGCTGTTCGTCGTTCCCGCGTCGGGGGAGGGACTCGGCGCGGAACTGCACGAGCGCATCGTCCGGGAACTGCGCGGCGCGCTCTCGCCGCGACACGTTCCCGACGCCGTCATCGCCGTCGCGGCCGTGCCGCGCAACCGCACCGGCAAGAAGCTCGAACTGCCGGTCAAGCGCATCCTGCTGGGCGCGGACATCGCCGACGTCCTCGGGCCGGACACCCTCGCCGACCCGACCGCGCTCGACGCCTTCCTCGCCCTCGCCGCAGAACGGAGAAACCCGTGAGCACGGACACCGACCACGAGTCGGACGCCGCCGCGGGCGCCGCGACGCCGTACGCCGGCATCGCCCGCGTCGCGATCGTCGGCACCGGCGTGATCGGGGCGAGTTGGGCCGCGCACTTCCTGGCCCGCGGGCTGGACGTGATCGCCACCGACCCGGCCCCGGGTGCCGAGGAGCGGCTGCGCGCCGACGTCGCCGCGCTCCGGCCGACCCCGGCCGGTACCGACTCGGCACACGCCGCCCGGCCCGACCGGTTGACGTTCACCGCGGATGCCGCCGAGGCCGCCGCCGCGGCCGACTTCGTCCAGGAGAACGGCCCCGAACGCGAGGACGTCAAGCGCGCGCTGTTCGCCCGCCTCGACGCGGCGGCGCGTCCGGGGGTCGTCCTGGCCAGCAGTTCGTCCGGCATGGCGGCCACGGTGATCGCCCGCGACTGCGCCGCCCACCCCGAACGCGTGCTCGTGGGCCACCCGTTCAACCCGCCGCACCTGATCCCGCTCGTCGAGGTCGTGCCCGGGGAGCTCACCGCCGAGCACGCGGTCGACACCGCGCTCGCGTTCTACACGGCGGTCGGCAAGAAGCCGATCCGGGTCCGCCGCGAGTTGCCCGGTCACCTGGCCAACCGGCTCCAGGCGGCGCTGTGGCGGGAGGCGTACTCGCTGGTCGACCGGGGTGTGGCGACGGTGGCCGACATCGACACCGCGATCGCGTACGGGCCCGGCCTGCGCTGGGCGATCCTGGGACCGTTCGCCAACCAGCACCTGTCCGGCGGGGCGGGCGGCATCGCGCACGTCCTGGCGCACCTCGGACCGCCGACCGAGGCGTGGTGGCGCGACCTCGGCGACCCGTCGCTCACCCCCGAATTGACCGCCAAGCTCGTGGCCGGCGTGGACGAGGCGCTCGCCGGGATCGACCACACCGCGCTCGCGGCCCGCCGCGACGCACTGCTGCACGTGCTGCTCGCCGCGAAGGCCGACGCCGACCTGCCCTGACGCCCGGCCGCAACCGGCCGCAACCGGCCTCGTCCGCCGCCGGCACATCCCGTCACCCGTCCCACCCGCCTCGCATCCCAGGGAACCACCATGGACCCGACCACCATCGACGCCGTCGACATGCACGTGCACGTCGAACAGGACGGCCACGGCTGTTTCGCTCTCGACCGCGAACTGCTCGACGCCTCCGCCGCCTACTTCAAGGCCGACCAGGACCGCACCCCGACCCTGGAACGCATCGCCGCGCACTACCGCGCCCGCCGCACCGCCGCGGTCGTCTTCACCGTCGACGCGAGTGCCGCGACCGGCCATCCGGCGCTGTCCAGCGAGGAGATCGCCGACGCCGCCGCGGCGCATGCCGACATCCTCGTCCCGTTCGGCTCGGTCGACCCGCACGGCGGCCGGGCCGCCGTCGCCCGCGCCCGCCGCCTGATCACGCGACACGGCGTCCGCGGCTTCAAGTTCCACCCCAGCCTCCAGGGGTTCGACCCGAACGACACGCGTTTCTACCCGCTGTACGAGGCACTCGCCGAGGCCGGCGTACCCGCGCTCTTCCACACCGGGCAGACCGGCATCGGCGCGGGCCTGCCGGGCGGGCGCGGCATCAAGCTGCGGCATTCGAACCCGATGTTGATCGACGACGTCGCGGCGGACTTCCCCGAGTTGACGATCATCCTCGCCCATCCGTCGGTGCCGTGGCAGGACGAGGCGATCTCGATCGCGACGCACAAGGCCAACGTGTACATCGACCTGTCCGGCTGGTCGCCGAAGTACTTCCCGCCGCAGCTGGTGCGCGCCGCGAACTCGATGTTGCGCCACAAGGTGCTGTTCGGCTCCGACTATCCGGTCATCACGCCCGAACGCTGGCTCGCCGACTTCGCGCGACTGGACATCAAGGACGAGGTACGGCCGCTGATCCTCAAGGAGAACGCGATCCGCGTCCTCGGCCTGGCCCCCACCACCGCCACCGCCACCGAAAACGCCACCGCCACCGCCACCGACACCGACACCGACACCGACGACACGAACGCCCGCCGCGTCTAGGTGTATTCACCCGCGCCGAGCCGTCGACCGGCGCAGGCCCCGCAGGTTCCGCAACCCGGCCCCGTGCGCGCCGCGCCGTTTCCGGGGTGCTCAGTCGGTGCCGGCGGGCCTGCGCGTGAGCATGTCCACGATCGCGTTCGCGACCCGCGCCACGCGCTCGGGCGTCCACGGTTCGGGGTCCTCGACGGTGGAGATGAAGTAGCCGCGCACGAGCAGGAAGAGCAGGTCGGCGGCGAGTTCGGGGTCGGCGACGCCCGCGGCGGTGACGGCGTCGAGGAGTTCTCGGCGGGTGGCCGCGGGTTCGCGGGTCTGCGCGGCGTCTGCGGATTCGGCGCCGCTCTGCACGGACGACAACATCTCCACCCACAGGCGGCGCAGTTGCAGGTCGTCCGGGTCGGTCGTGAGGTTCCAGGCGACGGTCGCGTGCAGTCGCTCCCGGCCGTCGAGGCCGTCGACGTGCTCCTCCAGTTCGCCGTTCCATCGGGACTCGGCCGCCGCGACGGCGTTGGTGATCAGGGCGATCCGGGTGGGCACGTAGTTGGTGACCATCGCGGTGGAGCCGCCGAGTTCCCTGGCGACCGCGCGGATGGTCACCGCGCGGGCCCCGTCCCGCGCGGCGACGGTGAGCGTCGCCTTGGCGATGGCCTTGCGGCGCTGGACTTCGTCGACGTCGATCGGCATGAGGGCAACCTAGCTCAGAGGGGGCTTGACGTGGAACTTCGCGTGATGCAACGCTGTTATATCACAGCGTTTTCCACGTGTTCTCGCGTGCTTTCCCCCGCGTTGGAGTGCTCATGAGCCTTGCCTTCGAACGCGTCGCGGCCCAACCCGTTCCCGATCACGCACAGCAGCACATGGTGCGCATGCGCGACGGCGTACGACTGGCCACCGACGTGTACCGCGCCGGATCGGCCCCCGCGCCGACCGTGCTCGTGCGCCTGCCGTACGACAAGAACAGCCGCTACGTCTTCTTCGAGAACGTCGCCGAACGCTTCACCACCCGCGGCTACGTCATGGTCGTCCAGGACGTCCGCGGCAAGTTCCGCTCCCAGGGCCACACCCTCGGCTGGACCGGGGAGGTCGACGACGGCTACGACACGCTCGACTGGATCACCCGCCAACCCTGGTCCGACGGCATCGTCGGCATGTTCGGCGACTCCTACTACGGGTTCACCCAGTGGTCCGCCGTCTCCAGCCAACACCCCGCGCTGCGCGCCATCGTCCCGCGCGTCACCTCCACGAACATCGTCCCCGGCACGGCCGCCTACGCCGCCGCCCGGCAGCCGGTGTGGCTCGAAGGCGCGGACTACCAGGCGCACATCTGGATCGACAACGCCACCTACGACTTCGAACCCGACCTGAGCAAACGACCCCTGATCGCCGCCTACGAGGAAGCCTTCGCGGCGATCGGCAAACGTTCGGCGGGCTTCGACCTCATCGTCGGCGACATCGAACTGCCCGCCTACAACGGGCCCCACCCCTACGACGCGCGCCCCGTCCCGGTGCTGCACTGCGTCGGCTGGTTCGACAACCTCGGCATCGCGCACATGCACGACTACACCGAACTGGCCAAGCGTCCCGGCTGGGCCGCCGTGCAGTACCTCGACGCAGACGCGATCGACCACGAGAACTACTTCCTGGAGAACGCCCCGGTCGGCCCGGCGAACGACCACATGACCGACGAAGACGCCCTGACCAGGCTGCTCGACGCGTACACCGGACCGGCCCTCGACTTCTTCGACGTCTTCCTCAAGGGCACCGCCCACCCCGACACGCTGCCCCGCGTGCGCTGGAAGCTCGGCCACGCCGGCTCGCGCGTCGCGAGCACCTGGCCGCCGTCGGAGGCCGTCGCCCGCGACTGGTACCTCGGCACGCCGCACGCCGCGACCGGCCCGCTCCCGGGCGGCACGCTCGACGAACTCCCGGCATCGGGGCCGGAATCGGTGACCTGGCGGTACGACCCCGACCACCTCGTACCGTCCGCGGTCGCCAACACCTTCATGCTGCTGCACGACCACCCGGACGAAAGCGCCACCGCCGACCGGGACGACGTGCTGGTCTTCACCGGCCCCGCAGCAGCCGGCCCGCTCGACCTGGCCGGCCCGGTGCACGCCGTCCTGCACACCGAGAGCACCACCCCCACCCACGACCTGTTCGTCCGGCTCCTGGACCTCGCCCCCGACGGCACCGCCCGGCTCGTGCTGCGCGGCTGCGCCCAGGCGGACGCCGCCGGCGCGCACGAGATCGAACTCGGCCACACCGGCTACCGGTTGCGCCCCGGGCACCGGCTCGCCCTGATGGTCGCCGGCAGCGACTTCCCCAACCACCTGCCCAACTCCGGCACCACCGAGAACCCGTGGCTGACCACCGCGCCCAAGGCCGGCGTCCAGACCCTGCGCACCGGGCCCGCGTACCCGTCCCGGCTGCGCCTGACCGTGCTGCCGCCGGCCCCCGGCACCGACCCGGACGGCGAGTGAGCGCCATGTCGCCGTCCTTCGTCGCCGGCCGCATCGCCACGCTCGCCGTCACCGTCGTGATCGCCGGCCTGGCCATCCACGGCGCCCTCATGCTCGCCCCGGGCGACCCGGCCACCCTGCTCGTCGGCGGCGCCCGCAAGCCCGATCCGGCGGTCCTCGCCCGAATCCACCGCGACTACCACCTCGACGACCCGTTCCTGCAAGGCTGGTGGCACTGGTTCTCCGGTTGCCTGCACGGCGACTTCGGCAAGTCGCTCGTCTACCGCGACAGCGTCGGCCACCTGATCGGCTCCCGCGCGGGCGACACGTTCGCGCTCGTCGGGTACGCCGCCGTCCTGGTCATCGTGCTCGGCACCGCCGCCGGGACCCTGGCCGCGCTGCGCGGCGGGCGTACCGAGGCGCTGGTCACCACGGCGACCGCGAGCGCGATGGCGGTGCCGACGTTCATCATGGCGGTGCTGCTGATCTGGGTGTTCGCCGTGCAACTGCCGTGGTTCCCGGTCTACGGCACCGGCAGCGGCTTCACCGGGACCCTGGCGCACCTGACCCTGCCCGCCATCGCCCTCGCCGTCTCGTGGATCGGCTACGTCGCCCAGGTCACCCGCGCGGCCGTACGCGCCGAACTGCGCGCCGAGCACGTCGAGACCGCACGCAGCCGCGGCGTGCCCGAGTCCGTCGTCATCCGCCGGCACGTGCTGCGCAACGCGTCCGGGCCGGTCCTCGCCGTCTCCGGCGTCGGGGTCGCGGGTCTGATCGCCACCACCGCGGTCGCCGAACAGGCCTTCGGCATCGGCGGATTGGGCGCGCTGATGATCGACGCCGCGGCCAAGCAGGACCTCGCGGTCGTGCAGGCCGTGTCGCTGCTGTTCGTCGTCGTCTTCGTGGTCGTCAACACCCTCGTCGATCTGGTCGGCGCGGCCCTGGACCCGCGGTCCGCACGGAAGGGAAGCCGATGAGCAGCACCGCGGCCGGCCGCACGGCCGGCTCCCACCCCGCGCCCCGGGCCGAGCCGGAGCACCCGCCCTCCGCACGCCCCCGGCCCGGCGACCGCATCACCCCGGCCGCGGCCTGCGTGCTCGGTGCCTTCGTCCTGCTCGCCCTGATCGGACCCTTCATCGCGCCGCACGACCCCAACGCCGTCGACCCGTTCGACGTCAACGCGCAACCGTCGGGCGCCCACCTGCTCGGCACCGACGACACCGGCCGGGACATCCTGTCCCGGATCATCTGCGGAACCCGCGCCGCCCTGATCGCACCGGCACTCGTGGTGGCCTTCTCGACCGTGGTCGGAGTCCTGCTCGCGCTGTCCGCGGCCTGGTTCGGCGGGTGGGTCGACCGGATCGTCTCCGGGCTCCTGGACGTGGTCTTCGGCTTCCCCGGGCTGATCCTCGCGGTGCTCGCCGCGGCGGTCTTCGGTGCCGGGCTCGTCGCCCCGGTCGCCGCGCTCTCCATCGCCTACCTTCCGCTGGCCACCCGGGTGGTGCGCTCCGCGGCGCTGAAGGAACGCGCACTGCCGTACGTCTCCGCCCTGCAACTCCTGGGCGCCCCCACCCGCCGCATCTGGCTCCGCCACCTGCTGCCCAACCTCGCCCCGCTCGTCCTGGTCCAGGCCACCATCGGCTTCGGCTACGCACTCCTGGACGTCGCCGCGATCTCCTTCATCGGCCTCGGCGCCCAACCGCCCGACCCGGAATGGGGCCTCATGGTGTCCAACGGCGCCTCCGGCATCCTGGCCGGCCACCCCCAGCAGTCGCTGTTCACCGGACTGGTCGTGCTGGTCGTCGTGGTCGCCGTCAACCTGCTGGGATCGGGGCTCTCCCGGCGCCTGCTGGGAGAGAACACATGACCCCGACCACGAAGCCACCGCTCGCGCCGCTGCTGGAGATCGGTGCGCTGCGCCTCGACCTTCGAATCGACGGCACCCCCAGGACCGTCGTGCACCGGGCCGACGTCACCGTGGCGGAGGGCGAAGCGATCGCCCTGGTCGGCGAATCGGGATCCGGGAAATCGCTCACCGCGCGTTCGGTGTTGCGCCTCCTGCCGCCCGGCGCGCAGGTGCACGGCACCTTGCGCTTCGCCGGCGAGTCGGTCCCGGACATGACCCGCACCCGGCTGCGCGCCTATCGGGCAAGCGAGGTCGCGATGGTGTTCCAGGACCCGCGCGCCCACATCAATCCGGCCCGCGGCGTCGGCGACTTCCTCATCGAGGGCCTCACCACCGCATGCGGGATGCCCGCGTCCGACGCCCGGCGCAAGGTCGCGGGCATCCTGCGCGAAGTCGGCATCACCGACGCGGAGCGCCGCATGCGGCAACGCCCGTGGGAGTTGTCCGGCGGACTCCTCCAACGCGTGATGATCGCCGCCGCCCTGGCCGCCGAACCCCGATTGTTGCTGGCCGACGAACCGACCACCGCGCTGGACGTCACCACCCAGGAGGAGGTGATGGCGATCATCGCCGAGGCCCGCGAGGCCCGCGGCCTGGCCATGCTGTTCATCACCCACGACCTCGAACTCGCGGCGGCCGTATGCGACCGCGTCGTCGTCATGTACGCCGGATCGACCGTCGAACAGGTGCCCGCCGCAGCGCTCCACGAAGGCACCGCACACCCGTACACCCGGGCCCTGCTCGCCTCCCGACCCGCCGTCGGCGGCCCGAGGGCCGAACTGCGCGCGATCAGCGGACGTCCGCTGTCCGGATTCGAAGTACCGCCCGGATGTGCCTTCGCCCCGCGATGTCCGCAGGCCGAGCAGCGGTGTCGCATCGAACGCCCCGAGCCGCGCCCCGCCGGCCCCGGCACCACGGCATGCCACTTCCCGCACACCACCGCACCCGAGGAGGCCGGCCGCCATGCTTGAGGTCACCGACCTGCGCAAGGTCTACGGCGGTTTCGTCGCCGTCGACGGCGTCGGCTTCGCCCTGGGCGCGGGCGAATCGCTCGCGGTGGTGGGGGAATCGGGATCCGGCAAGACCACCACCGCGCGCATGATCGCCGGGCTGGAGCCGCCGAGCGGCGGACGCATCGTGGTGGCGGGAGAGCAACGCCGGCCCGGGTGCAGGGGCGGCGCGGACCGCCGGACCCGGGCCGGGCAGATCCAGATGGTCTTCCAGGACCCGTATTCGTCGCTGGACCGGCGCCAGTCGGTCGCGGACGCGGTGGCCGAGGCCGTCGGGCTGCATCGTCCGCTCGAGGGCGAGGCGCTGCGCGCCCGGGTCGCGGAACTCCTGGACATGGTCGGCGTGGACGATCGCCAGGCCCGCTCGCTGCCCAAGGAACTGTCCGGCGGCCAGCGTCAACGGGTGGCGATCGCCCGCGCGCTGGCGGCAGAGCCACGCGTGCTGATCCTGGACGAGGCCGTCGCCGCACTCGACGTGTCGATCCAGGCGCAGATCCTCAACCTGCTGGCCCGCATCCGCGAAAGCACGGGCACCGCACTGCTGTTCATCACCCACGACCTCGGTGCGGTCCCCTACGTCAGCGACGAGGTGTTGGTGATGCGCGCCGGGCGGATCGTCGAGCACGGTCCGGTCGAGCGGGTGCTCGGCGCGCCCGAGGACGCCTACACCCGCCGTCTGATCGACTCGATCCCCAAACCCGGATGGGTACCGCGCCGGCGCGGGCCCGATACGGCGTGACACCGCAGGACCACACCCGGCACACTCCGACCCC
This sequence comes from Embleya sp. NPDC008237, assembly GCF_042956465.1. Lineage (NCBI taxonomy): Bacteria > Bacillati > Actinomycetota > Actinomycetes > Kitasatosporales > Streptomycetaceae > Embleya > Embleya sp. NPDC008237. Next base: position 263,079 of record NZ_JBIBGL010000004.1, read on the forward strand.
GGAATTCTCCGACCCCTTCATTCTCCGACCCCCTCCCTCCCTTCCCTTCCCTTCTCGTCGAGGACCCGCAATGACCTTCACTCCCGCCCTCGAATTCGCCTTCGAGATCCGCGCCCACGTCGCCGAGACGCTGCACATCGGCCACGGCGACGGCGAGATCACCGAGTTCACCCCGATCGTCGGCGGCACGGTCGCCGGACCCTGGTTCAACGGCACCGTGTTGCCCGGCGGCGGCGACTGGAGCAACACACGCGGCGAAGTCTGCGAACTGGAGGCCCGCTACCTGATCCGCGCCGACGACGGCGCGGTCGTCGACATCGTCAACCGCGGCTACTACCGCCCCGCTCCGGACGGCCCCGACCAGTACGACGGCGACCTCCGGGTCACCGAGAAGGGCCACTACTACCGCACGTCGCCGATCTTCCGCACCGACGCCCCGGCCCACCGCCGCCTCGCCGAGACCGTGTTCGTCGGCCTGGCCCGGCCGGACGGCGAGGACGTCGTGGTGATCAGGATGTACGCGCTGGCCTAGTGCGGCGGACCCGGCGGGCGCCCGGCCGGGGGCCCACCGGACACCGCGTACACCGAGGCCCCGAAGGCAGCGGCCGGAGCCGACCGCCTTTCGGGGCCTCGGTGTTCGGGCACGTCCGTACGACGCGGATCGCTCAGTCGGTTCCGGACTCCATGGCCGCGTGGTCGAGGGCGTCGGATGCCTCCGCGACGGCCTCGGCGTCCTCGCTGCTCGCGGCAATGGCCGTCGCGCCGCCCGGGGTCAGCTCGCCGATGAGCCGGCTCCACGGGTTGAGCGCACCGTGCGCGGCGTACTGTTCGAGCTTGTTCCGCGAATCGGCGATGTCCAGGTTGCGCATGGTGAGTTGCCCGATCCGGTCGGCCGGAACGAACGGCTGGTCGAGGCTGCGCTCCATGGACAACTTTTCCGGGTGGTAGCTGAGGTTCGGGCCCTGCGTGTCGAGCACCGAGTAGTCCTGGCCGCGCCGCAGCCGCACCGTGACGCTGCCGGTGATCGGGTAGCCGATCCACCGCTGCAGGCCGTCCCGGAGCATGAGCGCCTGCGGGTCGAACCAACGGCCCTCGTAGAGCAGTCGCCCGAGCCGGCGCCCCTCGACGTGGTACATGGAGATGGTGTCCTCGTTGTGGATGGCGTTGAGCAGCCGCTCGTAGCACACGTGCAGCAGCGCCATGCCGGGAGCCTCGTACACACCGCGGCTCTTGGCCTCGATGATGCGGTTCTCGATCTGGTCCGACATCCCGAGCCCGTGACGGCCGCCGATGGCATTGGCCTCGCGCACCAGTTCCGTCGCGTCGGCGAAGGCGCGTCCGTTGATGCGCACCGGGCGACCGTGCTCGAACTCGACGGTGACGTCCTCGGTCGCGATCTCCACCTCGGGGTCCCAGTAGGCGACACCCATGATCGGGTTCACCATTTCGAGCGAGGTGTCCAGGTATTCGAGACGCTTGGCCTCGTGCGTGGCTCCCCAGATGTTCGCGTCGGTGGAGTACGCCTTCTCGGCGGAGTCGCGATAGGGCAGGTCGCGTTCCGCCAGCCAGGTGGACATCTCCTGCCGACCGCCGAGCTCCGCCACGAACTCCCCGTCGAGCCAGGGCTTGTAGATCCGCAACTCGGGGTTGGCGAGCAGACCGTAACGGTAGAACCGCTCGATGTCGTTGCCCTTGTACGTGGACCCGTCGCCCCAGATGGAGACGTCGTCCTCGTGCATGGCCCGCACCAGGAGCGTGCCCACCACGGCGCGCCCGAGCGGGGTGGTGTTGAAGTAGGCCTGCGCACCCGAGCGGATGTGGAAGGCGCCGCAGGCCAGCGCGGCAAGGCCCTCCTCGACCAGCGCGGCCCGGCAGTCCACGAGCCGCGCCTGCTCCGCGCCGTAGGCGAGGCCACGCTGCGGCACGTCGCCCAGATCCGGCTCGTCGTACTGACCGATGTCGGCCGTGTACGCGTAGGGGATCGCGCCGCGTTCCCGCATCCACGCCACCGCGACCGAGGTGTCCAGCCCGCCGGAGAAGGCGATACCGATCCGTTCGCCGACCGGCAGCTTGTTCAAGACCTTCGACATGTGTGCACCCCAAGCGGCCCGATCGCGCGTGGCCCCGAATCGTAACGAGTGAGCCCGGGAGAACCCGAGACCGACAGCATGGCATAGATTTACGCTTCCCAGCAAAACTATGCACTCGATCGGGAAGGCCGCCTCCCGTCGCCGCCCCCGGAGGGCTCCGCCGAGCGGGGCCCGGGCGGGCCCGACCCCCTCCCCCACCCACGCGACGCGGTCCCGCCCGGCCGCACCGCGGCGAGCCGGGCAGGGCCGCGGGCGGGCCTACTTCGCCGGGTCGACCGCGAAGGTGCGGGCCAGGTCGTCGAGGACCATGTCCGCGCCCTGGAGCGAGACCGAGGTCATCCAGTGCTCGTCCTTGACCTCGTACACGTGTCCGGCCTGAACGGCCTTCAGGCGCTGCCACAGCGGGTTGGCCAGGAACTTGTTCTTGCGCTCCTCGCCGCCGGAGAAGGACGTCATGAAGATGTAGTCGGCGTCCGCCTGCCCGATCTGTTCCTCGCTGACCTCGATGTTGAACTTCTCGGGGTCGCGCTGGTTTTCCGGACGGGTCAGGCCCATGTCGCTCAGGATGATGCCGCTGAACGTCTTGCCCAGGTAGATGCGCGTCGGGCCGTCCACGAAGCGCACGACGGACACCGTGGGCTTGTTCGCCTTCGCGTTGATCGCGTCGCCGATCTTCTTCGCGCGCGTCTCGTACGCGGCCAACTTGGCCTTGGCCTTGTCGTCCTCGCCGAGCGCCTGGCCGACGAGCTTGACGTTCTCCTTCCAGATCGGGCCGGTGGTCTTGACGAAGACGGTCGGCGCGATCTTGGACAACTGCGCGTAGAGCTGGTCGTGTCGCACGGTCGCGGAGATGATCAGGTCGGGCTTGAGCAGCGCGATCTGTTCCAGGTTGGGGCTGTCGAGCGGGCCGACCTCCTTGGTGTTCTTGACGGCGTCGCCGAGGTAGGGCGGGAAGCCCTTCTGGTCGCGGTAGGAGCCGATGCCGCCGATCAGCGGAACGTCGAGCGCGGCGACCGCCTCGACGAGACTGTTGTCCAGCGCCACCACGCGCTTGGGCTTCTCCTTGATCGTGGTGGTGCCCTTGTCGTGCGTGATGGTGCGCGGGAACGACGCGGTGGAGGCCGCCGCGCCGGAGGACGCCGCCGCGGGCTTGTCCGTACCCGCGGCCTTGTCGTCGGAGTCCTCGCCGCACGCGGTGAGGCCCGCCGTCAGCGCGATGGCGAGTGCGGCGAGACCGAGACGGGCGTTTCGTCTACGGCGTCCGAGCGTGAGCATGAATCCTCCACGAATGACAGGAACGACAGGAACGACGGGGACAATCGGGACAACAGGACCGACGGGGCCATGCGATCCGGCAAGGGACATCCGGGCAGGCGGCAGCGCGAAGCCACCTTCGGCCGGGGAAGTGGAAATGAGGTTAGCCTTGCCTTTCCGGGCAGATGCGACGGGGTCGCGTTTTCCGGATTTTAGGCGTGCCTTACCTTACGTTCGTGCACTCGAACACCGATCTCGTCGCCCCGCGCGCGGCACCCGAACGACCACCGGCGCCGGACCGCCACGGCACCGGTCGCCGCGTCACCGTGGCAACGACCCTGCTCGCGGCCCTGGCCGTGGTCGTCTTCGCATCGCTCGCCATCGGCACCAAGAACGTCCCGCTCACGGACGTCTTCCACGCGCTGGGCGGCAGCCGCGAGGGCGACGCGATCATCGTCCGGGACCTGCGCGTTCCCCGCACGTTCCTGGGCCTGTTGGTCGGCATCGCCCTCGGCGTCGCGGGCGCGGTCGCGCAGGACATCACCCGCAACCCGCTCGGCGACCCCGGCCTGATCGGGGTCAGCGCGGGCGCGGCATGCGCGGTGGCGGCGAGCATCGGCCTGCTCGGACTGACCAGCCCCTACCAGTACGTGTGGTTCGCCTTCCTCGGCGCCGCACTCGCGGGCCTGCTCGCCTACCTCGTCGGCGGTACCGGGTACGGCGGCGCCACCCCCGCCAAGCTCGCTCTCGCCGGCGCCGCCGTGACCGCACTGCTGGACGCGTTCACCAACGCGCTCGTCCTCCTGGACGTCCGCACCCTCGACCAGTACCGCTTCTGGGCCGTCGGCTCGCTGGCCGGACGCGACACCGATCTCGGCGTGCGCCTCCTGCCGTTCGTGGCCGTCGGACTGATCCTGGCCCTCGCCCTGTGCGGCCGACTCAACGCCCTCGCCCTGGGCGACGACCTCGCCTCCACCCTGGGCATCAAGGTCGGCACCACCCGCGCCCTCGGCGCCCTCGCGGTCATCCTCCTCGCCGGCGCCGCGGTCGCCGCCGCGGGCCCGATCACCTTCGTCGGCCTGGTCGTTCCCCACCTGGTACGGGCCTTCACCGGCCCTGACGCCCGCTGGCTCGTGCCCTGTTCCGGCCTCGCCGGCGCCACCCTCACCATCGGCGCCGACGTCGTCGGCCGACTGGTGGCGCGCCCCGGCGAACTGGAGGTCGGCGTGGTCACCGCGATCCTCGGCGCGCCCTTCCTGATCGCGCTGGTCAAGCGCGGCAAGCTCAAGGAGCACGCCCGATGAGAGTGCAACTGGGCCCCTTCGGCATGTCCGTGCGACCCCGCGTCGCGATCGTCACCACCGCACTGCTCGCGACCATCGCGTGCGGGCTGGTCGCGTCGGTGTCCATCGGTACGTTCTCCATCCCGATCCGCGACGTCGTCGACTCGCTGCTGGGCATCGGCTCCGGCGACGCCGACCTGATCGTGCACGAACTGCGGCTGCCACGCGCCCTCACCGCGCTGCTCGTCGGCCTCGCGTTCGGCCTGTCCGGCGCGATCTTCCAGGCCGTCACCCGCAATCCGCTGGCCGGACCCGACCTGATCGGCATCTCCGCCGGCGCGAGCGCCGGCGCCGTCTGCGCGATCCTGATCGGCGGCGTCACCTCGGCGGGCGCCGCGTCCTTCGGCGCCGTCCCCTTCGGCGCGCTCGCCGGGTCGATGCTCACCGCCGCCTTCATCTACCTGATGGCCTATCGCGGCGGCACCATCACCGGCTACCGATTCGTCCTCGTCGGCCTCGCGATGCACGGCGTGTTGATGGCCGTGACCCGCTGGATGCTCGCCCGGGCCGACATCGACCAGGCCTCCCGCGCCATGGTGTGGCTCACCGGCAGCCTGAACGGGCGGGACTACGCGCACGTGCGCTGGGTCGGCATCGCGCTGGTGATCCTCGTGCCCCTCGCGCTCGCCCTGGCCCGCCCCTACCAACTCCTCCAGTTCGACGACGACACCGCGCTCAGCCTCGGCATACCGCTGCGCCGCGCCCGCATCGCCCTGCTCGTGGTGGCCACGTGCCTGGCGTCGGTGGCCGCCGCCTCGGCCGGACCGGTCGCGTTCATCGCGCTCGGCGCACCCCAGATCGCCCGCCGACTCACCGGCACCGCCGGCATCCCGCTGATCGCGAGCGGACTGGTCGGCGCCGCGACACTGCTCGCCGCCGACCTGGTCGCCCGACTCGCCTTCTCGCCGACCGAACTGCCGGTGGGCATCGTCACCGGCGCGGTCGGCGCCCCGTACCTGATGTGGCTGCTCGCCCGGACCAACCGGGCCGGAAAGGGTTGACGTGACCACCACCGCACCGGACCCGGCCGGATTGTCCGGCCACGGTCTTCGGCTGGGCTACGGCGACCGCGTCGTGGCCGAAGACCTCGACCTGCACATCCCCGCGGGCAAGGTCACCGCGCTCGTCGGCCCCAACGCGTGCGGCAAGTCCACCGCGCTGCGCGCCCTGGCCCGCCTGCTCAAGCCGGCAGCCGGCGTCGTACACCTGGACGGCAGCGACATCGCCGACCTGCCCGGCCGCGAACTCGCCCTGCGCCTGGCCCTGTTGCCCCAGACGCCGACCGCACCCGACGGCATCGGCGTACGCGACCTGGTCGCCCGCGGCCGCACCCCGCACCAGCGCTGGTGGCGGCAGTGGTCCTCGGCCGACGACGCCGTGGTCGATCGTGCCCTCGCGGTCACCGGCACCACCGCCCTCGGCGACCGCTCCATCGACGAACTCTCCGGTGGCCAGCGGCAACGGGTGTGGATCGCGATGGCGCTCGCCCAGGACACGAACGTGCTCCTGCTCGACGAGCCCACGACCTACCTCGACCTCGCCTACCAGGTCGACGTACTCGAACTCGTCGCCGACCTCAACCGCACCGACGGACGCACCGTCGTGATGGTCCTGCACGAACTCAACCACGCGTGCCGCTACGCCGACCATCTCGTCGCGATGCGCGCCGGCCGAGTCGTCGCCGCAGGACCTCCCGCCGACATCGTCACCCCCGAACTGGTCCGCGAGGTCTTCGACTTGCGCACATCGGTCATCCCGTGCCCGGTCTCGGGCGTCCCGCTGGTGATCCCGCTGGGCGGCCGACGAGAGACCACCGAACCACCCGTCAAGGCTTGACCCGCACCCGCACCCGGACGGGAGCGCCCGGGCGCCCATCACCCCGGCCCCGGCCCGGCGGCGCCCGGCGCACTCCCCGCGGCGGGCGGCGCCGCGCCCTGCGCGCACGATCGTCGACCACGCCGAACGCCCCGCGGCAACGCCCGATCACGGGGTTTCGGCATCGGACGACTGGGCCGCCGCGTGTGCGGCGAGGCCGTCGGCCATGCGCTGCATGACGCCCCGCATGACGCGCTCCATCAGCCAACCCGTTCCCCAACGGGCGGAATAGGTGCCGTGCCAGTGGATGACCGTGCCCCCGTCGGCCGCAGGTGTCAGGTCGACGACCGCCCGATAGTCACGGATGGCCGGGTTGAACGCGTCCTCGTAGGTCAGTTGCCTCTCCTCGTCGAGCCCGGTCAGCCGCTCTCCGGTCACCGTCCGCCCGGTACGGAACGCGCGGACCGCCCCGACGGGATCCCGCCCGTCCGGCTCGAGCCCGCTGGAGCGTTCGGTGTCCAGGCTGTCGACGGTCGACCAGACGGGCCAGGTACGGGCGTCGACGAGCAGACGCCAGACGACGGCCGGAGGCGCCGTCGAAGTCGCGGTCGCGTCGTAGCTGCGCAAGATCCGAATCCTTTCCTTCGCTGCCGCACACCCCGTGCGAAAAGACCGTCCGGGGGTACCGCGACCGCCGGGTCGCGGTGGCCCGGAGCGGCTCCCCGAACGAACACCCGACGTGTCCGGGTCCGTCGGCGAACATGCGGCCACGACGTGGCTGTATGACTCCGTCCGAACCTAGCGACGCGGCCGGCCCGGGGACATGCGCCGGATTGCCGATCACCGATCAGATCTTGCGGTACACCGAGGGCCGGACGCCGACCCGACCCAGGAAGGCCGCGGACAACGCTCCGGGACTCGCGAAACCGCAACGGTCGGCGATCTGCCCGATGGTGAGGGTGCCGTCGGCCGGCAACTCCTGCGCCCGCTCGATCCGCAGCCGGGTGAGGAACCGATGGGGCGTCTCCCCGGTCGCCGCCCGGAAGACGCGGATGAAGTGGTAGACGCTCAGGTGTGCTTCGGCGGCGATGTCGGCCAGCGTGAGCGGCTCGGCCAGCCGGTCGCGCATGACGGCGACGCCCACCCGGACCGCGGCGTGTTCGGGACCCGGCAGGCTTGCGTGCCGGCCCCGGTTCAGCAGGTGCGCGGCGAGGAACGCGGCGGCCGACTCCGCGTACAGGTCGTTCGCGCCGGCGGCGGGCAGTGCGCGCACGAGGTGTTCGACAACCGGATCGCCCGCGTCCGCCGCGGCCGACAGCGCTTCGTAGTCCGGCTCCGAGCCGCCCAGGTGAGCGGCGGCTCGACCGACGGTCGCCGACGGGATGTGCACCTGGATGGTGCGCAGCGCGGACGTCGTCCGGTAGCTGCGTACGCTCGACCGGCCGGGCACGACGAGTTCCAGATTGCCGGGAAGCCGGCGGCGGCGGACCGCCCGCCCGTCCGACCGTGTCCGCATGACCGCGTCCCCGGCCACGCAGAGCACCAGATGCAGGTCGCAGACCCCGGGAAGCCGAAAGTGTTCGACCTCGGGTGCGTGGTCGAAGCACTGCACGAGCAACGAACGCCAGCCCGCCTCACCCCAACTGCAATAGGTGCGCCGCACGGCGGATACCTCGGAGTCTGCGTACGGCGTCAGATCGAAGTCAGACGAATCGAACACGGCACAACCCTAGGGCCAGGGCGGCACGGATCGAGGGCCGGGAACAAGGCACCCGGCCGACCGGTCCCGCGGACGCCCGAGCGGCCACTCACGCCGAGCGGGGCCTGAGCAGGTCCTCGACGAGGGTGTCCACCAGATCGCGGGGGATGCTCGACCCGGTCAGGGCCCGATAGACGATCGGGCCGACGAGGGCGTCGATCGCGATGTCGGGGCCCAGTCGGGGCGAGATCTCGCCGGCGTCGACGGCGCGCGCGAGCATGTCGCGTTCCCGGGCGCGGCGCGGACCGAGGTAGCGCTCGTGCAGGCTCCTGGCCGTGTCGGGATCGTGCTGCGCCTGCGCCACGAGCGCGAGCAGGACCTTGCCTGCCGGGTCGCGGGCGAGGAAGCGCGCGAAACGGCGCAGGTAGCCGCGGATGCTCTCGGCCGTGGGCTCCTCCGTCGGGAAGGGCAGGCGTTTGTCGCTGTCCTCGATGAGGGTGTCGAGGAGGATCTCGACCTTCGAGGGCCACCAGCGGTAGATCGTCTGCTTGGCGACGCCGGCACGGCGCGCGATCGCCTCGACGGTGAGGGCACCGAAGCCGTGCTCGACGAGCAGATCGTCCGCGGCGTGCAGCACGGCCAGACGCGCGGCCTCGTCACGCCGGTTGCCGGAGCGCGGTCTGCGGGGCTGGGAACTCGTGACGGACATGCGAAACACCATATCCGTCGGCGACCTCGTGCCTTACTGTGTAGACGCAACGACTCGTCTAGACAGAGTCGCCCCATCGCGAAGGAGTGCGCGTGTCCGCCATGTCCAACCGTCAAGCCCTCGTCATCGGAGCCTCCCAAGGGTTGGGTCTCGTCCTCGCGAACGAACTCGTTCGACGCGGCCGGCAGGTGATCGCCACGACCCGCCGAAGCGGCGGCGAGCTGCAAGCGAACGCCGACGCCTCGAACGGCCGGCTGAAAGTCGAATCGTTGGAGATGACCAGCCCCGCGGACCTGTCCGCGCTGCGCGAGCGCCTGGAGGGCGTGCGCCTCGATCTGCTCTTCGTCAACGCCGCGATCGACCGGGGCAACCTGTCCATCGACCAGGTCCCGACCGACATGTTCACCGAGGTGATGATCACCAACGCGTTGAGCCCGCTGCGCGCCCTGGAGGCCCTCCGCGGACTCGTCGTGCCCGGCGGAACCGTCGCGGTCATGTCCTCCGAACAGGGCAGCATCTCGCGCAACACCGAGCACGGCTACGAGCTCTACAAGGCCGGCAAGGCCGCGCTCAACCAGCTGATGCGCAGCTACACCACCCGCCATGCCGACGACGGACACACCAAGCTGCTCATCGACCCCGGCCACAACCGGACCCGGCTCGGTGGATTCGACGCGCCGCTGGCCCCCGAGGAGAGCATCCCGGCCGTTGTCGACGTCCTCGAAGCCCAGGCCGGTGCCCCCGGGCTCCAGTTCCTGGACCTGCACGGCGAGATCGTCCCGTGGTAGCGATCCGGGCCGAGCCACCGCGCCGGCACCGCACGTACGGCCGGCAGTGGCGGCCATCGCGTGGCGGGTGACGCGTGACGGCCGAGCGTCCGCCCGGTTCGGTCCGTGGCCGGCCCGGCCCGAGCGGACCGCGCTTCAGGACGCCTTTCGACCGCCGCGCGCGCGTGCGGTGCCGCCGGCATCGCGGACGGCGTCCTCGAGTTGGTCGCGGGTCATCCTGGATCGGCCGGGGATGTCGAGATCGGCCGCCCTGCGGGCCAGTTCGGCCTTGGTGAGCGCGGACAGGTCCTCGGCCTTCCTCGCCGCCGAGCCGCCCTTCCGGCCCTTGTCGCCCGTGCCGGGCCGGGACTTCGCGCCGGCAGGGGTGCCCTTCTTCCCCCGTGGCCGGGTCGTTCCCGCGCGACCCTTGGCGGTGCCCGCGGCCTGGCCCTTGCGCTTCCCCGTCCCGGACCGGCCGGCGCGGGCACCGGCGGTCTCAACGCTGCGGCGCAGGGCCTCCATCAGGTCGACCACGTTGGTCGGTTCGGGGGCCTCGTCGGCTGCCACCATCTCGCGGCCCTGGCGCTTGCTCTCCAGGAGTTCCTCGACCCGTTCGCGGTAGGTGTCGTGGTACTCGTCGGGACGCCAGGGGGCGGCCATCGCCTCGACGAGTTGTTCGGCCATCGCGAGTTCGCGGTCCTTGAAGGAGGTCTTCTTCGGCAGGTGGTCGAGTTCGGTGGCGGGGTCGCGGATCTCGTCGGCGAAGTGCAGGGTCTCCAGGGTCAGCACCCGGCCCTGGGCGCGCAGGGCGGTCAGGTACTGGCGGCCGCGCATCACGAACAGGGCGATGCCCGCGCGGTTCGTGCGTTCCAACGTTTGCAGGAGCAGGGCGTAGACGCGTTCGTACTCGGACTTGGCGGGAGCCAGGTAATAGGTCCTGTCGAAATGGATGGGGTCGATGTCGGCGAGGTCGACGAAGGCGCTTACATCGATGCTCCGCGAGCGACCGGGGGCGATGTCGGCGAGTTCCTCGGGCTCCACGGTGATGTAGTGGCCGCCGCCGGTGTCGTAGCCCTTGACGATGTCGGCGTAGTCCACTTCCTTGCCGGTGCGCTCGTTCACCCGCTGGTTGCGGACCCGGTCGGCGGTGCCGCGTTGAAGTTGGTGGAAGTGGATCGTATGGTCCTCGATCGCGGAGAACAGACCGACCGGCACGGTGACCAACCCGAAGTTGATCACCCCACTCCAGATCGCGCGCGCCATACCCGCTCCTCCTGTCGACGATCGGGTCGGGCAGCGCCGACCGGGCCGAAACGGCGGGACCACCGGACGTCGACCCGGCAGGCCCGTCCGCCTGCCTGCGGACCGGCTGACTACGGGCCGCCTGCTACGGGGCCACCCGCCTGCGGCCGCCCGCGTCACGACGCATGTCCCGGTGCGTCCCCCGGTGCGATCGACATGCCCGACCGACCGCACGGATCCCATTTACCCTATTTCCGACTTTTGTCGCACCTGAAGATCGACGGATCAGGGCCTTCGGCCATCCACGACGCCGCGGCCGCGGTCAGGCCGCAGCAACAGGGGTGGCGTCGAGGAACTCCCGAGTGATCCGGACGAGCCGGCCGGGATCGGCGAACCAGTCCATGTGCCCTTCGCCGGCGATCTCCTCCAGCCGGCTGCCGGGGATCGCCTCGTGCAGTTGCCGGGAACCCGCCATCGGGATCATGGCGTCGCCGCCGAGTCCGACCACCAGGGTGGGGGCGGTGATCCGGGGCAGCAGTGCGCGGATGTCGACGCGCGCGCCGAGGTCGATCCGGCGTCCGATGCCGGGCGGAGGCCATGCGTCGGCCAGGGACTGCGCGAGACCGTCGTGGCCGAACCCGTCCAGCGCGCCTGCGCTGAAACCGGTCAGCATGGAGAACCGCTTGAACAACTCGCGGTCGGTGTCCAGCAACGTGCGCCAGGTCTCGAAGTACAACCGGTCGCGCGGGCCGGTCGAGTGCGCCCACCCGCCGACCAGGACGAGCCTGCGGACCAGCCCCGGGTGGGTGGCCGCGACCGCGGCGGCGGCCACCGCTCCGAGGGAGAAGCCGAGCATGTCGACCGGCCCGTCGACGCGGCGCGGGTGGCCGCGGCCACCTGGTCGGCGATCAGGTCGACGGTCGGCTCGCCGCCGTCGTCGGTGGTGGCGCCGCTGCCGCCGAAGTTGGGGCGGACCACGGTGCGGGCGTCGCCGAAGTGCCCGACGACGTTCCCGAAGACCTTCTCGGCGTCGCCGCCGGTGCCGTGGACGAGCACCAGGCCCGGACCGCGGCCGTCGACCTCGTAGTGCACCTCGGTGTCACGGAGGGAGGTGAAAGGCATGGTGAGCACCCACTCGATAAGCCAGAGCCGATAAGATGAGCACTAAGATAATCAGCGCTTAGCTGAGCGTCAACTAGATGAGCGCTCAGATATTTCAAGGAGGGCACATGCCCGACGCCGTGGCCGAACTGCTCGCGCAATGGCGGCGCGAACGCCCCGACATCGACTTCCGGCCGATCGGCGTGGTCGGCCGCCTCATGCGGATCTCCCGGATGTGGGACAAGGAGATCAAGGACTTCCTGGCCCATCACGACCTGGAGCCCGGCGAGTTCGACGTGCTGTCCACCCTGCGGCGCTCGGGCGAACCGTACGAACTGACCGCCGGCGCGTTCCTCAAGTCATCGCTCGTCACCACCGGTGCGATCACCTTGCGCGTCGACCGTATGGAGACCAAGGGCCTGGTCACCCGCGTACGGGACACCGTCGACCGCCGCTCGGTCCGGATCCGCCTCACCCCCCACGGCCTGGAGGTCGTCGACCGCGTGCTTCCCGAACACATCGCCAACGAGGCCCGCCTCCTCGAAGCCCTCGACCCCGCCGACCTCGAACACTTCACCGCGACCCTGACCACGCTCCTCCGGTCCTACGGCGACACCCCCCGCTGAAGGCGCGTCTTCCTCCCCCCGGGCTCCCCACCGGGCTCCGCGGCGTCCGGTGCCGTGCACCGGCGCGCCGCGCCCGGGGCCCCGCTCGACCCACGCCGGCGGAACGGCCCTCGGACGACCCGGTCGCGGCGCATCCAAGGGGGTCGACCGACGACCCAACGTCCGAGCCCACTCCCCGCATGGGCGCATGCCCACGGGGTAGGCGGCGGTCGACCCGTTGCGAAGGAGCTCACGATGCCCGATCCCGCCTCCCCGCGCGGCCGGGCCGTGGCCCGCCCGCCGATTCCCGCGCCCGCACCGGCTCCCGCGTCCGGTGCGCAGCGGCCGCCCGTGATCACCCTCGGGGTGGAAGAGGAGTATCTGCTGCTGAACCGCGCCGACGGGGAGCCGGTCGCGCGGGCCGAGTCGGTGCGTGCGGCGGCGGACCTACAGGCCGCGCTGCACGACGGCGAGGTACAGCCGGAGCTGCTCCAGGTCCAGGTGGAGGTCGCGACGCCGGTGTGCGAGAGCCTCGACGAGGTCGGCGACCATCTGCTGCGGATGCGCCGGGCGGTCTCCGCCGCCGCGGAGCAGAACGGTTGCCTGCTCGCGGCCTGCGGCGCGGCGCCGTTCGCCTCCGATGGGCACGCCTCGGTCACGGCCCGGCCGCGCTACCGGTCCCTGCAGGCCGACGCCCCGCAACTGGTCGACGAGCAGTTGATCAACGGTATGCACGTCCACGTCCGCATACCCGGCCGCGGTGCGGGCGTCGCCGCGATCAATCGGCTGCGACCGTGGTTGCCGCTCCTGGTCGCGATGTCGGCGAACTCGCCCCTGTGGCACGGCGACGACACCGGCTTCGCCAGTTGGCGCACGGTCGTCTTCGGTCGCTGGGCCGTCAGCGGCATCCCACCGCTGTTCGCCGACGCCAACGACTACGACCGCCGCGTGGACGACCTCCTGGACGTCGGAGCGCTGCGGGATCGCGCCGCGATCTACTGGCAGGCCCGCCTCTCCGAGCGGTTTCCCACCGTCGAGGTCCGAGCCATGGACGTGCAACTGCGCGTGGACGACGCGATGCTGCTGGCGGGGATCGTACGCGCGTTGATCACCACGGCCGTCGCCGAGGACGAGGCGGGCGCCGCCCTTTCCACCCCCGCCCCCGAACTCCTGGCCTCGGCCCAATGGCACGCGGCGCGCTACGGCCTGGATGATGCGCTGATCGATCCGCGGGTCCCTCGTCGGGTGCCGGCCGCGGATCTGATCGGCCGGTTGATGGACCACATTCGGCCGGCTCTCCGGGAGGCCGGCGACGAACCGCGCGTCACCGCACTGGTGGACAGATTGCTCGCCGAGGGGAGCGGCGCCGCACGACAACGCGCGGCCATGCGCCGAGGCGGCCCCGAGGCGCTGCTCGGCCTGATCGCCGCCGAAACGACGGCGGCCCCGGAAAGCCGCCGTTAGCGACGCGGCCGATGGAGGCGCACCGACGCGCGGTGGGTGCGGCGGCCAGGGCCGACAATGCATACGAGGGCGCCGGCCTCCCGGGACGGGACCGTTCGTGGTCGACGCCGGTGCGTGCGTCGGGCATCCGGAGTCGGGTCCGCGGCGAAACGGGTGCACGGGGCGGCAGTGGCCGACCGGCGTTCGGCGCCTCCCGGCGGGCGCTCCCGCCCCGGAGCCCGGGAACGACCGGGTGCTTGCGGACGGACCGGCCTGCAACGGCACCTCCCGGCGGAGTCGGCCTCGCGAAGCCATGGATGTGCCTGCCTCGGCTCCGCCCGGACCGGCCCGAAGGCGGGTGTGGTTCGCGCACGCGAGGGCGCACCGTGGTCGGCGCGCCGGCCCAGGGTGTGGCCACCGTGGGCGAGGGCCTGGCCCTGGACCTGGTGGAGCGGGTCGCCGGTTGGCGGGAGTCCCGCGCCCACCACGATGCGTGGGTTCGCGCCGAGCAGGATCTGGTGGGCCGGCCCGAGGACGCCGTGGCCGACGCGGTCGTGACGGAGCGTCCGGGCCCGGCCCCGACGGACGCGGCCGAGCACTACGCCGAACGCGCGCCGGAGGTGTCCGCCGCGGCGGGCCCGGCGGCCATCCCCCTCGTCGGCCCCCGGCACGGCCTGGCCCTCCCGCGCGTCGACGAAGGGCGGGTCGGCCGAACAGGGTTCAGCCGAGCGCGAGTTGACCGACGACATGGTCGCGGAGTTGACGTTCGTGGGGTTCGTCGGGCCGGCGGATCCGGTGCGCACCGGCGCTGCTCCGGCCGCGGCACGGCTGCGCGACGCGGGAGTGCGGATCGTGATGCTCACCGGGGATCACCCCGCGACGGCCGACGCGATCGCCGCCACGGTCAACGGCGTGCATGAACAAAATTCGTGTACCGGCGCGGAGTTGGACGAGCTCGACGACGACGGACTCGAGATGACCCTGCGCGCGGCGACCACCACGCTGGGCGCCGGATTGGCCCGGAGTGCCGCGCGCGTCACCGGGCGACGCCGCCGCAGCGGCACGATCGCTCTGGCCGCCCTGGTCGGCACCCAACTCGGCCAGACCCTGACCACCGGGCCCCGGACCGCAACGTCCTGATCGCCGGGCTGGGTTCGGCGCTCGTCCTCGCGGCCGTGATCCAAACCCCGGGGCTCAGCGGCTTCTTCGGCTGCACGCCGCTCGGCCCGATCGGCTGGACGATCGCCCTGAGCGCGACCACCGTCGCAACCGCGCTCAACCTGGCACCGACCCCCATGGCGCGGCGGCTGTCCCGGCAGACGTGAAGCCGTCGACGCCGACCGCGAGTGTGTCGGCGACGGCACGACGGTATCCGTACCCATGAGCACTCAATAGGATGGTTTATCCGCCAATCACCTTATTTGCAGCCTGATTCCCGCCTACGGTGACTCCCGCATGGGCTGCCGAACGCGAGGAGTCGCCATGACCACCGGTACGGTCCTGTTCGCCTTGTCCGACGACCCGGAAGGCAACGGTTCGGGAGCCGAGCAGTTGCGGCGAATCCGAGCGCAGGTCCAGGCGCAGGGGTTCGAGGTGCGCTGGGTGCGCACGGCCCGGGACGCACGAGCGGTCCTGCGCACCGAAGCGGGCCTGGCCGCCGCGGTGTTGGAGTGGGAACTGTCCCCCGCCGCCACACCGGAGTCGGAGTCGGGAGGCGCGGCGGTGCTGCGCCGGATCGGCCGGCGCTTCGAGAACCTGCCGGTCCTGCTCGTGATGGCCGACGAAGACCTGGAGCAACTGCCGCTGTGGGCGGCGGAGTCGGTGGTCGGCTACGTCTGGCCGTTGGAGGACACCCCGGCCTTCATCGCCGGACGCCTGGTGCACGCGGCGCGCTCCTACCTCGAAGCCGTGTTGCCGCCGTTCTTCCGCGCACTGCGCCGATTCGGCGACGCGCACGGCTATTCGTGGCACACTCCCGCACACGCCGGCGGTGTGGCGTTCCTGAAGTCCCCGGTCGGGCGGGCCTTCTTCGACCACTTCGGCGAGCAGTTGTTCCGCAACGACCTGTCGATCTCGGTGGAGGAACTCGGTTCGCTGTTCCAGCACACCGGACCGATCGGCGACGCGGAGCGCAACGCCGCCCGGATCTTCGCCGCCGACCGCACCTACTTCGTGTTGAACGGGAACTCCACCGCGGACCGCATGGTCGGGCACTTCTGCGTCACCCATGACGAGATCGCGCTGGTGGACCGCAACTGCCACAAGTCGGTCCTGCACGGCCTGGTCCTGTCCGGAGCCCGGCCCGTCTACCTCGTCCCCACCCGCAACGGTTACGGCCTCGCCGGCCCGCTCCCCCCGGCCGAACTCGCCGCCGACGCGGTCGCCGCCCGCATCCGGGCCAACCCGCTGACCCCCGACGCGGTCTCCGACCGGGCGCAATACGCGGTCGTCACCAATTCCACGTACGACGGACTGTGCTACGACGCGGTCGGGGTCGCGCACGCGCTGGGCCCCAGCTCTCCCCGGGTGCACTTCGACGAGGCATGGTTCGCGTACGCCCGCTTCCACCCCCTGTACGTCCGGCGCTACGGCATGGCGGTGGACGCCACCACCTTCCCCGGTCCCGATCGGCCCACCGTCTTCGCCACCCAGTCCACCCACAAGCTCCTCGCCGCCCTCTCCCAGGGTGCGATGGTCCACGTCAAGGCGTCCCCGCGCGCGCCGGTCGAACACGAGCGGTTCAACGAGGCGTTCATGATGCACGGCACCACCTCGCCGCTGTATCCCGCCATCGCCTCGCTGGACGTGGCGGCCGGGATGATGGACGGCGCCCAGGGTCACTGGCTGGTCGACGAGGCCGTCACCGAAGCGATCCGCTTCCGCCAGGCCATGGTCCGCATCGCGCGCCGCATCGCCGACGCCGGCGATCGCCCCGACTGGTTCTTCGGTGTCTGGCAGCCCCCCACCGTCACCGACCCGGCCACCGGCCGTGCCCTCGACTTCGCCGACGCCTCGCTCGACCTGCTGCGCACCGAGGCATCCTGCTGGCAACTGGAGCCCGACGCCGACTGGCACGGCTTCACCGGCCTCGACCGGGGCCACTGCATGCTCGACCCGATCAAGGTCACCCTCACCTGCCCCGGCATCGACGCCGCCGGGCGCACGGGCGAACTCGGCATCCCCGCCCGGATCCTGACCTCCTACCTGGCCGCCCGCGACATCGTGGTGGAGAAGACGGACAGCTACACCGCCCTGGTCCTGTTCTCGATGGGCATCACCAAGGGCAAGTGGGGCACCCTGCTGGACGCCCTGATGGACTTCAAGTCCCTCTACGACCAGAACGCGCCGCTGGACCGGGTCCTGCCCGACGTCGTCGCCCACCACCCCGGCCACTACGCCGACGACACGCTCAAGGACCTGTGCCGACGGATGCACGACCGGCTGTGCGCCGCCGATCTGGTCGAACTCCTCGACACCGCGTTCCGCGAACTCCCCGAGCCGGTCGCCCCGCCCCAACACTGCTACCGACAGCTGATCCGCAGCGGCACCGAACGCGTACGCCTGGCGGAGGCGTCCGGGCGCGTCGCCGCCGCCATGGTCACCGTCACCCCGCCGGGCATCCCCGTCGTGATGCCCGGCGAATGCCTCGGCGGCACCGACGGTCCCCTGCTGCGCTACCTCACCGCTCTGGAGACCTTCGACCGCCACTTCCCCGGCTTCCGCAGCGAAACGCACGGCGTCACCATCGACCCGGACACCGGCGACTACCTCATCGAGTGCGTACGACCCGGCCACGAAAGGCCCACCCCGCGCCCCTGAACACCGCACCACGACGCCGCTCGCCGTCGCGGCGGTCGCCGACTCGTCGTCGGCCTCGTGCGGTGCGCGCACGCACCCGTGACACGGCCGGGCCGGGCCGCCCCGCCCGGCCCGCACGTCGAGGGCCTGCCGTGGCGGTGGCGAGTTCTCCCTCCCGCCGAAGGCCGCGGGGCGCTCAAACCGGCGCCGGGCCCTCGATGCGAATCACCGAGACGAGCCGGGCGTCCTCGTCGACGTGGTAGGCGGCGACGCACCCGGCAAGGAGCACGTGCCGGAAGTCGCGTCCGGTGATCGCCAGCGAGTCCGGGTGGTACGGATCCTCGGCGAGCCGGCCCAGTTCCGCGTCGAAGCGTCTGCGCGTCTCGGACGGCAGGGCATGCAGGCCGGCCTGGGCATCCTGCGCGAACCACATCCGAAAGCTCATCCCCGAACATCCCTACCCGGTTCGTGCAGTCCCACGAAGCCCGTGCCGTCGCCGGCTTCGAGTCGTGCGACCAACGCCTCGTCCTCCCGGACGGCCTCCGCCGGCAGACCCCAGCGCGCCGCCACCAGCGGAACGTGCGCGAGCGGGACGGACCCCACCGCGCGATCGAACTCCTCCCGCCGCTCCTCGGGCAGCGCCTCCCGGATCCCGTCGAGTGTTCCGGGGAGATCCACGAACCGCCCGCCGATGCGTGTGTGCAACAACCTCGCGTCTTCCGCCTGCATATCCACTTCCTCGATCGATCGACGTGCCATGGTTCCGCCCGGTGGCGGGCTTCTCGTCGATGAACCCGCGGGCTGACGGCATGGAAAGGGCGCTTCTCCCATCCGTCCCTTTCTCAATCCGAGCCGTGGTCATATTTGCCTCTGTGATATCCCCGGATTTGCGTCCGCAAGTCCTCCACGCCCTGGTGGGCGCCGGGCGCGCCGGTGACGAGCAACTGCCGGCATGGGATCGCCGCCCGGCCGACCGGCACCGCGGCCTGCGCGGTCCCCGCGTGGCGGTCGTACCGGGCCTTGTCGATCGGCAGCGCACCCCCACGCTCACCCACTGGGTCACCAGCGTCAACGGCATGAAGCGGGAGTTCGACGCCGCCGTCACCGAACAGATCCCGGACGAACGCGTCGCCTGGACCACCGTCGAAGGCGAGGTCCGACAGGCCGGTGTGGTCACCTTCCACCGCTTGGACGACGGCCGCTGCAAGATCATGCTGCCGCTCGACCACGACCCGCAGGGCATCGCGGACACCGTCGGAGACAAACTCGGCTTCGTCCGCCGTCAAGCCAAAGGCGACCTGACGCGCTTCAAGAAGTTCATCGAGTCCAGGGGCACCGCGACCGGAGCCTGGCGCGGCGAGGTGTGAGCGCGGACGGGTGGAACGACTCGCCGACCCCGACCCGGCCGGGCAGCGCCCATGCCGTCGGGGTCGGCCCGCGAGGGCACGAAGGGAACGGCATGAACAGCGAGAACGTGGAGAGCATCCGAAACGCCCAGGTCCTCGTTCGTATGCGGTCAGCATGCCGCCCGGCGGATGATCGCGCAGGGCGACGGTGGCCGGATCGTCAACATCACCAGCGTGCACGAACACCAGCCTCGGGTGGGCAGCGCCCCGTATTGCGCCGCCAAGGGCGGCATGCTCGGCATGGGCCCCAAGCGGGTTCGCCCTAAGCGGGTTCGCACTTGACCGACGACTCGTGGCGCCGCCCCTGACCGCCCGGCGGGAACGCCTCTCGGCCTCGAACGCGTTTTCGGAGCAATCGGTTCGAACGTTGGTTTGAGCGGTCCGGACACTGCGGTAGAGGTGATCTTGTGGGTGAGCCGAACGGCGTTGACAGGCCACCCACCCCCCGGACGACGCATACCGCCGTCCGCGAGATAGGCGCACCGACGACGCGCGTTCAACGAGCGGTCGCGCGCGTCGTCGGTGCGTCCCCGTGTTCGGCGTGGTGCGAGCCCGTCAGGCCCGCCCACCCGGCCCGCAGCCGGAGTGGGACGGACGGCACCCGGCCGGGGACTGCGTTCAGGTGCGGTGGTCCTCGGTGCCCAGCCCGAGGGCCCTGGCCAGCTGTTGCACGCTCTCGTAGTCGAAGCCGTCGGCCGGCAACTCGGCAACGAGGTTCACCAGGCGGTCGGGGGCGGCCTCCTCGCGCAACCGCGCCAGGAGCGCCTCGCGATCGGCGGGGTAGACGTCACGCCCCAGGTGCCGGGCCAATTCGCTCCGCGTCTGCACGTCGGTCGCGTTCATTCCCGGCGGTGTCCCGCCCACGCCCGAGGCGCGTTCGACGAGGTCCTCGTTCACCGGAGCATTGTCGTTCTCGTGAGTGTCCATGATGTGCGTCCGATTCACTTCGCTGAGGAATCCCGGATCGGACCCGGTAACTCCCGATCCGGGTGGGCACGATCGCCCATACCCACGGTCCTCGCGAGCACCCGCCTTCGCCGGGTCGAGATCACGGAGGTGCGGAGTCCCGTGCCCGGGAGCGCGCAGTGCCGGGCATCGCGAGCCTGCGGGAGGGCTACAACGCGGCAGGCGGCACCGCCGACAACGCCCCGCTCGAAGGCGTCGAAGCGCACCCGGTCGAGGAGGATGACCGGCCCGAGGAATCGGCCCCCGAGGAGGATTGAGGAGACGCGTCGAGCCCGGGTCAGGTGATCAGGACCTGCGTACACGATTCCTTGAGTTTCGCGTTGGCCCAGCGGACCTGCCGCAACGTGTCGGGATGGCAGCGTTGGGCCAGGGCCAGCAGTTCGGCGTCCTTGAGTCCCCGGGCGGCCTGGGCGATCATCACCCAGTCGACGGAGACCCCGGATGCCTTGACGTAGACCTCGCGCAGGTCGCGCAACATCAGCAGACTCGCGTCGGGACGGCGGCCGATCAGCTCGCCCGCCTTCTCGCGCAGGCGATGGGCGACGCCCGTCTCCTCGGTCGGCTCGGCGTCGAGGTGGAGATCGAAACGTTTGCCGAGGTCGGCGATGTCCCGGGCATGACGTTGCGACCAGCGGGCCAGGTCGCCGCCGAGATGGTGGATCTCGTGGTCGACCCGGTGGCGGTCGGCCACCCGCAGCAGTTCGCGGGCCAGGTCCAGCTCGTCGTGATGCAGTTCCTGGAGGGCGAGTGCGATCTTCACGACGGGTTCCCTTCGCGTGCCGGCCCGAGATTCTCGTCGGCTTCGGCCTCGGGTCCGCCCCGGGTGCCGTCGATGCCCGGCTCGGCCGGAGCGCTCGCGCCGACGGTGGGCGCGGGGGCGGGCCCTGGTCCGGGACCGATCCGGCGCAGTGCGGCGGCGGCGGTCTTGAAGATCGGCTGCTTGGAGGCGGGATCCCAGTCGGTGAGCGTCAGTTCGTTGGCCGCGCGGCCGCCGTCGAATCCTGGTTCGGATCCGGTTTCGGTGTCCCAGTAGCCGTAGTGGAAGGGTACGAACAGCACGCCGTCGCGGATCTCGGTGATCCGCGCGGCGGCGCGGACGCTGCCGCGTGGGGTACGGACCTCGACGAAGTCGCCTTCGCGAATTCCCGCGGACGCCGCGTCGTCGACCGAGAGTTCCACCCACACCTCCGGTGCCGCGGCCTGGAGTTGAGGCGCGCGAGCCGTCTTGGTGCGGGTGTGGAAGTGGTAGAGGGTACGGCCGGTGATCAGCGCGTAGGGGTGCTCGTCGTCGGGTTGCTCGTGCGCCGGCAGGTATTCCGCCGCCTTGATCACCGCTTTTCCGGACGGATTCATCGCCCGGTACTCGACCGGTTCCACGGGCGCTCCGGTGATCAGGTCGCGTCCGTAACTCTCGCAATGGTCCGGGTCGCTCCAGAACCCACCGTCGGTGTAGAGGCGTTCGGTCCCGTCCGGACTGTCGTCACCGCACGGCCACTGGATGCCGCCGCGTTCCCTGAGCTTGGCGTAGCTGAGGCCCGTGTAGTCGCACGGACGGCCCCGGCTGCACTCCTGCCAGGCCCGAAACGCCGACTCGGGGTCATGCCAGGTGATCAGCGGTTGCCCGTCCTTGTCGGTCAACTCCAGGCGCCGGGCGTAGTCGAGGAAGATGTCGAGGTCGGAGCGGGCCTGCCCGGGCGGATCGACGGCCTTCTCGGAGAGGTGGACGGTGCGGTCGGCGTTGGTGAACGTACCGGTCTTCTCGCCCCACCCGGCGGCCGGCAACACGATGTCGGCGAGTTCGGCGGTCTCGGTGAGGAAGAGGTCCTGCACCACCAGGAGCAACCGCTGCTGGGACAACACCGAGCGCACGCGCGCGAGTTCGGGCAGGGACACCGCCGGATTCGTGCCGGAGACCCACAGCAGCCGGATCGAGCCTTCCTCGACATAGCGCAACATCTGCATCAGGTGGGTGGGCGGCGCGTAGTGCGGAATCTGCTCCGGCGCCACGTTCCACAGGCGGGCGAGTTCGGCCACGTGCGCGTCGTTGGCCCAGTTGCGAAAGCCGGGCAGGTCGCCGTCGGCACCGCATTCACGGGTGTTCTGCGCGGTGGGCTGGCCGTTCATCTGGAGCACACCGCACCCGGGTTTGCCGAGCATGCCCCTGAGCAGATGCAGATTGTTGACCTGCACGGCCGCCGCCGTGGCCTGATGCGACTGGTAGAAGCCCTGGAGCACGGTGGAGACCAGGCGCTCGGCCGTACCCAGGATGCGGGCGGCGGCACGGATGCGCTCGGCGGGAACGTCGCAGATGCGGGCCGCGAGTTCGGGGGGATAATCGGCGACCCGCTTTTCGAGTTCGTCGAAGCCGACCACGTGGGCGTCGAGATAGGCGCGGTCGATCCAGTCGTTGGCGATGATCTCGTGCAGAAGCGCGTTCATCAGCGCGACGTTCGTACCGGGTCGCGGTGCGAGGTGCACGCGGGCGGCGCGGGCGACCGGGGTGGGGCGGGGGTCGACGCACACCAGTTCGGGCGCGTTGGGGCCGGCCAGGCGGTCCAGTACGCGCATCCACAGCACGGTCTGGGTCTCGGCCATGTTGTGTCCGAACAGGGCGATCGCGTCGGCGTGGTCGATGTCGGTGTAGGAGCCGGGCTGGCCGTCGCAGCCGAAGGACTCCTTGAGCGCGGCGGCGGCCGTGGCGGTGCACAGCCGGGTGTTTCCGTCCAGGTGATTGGTGCCCAGGCCGCCGTGGGCGATCACGCTCAGCGTGTAGTACTCCTCGGCGAAGAGCTGGCCGGTGGTGTGGAAACCCAGTGCGCTGGGGCCCTGTTCGTCCAGGAGTTCGCGGGTTCGCCGGACGATCCGGTCCATCGCGGTGTCCCAGTCGGTCTCCACCAACCGGCCGCCCTCGCGGACCAGCGGACGGGTCAGTCGGTCGGCCGAGCCGTTGGCCTGCCAGCCGAACAGGTCCTTGGGCCCCAGGCGGCCGTGGTTGACCCGATCGTCGGCCCGCCCGCGCACCCCCACGATGCGGCCGTCCTTGACGGCGATGTCCATCCCGTCACCGTTGGAATGCAGAATCGACGCGGTCGGCACCCACCGGTCCACCTCGCCGGGAGTGACGCCCTGCGCCAAGTGGGTGTCCACCCGGACCGGCCAGGGTTGCCCCGGTCCGTACGGCGTGCGGGTCCCCCACGGTTCGGCAATACGATCCTTGCGACTCACGTGCGGCCTTCCCTCCTGCGCCATGTCGGCGAGAGCTACCCGAAGGGGCAGGCCGCAAACTGCTTCGGGTCCCCGTCGGGGCCGGCCCGGAGCGATGCGGAGCGCGCGGATTTCTTCCGCCGCGAGCAGGCGCGAGCCGCGAGGACGCCGAGCAGGCCAGGGTGCTGTTGGCAAAGCGGCTCGGTGGGTGGCACCCGCAACGTTCGCGATCCACGCCGCGCCGCCCGCGCGGACGCGCGCGTGCGTCAGCGAAGGCGCCGCCCCCGGGCGGCGCCTTCGCCTTGCAGCGATTCGTCCGTGTTCCCGTCCGTCCCCGTCGTCACCGACGCGGAGCGTCCGGCCCGTCCCCGGGGGAGCGCATCCGGCCCTGCCGCACCCGGTGGTCCTTGTCGGCGGGCGCGGAACGCCAGTACGCGTCCGACAGCCACATCAGTGCCCGGGCCATCGCCTCACCACCCGTCGATTCCTCGGCCTCTCGCGCCGCGCAACGATCCGGCCCGACCCCGTTCGTCCCCATCGCCCACGCTCCTCACCGGCCGCCCACCCCGGGCGTCTCCACCAAGACTGTCCGCGCCCGCCACGGACATGCACGGCGCACCGCCGAAATTCGGCGCGGTACGACCGCCCCCCACCCGGCGAGGACGCGCAGCGTCACGTCGTCGCCCACAACCCCGGCGCGCGACCACGCACGCCGGTGGGCACCCGTCCCGTCGGCTACGCGGCCCGGCCGGCCAGGAGCCTGCGGGTCACGGTCGCCAGGCGCGCGCCCTGGTAGCGGGCGGCCTCGAGGATGTTGTCACCGGGCTCGCCGGTGCCGGACGCGTGCGCGGTGCCGTACGGGTTCCCGTTGGCGCCGTACACGACCGGGTCGGTGTAGCCCGGCGAGACGATCAGCGAACCCCAGTGGTGCAGCGTGTTGTACAGCGCCAGCAGGGTCGACTCGTTGCCGCCGTGCAGGTTCGCGGCGCTGACGAAACCGGTCGCCGGCTTGTCGACGAACACACCCTGCTGCCACAGCCCGCTGGTGGTGTCGATGAACTGCTTGAGCTGCGACGAGATGTTGCCGAACCGGGTCGGCGAGCCGAACGCGTAGGCGTCGGCCCACACGAGGTCGTCCAGCGTCGCGACCGCCGTGTCCCGGGTGGCGTCGAGGTGCGCACGCCATGCCGGGACGGAGTCGACGACCTCGTCGGGCGCCGACTCGGACACGCGACGCAGGCGCACCTCGGCCCCGGTCTTCTCGGCGCCTTCCGCGACCGCGCGGGCCAATTGATGCACGTTGCCCGTGGACGAGTAGTAGACGACGGCGATCTTGGGGGTCATGACGGAACCTCCGGCAGCGACTGATCGGATTGTTATCCGCTTCGCCGGAGAGTCAAGCGGATAGGAATCCGTTTGGCAAGCGAAAAGCGGATGGCTATCCGCTAGGCTGCGATCATGAGCCCCGCGCCCCGTATCGATCTGCCGATGGCCGAAGACCGCCCGCCGGAGCGGGCCGACGCGGCCCGCAACCGTCGCCGGATCCTCGATGCCGCAGGCAGGATCGTCGCCGAGCAGAGCCCCGAAGCGCTCACCATGAACGCGGTCGCGCATGCCACCGGCATCGGCGTCGGCACGGTCTATCGCCGGTTCGGCGACGTCGCGAGCCTGCTGTTCGCGCTGTTGGACGAACGCGAACAGGCCTTCCAGGCGGCCTTCCTCGCCGGCCCGCCTCCGCTGGGCCCGGGCGCGCCGGCCGCCGACCGCCTGCGTGCGTTCCTGTACGCACTCCTCGACCGGGTCGCGGAACAGCACGCCATGCTGCTCGCCGCCGAGGTCGCCGATCCGTGTGCGCGTTACGTCAGCCCGCCCTATCGCGCGCTGCGGATCCATACGGCGACGCTGATCGCCCAACTGCGGCCGGACGCCGACGCCGCGACCGTCGCGGACTTCGTCCTGTCCCCCCTCGCCCCGAGCATGCTGCACCACCTGCGCACCGACCGCGGACTGACGATCCCCGAGATCAAAAGCGCCCTCGACCAGACCCTGGAGCTGTACGGGCTGCACTGACCCGGACCAGTCGCCCTCCACGCCCCGCCGTCGCGCCACCCCGCGCCCCGACCGCGACACCCGACCGTGCCGCCGCCGAACACCTGTCGACGGAGCGGCATTTCCCGCTTCCGGGAGGCTGCCCGCGGAAGACGGGTTTGGCGACGGGTCGACGGGCGAGGCTCTCCCACGGCCGGCACTCGAACATGCCCGTTCCGTGACGAGACGGGGAGGGGAAGGATGGACACCCATCACGACTCGACACACCCCCGGGGAGCAGTGGTCTCACCGCCCTCGCGCGCCGCGATATACCTGCTGCCTGCGGAGGCCCGTTGCCTCGTCGCCGGCAAACACTTCCCCCTCGAAGCCGCGGGCCGCGACGACCCGCACACCGACAGCGCCCCCTTCCGCGGGGACGCGCCGAACAACCCGCCCCCCGAGGACGGCGCCATCGCGAGTTGCGGCTCACCGCAGGCACGTCTGCTCGACAAGATCCACGACGATCGTTGCGCCACCGAGGTGTACGCGAACCAAACGCTGCCGTTCGTCTGGGAACTCGACGCGCCGTACCCGGTGCGCAGATTCAACTACTTCATCACCCGTACCGGCTGGGATCCCGCCCAGGCCCTGAGCCGAGCCCAGTTCGAGGCCACCCCCTTCGCGACGCTCGTCACGCCCGGCACGGCGACCGAATGCCGCAGGGCTGGGGTCCAGGAACTGCACGAGATCACCCTGCCCGCGCGACTGCCCGGGCACCACGTCGTCCTGGCGGTCTGCGAATTCGCCGACACCGGTGACGCCCTGTATCAGGCCGTCGACCTCCGGTTCGTGCCGTACACCGGCCGCTCGTGATCCGAAAAGATCGCCGACGCGTAGAGCGGGGACGGCGCCGCCCCGGTCGGGGACGGCGCCGTCGAAGGCCGGCGAGGGTGGCCGCCTCACGGCGGAAGGCACACCGTGGCTCCAGCCGAGCGGTATTCCACGGAGGCAATGGTTGGGCCCGGGGGCACACCCTCACCGACGTTTCATCACAACGGGCGGCGCCGGTCCGACATTCCCGGCCGGGAGAACCGAGTTTCCGAGGGTGCGCCCGGCACCTGCCCGGGCATCGCGGATCGGCCGCGCCGGCGGCTTCCGGCCGGGACGGACCGCTCCGTTCGCCGCCGGAAAGTGCCCGGCACACACTGGAGCCATGGACATCTTGGGCGCAAGGGCGATCGTGGTCATGCCCGATCGCGACGAGGTCGAGGTGACCGTGGACGTCCACGACTGGCCGGTGGACGGCGACGCGTTTCCGCACACCTGGAACGCGGTGGTCCCCCGGGACCTGAACCTGAACGTGGGCGAGGAGATCACCCTGTTCGTTCGGGACGAGAACACCGCCCTGGGGCATACGTGCGTGGTCGTGTCCAACACCCACCACAGGACCTGCCTGTGCGCACACGAGTGACCGGGACCCCGCCGAGCGCGGATGATGCGGAGGCCGTTCAGGAGGTTCCGGGTTCGTTCCAGCGGCGGGCCGCGTGTTCGCCCAGTGTCGCGACGCGATCGGTCCAGCGGGTCCCCTTCGCGTGCTCGCTCGCACCCGAGGTCTCCCCGGATCTCGCCGAGGAACCGGCCGAGGGCAACAACCGGGCGGCGAGGGACAGCGCACGGGTCGTGGTGGCCGGGGCCAGTCCGTGGGCGCGGACGGCAACCTTGGCCACCGCCGTCAGCACGAGTTCGGGCTTGCGTCGGATCCCGGCGCGCACGATCAGCCGGGCCGCTCGCTCGGCGTCCATCGAGATCAGGGGCAGCGACGCGGCGGCGGCGAACCAGGCGTATTCGCGCGAACGTCGTCCCGTGAAGCGGGCCGCCCGGTGGGAGCCGGTGCGCATCAGGCCGGGGACCGCCGTGGTCACGCTCACACCCGAACCGGCGAGTTCGGCTCGCAGCCCCTCGGAGAAGCCCGTCGCGGCGAACTTCGCGCAGTCGTAGGGCAGCAGGTGCGGTGCCGCGATCCGGCCGCCGATCGAGGTCACGTTGATCACCCTGCCCTCGCCGCGCTCGCGCATGCCCGGCACCACCGCGAGGGTCAGTCGCACCGCGCCCATGAACATGACTTCGATCGCCCGGCGGAACGCGTCGACGTCCAGCGATTCGACCGGGCCCACCGTGATGATCCCGGCGTTGTTGACGAGGATCTCCACGGGCCCGTGCCGCCTGGTCACCTCCACGACCATCTCGTCGACGGCCCGACCATCGCTCAGGTCGCACTGCTCCCAGGACACCGAGCGCCCGGTGTCGCGGCGGATCAGCGCCGCGGCGTCGGCGAGTTCCTCCTCGTCCCGGGCGCAGATCGTCACCCGCGCCCCCAACCGGGCCAACTCGCGCGCGATCAGCAGACCCAGGCCGCGCGAGCCGCCGGTGACGAGTGCGACCCGGCCGCGCACGTCCGCCGTCGTACGCGAGCGAACGCGGCCTTGCAGACCGGCCTGCGTGGTGTCGGTCACGGCGTTTCCCTTCTCCTGCGGCAACCGCTCCGGGCGGGCTCCGGGCGCGTTCGTGGCCGAGAGCACTGCCGACACCGATGCCCGCGCAGCCGCGTGGCAATCACACCGGTCCCCCCGCCGGGGGCCGGCGGCCGGGAAGGCGGGAGGCTCCGCCCGCTCGGCGGGATCCGGCCACGCCGGCGGTGGCCAACAGTGCCGCCGCCGCGGTCAGCGGGCGGCGGTGCCGGGAGAGCCATGGTTGCGGGGCCCTGCCGTGCGCCCGCTCGTCGAAGTCGCCGTGTGCGCCGCGGTCGTGGTTGCCGGGGCTGCCGTCGTCGTCCAGGGGCCGGTAGAGGTTGCCGGCGTGGTCCGGCTCGCCGGGGTGCGACGTCTGCTGGGACGCGTAGCCGGTGCGGGCCAGGTAGCGATCGAGCAATGCGGGGGCCAGGCGGTTGGCGAGGATGGTGGCGGCCGTGGAGGCGCCGACCCAGAATTCCTTGCGGCCGGGGTGGTCCGCGGCGAACACGATCGCCCGGGCCGGGATTTCGGGTTGGTAGATCGGCGGGACGGGTTGCGGCTTGCGGGGCAGCCGGGACCGTACCCAGGTGAACTGGGGGGTGTTGACCGCGGGCATCTGCACGAGGGTGATGCGTACGTTGCTCTTCTCGTGCAGGAGTTCGGTGCGCACCGAACCGGTGAAGCCGTTGACGGCGTGTTTGGCGCCGCAGTAGGCCGATTGCAGCGGGATGGGCCGCTCCCCCAGCGCCGAGCCGACCTGGACGATGGTCCCGGCGTCGCGGGGACGCATGCGCGACAGCGCGGCGCGAGTGCCGTTGACGAATCCGAGGTAGGTGACCGCGGTGGCCCGTTCGTACTCGTCGGCGGTGATCTCGGCGAAGGGGGCGAAGATCGAGGCGAAGGCGGCGTTGACCCACACGTCGATCGGGCCCAGGACGTCCTCGATGCGATCCGCGGCGGTCTCCACCTGCGTGTGGTCGGCCATGTCGGTGGGCAGCACGAGGGCTTGGCCGCCGGCGGCCTCCACCTCGCGGGCGGCGGCGTGCAGGCCGGCCCGGCCGCGGGCGAGCAGGGCCACGCTGTCTCCGCGGGCGGCGAACCGGCGCGCGGCGGCGCGCCCGATGCCGGCGCTCGCTCCGGTGACGACGACGATGCGGGTCATGATCGGTTCCCTTCCGAAGGCCATGGCCGGCTCAGGCGGGCGGCGGATTCCAGCAGCAGCGCGTGCACGAATGCCTGCGGCAGGTTGCCGCGCAGTTGCCGCTGGGTGATGTCGTACTCGTCGGCGAACAGGCCGGACGGCCCGCAGGCGGCCCGGTTGCGTTCGAACCAGCGATGCGCCTCGACCTCGTGGCCCTGCTGGTGCTCGGCGAGCGCCACCACGAACCCGCGGAGCAGGAAGGCGCCTTCGGCCTCCGCGAGCGGGCGCGCGTCGTGCCGGAAGCGGTACGCGTAGTGGTCCTCGGTCAGTTCGGCCAGATAGGCGTTCAGCGTGGCCACCGTGCGCGGGTCGTCGCCCGCGAGCGCGCCGCGCAGCGACGGGAACAGCAGGGCGGCGTCGCATGCCCCGTCGTTCGGGGAGCGTTTCCAGCGCCCGTCGGGATGCAGGTTGTGTGTGCTCGTGTGCTCAACGATCGCCTCGGCCAGGGCTCGCCAGGTGGGTGCGTCCGGAAGGTGTTCGGCGATCGCCCACAGCCCCGCCGCGCAGATCAGCCGGCTGTGCGTCCACGCGCGCGGCTCCAACTCCCGGATGCCGGCGTCGGGTTCGAACCGGCGCCGGGCGATCGCCTCGGCCGCGATCCGGGCGGCGGCGCGGGCGTCCGGGTCGAGGCGGTCGTCCGCGGCGGCCTCGGCGAACAGCAGCAACGCCTCGCCGAACACGTCGAGTTGGAACTGCCGGTCGACCCGGTTGCCGACCAGGTCGAAGCCGCCCGGGTAGCCGGGGAGGTCCACGGGTCGCAGGTCAGGGATCGGCCCGCCCGCGGCCGTGTACGCGGGCCGCAGGTGCGGCCCGTGCTCGCGCAGGCGGCCGGCGACGAACCGCACCGCGTCGTCGAGCAGGGGGTACGCGCCCGCCGCGGCCACCGCCCGGCCGCCGTAGCACTGGTCCCGGATCCATACGTACCGGTAGTCGTGGTTGCGGCCCTGTTCGGCGCGTTCGGGCAGGCTCGTGGTGGCGGCGGCGACCATGCCGCCGGTCGAGGCGGTCAGCCCGCGCAGCACCGCATGGGCGTGTCGGGCGTCGCGGGGTGCCAGGGTGGCGTCCAGGCGGGGCACCGCCTCGGCCCAGGCCCGGCGGGTCCGCTCCCAGGCCCGGTCGGGATCCACCGGCGCGGGCAGGGCGCGGTCGCCGATCTCCAACACCGGGTCGCGGCGCTCTCCTGCGGCCAGGCGAACCCGCGCGACCAGGTGCCCAGTCCCGTCCGGGCGGGCCGACGGCGCCCCCGACCAGCGCACCTCCAGCTCTCCCACGCGTCCGGCCTCGCCGTCGGCGACAAGCGCGTAGTCACGCAGACTCTGCGGCGGGAACCGCGGAGTCCTCGCGAACTCGGGGTCGACGTGCATGTGCTTCACCGATCGCGGCGGGTGGCGTCGGCCATCTCCTCGTGGCGCGCCTGGATGAAGCGTGGCCGGTCGTCCGCCCGCCCCCACGCGGCCGGCAGCCCGTTGATGCCGTCTCCCGGATAGGCGAAGACGTGCTCGACGCCCCACTCGCGCAGCCTGGTGAGAACGTGATCCGAAACCTTCTCCGACATGACCTGTCCTCTCCGGTGCACGCCGGCGGCGTGTTCGGGGCTCGATCCGCTCGACATCGCGCTCGCCGCGTTTTCGGCCTGCGGGTCCGACGAGCCGCACGCGACTCGGCTACCCGACGCGAGCCCGGATATACGCGCGCGACGCGGGAGCATGTGCGCGCCGAGTCGCCCGGACCGCGGCCGGTGAATCCCGTTCGAATCCCGAGTCGGATCCCGATGGGGCATCGGGATCCGAACGGACCGGGCCCGGATGCCGCGCGCTGCGGTCGCGCATGGGTTGCATGCGAGGGGACAGCAGTAGGCCATGGTTGTTCACACACGTTCCGTACACATTGCCGCGCCCGCCGACCGGGTCTATCTCACGCTCGTCGATCCGCTGCGACTGCTGCGCTACTTCCCACCGGTCACCGAGGTCGGCGCGGTCGCCGAGGACTCCTGGGAGGTCACCGTCGGAGAGGGGGCGACCGCCGTGCGGGCCGCGCTCGCGCTGGATCGCGACGGCCCGGCAACCCGGATCGGCTGGGCCGTACGCGACTCGCCCTATCGCGGCACCGTCGTCGTCTCGGGCGGGCCCGGCGAGGTCGACAGCATCGTCACCGCGACCGTCAGGGACGCGGAGGACCCGCCGGATCTGGACGCCGAGCTGGCCCAGACCCACGACCCCGGCGACTTCGGCGGCTCGCACGGCCGGGAGGCGCTGCCGGTGGACGCGCTCACCGCCGACCCGGCCGCTCGCCCGGCCGTCGGAGACGTGCTGGAACGGGCGCTGGACCATCTGCGCGCGTATGTCGAATCCGATCCCGACCGACGCTGACCTCGTCGCCGTGCGCGCGGGTCGGCTCCCACCCGAGGCGGCTGCCCTGGTGGGAGCCGACCCGCGCGCACACATGACGACCGGTCCCGCCCCCATCGGGTGGGGCGGGACCGGTCGTCGACTCGGACGCGCGACTCGGGCGTCCGGGTCGTGTCAGGCGTCCCTGTCGTGCTCGCGCGCGCCGGGCTCCGCCGGTCGGGAACCGAGGTTGCCGAACCCGGGCAGGTCGTGCGGTCCGCGCCGATGGCCGTCTCGGGGCATCTCCGCGGACTCCCGGCGTTCGCTCCCCGGGTCCGGGGTCGAGCCGGCGGGCAGGTCCCGCGGCGGGGCCGGCGGCGGGCGACGCCTGCGCCGCACCCCGCTGACCACCGGAATGATGAGCAGGACGGCGATCAACAGGGCAGCGAGGATCGCCACCGTGGTGACGGTTTTGGGGGAAGCCGAGGCGAGCTGTGCCAGAGCAGTCATGTCGGCACCGCTACCCCGACTCGGCGCAGCAATGCCTGGCGACCTCGGTGGACGAGTGTGGTCGAGTGCGGCGGACTCCGCGCCGGCCGGCATGTCGGCGCGGTTCTCGGGAAGCGGGTTCCCATGAGGATCTCGACTACGGTAAGCCGCCTGGAGCAGGCCCAGGGCCTGGACCGTCCCGCGGCGTGGCTACGCACACTGGTGGGCCGGCTGCCGCAGGGCCCGGTCCGGGACACATTGCACGGCGTGCCGCTGGGGCACGCGGTGCACCCGGTGCTGGTGCAGGTGCCCATCGGCACCTGGCTCTCCGCCTCGATGCTCGACCTCGTGCCGCGGACCGGGCCCGCGTCCACGGTGTTGATCGCGGTGGGCATCGGCGCCGCGGCGCCCGCCGCGGCCGCGGGGCTGGTGGACTGGGCCGAGACGCACGAGCAGCAGCAGCGGGTGGGTCTCGTGCACGCCGCGTGCAACACGGTGGCGGTGGGCCTGTACTCGGCCTCGCTGCTGGCCCGGCTGGGCAACCGACCACTGCGCGGCCGGATGCTGGCCCTGGCCGGGTTGGCCGCGGCCGGCACGGGCGGCCTGCTCGGCGGGCACCTCGCCTACCGCCAGGCGACCGGCGTCAATCACGCCGAGCACGTGCCGCACGTGGTCGGCGACGGCTCCCGCTGGCATTCGGTCGGCCTGCTGTCCGCCCTTCCGGAGGGAAAGCCCGCCCGGCGCCTCCTCGGCGAGACCGCGCTGCTGGTCGTCCGAAACGGTTCGCAGGCGCACGTACTCGCCGATCGCTGCTCGCACCTGGCCGGTCCGCTGTCCCAGGGCGAAGTCGCCGACGGCTGTGTGACCTGCCCCTGGCACGGCAGCGTGTTCTCCCTCACCGACGGCGAGGTCGTGCACGGCCCGGCGACCGCCCCGCAACCGGCCTTCGAGACCCAGATCCTCGGCGGAGAACTCCAGGTCCGCCTGCCGGGCGCCGGATAGCCGCTGCCACCGCCCGGACGCGTTCCCGGCGTCCGGGCCGGTCCCGCACGACGCCCCCGGTCGGGCGGAGGCGCTCGACCGCGCCGCGCCATACCCACGAGACGAGGCATCCGGGTTCCGCTCCACCGACCGCGCGCGCCCGATCACGTCGGGTTCGGCGAGCGTCCGCAACCGGGTCCCGATCGGCCGGCGTCCCGTGTTTGATCGGGCGTCGACCGGTCAGGCGATTCGGTACGGGATACCCCCGCCCGGCCGGCGGTCGTGGTTCCCGCGACTCGACGGGTCCCCCGAGGCCGCCGGCCCATCGAGTACTCGACTCCGGAGATGATCGCGATGAAGGCACTCACCTGGCACGGCAAGCGCGACGTACGCGTGGACACGGTCCCCGACCCCACGCTCAAGGATCCGGACGATGTGATCGTCAAGGTCACCTCCTCCGGGATCTGCGGCTCGGATCTGCACCTGTACGAAATCCTCGGCCCGTTCCTGAGCGAGGGCGACATCCTGGGGCACGAGCCGATGGGGATCGTCGAGGAGGTCGGCGCCGAGGTCACCCACGTGCGACCCGGCGACCGGGTGGTGATCCCGTTCAACGTCTCGTGCGGGGTGTGCCACACCTGCACGCAGGGACTGCATTCGCAGTGCGAGACCTCGCGGGTGCGCGAACAGGGCATGGGCGGCGCGCTGTTCGGCTACACCAGGCTCTACGGGCAGATCCCGGGCGGACAGGCCGAATACCTGCGGGTGCCGTTCGGCAACGAACTCCCGATCAAGGTCCCCGAAGGGCCGCCCGACGATCGGTACGTCTACCTCTCGGACGTGCTGCCGACCGCATGGCAGGCGGTCGAGTACGCGGCCGTCCCACCCGGCGGCACCGTCGCCGTGCTCGGCCTGGGCCCCATCGGCGACATGGCGTGTCGCATCGCGCTGCATCGGGGCGCCGCCCGCGTGTTCGGCGTCGACCTGGTGCCCGAACGGCTGGCGCGGGCACAGCAGCGCGGCGTCGAGGTGTTCGACCTCACCGCACATGACGACGTCGCCGAGGCGATCCGGACCCTCACCGACGGTCGCGGGCCGGACGCGGTGATCGACGCGGTGGGCATGGAGGCACACGGCGCGCCGGTGGGCAGGCTCGCCCAGCAGATCGCCGGCCTGCTGCCCGACGTGGTCGCCGAGAAGATGATGCGCAAGGCGGGCGTGGACCGGCTCAGCGCGCTGTACACCGCGATCGATCTGGTCCGCCGCGGCGGCACCGTCTCGCTCTCCGGCGTCTACGGCGGGATGGCCGACCCGCTCCCGCTGTTGACCATGTTCGACAAGCAGATCCAACTGCGCATGGGTCAGGCGAACGTGCACCGGTGGGTGAACGACATCCTGCCGCTGCTGGAGGACGACGACCCGCTGGGTACCGAGGATTTCGCCACCCACCGCGTCCCGCTCGCCGAGGCGCCGCAGGCGTACGAACGGTTCCAGAAGAAGCAGGACGGCACGGTCAAGGTCCTGCTGCGCCCCTGAGACCCACCGACCGGCGCGGCCCCGGCGGCGGGGCCGCGCGCGTAGGCTGGGAGCGACAGCCGTGGGCCTCTCGTGGCCTCCTGCGGAGCACACGAGTTCCCATCGAAGTTCGTGGGCCGGCGGATCGACGCGAGTCTCCTCCTTCCCTCTCCGGGATTCTCGCGCGATGACACCACCCCGTACCGATCTCGCCGGCGCGTTGACCGACCTCCTGGAGGCGGGCCGTCGCGCGACCTTCGAGGACCTGCCCCGCCTGCCGGACACCGCCGCGTTCCGGGCCGGCCTCGGGTACGCCGCACTGTTCGGCCCTGCAGGAGGAGGTGCCGCGCGAGGTGACCGGTCGCGGGCCCGACGATCGGCTCCTGCTCCACACCGATGGCATCACCGAAGCCCGCGACGGCAACGGGGAGCGCTTCGGCATCGAGCGATTCACCGACTTCGTCATCCGCCATCACGCCGACGGCCTACCCGTCGCCGAGACCCTGCGCCGGTTGGTCCACACCGTTCTCGCCTACCACCGGGGCCGACTCGACGACGACGCCACCGTCCTGTTCTGCCGGTGGAACGGCCATCCGAAGAGCACGCACTGACCGCGCGCCCGCGAAGGAGCGCCACGACGTCCACCGTCCTGCCGTCCTCCGCCGCCCCCGCCCGCCAACCGCTCATGTGTGCGCATCGATTCGCCGGGTAGCGGAGGGGGACGGCGCGGGCCTCAGGTGCTCGCCGTACCGAGAAGAGGCAGGTTTCATGGGGCACGGCGGGAACGTCATCGAGGAACTCACCGTCGATCATCGCGAGGTCGATGCGCTGTTCGCACGGATCGAGATCCTGCCGGTCGGAGACTCGCGGCGGCGGGAGGTGGCCGACGAGTTGACCATGGAGTTGGTCCGGCACTCCGTCGCGGAGGAGATGCACCTGTACCCGGCGGTGCGCGAGCACGTCGAGGACGGGGACTCGATCGCCGACAAGGAACTCGCCGACCACGCCGCCGTGGAGGAGCTCCTCAAGGAACTCGAAGGCCGCCCCGCCGACGACGGCCGCTTCGACGACCTGGTCGCCCGCCTACGGCTCGCCGTGGGCGAACACGTCCGCGACGAGGAGGGTCGGCTGTTCCCCCTGCTCGCCGCCGCCTGCACGAACGAGGTGCTGGACGTGTTGGGCGACCGGGTCCGCGCGGCGAAGAAGACGGCGCCGACCCGCCCCCACCCCTCCGCCCCCGACACCCCACCCGCCGGCCGGATCCTGGCCCCGGGTCTCGGCCTGGTCGACCGCGCCCGCGACCTGCTCTCCGGCCGCGGCGGCCACTGACCCCGGAGTCCCCGTTCGGCGGCTCGCCGCGACGCACGTGACCCGCCGGCCCGGCAACCGGCGGGTCACGCGGCGGTCGCGGCGGCCGCGCGGATCTACCAGCGGTACCAGCGGCCGCGCCTTCCGCCGGTCCCGGCCGAACGGAAGAGGAAGCCGAGGAGCCAGATGACCAGGACTGCGATGGCCACCCACCACAGGACCTTGATCGCGAACCCGGCGCCGAACAGGATCAGCGCGAGGAGCAGGACGAGAAGCAGGGGAATCATCGATTTCACCTCCGCCGAATTTGTGCCCCGTCCTTGGGTCCGCACGCCACGGTCACGCACCTTTTCCTGACGATTTGTCGCGCCTTCGACGGGCCGGCCGACCGCCCGGACCGACGGTGGCCCGTCCGGTGCGGCCGCGCATGTCCTCCCGGCTGTCGGGTACGCGGCATGACGTCCGATTTTCCCCACGCGAGGTGAGCGGCATGCCCAGCGGATCGAGTCCCAAGCGGGAACGTCAGTACGAGCACATCAAGGAAAGCGCGAAGAAGCGCGGCGAAAGCACCAAGCGTGCCGAGGAGATCGCGGCCCGCACGGTGAACAAGGAGCGCGCCCAGTCCGGTGAGTCCAAGACGGCGAGCCGTACCTCCGTCAAGGACAAGCCGGCCGGCCGACGCGGCGGGCAGCGCTCGCACAGCGGCGCGCAGGGTCCCACCTACGACCAGCTCTACGCGGACGCCAAGCGCCAGGGCATCAAGGGCCGCTCCTCGATGAACAAGAAGCAGCTCCAGCAGGCGCTGAGCCACTGACCCGACGGCCGAGGCGCCCTCCCCCGCGGGTTCCGCCCGGAGGCGCGGCCCGACCCGACGCCGCCCCTCAGCCGTGGCGTCACGGCTGAGGGGCGGCGGTCGGGTACCGACCCGCTCGGCGGGCGTCGTGCTCGTCTTCGTGCACCGGCGCCGCCGCGCGGCCCGCCGACCGCGCCGGGTCGCACGCGATGGATCAGATGGTGTCCGCCCCCGCCGTCGGGAAGCGGTCCCATACCCGGTGGGTGCCCAGGAGTTCGGTGATCCGGGTCAGTACGGCGGACGCGTCCGCGGCCACGACCACTCCCGGGGCATTGGTCGGAATACCGGCTGCCACCAGGCATTCCTCGCTGTCTCCCCAACCGCCGATGGCCTTGGCGTGGCGGTACGCCTCGGCGAGCATGAGCAGGACCCGCGGGTCGGTGCCGGACTGCGGGGCGCCGTTGCCCGCCTTGGCGTCCCGCGCTCCGTACGCGTCCTTGCCCGGGGCCGGGGAACCGGCCAGCAGGATCGCGTCGAACTCGATCGAGCGCGCGGTGGCGAAGCTGCGCTGCACCGGGATGGGTGCGTCGTCGTCCGCCCCGAGGGTGCCGCCGGTGGGGCCGATGACCAGCGGCACCATGCCCGCGTCGAACACCGCCCGCCGCACCGCACGCACGCCCTCCAGGTCGGCGGCCGGGTCGGCGACGATGCCGATCACACGGCCGGCGACCGGCCACGTGCCGCCGATCTGCGACAGCGCCGGGCTCGGTTCCACCGAGGCCAACGGCTCCGAGGGCGAGGGTGCCGGCAGCCCCAGGCCCTCGGCGACGCGCGCACACAGCAGCGGGTCGATCTCGGCCAGCACCCGCAGGTTGCGTTCCTTGATCCCCTGTTCGTGGCACTTGCCGAGCTCGAACGTGTACGCGGCGATTACGTGTTCGCGCTCGACCGGGGTCAGGCTGAGCCAGAACAGTCGGGGCTGGCTCGTGTGGTCGGCGAACGATGCCGGGGCCTCGCGGACCTTGGCCGCGGGTGGCAGCGGGACCGGCACCTCCACGTAGCCGCCGAGGTCGGCTCCGGCGGTGAACGGGCAACCGCCGTCGAGCGAGTTCGGTCGATACGGCGCCACTCCGCGATGTACGGCGTCCTGGTGCAGGCCGTCCCGGAGCATGTCGTTGATCGGGGCGTGCGGGCGGTTGATCGGGATCTGCGCGAAGTTGGGGCCGCCGAGTCGGCTGATCTGCGTGTCGAGGTAAGAGAACAACCGGCCCGCCAGCAGCGGGTCGTCGGTGATGTCGATGCCGGGGACAAGGTGACCGGGGTGGAAGGCGACCTGTTCGGTCTCGGCGAAGAAGTTGCTCGGGTTGGCGTTGAGCGTGAGCAGGCCGATCGGCTGGACGGGCGCGAGTTCCTCGGGAACGATCTTGGTCGGGTCGAGGAGGTCGATGCCCTCGAACGTCTGGTCGGCGGTGTCCGGGAAGGTCTGGATGCCCAGTTCCCACTGTGGGAACGCCCCGGCCTCGATCGCGTCGGCGAGGTCGCGACGGTGGAAGTCGGGATCCATGCCGCTGATGATCTGGGCCTCCTCCCACACCAGCGAGTGCACGCCCGCCTTCGGCTTCCAGTGGAACTTCACCAGCGTGGTGCCGCCGTCGGCGGCCACGAGCCGGAAGGTGTGGATCCCGAAGCCCTCCATCGTGCGGAACGAGCGCGGAATGGCGCGGTCCGACATGTTCCAGATGGTGTGGTGGGTGGCCTCGGTGTGCAGCGAGACGAAGTCCCAGAAGGTGTCGTGGGCGCTCTGGGCCTGCGGGATCTCCCGATCGGGATGCGGCTTGCCGGCGTGGATGATGTCCGGGAACTTGATCGCGTCCTGGATGAAGAACACCGGAATGTTGTTGCCGACCAGGTCGAAGACGCCCTCGGAGGTGTAGAACTTGGTGGCGAACCCCCGCGTGTCCCGCACCGTGTCGGCCGAGCCCCGCGAGCCCAGCACGGTCGAGAAGCGCACGAACACCGGCGTCTCGACGTCCTTGCCCAGGAACGCGGCCTTGCTCACGCTGCCCGCGTTGCCGTAGCCGACGAAGACGCCGTGCGCCGCCGCGCCTCGGGCGTGCACGACCCGCTCGGGGATGCGCTCGTGGTCGAAATGGGTGATCTTCTCGCGCAGATGGTGGTCCTGGAGCAGGACCGGTCCACGCGGTCCGGCCTTGAGCGAGTGGTCGGTGTCCGGCAGTCGTACGCCCTGGGCGGTGGTCAGGTACGCACCGCCCTGCGCCACGGCGGCCTGGTCCGTGCCGGTGGGCTGCCCGGTCGGGCTCACCGGATCGGGACCGCTCTGGTCCGGCTTCGGGGGAAGCGGCTCGCGCGGTTCGGTGGGCTCGTCGAGCGGGACATTCTCGGTGCCGGGGCGGCCGGGGATCACACCCGCCGGGTCGGTCCTGCGGCTCGCGGGCTCGGGCTTGGCCATGCTCTTCCTCCGTGTACCAGGTTCTCGGGCGGTGGGTGGGCTCGGACCGGTGGCACTGCTCGCGGACGGGCGCCGTCGACTCGGGCGGGTCCGAACCGGTCGCGACAGTCACGGCTACCCGTACCGGCCGGATCAAACCGAAACGCCGGTGCCGCCGGGGCCGGGCCGGCGCCCTCGCCCGGCCCGGTTCCCCGACCGATCGATCGCACGGGTGGGTCGCGCCGCGCCGCCGACCCGGATTCCCGGCCTTCGTTCCCCGACACTTTCCCGAAGGCGCGCATGCGCCATCGGGGTGTCGGGATTCGAGGATGTGTGGGCAGCCGAGGGACATGGATCAGTCGGAGACACCCGTTCTGGATGCGCTCGTGGCCTAACCACAAGAGGGCCTACACACCGTTCACCCCACCGGGTCACAAGCAGGGCCGGGGCATCGACGCCCGCACCATGGCGATATTGGGGCAGGACGTGTTCCGCTCCGACCTCCTCGCCACCTCAGGACTGGACGACCGGAAGTCCCGGGAGGGCGTGCCGGCCCAAGCCCAGGAACTGATGGCCGAGGCCATACACGCCCGGCACACCTTCTTCTCCACATGCGGCAGTTCGCTCTCGGTCGAAAGCGCGATGCTCTCGGTCACCGGGCCGCACCAGAAACCGGTGATCTCCCGGGACGCCCACAAATCCGTGGTGTCCGGACTCATCCTCTCCGGCGTGCGCCCGATCTGGGTGGAGCCGACCTGGGACCCCGAACTCCACCTGGCCCCTCCCCCACAGCCCCGGGCGTACGCCGCGGCCTTCGCCGAACACCCGGACGCCCGGGGCGCGTTGGTGACGAGCCCGACCCCGTACTGCACCTGCGCGGATCTGGCCGCCATTGCCGAGGTCCGCCATGCACGTCGAGCATGCCGAGTTCCTGGGCCCCCAACGCGCCCACGACCTCGACCCGCTCCAGATCGTCATCGACATCCGGGCACCGGGGAGCACCGGCTACGCCGCCGCCGACTGGCTGCGCGAGCGCCACCGGATCAATCTGCACGTGTCCGACCATCGCCGGATCAGCGCACAGCTGACCTACGCCGACGACGACCACACCACCTCCACGCTGCTCCGAGCACGACCATCGGCCGTCCGGACCCGAACGGGCGCTCGGCGAGCACGGTCGGGCCGCTCGCCGAGGTTTGTCGCGAGTACGTCAGGGCAGCGGGGCGAAGAGACCGGCCGGCCCGGAACCGACTCGGCCCCCTCGCGTAGCGGCGAAGCCGGCCGAACGTCGGCCGCCCGGAAACCACGACCGGCGCGGCCGGACCCCCACACGAAGACCCACCGAGAATGGACTCGTCACCATGACCGACATCGACCTGACCGGGCGCCGCATCCTGGCGATCGTCACGAACTACGGCGTGGAGCAGGACGAACTGCTTGTCCCGGTCCGCCACTTGCGTGATCGCGGCGCCGAGGTGGACATCGCGGCGGCATCGGCGGATCCGATCCGAACACTCGTCGGCGACAAGGACCCCGGCGAGAACGTCCAGCCCACCCTCACCCTCGCCGAGGCCGATCCGGCCCGCTACGACCTCCTGCTCGTACCGGGCGGCACCCTCAACGCGGACTCGCTGCGCCTGAACGACACCGCGATCGGCATCGTCCGCTCGTTCACCTCCTCGGGAGGGCCCGTGGCCGCCATCTGCCACGGCCCGTGGGCGCTGGTCGAGGCAGACGTCGTCCGCGACCGCACCCTGACGTCCTACGCCTCCCTGGAGACGGACATCCGCAACGCCGGCGGCCGTTGGCTCGACGAACCGGTGGTGCAGGACGACACCGGCGACTGGGTACTGATCACCTCGCGCACCCCCGACGACCTGAAGGACTTCCTCGGCCGGATCGACGCCACTCTGACCCGGTCCTGACGGACCACCCCCGCAGGCCGCACGGCATGCGCAGAACGGGAGAGGAAACGGTGGACCATGGTCGCCGCACGCGAGGACAACCGGGCGCTCGTCATCCTCGCCAACTTCGTGTCGCCGCTGACGGTCGACCTGCGTGCGGCGTCCGTCCCGCGCCGGTGGTCCGAACAGGCCCCGCGCAAGATCTGGCTCACCCGGCCCGGTCACGTCCTCCTCGTCCCGCTCCCGCTGTCCGAGTCCTTCCGCCGCTACGCCTTCGGGCGACTGGGGATGTCCGAGGACAGCGTCACCGTCGTCACCGTGCCGGACATCCCCCGCGTACCGATGGCGGAGGCCGTCGCCGCACACGGCCTGCTGGAACCGCTGCGCGCGCTCCTGCGCGAGTCCCCGGACGCCCGCCTGCTGCCGACCGCACTGGACGAAGCCTGCGTTGCCCTCGCCGCCGACCTCGGCATCGGGATCGAACCCTATCCGGCGGGCGGCCCCTCGCTTCGAGTCGTGCGCACCGTGGCGGACCTGAACACCAAGTCCGGCTTTCGCGCCATCGCGACCCGACTCGGCATCCGCCTGCCCGACGGCGTCGTGTGCACGTCTGCGAACCTCGCCCGCGCCACCGACGAACTCCTCGCCGCGTGGAAGCGGGTCGTCGTCAAACCCGACCGCTCCGCCGGCGGCCACGGGCTCCGCTTCGTCACCCGCGACGATCGCGCCGCCGCGACACCCCCGACCGCGGGGGAGCGCTGGGTCGTCGAACAGTACGTGGACCACAACCGCGCCGTCAGCGCACAGGGGCACTGCGCACCGGACGGCGTGTCGGTGCCCTTCGACGGGGAAATGCGGATGAGCGGCGGCTCCTTCGCCGGCTATCGTTCCCCGCTGCACGACGTCCCGGGCGTCGCCCGCGCCGAACTGGCCACCTGGACCCTCGCCCTGGGACGGCACCTGGCGGCCGAGGGCTACCGAGGCCCGTTCAGCCTCGATGCCGTCTGTGCCCCGGACGGGACCCTGCACGCCCTGGAGTGCAACGTCCGGCGCACCGCGACCACCACCCCGCACGTCCTGGTCACCCGCCTCACCGGCAATCCCGCTTCCGCCTGGTCCACGGGCACGATCCGCACCGATCCGCCGTGCCCCTTCGACGCGGTGGCGGAACGGCTGATCGCCACGCGTTTGGACTTTCGGCCGGAGGCCGGCCAAGGCGTGATCATCTATACGGATCGCCCCGTCGACGGTGTCGGCTGGCGCTACGTGGCGATGGCGCCCGACCACGACGGGCTCACCGAGCTGGAGACCCGGTTGACAGCCTCCTTCGGAGGCGACGACGCCGGAGGGTGACGCGGACGGTGCCCGGGGGGCGTCGGCGCGTCGGCGTCGCCCCGGCCCGGCCTCGGATCGGGGCGACGCCGCGACCGCGGCGAACACGTACGTGACGCGGCCCAAGCCGCCGCCCGGACGCCCGGAGGTTCCGTTCCCGGGGATCGCGCCGCCGGAGGCTGCCGGGCCGGGGTCAGAACGGCCGGTCGCCGAGGATGGTCACGCGTTCCATGATCCGCTTGTGCGGGTGGTAGTCCGCGCTCGCGTAGTGCTGCGTGGCCCGGTTGTCCCAGAACGCGACCGTGCCGGGACGCCAGCGCAGCCGGCACTGGTACTCCGGGTGCCGGGCCTGGTCGTACAGGAACGCCAGCAGTTCGCGGCTCTCGTCGTCCGGCAGACCCTCGATGTGGTGGGTGAAGATGCGGTTGACGTACAGGAGTCGGCGGCCGGTCTCCGGATGCGTGCGCACGACGGGGTGCGCGACGGCGGGGTATTTCTCCTGCTGCCGGGCCAGTTCCTCGGGCCCGAGGGCGTTGCCGAAGGTCTGGGTGAAGTCGTGGACGGCGCTGAGCCCGTCGATCCGCGTCCTGGTCGCCTCCGGCAAGCCGTCGTAGGCCGCTGCCATGTCCGACCACAGCGTGTCCCCGCCGACCGCGGGCACGTGCACGGCGCGCAGGATCGAGCCCATCGGGGGCGTGGTCTCGAACGACGCGTCCGAGTGCCACACGTTCTCGACGGCGGGCGAGTCGGCGCCTCGGGAAAGGCGGACGACCTCGACGACGTCGTCCGCCTTGGGCAGGAAGGGGTGCACCTCCGGCGTGCCCCACAGCCGCGCGAGATCGCGGTGCCGGGGCGCGGTGAGCTCCTGGTCGCGGAAGAACAGGACCTTCCATTCGAGCAGGGCCCGGTGCAGCTCGGCGTGCAGTTCCGGGCCGAGCGGCCCGGCGAGGTCGACACCGGTGATCTCCGCACCGATCGTGGGGCTGCACGGCGCCAGTGCGAACAGTTCGTACGGCGCGGTGGGCCGGTAGTCGCCGGTGGGGCAGAGTTCGCGCACCGGCACGGCGGACAGGCCGTTGTCGAACACCGGCCGGGTGGTCTCGGGAGTTGTGGTCACGACGGAAAACCTCCATGGGTGAGGGGAAACGGAAGTGCCGGAGCGGTCCGCCCGGTCACGTCGTGCATGCGGCGCCGCCGGCAGCGGGGGCGCGGCCGTGGCGCATGAGCACGGCCACCAGGCCGACGACCGTCGTGCCGAGACCGAGCAGGGCCCGGCGTTTGCCGTAGGTGTCGGCGAGTTTGCCGGTGAGCGGGATGCTCACCACCGCGCTGAGACTGACGATGGTCAGGACCCAGGCGATGTGCGGCGTGGGGAAGTCCGCGGCCATGCAGCGCAACGACGGGTAGACCAGGGTCAGTTCCATCGGGGTGAGCTCGGATGTCAGCACGATCGCGGTGAGTGCGACGGCGAGCCGGAACCGGCTGTGCAACGGGGTGGGGTCCGCGGACGCGTCCGGAATTTCTTCTGCGGTTCCGGGATGGGGGTCGGCGATGCGCTGACGGCCACGAGGGCCTCCTTCAAACGGCGTGGCGTGCAAACGGCGTGGCGTGGCTCCGGGCAGGGTGCGGCGCCGGCAGTGCGGAGCTCCGGGCAGGGCGGGGCGGCGCGTCGGCCGGGCGGAGACGGCGGGCGCGCGGGCGTGGCCGGTGGGCGGTTCTGCTCCGGCAGGTGGGGGAACTGCGGTATGGGAACGGGAGGTGATGTCCTGCCGGTCCCGGCAGGGGATCACCCGGACGGGGCCTGCGGTTTGCAGCCCTACGGGGCGCCGGGTTTCCGGATCGGCTCCGGTGGGGTTCCCGATGCGGCGAGGGCCAGGGTTTCCGGGCGGCACGGCGCGGTGAGGAGGCCGACGCCGGCGTCCACCAGGTCCGCCACGTACAGCGCGGTGGCGTCCGCGGCGAAGTGGGGGTCGATGCCCTGGCGCAGCTCGCGTTCGGCGAGTGCGCGCGTGACGAAGCCGGCGAAGTGTTGCCAGCGGCGGAGGGCGACCCAGCCCGGGAAGGTGCCGCCCGGCAGTTTCAGGGCGCGGGCGTTGAGTTCCTTCAACCCCGTGGTCCATGGGCTCTGCCCGAGGTCGTCCGGTGCGAACGTGACGACGTCGGGGTGCACGGTGTAGGCGGCCTGTACACAAAAGCGCAGGTACCAACTGCCCCCCGAGGGGCTGTCGCGCAGTCGGTCCAGCAGTTCGGCGAGGGGCAGCACGAACGCCTCGGCGAGGGCGTACGGGTCCTGCGCCCGCCCCTGCCGGTCGAACAGTGCGATCAGTTCGATGCGGCGCGCGTTGATCGGCCCCATGCGGTACTCGAAGATCGCGTCGACCAGTCCCTGCGGCGACCCGAAGTGGTACTTCACCGCATTGGTATTGCGCTGCCCGGCCGCCACGGCGATCTCCCGGGCCGAGACCGCGTTGATCCCCCGCTCGGCGAACAGGCGTTCCGCCGTCGTCATCAGGCAGAGCCGGGTGGCCGCCGAATTCTCCATGTCGGGGACGTTAACGCAGATGCGTTAATCATTCAAGGGTCCGCCGGATCCCGGGTCCGGACCCG
The DNA here is from genome assembly GCF_042956465.1 of Embleya sp. NPDC008237. Taxonomy (NCBI): domain Bacteria; kingdom Bacillati; phylum Actinomycetota; class Actinomycetes; order Kitasatosporales; family Streptomycetaceae; genus Embleya; species Embleya sp. NPDC008237. Next base: position 307,965 of record NZ_JBIBGL010000004.1, read on the forward strand.
CCCGGTGTCACCGGTAGCGCAGTGCTCCCGCGGCCGTGGCGCTCGCTCCCTGCCGGAACCGGACCGACGCCTGCCGATCGTCGCGCAGGAAGCACTCGATCCGGGCCGGCGGGTCGAACTCGGTGAAGTGCGGGGTCCGCAGTCGAAAGGCCGTCGGCCGCAACAACTCGCCGTCGCTGGCGACCGCGACCGCCTGTCGGGCGGCCTCGACGAGCACCATGCCGGGCACGTGGTCGCCGGCGTGGTCGAAGAAGAACGGATGCAGATGATCGGCGGGATCCAGTTCCAGGGCTCCGCCGGCGCCGTGTGCGAGCAGTACGTCGCGGGGCAGCGTCGCGTCCACCGCCTGCGGCGTCGGTCTGCGGCGCGGTCGAGGCCCCGACGGCCCGAGCATTCCACCGCGCAGGGCGGCGTATGTGGGTGCGTCCAGGAACCGCGCGTTGCCTCCCGCGCGCGCGAAGGTCGTGACGCCGACCGAGAGCCGAATGCGCAGCCGCAATCCCCTCAGTCCCCGGCCGTCGCGGGTGGGGCGCAGGTCGTCGACGTACGCCAAACAGGTGATATCGGTGGCGCCGCTCTGCAAACGCGGCTCCAGGGCGATGTCGACACCGTAGAAAAGGTCCTTGATCAGAAAGTGCGCCTCCAAGGGCACCGAAAAGAACTGCGACGGGATGAAGATCCCCAGTTGGCGAAGGGTTTCCACGATCATCAGCCGACTGTGTCCACCGTCGCCGGCCGGCGGGAACGTGGGGTGCGAGCGGGGCCATTGGGCCGCGGTCAGGAAGGTCGCCTCCGCGAGGCGCACCACATCGGTCAGCAGCACCTCGGCCACCGAGGTCCGGTGCACCGACTCTCGCGCCACGGTGCGCGACCAGCTCAGCGGTCTTGCCGAGAGACCCGAGGACGCCGCGCCGCCGCCAAAGGTTGTCATGAATACAAGCAGAACCCAGTCGCCGGGAAGGTGCACGTCGTCTTCTCGCCGTGCCTTGCGCGGCATGGAGAAGGCCCGGCGAGGTCCGGCGATCGGCGTGCCGTCGTGTCGCGTCGGCCATGCGCCGACACCCGCCGCGAAGCACCTGGGCAACACCGGTATCCACGCAGACATCCGAGCTGGAGGTGGCACGTGCAGGCACGGGCAGGGACGACTCGCCAATCCCTTCTGGAGACGGCGGCACGCCTGTTCCACGAGCAAGGTTTCGCCGGGACTAGCATCAGCGACATCGGCAACGCGTCGGGGCTCACCAGCGGTGCCATCTATTTCCATTTCTCCAACAAGGATGCCCTGGCCCGCGCGGTCGTCGAGGCCCACTTCGCCACCTGGCCGGAGCTGATCGAACGGCAAGGCCCGGCGGAGGGGCCCGCGTTGCAGGCCCTGGTACGGCTGAGCTTCGCGGTGGCCCGGGCCTATCGCGACGACCCCGTGGTCCGCGGCGGAGCACGGTTGTGGGGAGAGCGCTACGCCATCGACGCGAGGCTGCCGACTCCCTTCGTGGGCTGGATCGCCACCGCCCGCGCACTGTTGGAACGCGCCCGGGAGGAGGGCGACCTCGCGGACCGGGTCGATCCGCCGGCGGCTGCCCGCTCGATCATCCACGCCTTCTTCGGCATGCACACCGTCTCCGACGCGCTCTCCGGCCGCGCCGACATCGAGGACGACCTGACCGACCTGTGGCATCTGCTCCTGCCGGCGCTGCTGGCCGATCCGCGCCGCGCCGAGGACACCCTGGCCCGGGCCGTGGCGGGCGCCACGGGCTGCGCCGACCAAGCCGGCCCGAGGGTGCGGGTGGACGCCGAATAGCCCGGGTTCGCAAGCGGCGGGGCCGGCGCCCCGGGCGGGGCCGCTCCGCCGCGGTCAGCCCGGGAGGGTCTCCCCGCCGATGGGTGCCAGGACCTCTCCCGTGTAGTAGCCGGAGAGCCGGTTCGACGCGAAGAACACGTAGGAGGGCGCGATCTCGTCCGGGTGTGCGGCACGGCCCATCGGGGTCTGCTGCCCGAAGGAGGCGACCTTGTCCTCCGGGAAGGTCGCGGGAATCAGCGGGGTCCACACCGGCCCGGGCGCGACGCAGTTGACCCTGATGCCGCGTTCGCGGAAGGACTGGGCCAGGGAGTAGGTCAGGGCCAGGATCGCGCCCTTGGTCGCCGAGTAGTCGATCAGCGTCTTGTTGCCGCGCAGTCCGTTGATCGAGGACGTGTTGATCACCACGCCGTCCGAGGGCAGGTGGGCCAGCGCCGCCTTGGTGGTCCAGAAGTAGCTGTGGATGTTGACCCTGAAGGTGTACTCCCACTGTTCGCTGTCCAGTTCGGCCAGGTCGTCCACGGGCTTTTGGGTGCCGCAGTTGTTGACCAGGATGTCCAGGCCACCGAGATCGGTCGCGGTGCGCTCCACCAGGTCGCGGCAGTTCGCCTCGACCGAGAGGTCGCTGCGATAGGTGGTGCAGGTGCGGCCGGCCTCCTCGACGAGTCGGGCCGTGTGGGCGGCGTCCTCGTCCTCCTGGTCGGACAGGTACCCGATCGCCACGTCGGCGCCCTCCTTGGCGAAGGCGACCGCCACGGCCCGACCGATCCCCGAGTCGCCGCCGGTGATCAGCGCGCGGCGCCCGGTCAACAGTCCGCTGCCGGTGTAGTCGCGCATCTCGTCGCGGGGGGCCGGGTCCAGGTCGCCGGTGGTGCCGGGGTGCGCCTGCTGCTGCGGCGGAGCGGGGTGTTGCTCCGAGGGCGAGTTCATCGGCGGCCTTTCTCTCGTCCGGGCGTCCCTTCCCGTCCATCCACGCCCGGGCGCCGAGCGCGTCTCGGCCCCGGGCCCGGGCGTGGACCGGGGACCGTCGTCGGGTACCCGGGAACCTCGCGGCCATGCCGCCCGGTTTCGGTCCTGTGCTCGCGGGGCCGACCAGCGGTCGCCCCGGCCGGCCGGGACCGTGCGCACGATGCCCGGCTGCGCGCCGCGGGTGCCACGGGTGAGCGGTCCGTCGTACGCGTGGATGGGCCGTCAGGGCGTATCGGCGGGGCGGCCGACCGCGGGTGGGTCCACCAGGGCGTCGATGCGCGCGACCAGATCCGGATGTCGGGCGGTCAGGTGCGGGCGGGTCGCGGTGAGCGGGTCGATGAGCGCGGCCGGGTCGTCGCCGCCCAGCGCCTGGTCCAATCTGCCCACGGGAGCGCGGGAGCCCACCGGCAAATCGGTGAGCGCGGTGATCTGACCCGCCAGGCGCCGCAGGTCGGCGGCGTTGTCACGGGCCCGGGCGGTGGCGGCGCGGTCGGCGGCGCGGCGTTCGCGGGTGGCCGTGACGCGTTCCTCGCCGGTGGATCCGGCCGGGCCCGGGCGCAGCCGGAGATAGCGGCGCTCCGCGGCCTGGCGGCTGGCCACGCCCAGGGGTTGGGCCAGATCCGCCCAACTGGCCCCGGCATCGCGGGCGGTCTCGATCAGCCCGCTCTCCCAGCCGGCCAGGCGTTCGCGGATCTCGCGCAGCAGCAGCAGCGAGGCCAGGGCCTGTTCGGGGCCCTGGTCCGCTCTCGCGGGCTCGCCGTCGCCGTTCTGTGCCGTGCGGACGGCCTGGTCGATGGCTTCCAGGGCCGCGGCGGCGGCGAGGAAGGAGGCGGGCCCGGTGGGGTGGCCGGCCGGTCTGCCGGATCGATCGTTCGCGGTCATCGGAACTCCTCTCGGCTCGTCTCTCGGATCGTCATCCTTTCGACGACCTCCGTGTTTGTCATCCATCCGATGACATGCTACAACGGTTTCAGGCAGCCCGACCGGGCGCTACCGACCGAATCTTTCGGAGGTGTTTTCGCGATGTTGATGCGTACCGACCCCTTCCGCGAGCTCGACCGGCTCGCGCAGCAGCTCCTCGTGCCCGGCAACCCCTCGCGGCCGACCGCGATGCCGATGGACGCCTACCGCGACGGCGAGGTGTATGTGGTCGCGTTCGACCTGCCGGGTGTCACCCCCGAGGCGATCGACATCGACGTCGAGCGCAACATGCTCACCGTCAAGGCTCGCCGCGAGCCGGTCGCCAAGGCGGACGAGGTCCAGATGGAGCTGTCAGAGCGTCCCGTGGGCGTCTTCTCCCGCCAGATCGTGCTGGCCGACACCCTCGACACCGAGCGCATCGACGCCGACTACGAAGCCGGTGTGCTCACGCTGCGGATCCCCATCGCGGAGCGGGCCAAGCCTCGCAAGATCTCCATCGGCACCGGTTCCGACCGCAAGGTGATCACCGCCTGAAGCGGGGCGACCACCGTCCCCTGCACCGGGCGGGGCGGACGCGCCGGGAAACCGCGCCTCCCGCCCCGCCCGTGCACCGCCGAAACTCCCGCCGCCCGCACACCCGGTACGGGCGGCACGGGGCGGTCCGGAGCGGGCACGGCTCGCCCTGGCGGCACGATCCCCCACCCTCCGGGACCGACGCCGTCGGAGCCGTGTCCTCCCCCTTCCGATCGACACCCCGACACCACCCGTCACCCATCCAGCCGGCGAACCCGAGACCGGAAAGGCGATCCGCAGCCATGCACCCCCGCAGCGAAACCTCCTCCGTGGCGTTGAGCACCTATGCCGACCTGGTGGACAAGGTCCGTCTCGAAGGGGCCTACCGCACCCGGGAGGAGGCCGAGGACGCGATCCGCGTCGTGCTCTCCGGGCTGGGTCGGCAACTCACCGGCCGGGAGCGTCTGGAGCTCGCCGCCCGGCTGCCCCTGGAAGCCGCGCTCCGGCTCACCTCGCACACCCTGGACCCGGAGCCCTCGACCGGACTGGGCTTCGTCAAGGACATCGCCGCCCGCACCGGCACCACCCCCGGCATCGCCCGCTGGGACACCGGCTCCGTGCTGACCGTCGTCGCCGCGCTCGCCGGACCCGACCTCGTCACCCGCATCCTGACCCGGCTGCCCGCCGGCTGGGCCCTGCTGTTCGGCCGCGCCGAACTCGCTCCGGCGGCCTGAGCACGCCGCCACCACACAGCGCCGACGAGGACCCGGAGCCAACCGCCGGGTCCTCGTCGGCGTGCCCGGGGTCGCCCCCGCCCACCCGGGAGACGAGTCCCGGGAACCCGTCGGGGCGACACCGGCCACAGCCGTGCCCGGACGTCCCCGAGGCCACCTCCGTCCGGGTGGTGTGCATGAACACGGCAGGGCCGGGCAAGCGATCTTTGCCCGCGCCGAACGCCGACTCCGCCGAACCGAGCGGACGGCGACCGACGACCGTGCCTGATGCTCCCCGTCCGAGGGAGCGCCCACCCGGCGGCAGGCCGTAGTCACGGCGCCGCGACCCAATGCTCGTCACGATGGAATCGGTGATCGCCGATGCCATCGCACTGCCGGAGGCCCCCATGTCAACAATCGGTGTCACGGTTTCCCCCCTCGGCCGGATCCTCACCGCCCCGGGCGTGTACGTCCCCCAGTCGGACAGCTTCCTCCTTGCCGAGGCGATCCGCCGGGAGGGCATAGGCCCGGGCACCCGAGTCCTGGACATGTGCACCGGCAGTGGGGCCCTGGCCGTGTACGCGGCCCGGCTGGGGGCCCGGGTGACCGCCGTCGACAGCACCAGACGCGCCGTCCTGACCACCCGCGCCAACGCGCTGCTCGCCCGCCGGCGGATCACCGTGCGACGCGGCGACCTGCTGTCGGCCGTCACCGGTCACTCCTTCGACCTGGTCGTGTGCAATCCGCCGTACGTGCCCGCGCCCCGGCCCGGCGTTCCGCAGTTCGGCGCCGCCCGGGCGTGGGACGCCGGACTTCGCGGCCGGGCGGTGGTGGACCGGCTCTGCGCGGCGGTCCCCGACGTACTGCGGCCGGACGGCGTCCTGCTGATGGTGCACTCCGGCCTGTGCGACGCCGAGGCCACTCTGGACGCACTGGAACGGTCCGGCCTGCGCGCCACGATCGCCGACCGCACGAGCATCCCGTTCGGCCCGGTCCTGCGCGAGCGGCTGGACTGGCTGCGCCGCACCGGCCTGGTGGGCCCGCACGACAGTCACGAGGAATTGGTGGTCGTCCGTGCCGAAAAACGCTGACCGCCCGCGCCGGATCACCGCCGACCGCGACGGCCCCCTCCTGATCGAAGGCCCCGTGGAGGTGGCCCTTCCGAACGGAGAGGTCGTCACGTCGCGACGCTTCGTCGTCGCCATCTGCACCTGCCGGCGCAGCCGCACCTACCCGTGGTGCGACACCAGCCACCGCCCGCGCACCGCATCGGCGTGCGCGGGTCCGTCGTCGGGCGAACCGAGGACGGAAACGACCGACGACGAAGGGAGCCGCCCGTGACCGTGTCGACGCATGCCTCCCACGCCGCCCCGGCGCTGCCGCGACCGCGCGGCGCACTGTCCGCGGGCGTGATCGCCGCTTTGCACACCGGCCGAGGCCCCCTCCCCGGGCTCGACGAGGTCGCCCACGCCCATCCCTTCGGCGAGGACCTGCATCTGGCCCTGTACACGCTGTACGAGTTGCACTATCGAGGCTTCGCCGGGGTGGCCGACGATCGCGAATGGGACCCGGAGCTGCTGAGACTGCGTGCCGCCCTCGAAGAACGCTTCCACACCGCACTGCGTACGCACGTCCACGACGACCGACGTGTGGACGACGTGCTGGCCGCGCTCCTGGTCGAGCCGACGGGGGACGACGGCACCAGCGTCAGCCGGTTCCTCAGTACCCGGGGAGAACTGTGGCAGCTGCGCGAATACGCCGCGCTGCGCTCGCTGTATCACCTCAAGGAGGCCGATCCGCACGCCTGGGTCATCCCCCGCCTGCGCGGTCGGGCCAAGGCGGCGATGGTGGCCATCGAGTTCGACGAATTCGGTGCGGGCCGCGCCGAGGACGTCCACGCCCAACTGTTCGCGGATCTGCTGGTCGACCTCGACCTGGATCCGTCGTACGGGCGGTACCTGGACGCGGCGCCCGCCAAGGTGTTGCCGACCGTGAACCTGATGTCCCTGCTCGGCTTGCACCGCGCGCTGCGCGGCGCGCTGGTCGGGCACTTCGCGTGCGTGGAGGTGACCTCCTCCCCCGGCTCCCGCCGATTGGCCCAGGCAATGCGCCGGACCGGTGCCGGACCCGCGGCCGAGCGCTTCTACGCCGAGCACGTCGAAGCCGACGCCGTCCACGAGCAGGTCGTGCGCCGCGAGGTGATCGGCGGCCTGCTCGCCGACGAACCGGACCTGGAAGCCGATGTCGTCTTCGGCATCGCCGCCACCGAGTTCCTGGAGGGCCGCCTCGGCGACCACCTCCTGACCGCGTGGCGAGCCGGACGCAGCGCCCTGCGCATGCCGCTCGACGCGTCCTCGACCTGAGCCCGACCGCTCGTCGTGCGGCCGGGCCGGCCGAAACCGGGCCGGGACGGTACGGGTGCCGCCGTGCAGGATCGCCGCAGGCCGGGTCGTCGCCGATCGCACACTCGGCATAGGCCGAACACTCGTCGCAGGCCGAAAGAGGTGCAGCGATGACGAAGACCGCCCTGATCGTGATCGACATGATCAACGCCTACGAGCACGAGGATGCCGAGGCCCTGATCCCATCGGTCCGCGAGACGCTGCCCGCGATCCGCGCGTTGATCGCGCGAGCTCGTGCGGCCGAGATCGATCTCGTCTACGTCAACGACAACTTCGGCCGGTGGCGCTCCCACCACGACGAGATCCTCGACATCGCGCTGCGCGGTCCGCATGCCGACCTGGTCGAGCCGATCCGGCCCGACGACACGTCGATGTTCGTGGTCAAGGCCCGCCACTCGATCTTCTATCAGACCCCACTGGAGTATCTGTTGGCCCAGCGCGGCGTGGATCGGGTGGTGCTGTGCGGACAGGTCACCGAGCAGTGTGTGCTGTATTCGGCGCTGGACGCGCACATCCGACATCTCCGGGTGGCGGTGGCGCAGGACGCCGTCGCCCACATCGACGCCGAACTCGCCCGAGCGGCCCTGCGGATGATGCGCCGCAACATGCACGCCGAGGTGCGCCCATGGCGCCGACTCGACCTCGGCGAGCCCGCGCGGTCGGGTTCGGCGGCGCGGGAACACCCGACCGGGCGGTGACCGCGTGCATTGGTCGACCGGGTGACGGTCCGCCGAGTGAAGTCCCTCCCGTGAAGGCCCGCCGGGTGCCGGCCCTTCGAGATGAAGGCCCACCGGGTGAAGGCCCGCCGGATGCGGTCCACCCGCGGGCGACGTCCGGGTGCCTCGACAGCCGTTTGCATTGCGACACGCTGACGCAGCGTGGCTGATTGATTACATAACGTATTCAACCTAACGTAATGATCGTTATGTTTCGGGCCGGCGTCGTTCGCGGACGCCCCCTTCGGGGGACGTGCCCGCACCGCCGCCTCGGGACTTCGCGCGGGCACCCTCAGGGCCCGCTCCTCTCGATCGGACGGCTCATCGATGACAGGCAACTCCCTTCTCTCCTGGACCCCGGCGGCCATCGTCTTCGATTGCGACGGGACCTTGATGGACAGCGAATGCCACTGGGTGGAGGCGCGTGAACGGGTTCTCCGTGGATATGGCATCACGGCCCCGAGCGACTTCGGCGAACGCACCAAAGGTTTGCATTTCACCGAATGCGGACGGGTCATGACCGAAGTGGCCGGCCTTGCGGCCCGCCATGCCGACCGGGTGACCGGGCAACTCCTCGACGAGTTCCGCCGGTTGGTCGCAGCCGATCCCGTGACGATCCCCGGTGCGGTCGACTTCGTGGGCCTGGCCTCGCACTTCGCGCCCCTTGCCGTGGCGAGCAACTGTCCCCGCGACGTGGTGGAGTCGGGACTGGCGCACGCCGGACTGCTCCACCACTTCGCCGACGTCGTGGTCCCGGACGTGGACCTGCGCCCCAAGCCCGACCCGGACGTCTACCTCGCGGCCACCCGAGCCTGTGGCGCCACCCCCGCCGTGACCCTGGCGGTGGAGGACTCGTACTGCGGCATGCTCTCCGCGACGCGCGCGGGCCTGCGCGTCCTGGGGGTGGGCCCCGACCCGCGCGACGAGGAACTGGCTCTCGCCGACCTGTGGGTGAGCACGCTGGCCGACGCCGACCTCCTGCACTGGGCCAAGACCCGCGAGAGCCTGCCGGATTCGTACGTGCCGGCGGCCGGCCGGGCGGTTCGGGCAACGGCAGCGGCCGTGGCGCGGTGACCGTGCGCTGATCGCGGTGATCGCGCCGTGATCGTGCGACGGGGGTGCCGACTCGCCCGGTGACACCGTCGCGACGGCAGCGACCCGGGGGCTTCGCATACCCACGCGAAGTCACCATGCAATCGAGGAAGTTCGTGGTGCAGCCCGGCGCGACTTCGGGGTCTTCCCCGGAGTCGCGCCGGGCCGTACCGCGTTGTGCGGGGCGAATGTCGTGCCGTCGCCGCGCCCTCGACACGAGCATCGCGCGCCGATGACGCACGCCCACCGGACCACCCGCGCCGCGCGTCGGACTCGTACGACCGGGCGCGGGCCGATCGCCCTTCCCGTCGCACCGATTCACAATGCCGGGTGTGCGGCAGAGTCGGCGGGGCAGGCGTGGGTCGAACCATTGGAACCGACGAAACCCGGATGACGGGCGATCCGTTGCCCGCTGCGGGCTTCGTCGACAATCGAGGAGAGTTCCTGTGAGCACCGGCGCCAACGTTTGGGGTCACCGACCCGAGTCCGGCCACACCGCCGGCACGAGCCTGGTCGGCTACAAGGTCGACGCCACCGACGGCCACATCGGCAAGGTCGACAAGCACAACGACGACGTCGACGCGTCCTATCTCGTGGTGGACACGGGCGTGTGGATCTTCGGCAAGCACGTCCTGCTGCCCGCGGGCACGATCTCGCGCATCGATACCGAGAACAAGGTCGTGCACGTCTCGCGCACCAAGGAAGAGATCAAGAACTCGCCCGAGTTCGACAAGGACAAGCACCTCGACGACCACGAGCATCGCACTCGTATCGGCGACTACTACGGCAACACGGCGCCGGGCGCCCCGGGCGCGGGCCCTGCCGGCACGCTGTAACCGACCGGCGGTTGCGGCGCCGATGCCCGAGCCACGAACCGACAAGGCGGCATCGCCTTGCGCTCCGCGCGCATGATCGCGCTGGCTGGTGGGGTGGGGTGCGGGGCCGGCCCCCCCCGTAGCGGGGCCGCGGCCCCACAGCCGGGGGGCCGGCGCGGCGGTCCGCCCCCGGACCCCGGGCACGGTCGGGGCAGCAGCCGCGGTCCGGATCCGACCGCGCCGCGTTCCCGAGGGTCCCCCGATGATCGGCGCCGCAGCCCTCACCGTCATCCATCAGGATCGGCTGGAGTTCGGACATGCCCACCTCGCCCCACAACCCGTCCGCACCCCGGATGTGGACCCTGTCGAATGCCCCCGGCATCCTGGGGCAGGTCCGCGCCGCCGTCCGCGACACGCTCGACGCCTGGGGCTGGCCCCCGGAGCGCACGGACGACGTCGTGCAAGTCGTCTCGGAACTGGTGGGCAACGCTCTCCGGCACACCTGCGGCGAAGCGGAGTTGACGCTGGCCCCCGCCCCCGACGGAATCGAGATCGGGGTGACTGATCGCGCCCGTGATCTCCTCGTTCTCCAACGTCCCGCGAACGCGGACGGCGGCTACGGATTGCGCCTGCTCGACATGCTCAGCACGGGCTGGACCGTCGAACAGTACGCCACCGGCAAACACGTCCGCGCCCACATCCGACGCTGAACCCGTGCGCCCCGCGGCGCGACCGGGCGGGACGGCGGCTGCGACCCCGCCCGCTCCCCGGGGCGAGGTCACGCGAACCGCGGGCCTCCGTCGACGCATCGACGGAGGCCGCCTGGACGTGTCCGGGCCCTCCGCCATATTGTGTCGTCGTAACGACGACACGGCACGGCGTCGCCGAGGGGATGACTTCCGATGGGGCACAAGGAGCGCGGCCCGGGGCCGACGCCCGGCGCGGCGCGCGATGATGCCCCGGCCGCCCTGGATACCGGCGTGGTCCTGGGATGGATCCGGGACGCGATGCGCGCGGTGCACGCGCCGAAGTGCGCACCCGATGCGCCCGGCAGCGCGGTGAGCGCGAACCAGGTGCTGGTCGCGCTCACGCTGCTGCGCGAGCTGCGCTCGGAGCTGGCCGGTTGGGAACCCGATCTGATCGAGGCCGCCCGGGAGTTGGGTACCAGCTGGGCCGATCTGGCGCCGGCGTTGGGGGTGGCGAGCCGCCAGGCGGCCGAACGCCGCTATCTGCGACTTCGGCCCGCCCCGGACGGCTTGCCGGCCACCGGGGACCAGCGGGTGGCCGCCGAGCGGGACAGGCGGGCCGGTGACCGTGCGGTGGCCGGCTGGGCCCGGACCAACGCGGCGAGCCTGCGGGAACTGGCCGGGCAGATCGGCGCCCTGACGGACCTGCCGGCCGGCTCCGAACCCGACCTGGCCGCGCTGCACCGGGCCCTGGATCGGGACGATGCCGCGGACCTCCTGGTGCCGCTGGCCGAGGCCGGCGGCCATTTGCAGCCCGGTCATCCGGCGCTGGCCGAGCGGGTCGGCGCCGTGGGTCGCCGCACCGCCGAGGTGCGCCGGGCCTGCGACCGGCTCCGCCGGGAAGGCAGCCGTGAACGTGCCGCCGAGTGAGGATGCCGGAGTCCGCCGCCGGGGGGCGCGCAAGACGCAGGTACCGGTTCGCGGAAATTCCTCCGGAAGTATCCGTTCCATCATGTTTCATTCCGAAAGGGGACCCCAGAGTGGGTAGCAGCGTCGAAACGCTGGAATTCCAGGCCGAGACCCGTCAGTTGCTCCAGTTGGTGATCCATTCGATCTACTCGAACAAGGACATCTTCCTGCGCGAGCTGATCTCGAACGCCTCGGACGCTCTGGACAAGCTGCGGCTGGAGTCCCTGATCGACTCCGACCTCGATGTCGACACCTCCGACCTGCACATCGCCTTGGAAGTCGACAAGGACGCCCGCACGCTGACGGTCCGCGACACCGGGATCGGCATGACCCGGGACGACCTCGTGGAGCTGATCGGCACGATCGCCAAGTCCGGCACCGCCGGCCTGTTGGAGAAGCTCAAGGAGGCCAAGGAAGCCAAGGAAGCCACCGACGCGGCCACGGCACAGAACCTGATCGGGCAGTTCGGCGTCGGCTTCTACTCGGCGTTCATGGTCGCCGACAAGGTCACCCTGCGCACCCGCAGGGCCGGCACGGACTCCGGCACGCAGTGGGAGTCGGACGGCGAGGGCACCTACGAGATCCAGGCCGTCGACGGCCTGCCGGTGGGCACTTCGGTCACCCTGCACCTCAAGGCCGCCGACAGCGAGGACGGGCTGGCCGACTATCTCGCGGAGTGGAAGATCCGCGGGATCGTGAAGCAGTACTCGGACTTCATCCGCTGGCCGATCCGGATGGCCACCGTGCGCACCGACTCCGACGGCGTCACCACGCACGGAGTCGACACGCTCAACTCGATGAAGGCGCTGTGGGCCCGACCGCGCAGCGAGGTGACCGAGGCCGAGTACCACGAGTTCTACAAGCAGATCAGCCACGACGGGCTCGACCCGGCCGAGACCATCCACATGCGGGCCGAGGGCAACTTCGAGTACGAGGCCCTGCTGTTCATCCCCTCGCACGCCCCGTTCGACCTGTTCTCCCGCGAGTCCAAGAGCGGCGTGCAGCTGTACGTCAAGCGCGTGTTCATCATGGACGACTGCGAAGCGCTGATGCCCAACTACCTGCGCTTCGTCAAGGGCGTCGTGGACGCCCACGACCTGTCGCTGAACATCTCCCGCGAGATCCTGCAGCAGGACCGTCAGATCCGCGGCGTGCGTCGGCGCCTGGTCAAGAAGGTCCTCGGCGCGATCAAGGACATGCAGGCCAAGGACGGCGAGCGTTACGCGAAGTTGTGGGCCCAGTTCGGCCGGGCGCTGAAGGAGGGCCTGCTGGAGGACACCGACAACACCGAGGCCCTGCTGGAGCTGGTGTCGGTGGCCTCCACGCACGACGCGGACAAGCCCACCACCCTGCGCGAGTACGTCGAGCGCATGAAGGACGGCCAGGACACGATCTACTACCTGACCGGCGAGACCCGCGCGATGGTGGAGAACTCCCCGCACATGGAGGCCTTCGCCGCCAAGGGGTACGAGGTCCTGATCCTCACCGACCCGGTCGACGAGGTCTGGGTCGACCAGGTCCCGGCCTTCGATGGCCACCGCCTCCAGTCCATCGCCAAGGGTCAGGTCGACCTCGACGAGCCGGCCGAGGACGGCGACGAGGAGGCCGGAGCCGAAAAGGCCAAGCGCGAGCAGGACTTCGCCGCCCTGCTGCCGTGGCTGACGACGACGCTGTCCGAACAGGTGAAGCAGGTCCGGCTGTCGTCACGGCTGACCACGTCGGCGGCGTGCATCGTCGGCGACGCCCACGACATGACCCCGACGCTGGAGAAGATGTACCGGGCGATGGGGCAGGAGATGCCCTCGGTCAAGCGCATCCTGGAACTCAACCCGACGCACCCGCTGATCACCGCGCTGCGCTCGGCGCACGCGGCGAACGCCGACGACCCCGCACTGGCGGAGATCGTCGAGCTGGTGTACGGCGGCGCACTGCTCGCCGAAGGCGGCGACCTGCCCGACCCGGCCCGCTTCACCCGGTTGCTCACCGACCACCTGGCCCGCGGCCTGTGACGCCCTCGGTGCGACCCGCCGCGGCCCGAACGGCCCGGCGGGTCGCACCCCGCAGGCCCGGATCCTGATCCGGGTGATGCCCGGCAGGTGGCCTGCCGGGCATCACGCGGTGCGACGTGGGCGTGCGTCACGTCAGGGACGACGGATTCAGCAGGCTCCGAGGTCCTGCCACACACCCCATTGGCCGGTGGTGCCGGGCGTCTCGCCCAGCGTCCACCACTTGGCCTTCCAGGTGTGACCCTGGTGCGAGACCTGCTGTCCGCCGGTGTAGACCGTGCCCGACGCCCACGCGGGGGCCGTGCACTGGTGGCCGTTTCCACCGGTGATGGTCAAGGCGTAGGTCGCGCTGTGACTCCCGGAGGCGGCGGTTCCGGTCACGGTGATGTTGTACGTGCCCGAGACGGCCGCCGCGGTGGTGTTGACGGTGAGTGTCGAGGAGCCGCCCGCCGTCACCGAGGTGGGGCTGAGCGAGGCGGTGACACCCGTCGGGGCGCCGCTGACGGTCAGGTTCACCGTCTGCGCGGCTCCGGTCGTCACCGCGGTCGAGATCGTCGAGGTGGTCGAGGCGCCGGCGGCGACGGACCCGGAGGCGGGGGTCGCCTTGACCGAGAAGTCGTTGGTCGGCGTCGTGGTGCCGCCCGTGAAGGGCTCGAAGATGTGGCTGAAGTCCCAGGTGTTCTGGGCGATGCCGGAGCAGTTGTCCGCGGCCGGCTGGTTCGGGCAGTTGCCGTTGTCGCGCTGGAGGGCCCAGAACGAAAGGGTGTTGATGCCCTTGGCGACGGCCCAGTTGTAGACCTGGCGGGCGTTGGCGAGGGTGAACGTCTCGGCCGGCCCGAAGTCGTCGACGCCGATCATCTCGGTGACGCCGATCATGCCCCACAGCTGCGCGGGGGTCTTGCTCGGGTACAGCTGCGCGAGCGTGTTGTACAGGCCCTGCGCCGCGGTCTCCGTGTCGTTGGCCATGTTGTGCGTGGCGTTGTCGTAGTAGTCGAACGTCATGATGTTGACGACGTCGACCTTGGTGCCGTTGGCGACGGCGTTGCGCAGCAGGGCCACGCCGTTGGGTGCCAGACCGCTGGTCGTGGTGGGCAGCGTGTAGGAGATCTCGATCTTGCGCCCGTTGGCCGCGGCCCAGTCCTGGACCTGCTTGATGGCCTTGTTCCGCCGGTCGATGCCCACGGTGTTGTCGAGCGCGTCGATCTCGATGTCCATGTCGAGCCGCGTGATGTCGTAGGTCGTGATCACCTTCTCGTACACGGCGGCGATCTGGTTGACATCGGTACAACTGTCGGCGATCTCGGTGCCGGTGGTGTCGGCCGTGTAGCCGCCGAACGAGGGGATCACGTCCCCGCCGTTGGCCTGGATGGTCTTGATGTCGGCACCGAACGTCGAGGAGGCGATCGGCATGCTGCTGTCGCCGTTCCAGTACGCCGTGCAGGAACCCTTGGTCGCCGTCTGGAGGAAGGCCATGGTCAGGTGCTTGGCGCCGGATTGGGCGGCCAGCGCGGCGGGGCTGTCGCCGGTCCACGCCTCGAAGTAGGGGGCGAAGACGTGGCTCGGGAGTGGGGTCGCGGCCTGGGCGGGGCCACCGCCCATCACGGTCAGGCTCACCGCCGCTGCGGCGGTGACGGTCGCGGCTACGGCCGCGCGGAATGTACGCAAGAGTCGCATGTGCGTCCAGTCTGTAAGCAGGGGACGGACCGCCGATTCGCGTGGCACGGCGGCATGGGGTATGAGACAGCCCGGCACGCGCAGAAGTCAATGGTCTGGACCAAAGTGGACTAGACCATTAACTTTCGAAGAAAAGGTTTACCGGGCAAGGGAGTTGCTCGACGCGGCGAACGGCGCCGCCGCTCGATCTCGTCGGCCGGCCCGAAACCGTCGATCCGGCCGCGTCGATCCCGGCGGGGACCGTCGATCCCGGCCCGCGGCGGGCGACTTCCGGCCGGCCGTGGCTCCGCCGTCTCCACGCGCGCACGTGCGACGCCCCGGCGGCACCCGAAGCACACCCGCGTCGCCGGGCGGCACCTCACGACCTGGGAACACACGTGGGCGGACGCCGACCGAGCCCGGGTCACGGCCGTCGGCCGCCACCGACGGATTTCGCCCGCGGGTGATCGAGGTGTGAATCCCGCCCTGGCGACCACACCGCGGGCACAGGCTGGATAGGCTGAAACGCTTCTGTCGACAGGCAGGGTCTCGCGTTCCTCTCTTTCCGCGAACTCCTCCCGGCGCCGGGGTGGGTGGAGTTGATCGTCGGGACGACCGGCGGTCGAGCAAAGGTTGTGGTGCATGACTGGTACGCCGGACGTCGGTACTTCGCCCGCTCCGCGGGGGCGCGCCGATCACGTCGCCGCAACGGCCGACGACGCTGAACTGCGGCAGCTTCTGGCCGGGTTGACGGCGGTGCGCGACGGTGATTTCCGCACCCGGTTGCCCGACGCCGGGACGGGTGTGCTGGGCGAGATCGCCGTGGTGTTCAACGGCATGGTCGACCAGTTGGCGCTGTTCACGTCCGAGGTGACGCGGGTCGCGCGCGAGGTCGGGGCCGAGGGCACGTTGGGCGGGCAGGCGCAGGTTCCGGGGGTCTCGGGCACGTGGGCCGACCTGACGGATTCGGTCAACGCGATGGCGGGAAACCTCACCACGCAGGTGCGCGACATCGCGCAGGTCGCCACGGCGGTGGCCCGGGGAGATCTGTCGCAGAAGATCGACGTGGACGCGCGTGGGGAGATCCTGGAGCTGAAGGAGACCGTCAACACGATGGTCGACCAACTCTCCGCCTTCGCCGACGAGGTCACCCGCGTCGCCCGCGAGGTCGGCAGCGAGGGCCGGTTGGGCGGACAGGCACAGGTGCCGGGCGTGGGCGGGGTCTGGCGGGATCTGACCGACTCGGTCAACTTCATGGCCGGGAACCTCACCGATCAGGTGCGCAACGTCGCCCAGGTGACGACGGCGGTGGCTCGCGGTGACCTGTCGCAGAAGATCACGGTGGACGCGCGCGGCGAGATCCTGGAACTGAAGAACACCATCAACACGATGGTCGACCAGCTCTCGTCGTTCGCCGACGAGGTCACCCGGATGGCCCGCGAGGTGGGCACCGACGGGCGATTGGGTGGACAGGCGGACGTCAAGGGCGTCTCGGGCACCTGGCGGGACCTGACCGACTCGGTCAACTTCATGGCCGGGAACCTGACCGCCCAGGTGCGGTCGATCGCGCAGGTGGCCACCGCCGTGGCGCGCGGCGATCTGTCGCAGAAGATCCGGGTGGACGCGCGCGGCGAGATCCTGGAACTGAAGGAGACCATCAACACGATGGTCGACCAACTCTCCGCCTTCGCCGACGAGGTCACCCGCGTGGCCCGCGAGGTGGGCACCGACGGGCGGCTGGGTGGACAGGCGGACGTCAAGGGCGTCTCGGGCACCTGGAAGGACCTGACCGAGTCCGTCAACGTGATGGCGGACAACCTGACCGCCCAGGTGCGGTCGATCGCCCAGGTGACCACCGCCGTGGCGCAGGGCGATCTGTCGCAGAAGATCCGGGTGGACGCGCGCGGCGAGATCCTGGAACTGAAGGAGACCATCAACACGATGGTCGACCAACTCTCCGCCTTCGCCGACGAGGTCACCCGCGTCGCCCGCGAGGTGGGCACCGAGGGAAATCTCGGTGGGCAGGCGACGGTGCGCGGCGCGTCGGGCACGTGGAAGGACCTGACCGACAACGTCAACGTGATGGCGTCCAATCTGACCGGTCAGGTGCGATCGATCGCGCAGGTGGCCACGGCCGTGGCGCGCGGCGACCTGTCGCGGAAGATCACCGTCGAGGCCAAGGGCGAGGTCGCCGCGCTCGCCGAGGTGATCAACACCATGGTCGACACGTTGTCCGCGTTCGCCGACGAGGTCACCCGGGTGGCTCGGGAGGTGGGCACCGAGGGAATCCTGGGAGGCCAGGCCCGGGTGCCGAATGTGGCGGGCACGTGGAAGGACCTCACCGACAACGTCAACTCGATGGCGAACAACCTCACCGGTCAGGTGCGCAACATCGCGCTGGTGACCACCGCGGTGGCCAACGGTGATCTGTCCAAGAAGATCGACGTCGACGCGCGTGGCGAGATCCTGGAACTCAAGACCACCATCAACACGATGGTCGACCAGTTGTCGTCGTTCGCGGCGGAGGTCACCCGAGTGGCCCGCGAGGTGGGCAGCGAGGGCCGGTTGGGCGGTCAGGCCGAGGTGGAGGGCGTCTCGGGCACGTGGAAGCGGCTCACCGAGAACGTCAACGAGCTCGCCGGGAACCTGACCCGGCAGGTGCGCGCGATCGCCGAGGTGGCCAGCGCGGTGGCCGAGGGCGACCTGACGCGTTCGATCACCGTCGACGCCTCCGGGGAGGTGGCCGAGCTCAAGGACAACATCAACGCCATGGTCGGGTCCCTGCGGGAGACCACCCGGGCCAACGAGGATCAGGACTGGCTCAAGTCGAACCTGGCCCGGGTCTCGGGGCTGATGCAGGGTCACCGCGACCTGGCGGTGGTGGCCGAGTTGGTGATGGACGAGCTCACTCCGCTGGTCTGCGCACAGTACGGGGCGTTCTACCTCGCCGAGGAGGGCGAGACGGGGACGGCGCTGGGCCTGATCGGCTCGTACGGTCTGCCGCTCCCGCGCGACGCCGCCGAGCGCATCCCGCTGGGGCGTTCCCTGGTGGGCCAGGCCGCCCGCAGCCGTCGCATCATCGCCGTGGACGATCTCCCGGCCGACTACGTGGTCTCCTCGGGGTTGGGGCAGACCGCGCCGAACGCGTTGATCGTGCTGCCCATCGTGGTCGAGGAGCAGGTGTTGGGGGTGATCGAGTTGGCGTCGGTCACCCCGTTCACGGCCGTCCATCGGGACTTCCTCGAACAGTTGATGGAGACCGTGGGTGTCAACGTCAACACGATCGTCGCCAATGCCCGTACCGACGAACTCTTGGACGAGTCCCAGCGGTTGACGGGCGAGCTGCGGGTGCGTTCGGAGGAGTTGCAGAACCGGCAGGAGGAACTGCAGCGCTCGAACGAGGAATTGGAGGAGAAGGCGACGCTGCTGGCCTCACAGAACCGTGACATCGAGGCCAAGAACCTGCAGATCGAGCAGGCTCGGCAGGAACTGGAGGATCGGGCGAGGCAGTTGACGCTCGCCTCCAAGTACAAGTCCGAGTTCCTGGCCAACATGAGCCACGAGTTGCGGACCCCGCTGAACAGTCTGCTCATCCTGGCCCAGCTACTGGCGCAGAACCCGAGCCGCAACCTCAGCCCCAAGCAGGTCGAGTACGCGGGCATCATCCACTCCGCCGGGTCGGACCTGCTCCAGTTGATCAACGACATCCTGGACCTGTCGAAGGTCGAGGCGGGGAAGATGGACGTGCACACCGAGCGGGTGTCGGTGCGGCGACTGCTCGACTACGTCGAGGCCACGTTCCGCCCGATGACCACACAAAAGAGCCTCGCGTTCGAGATCACCACCGCGCCCGGGGTGCCGACCGATCTGCTGACCGACGACTCGCGGTTGCGGCAGGTGTTGCGCAACCTGCTCTCCAATGCCGTCAAGTTCACCGATCGCGGCGGTATCGAACTGCGTATCGAACCGGCCGCCGACCACGAGGTCCCGACGATCGTCCACCGCGGCGGCGCCGTGGTGGCGTTCCGCGTCAAGGACACCGGGGCGGGCATCGCCGAGCATCAGCTGGAGACCATTTTCGGCGCGTTCCAGCAGGCCGACGGCACCACCAGTCGCAGATACGGCGGCACCGGTCTGGGGTTGTCCATCAGCCGGGAGATCGCCCATCTGCTCGGTGGCGCGATCACCGCGGAGAGCCTCCCCGGGCAGGGCAGCGTCTTCACCCTCCACCTGCCCGTGGTGCACGCCGCCTCCGAGACCCGATCGGCCCCGGAGGAGACACCGCACCCGGCCGACCGCGACACCCCCCGCCGACCGGTGCCGCCGGTCGAGCCGCCGGCGCACCGGCGTGTACTCGTGGTCGAGGAACAACCGCACGGCTTGCTCAGCCTGGTCGCCCAGAGCGCGGTGGCCGACCTCGCCGCCGGCGCCCACGACGGCGGGACGCGGCCCGGCGCCGACGTGTTGACCGTCATCGACGCACAGGAGGCGGCCGCCGCCCTGGCCGCCGAAGCGTGTCACTGCATCGTCTTGGACCTGGGTATGCCGGGGGGCCAGGCCCTGAGCCTGCTGGAGGCGCTGGACGCCGACTCCGCCTCCGCGAACGTGCCGGTCCTGGGACACAACAGCAGGCGCCTGCCCCAGGATCAGGAGCGCGCGCTGCAGTCACGCGCCGAGGTCCAACCCCTGGAGTTGCTCTCCGGGCTGGACGAACTCCGCGAACGCATCGCACTGCACCTGTCCGCGGAACAGCCCGGCGACGTGCTCCCACTGGTCCGCGTCGCGGAACCGACCCACCTCGCGCCCTCCCCGATCGACGAAACCCTCGCGGGACGCACCGTGCTGGTGGTCGACGACGACCCCCGCAACCTCTACGCCCTCAGCGGCATCCTCGAATTGCACTCCATCCGAGTCCTGCACGCCGAGAACGGCCGCCAGGGCATCGCCGCCCTGCTGGCGCACCCCGAGGTGGACCTGGTCCTGATGGACGTGATGATGCCCGAAATGGACGGCTACGCGGCCACCGCGGAGATCCGCGGCATGCCCCGGTACGCCGACCTGCCCATCGTGATCGTCACCGCCAAGGCCATGCCCGGCGACCGGGAGAAGAGCCTGGCCTCGGGGGCCAGCGGCTACGTCACCAAACCCGTGGACACCGACGACCTGCTCACCGTGCTGAACCATCACCTCGTGTCGCGCTGAGCCGCGCCGGCACCCCCACGCCCGCCCACGAGAAGCCGAGCACACGATGAGCACCGACCCGCCGCGACACCGGCCGTCCGACCCGGGCCCCGATGCGCCGCAGCCCCGTCCGGACGTCCCGGCGGGCCGACGGTCGCAGGACGCTCACGATCACCCGCCCACCGCCGCGACGAAGGGCCGGCGGCAATGGCAGTCCCTCTCCGCGGTGGGACGACTGGCCGCGACCGTCGAGCGCCTGCACCGCGAGGTCAAGGCCGCCCAGGCCGCCGCCGACGGCCGGGCGCTGATCGAACTCGCCAAGGGCATCCTGGTCGAGCGCCTGCGCTGCAGCCCCACCCAGGCCGCCCGCCAACTCACCGCCCTCGCCCGCCGGGCCGGCGTCTCCGAGATGGAACTCGCGGCCGACATCGTCAACCGCACCGCCGCCGACCGCCTCACCGAGGCCGCCCGCGACTTCGTCGACGACACCGGCCGGCCCGCTCCGTCCGACCCCGACCCGGTGGGCATGCGACTGCGCACGGCGGAGAGCGGGGCGTGGGCCGCCACCGACACCGAGGCCGTCGCCCGCTCGCTGCTCGAACACGCCCTGGCGCCGCTGGGCGCCGCCGCCGTCGCCGTCTGGGCCGTCGCCTCCGACGGGTCGCTGACCCTGGCCGGCAGCGCCGGATTCACCGAGCACGAGGCCACCCGATGGCGCCACGTCCCGCCCGGCGTCGCCACCGTGGCCCGCCGTGCGCTGACCGATCTGGACTGGGTCTGGATTCCTGCCCTGGCCGAAGCCGGTGTTCCCTCCATCGGCCAACACCACCTCACCGGCGCTCGCGCCGCGGCACCCGCCGGCACCGGTGGCCGCGTCCACGGCATCCTGGAGATCTGCTGGCCGCACACCCTGCCCGCACAGCCCGCCCGGGTCCGACGCCAGATCGAAGCACTGGCCGAACTGAGCGCCCACACGCTGGAGGTGTGTTCGCCGACCCGTGCCACGGCAGGGTCCCGCCCGGCCGACCCCGGACCGGTCGAACTCGTCGACATCGCCGACTGCCTGCACGACTCCGCCATGGTCCTGGTGCCCCATCTCGACGGAGGCGGACGCCTTGCCGACTTCCGCGTCCACCACACCAACCGACGCTTCGTCGATCCCGCCGGCCGACCCGCGGGCCTCGTCTCGGGTTCGCTTCTGTTGGAGGCCTACCCGCTGGCCGCGAATCCCGGTGGCCTGTACGACATCATCGAACGCGTCTACGCGACGGGAGAGCCCTACCGCGCCGAACGCGTGACCCTGACCGCACTCGTCGACCAGGTGCCCCTCGACGCGACCGCCGACGTGGCCGCCACTCGTCAGGGCGACGCCGTCCTGCTCATCTGGCGCATCGAACACGCCAGCGCCCGCTTGGCGAACCTGCTGCAGCACGCCCAACGGCTGGGCCGCATCGGCGGATTCGAGGAGGACACGCGCACCGGACGGATCGCCTGGAGCGAATCCCTGTTCGCCCTGCACGGACTTCCGTACACGGCCGCCCCCGTCTCCCTGCGGGACCTGCCCCTGCGTGCGCACCCCGACGACGGCCCCGCGCTCGATCGCTTCCTGCGCACCCTGCTGGACCAGCACCGCAACGCCACGGTCGCCTTCCGCCTCGAACGCGTCGACGGCGTGACCCGACGCATCCGCATCATCGCCGAACCCGTCCTGGACAGCCACGGACGGCTGATCGCGGTACGCGGGGCCTACCAGGACGTCTCCGCCCAGCACTGGACGGAGGTCGCCCTCGCGGTCACCCGCGACCGACTCGCCCACTCCGAGCAACAGGCCACCGAACACGACCGCCTGGCCCGGCAATTGCAGCACGCCATCATGCCGCCGACGCACACGCCACCGGCCGTCACGGGCCTGAACGTCGCCGTGCGCTACCGACCCGCCGCATCCGACGCCGCCGTCGGCGGCGACTGGTACGACGTGGTGATCCTGCCCTCCGACCACATCCTGCTGTGCGTGGGCGACGTCGCCGGCCACGGCATCGACGCCGCCACCAGCATGATCGTGCTGCGCAACGCACTGCGCGGCCTGGCGATCACCGGAGCCGGACCCGCCCAACTCCTCGCCTGGTTGAACATGGTCGCCCACCACCTGACGGACCGCGTCACCGCCACGGCCATCTGCGGCCTCTACGATCCGACCACACGCGTCATGCGGTGGGCCCGCGCCGGCCACCTGCCCCCGGTGCTGATCCGCGCCCACCAGGCACAGACCCTGCCGCTGTTGGAGGGCCCGCTGCTGGGCGCCTTCGCCGACGTGATCTACGACGAGGACGAGGTCCGCCTGGCCCCCGACGACACCCTGCTGATGTACACGGACGGCCTCATCGAGCGCAGGGACCGCTCCCTACAGGAATCCCTGGAGCAACTCCTGATCACCGCCCGCACCGAGGCCGCCACCGTCGAGGATCGTCTCGATCGAATCCTCACGCACAGCCGGGCCGACACCGACGACGACACGTGCATCATCGGTCTCCAGGTCACCTGAACACGGTCACCGCCCCCGCCGATCGCGACCCGGCGGTTCTATCGGACGGGCCCTGCGGGCGTCTCCTGCTCCGGGACCGCCGGGCCGGGTGTGTCCGAATCGCTCTTCGGGTGCCGCTCGCCCGGATCGTGGTTCTCGTAGGCGTCGTAGCGCCAGAACGGGCGGACGGCGAGGCTGCCCAGGATGACCAGGACGATGCAGAGCATGGCGCTTCCCGACCAGGCGATGCCGAGGGTCGTGGCCGCCGCCATGGCTCCCGCGCGCAGGTCGCCCAGGCGCGGGCCGCCGGCCACCACGACGGTGAAGACGCCCTGCATGCGGCCGCGCATCTCGTCCGGAGCCCAGGTCTGCAGGATCGTCTGCCGGTAGACCGCGCTCACCAGGTCGGCGGCGCCGGCGAGCATGAGGAAGAGGACGGCGAGCCAGAGTGCGTGGGTGAAGCCGGCCAGCGTGATGGCGGTTGCCCAGCCGACCACCGCGACGGTGAGCGCGACGCCCTGGCGTCGCACGCCCGCGATCCACCCGCTGCACAACCCGGCCAGCAGGGATCCGATGGCGACCGCCGAGTACAGCAGGCCGATTCCACCGTGGAAGCGGGTGGCGGCGGCCTCGGGGAAGAGGGCGTTCGGCATCGCCAGCACCATGGCGGCGATGTCCACGCCGAACGACATCAGGAGTACCGGGCTGCCGCCGATGAAGCGAAGGCCCTCCAGCACGGCGGACACTCCCCTTCCGGCCGCGGCCCCCGCCGGTTTGATCGCGGGCAGCCGGAACGTCGAGTAGAGGGAGACGGTGAACAACACTGCGTCGGCGCCGTAGGCATAGGCGAACCCGTGCGGGAAGGTGAGGAGAACACCCGCGACGAGCGGCCCCAGGATCTGGCCGATGTTGCTCACCGTGAAGCTCAGCGTGTTGGCCGCGGGAATCATCTCGTACGGCACGATCCGCGGGATGATGGCGCCGCGCGCCGAGGAGGCCGTGGCGAAGCCGGCTCCCTGGACGGCGACCAGGACCAGCAGAAGGATCTCGGACCGGGCGTCCAGGAGCGTCTGGGCGAGCAGCGCGATCGTCACCGCCCAGGTCACGAGCGACGACCACAGGCACAGCAGCCGACGGTCGACCATGTCGGCGATGGCACCGCCGTACAGGCCGAACACCACGATGGGCACGAATCCGGCGAGTCCGGCCAGGCCCACGTACAACGACGAGTGCGTCATCGAATAGATCTGGACCGGGACGGTGACCTCGGTGACCATCGTTCCCACCAGCGAGGCGCCCTGACCGAACAGGACGCGCCGATAGGCCGGGACGGCAAGGGGTCGCGTGTCCACGGCCGCGCGGCGCAACCGGCCGAGCAGGCCCGCGGGCGGCTTCGGCTCGTTCGACACCGTCACCGTGCGGCCGTTCCGAACGTCGTCCCGTGGCGGGCGAGTGATCCCGGACACGGGAAGGGACGATGCCGTCGGCTACGCGAAACCCCCGGTGCTGTGCTCATGACGTCACGCTGTCATGCGGCCCCGATGGCTTGCTTCCATTAATCTGCCTACTTGTGTCGCAGAACCGCCATCACCTGTCGAACGCGCCCTCGACGGCCCACGCCCACGCCGCCGGCGACTTCATCGACCGCCACCGGCACGACTACCACCAGCTCATCTACGTCAGCTCCGGGGTTTTCGCCATCCGGACCGAGCAGGGCGCCTGGGTGGCGTGCCCGGATCGTGCCGTCTGGATGCCGGCGGAGATGTGGCACGAGCACCGGGTCTACGGGCACAGCTCCGTGCACACCCTCGGCTTTGCCTCGGGCGACGCCCCCCTGGCCGTCGACTCGCCCACGGTTCTGGCCGTGGACGGGCTGCTTCGTGAGCTCTTCATCGCCTGTACCGAACCGGACCTGCCGGCAACGGAGTTGCAGCGGCTGCGGGCGGTGCTGAACGATCGGCTGCGCCGTGCCCACATCCGCCCGCTGACCCTGCCGACGGCGCGGGACCCGCGCCTTGCCCACGCCTGCCGGGTGGTCGAGGACGATCTGAGCCGGCCCCGAACCATTGCCTGGCTGGCCCGCCACGTCGGCGTCGGGGAGCGGACCCTCACCCGGCTCTTCCGCACCGAGTTCGGCACGACCTACCCCCGGTGGCGTACCAACACCCGGGTCTTCCACGCCATGATCCAACTGGCCGAGGGCGCCACCGTCACCGCAACGGCCCGCCGCTGCGGCTGGGCCACGACCAGCGCGTTCATCGACACGTTCGCCCAGACCATGGGCCGGACACCCGGCGCGTACCGGAGTGCGGCCCAGCGCCCGGCCACGACCGGCCCGTCGACGGAGGAGTCGGCCGCAGGATCGTCCGCGGCCGACGTCCCGAGCCGAGCCGTGCCCATCCGCGGCAAGGGGGCGGAGGCGGTCGACCACACCCTCGTCGAACGTGACCGGCAGAGCCTGGGGATCGAGCGGTAGCCCACGCCCCGATCCGCCTGCCCGAGTCGTCGCGCTCGGTGGCACCCGACGACGACCGCGGTCGCCGATCGTCCCCTCGTTGCCGAAACGGCATGAAGGTTTGCCGTGGGATCGGTGGCGTCGCAAGGTGGTCTGCATGAGCGAGAACACGTTGGTGCGGACGAATGATCGAGTGTGGGACGTCGTGGTCGTCGGGGGTGGTGCGGCGGGACTGTCGGCCGCGTTGACCCTGGCGCGGGTGCGTCGGTCGGTGCTGGTGATCGACGCGGGCGAGCCGCGCAACGCTCCGGCCGCTGCGGCGCACGGCTTCCTGTCGCGGGACGGGATCGCGCCGTTGGAACTGCTGCGGCTGGGGCGGGAGGAGGTCGCCTCCTACGGTGGGCGCGTCGAGTCCGGCCGCGTCTCGGGGGTGCGCCGCGAGGGCGCACATCTGGTGGTGACGACCGAGGACGGCGTCCGGGCCCGGGCGCGGCGCCTGTTGGTCACCACGGGGCTGGTGGACGAGCTGCCCGACGTCCCCGGGCTCGCGGAGTTGTGGGGACGCGACGTGTTGCACTGCCCGTACTGCCACGGGTGGGAGGTGCGTGATGCGGCGGTCGGCGTACTGGCCACCGGTCCGGCGGCGATCCATCAGGCGCTGATGTTCCGGCAGTTGACGTCCGACGTGACGTTGTTCCTGCACACCGGCGGCGATCCGACCGACGAGCAGTGGGAACAACTGGCCGCACTCGACATCGACGTGGTCGACGGCGAGGTCCGCGCGCTGGAGGTCGACGACCGGGGCCGGCCGGCGCGCGTACGTCTGGCCTCGGGCGAGTCGGTCGCGGCGGACGCCCTCGTGGTGGCGCCGCGGTTCGTGGCGCGCGCCGGCTTCCTCGCCGAGCTGGGCCTTGCGGTGCACGAACATCCGATGGGCATGGGCGTACAACTGGTCGTCGAGCCGGGCGGGTTCACCGGCGTCGAGGGAGTGTGGGCGGCCGGTAACGTCACGGACCTGATGGCCTCCGTCCCGGTCGCCGCGGCGTCGGGGGTGCAGACCGCAGCGGCGATCAACATGGACCTGATCGGCGCCGACGCGACGGCCGCGGTCACCGCCCGCGCCGGCGAGGCGGCGCAGGCGGCGGCGAGGAACGCCTAGCCGGCCCGGGGGGACCGGGTCCGCTCGCGGAGGAGCGGGCGGAGGCGTCCGGCCGGGACGTGGACCCACTCGTGCCCCTCGCGCGGCGCATGGCTCACGGCGCATGGCTCGCGGCGCAGCGCTCGGGCAGGTGTTCGCGGGCGATCGACCGCCCCATGGCCTCCAGCAGCGGGGCGGCTTGGGCGATGGAGCGTTCCGGGTCGGGTTCGAGGCTGCCCAGGGTGTAGCCGGCCCGGAATCCGGCGGCGACGACCTGCTCGCGGGTCAGGCTCAGGCGTCCGCACACGGCGATGACCGGGACCCCGTGGAGCCGGGCGCGGCGGGCGACGCCCAGCGGGGCCTTGCCCTGGAGGGTCTGCGCGTCCATGGAGCCCTCGCCGGTGACGACCAGGGTGGCGTCGCGCAGCGCCTGTTCGATCCCGACCGCGTCCAGGACGACGTCGACGCCCGGGCGGCGCCGCGCGCCCAGGCACACCAGCGCGCCGAAGCCGCTGCCCCCGGCGGCCCCCGCGCCCGGCAGCGCCGCGATCCGCCCGGCGCGCGGGCCCACGGTCGACGTCAGGACGTCGAGCAATCGGCCGAGACCGGCCTCCAGTACGGCGACGTCCCGGGGGCCGGCGCCCTTCTGCGGCCCGTACAGGACCGCGGCCCCGCCGGGCCCCAGCAGGGGTGCGTCGACATCGGTGGCGAGCACGAACTCGGTGGCTGCCAGCCGCGGATCGAGGCCGGTGAGGTCGGCGTGGGCGAGGCCGCGCAGGGCCGCGCCGCCGTCGGGTGTCGCTCCCCCGTCGGCATCGGTGAACCTGGCCCCCAGCGCGCCGAGCAGTCCCGCTCCCCCATCGGTGCAGGCGCTGCCGCCCAGGCCCAGCACGATGGTGCGCGCACCGGTGTCCAGCGCCGCCCGCACGACCTCGCCGGCGCCCCTGCTGCTCGCGGTGAGCGGCGCCCGGATGTGGTCGGGCAGGAGGTCCAGGCCCGAGCTTTGGGCGAGTTCGACCACGGCCGTGTCACCGCGTTGGGCGTAGGAGGCGCGGACGGCCCGGCCGGTGGGCCCGCCGACGGTGACGATGCGGCGCCGGAAGCCGCACTGGACGAGTGCGTCCACCGTGCCCTCACCGCCGTCGGCGATGGGCAGAGTGGTCACCGACAGACCGGGGCGGGCACGGCGCAGCCCGGCCGCGAGGTGCCGGGCCACCTCCGTCGCGCCGAGCGAGCCCTTGAACTTGTCCGGCGCGAGCAGGACATGCGGCGGGCGCGTCCCGGGCGTCCCTGCCCCCGGTTGGGCGGCGGCGCCGCGGTCCGGGTCGGGTGCCGGCGGGACGGAGTGGGCCACGGTCATGCGGAGCCTTGTCCGGACGGCGGTTCGACCGGTCCCCGCGACCAGGGCTCGCCGCGCAGGGCGGCCTGCACGAGGTGCATCATCTGCTGCTGGTCGTCGATCTCCTGCCGGCGGCTGCTGGTTTCGTGGCCGCCGCTGAACCAGTCGATCCGGACGTCGCCGCCCGCGCGTTGCAGGGCCTTCGCGTAGGCGTACGCCTGCTTGGGGGGAGTACGGGTGTCGTGGGTCGCCTGCACGATCCACACCGGTGCGCGGACCGCTTCGACGTAGGTGATCGGCGAGGAACGCCGGTAGCGGTCCGGGTCGAGGTCGGGGGCGGCGCCGAAGAACGCCTTCCAGGCCGCGCGCAGGGCCGGGTTCATGTCGTCGTAGGCGGTCACCCAGTCGGCCATCGGAACGAAGGCCATCGCCCCCGCGAACAGCTTCGGCAGCCGGCCCACGGACAGCAGGGACAGGAAGCCGCCGTAGGAGGCACCGGTGACGAAGACCCGGCCGGCGTCGGCGATGCCGTCGGCCACCAGTCGGCGCACCGCCGACTCGATGTCCTCCAGTTCCCGGTCGCCGATGGAGCCGATGAACCCCTCGCGGAACCGGCGGCCGAAGGTGACCGAGCCTCGGTAGTTCAGCGACGCGTACGCCACCCCCGCGGCGACCCAGGCCTGTGCCTGCGGATTGTAGGAGTCCACCGACACCAGGTTCGGGCCGCCGTGCAGGTTCAGCACCAGGGGCAGCGGAGCGTCGGCGTCCGGGGGCCGGCACACCCACAGTTGCAGCGGGGTGCCGTCGGTGGAGTGCACCGTGTACGAGGTGGCGCGCACGCCCGGCGCCACGTCGGCCGGCGGATCGGCCGCGGGCGCCTCGCCCGTCGCGCGGTCGACGTGCAGGACGGTCAGGGGCTGGTCGAAGCGCTGGTGGAGCAGCCGAATGCGGCCGTCGGCGGCGTAGTGGGAGGCCCACTGGTGCAAATGGGCGGCGGCGACGTCGGGCTCGAAGTACGCCCCGGTCGGATGGGCGACCGCCGTCAGGGCCCGGCTGCGCAGGTCGAACTCCAGCACCCGGTGCAGGCCCTCGTCGACGTGGACGAGCAGAATCCGCGAGCCGTCGTCGGACCAGTCCAACGCGACCAGGTCGCCGCGCAGATGCGGGGCGTCCACGTCGGTGCGGCTGCCGTCGGCGGGGTCCCACACGCACGGGCGGGCGTATCCGGTGCGCTCGGTGGACACGAGCAGCCGGCCGTCGCCGACGACCGGGGAGAAGCGCACCGCCCGTACGGGTGCCTCCGGGCCGTCGGTGAGCCGGCCGAGGACCGCTCCCGTGTCGGTCGCCACGACGGTGACGGCGAAGCGGCGCACCCCGGGGTTGTGGTCGGTGGTGTCGATGCTCGCGATGTGCCCGTCGGCGGAGATCAGCCCGTTCCATGCCTCGTGGGGCGAGGTGAACAGCCGCCTGGGCGCCGAGCTTCCCGAGCGGTGCACGTGCCAGAGGCTGAAGCCGTCGGGGGCGGCGGCGGTGATCACGATGCCGTCGCCGTGTCGGGCGGTGTCGATGCCCCGGAGCGTGTAGGGCGCGAGGTCGGGGGTCAGGTCGCGGCGGTCGGTCCCGTCCACGGAGGTGGCCCACACGTGTCCGACTTCCGAGCCGTTGTCGTCGTGCAGGCTCAGCACCCATGCCCCGTCCGCGCTCAGGATCGCCTCCCCGGGGTCGCCGACGTCGCTCGGGAGCGGCAGGTCGGTCCCTCGCGGTACGTCTCGGCGGACGAGGGCCTGGCCCTGCTCGGTGTCCTCGACCACCAGACACAGGTCGCGCTCTCCGCGCCCGCGGCGCACGGACAGGATCCGGTCGGTGCTGAAGAAGCGGTGCCAGGACACGGTCATGGTGCGGGCCTTTCGGGGGTGGTGTCGGCGTCGGGTTGCGGTCGTGCGGGGATGTCGGCGGTCGGCTGCGCTGCGGCGGGGGTCTCGGCGGCCGGTTGCGGCCGGATCTCGGGGAAATGGCAGGCGGTCAGGTGTCCCTCGCTCGTCTCGACGAGTGGCGGTGTCACTTCCGCGCACACGTTCTGTGCCTTCCAGCAGCGCGTGCGGAAGCGGCAGCCGGAGGGCGGGGCCAGCGGGCTGGGGATGTCGCCCTCCAGCACGATTCGCTTGCGGGTGCGCTGGATACGCGGGTCGGGGATCGGCACGGCCGACAACAGGGCCTGCGTGTAGGGGTGCCGCGCGGAATCGAACAGCGAGTCCACCGGCGCGTGTTCGACGATCCGGCCGAGGTACATCACGGCGACCTCGTCGCTGATCTGGCGGACCACGGACAGGTCGTGGGCGATGAACAGGTAGGTCAGTCCGAGCTGTTCCTGGAGGTCGTCCAGCAGGTTGACCACCCCGGCCTGGACGCTGACGTCCAGGGCGCTCACCGGTTCGTCCAGGACCAGCACGTCGGGTTCCACGGCCAGCGCCCGGGCGATCCCGATGCGC
Organism: Embleya sp. NPDC008237; assembly: GCF_042956465.1. Taxonomy (NCBI): domain Bacteria; kingdom Bacillati; phylum Actinomycetota; class Actinomycetes; order Kitasatosporales; family Streptomycetaceae; genus Embleya; species Embleya sp. NPDC008237. Next base: position 338,338 of record NZ_JBIBGL010000004.1, read on the forward strand.
TGGCGCTGCCCGCCGGAGAACTGGTGCGGGAAGCGGTGGGCGTGCGCGGGGTCGAGGCCGACCAGGTCCAGCAGTTCGTGGACCCGCTCCCGTTCGCGCTTGGGGTGCAGGCCGTGGATGCGCAGCGGCTCGGCGAGGATGGCCCGCACGCTCATCTGCGGGTTGAGCGAGGAGTAGGGGTCCTGGAAGACGAGTTGTACCCGGCGGCGGATGTCCGACAGGGCCCGTCGGTTCGCGGTGGCGATGTCGGTCCCGTCGAGCAGGACCCGTCCGCCGGCGGGGGTGACCAGGCGCACGAGGCAGCGGCCGAGGGTGCTCTTGCCGCAGCCGGTCTCGCCGACCAGGCCCAGGGTGCGGCCGCAGGCGATGCTGAAGTCCACCCCGGAGACGGCCTGCACGACGCCGGCGTTACGGCCGCGTCCGCGGCCGGTCCGGTATTCGGCGACCAACCCGCTGACGTCCACCGCGGTCGTGGTCATCGTGTCACGCTCCCGATCTCGTGGTGGCGCACGCACGCCGTCGTGTGGGTCGGATCGACGGCCTGCGGTGGCGCGTCGACGTCGCCGCAGACCGCCGGGACCGCGTGCGGGCAGCGGGGCTGGAACGGGCATCCGGTGGGGCGTTCGCTCGGCAGCGGGGGCCGGCCGGGGATCTGTACCAGTCGTGCGGCGCGGCGGTCGATGCGCGGCAGCGATCCCAGCAGGCCGGTCGTGTACGGGTGGGCGGGGTGGTGGAACAGCGCGTCGACCGGGCTTTCCTCCAGCTTGCGTCCGCAGTACATGACCATGACGCGGTCGGCGATGCCGGCGACCACCCCCAGGTCGTGGGTGATCAGGAGCACCGAGGTGTGGGTGCGGTCCTGGACGCGCTCGATCACGTCGAGGACCTGTGCCTGCACGGTCACGTCCAGGGCGGTGGTCGGTTCGTCGGCGATGAGCAGGTCGGGGTCGTTGGCGATGGCCATGGCGATCATGACGCGCTGGCGCATGCCGCCGGAGAGTTCGTGCGGGTACTGGTCGGCGCGCTCGCGTGGGGAGGCGATGCCGACCAGGTCCAGGAGGTCGACGGTGCGCTCGCGCAGGGCCTGGCGGCTTCGGCTCGCGTCGTGCACGGCGACGGCCTCGGCGACCTGCGTGCCGATGGTCATCATCGGGTTGAGCGCGGCGAGTGCGTCCTGGAAGACCACCGCGATCCGGTTGCCGCGGATCGGGCGCAGTTCGCGGTCGGAGAGGTCGAGCAGTTCCTGTCCGCGAAAGAGCACCGATCCCCGGGCGGTCGCGTTGCGCGGGAGCAGGCCCATGATCGCCATGGTGGCGGCGCTCTTGCCCGAGCCGGACTCGCCGACGATGCCCAGGGTCTCGCCGGGGGCGACGTCGAAGGACAGGCGTTCGACCGCGGTCACCGGGCCGGAGTCGGTCCGGTAGGTGACGGTGAGGTCGCGTACGGACAACACCGGGGACGTGTCGGGGGTCATCACTGCCTTCCCTGGGGGTCGAAGGCGTCGCGCAGGCCGTCGCCGACGAAGTTCACCGCGAGCACGGTGATCAGGATCGCCAGGCCCGGTACGTACAGCAGGTAGGCCTGCGAGGTGCCGATCAGTCCGGCGGCCTGGCTGAGCATGTTGCCCCAACTGGATTGGGGCGGTTGGATGCCGAACCCGAGGAAGCTGGTGGTGGATTCGAGGATGATGGCGGTGGCGACCGCCAGGGACACGTTGACGGCGATCACGCCGGTCAGGTTGGGCAGCAGGTGGCGCACGACGATCCGCGGATTCGAGGCGCCGATGACCCGGGCGGCCTGGATGAACTCCTTGTTGCGCAGGGTGAGTACCTGCGAGCGCACGACCCGGGCGATCATGGTCCAGCCCAGCGCGGAGAGCACCAGGACGATGGTCACCGGTGAGGGGCCCACCGCCTGCAGGGCCAGGGCCAGGACGGCGATGGCGGGCACGATCAGGAAGAGGTCGGTCACCCGCATGATCAGTTCGTCGGCCCAGCCCCCGGCGAATCCGGCGATGGCGCCGACGGCGGTGCCGACGATGGTGGACAGCAGCGCGACGCAGATGCCGATCGCCAGCGAGACCTGCCCGGCGAACAGGACTTCGCTGAGGTAGTCGCGGCCGAGCGAGTCGGTGCCCAACCAGTGGGCCGAGGAGGGCTGTTGGGCACCCAGCAGGAGATCCTGCCGGTTGTGCGGGTAGGGCGCGATCCAGTCGGCGCCGAAGCAGGAGATCGCCAGGGCGGTCAGGATCAGCAGGCCCACCACGGCCGGGCGGTGGCGCAGGAGGCGTTCCAGCACGATCCGGTGCCGGGGCTTGTCCTTGGTCGCCGAGGGTTCGGTCGCTGCGGGCGTCGGGGTGGTCGGCGGCGCGGATTCGGCGATCCGCAGTGCGGCGGAGTCGGTCATCGCAGGGCCACCCTCGGGTCCAGGAGCGCGTACGCCACGTCGGCCAGCAGGTTGAAGGCGATCACGGCGACGGCCACCACGAGCATCCACGGGATCAGCACGAACACGTCGCCGGCCAGGATCGAGCTGAGGAAGAGCCGGCCCATGCCGGGGATCGCGTAGATCTGTTCGGTCACGACCAGCCCGCCGACCAGCGCGGCGGCATCGAGGGCCACCACGGTGACGAACGGGGCGAGCGCGTTGCGCAGGGCGTGCCGGAACAGGATGCGGCGGCGCGGCACGCCCTTGGCCCGGGCGGTGCGCACGTAGTCGCTGCCGAGGGCTTCGAGCATCGAGGTCCGGCTGAACCGGGACCAGCCGGCGACCAGGCCGATGGTCAGGGTGACGACGGGAAGCGCCAGGTGGCGGAAGTAGTCGAGGTTGATCCCGCTTCGGCCCACCGAGTGCAGACCGATGAAGTACAGCGGGGGTTCGCTCAGGCCGAACTGCTGCCTGGGCCACACCGCCAGGACCTGGATCAGCACCAGGCCGAGCCAGAACGCGGGCATCGCGATACCCATGTAGGAGAGCCCGGTGAGCACGTAGTCCCCGACCGAGTACTGGCGGGCCGCGGAGTAGATCCCGATGCCCAGGGCGATCACGGCGGCGAACAGCACTCCCCAGAACATCAGTTGCAGGGTGACTTCGAGTGCGGACCCGATCATCGGCAGCACGGACCCGCTGGTTCTGGTGCTGGTGCCCCAGTCCCCGGTGACGAATGCCTTCATCCACAGCAGGTACTGCTCGGGCACGGATCGATCCAGGCCGAGCAGCTCCGTCTGCCGGCGCACAGCGCCGGGGTCGGTCGACTGGCGCAGCTTGGCGAGCGGGTCGAAGGTGGCCCGGACCGCCCAGAACAGGATGAAGGAGGCGATCACCAGCACGGGCAGCGAGTAGGCCAGGCGGCGCACGGTGTATCTCAACATGGGGTGTCCTCGGCAAGGAGTCGGGCGCCGGTCATTTCGCCAGCCCCCATTCGGCGAGATTCCAGAACGGGCCCCGGACGGGGTTGATGCCGATCGGGCCGCCGACTCTCTTGCCGGTCAGCAGGATGTTGGGGACCGCGCCCAGGGGGAGCGAGGGCACGGCGTCGGCGAGCAGCTTCTCGGTCCGGTGCGAGGCCTCCAGCCGGGACGTCTGGTCGACGTCGGTGCTGACCCTGCCGAGCAGCGAGTCCAGGCCGGGCACGTTCGCGCGGATGAAGTTGATGCCCGAATTGCCGTTGGCCTCACTGGGGATCGCCGCCGAGCCGAAGCTGGCGTCCAGGGTGGGGTCGGGGAAGGAGTCGGTCAGCGTCCACAGGCCCAGTTGGAAGTCCCCGGTCGGGGCGACCTTGCCGAACAGGTTCGCGGCGCTGGTGTTCTTGATCGTCATCTTGAATCCGGCCTGGCGTAGTTGCGACTGCAGGATCTGCTCGGTGAGTTCGCGGCTCTGGTTGCCGGCGAGGGAGACGATGGTGAACTGCGCGGCGCGGCCGTCCTTGGCCCAGATCCCGTCACCGTTCCTGGCCCACCCGGCGGCGGTCATGATCTGCTCGACCTTGGCCGGGTCGCGCCGGTAGGTCGCGAAGTCCTCGGTCGCGAACGCGGACACCAGGGGTGACAGGAAGCTCTGCGCGGGCGCGGTCACGCCCAGCGAGCCGAAGAGCTTGCGTACGATGGCGCCGCGGTCGACCGAGTAGGCGACCGCCTCGCGGACCGCCTTGGAGTCGAACGGGAACGCCGCGTTGTTCATCCACAACGCCTGAAGGTTCCCGGTCCGGGTCTCCACCTGCATGTTCGCGCTGCCGCCGAGCGAGTTGATCTGGGCGAGCACGTCGAGCTGCGGCGTCGGGTACAGCGCGTCGAGCTGACCGCCGGCGAACGCCTGGAACTCGGCGGCGGTGTCGGTGGTGAACTGGAACGTCACCTTGTTCAGGTGCGGTTTGGCGCCCCAGTAGCGGTCGTTGGGGACCAGGGTGACGGAGGTGCCCCGGATCCAGGAGGCGATCTTCCAAGGGCCGCCGCTGAAGGTGTAGCCGTTCTTCATCAGCGCATTGCGGTCCTTGCCTTCGAGCAGGTGCGCCGGCAGCACTCCGTACTCGGCGCCGAACAGTTGTCGCCAGTTGGCGTAGGGGGACTCGAGGGTGACGATCGCGGTCCGCGCGTCCGGGGTGGTGATCGAGTCGATCAGGTCGTAGCCGGTCCGGGTGAAGATGTCCTTGCCGTCGCGGATCTGCAGCGCGGTGTATCTCAGGTCCGCCGAGGTGATCGCTTGTCCGTCGGACCAGACCGCGGCGGGGTTGAGCCGGTAGGTGATCGTCTGCCGTCCGTCCACGACCTCGGTGGTGGGCGTGGAGGCCATCAGGTCGGACGTGACGGGAACCCAGTCGTCGTCTTGGCGCACGACGGTGAAGACCTGCGGGATCGTCTGGGTCTGCATGAGGTAGGTGCCCCAGATGGAGCCGGCGCAGGTGGAGAGCCAGTCGGCGCAGTCCGGCTCCTGCTCGGCGCCGATGACCAGGCTCCCGCCCTGCTTGACCGGGACGTTGCCAGTGGAGTTGCCCGGCGCCAGTGCCGGCGTGCCCGACGTGCATCCGGTGGCCACGAGAACCGCCAGTGCCGCAAGGGCACTTCCGATCGGGGTTCGGCGCCGTCCGGCTCGGGACGGCCTGTGGTCGTTTCGTGACTGAATCATGGTTTTCGACCTTCCCTGTACGGGATGTCCCCGGGAGTCGATGATCAGAGTAGGGAGACGTGAACCGCTTAGCAATACAAGTAGGCTAGGAGTTAGCCGATGAGATTGACTTGAAATGTGGCGAGGCTTTCGGCAGGCTCGACCCAGCTGCGCCCATCGGCGCCGACTCCCAGGGAAGGACCCGCATGAGCGCCCCGAAGACCGAGGACACGCCCGGCCCCCGACCGCAGGGTTCGGCACGTCGCCGGCTCCCCCGTGACACCCTCAGCCGCCGGGTCATCCTGGACGCGGCCGAGCGGGTCGCCGCCCGCGACGGACTGGACGCCTTCACGTTCCAGTCCCTCGCCAAGGAGGTGAACGCCCACCCCACCTCGCTCTACCGGCACTTCCGCGACAAGGACCAACTGGTCCTGGAGTTGATCGACGACCTGCGGGCCCGCTCCTACGGCGGCCGGCTGGAGGCGACCGATTCCTGGCGCGAGGACCTGCGAACCCTGGCCCGCTACATCCACGAACACCTGCTGCGCTACCCGCAGTTCGCCGTACAGATGGCCGCGCGCACCACGCGCAGGCCCACCGAGTTCGCCAACGTCGAGTTCGCCTTGGACGCGCTGCTGCGCGCCGGCCTCGACGAGGAGGACGCGGCCATGTACCTGCGGGTGTTCGGGAACGTGGTTCGCTCGCTGGCCAGTATGGAGGCGGGCATGCTCGTCCTGGACCCGGAGACCCGCGACGGCGACACACTGGCCTGGCAGTTGGAATACCGCAGGCTGCCGGCCGAACAGTACCCGCGCATCGCCGCGATGAGCGGGCAGCTCAAGGACATCGGCGACCCGCAGGTCTTCGACACCGCGGTGGACCTGTTCCTCGATGCGATCGAGGCCCGTGCCGAGCAGGCTCGGAAGGGGAAGTCCGCGCCCGAGGGAGCGTGAGCCGACCCGGCCGGCATGCGCCTGGTAGGCCGGCGTGCGGTCGAGGCGAATGCGGCAGGCGCAGGATCGGTACGGACGCGGTCAGCGTGCGGTCGCGGCGACGGCCGGTGCCCGGATCAGCCCGGCCACCAGCATCGCGCGCTCCGGAAGCGAGCCCAGGTCCACCCACTCGTGCCGGGCGTGCGCGCCGGCACCCGCCGGGCCGAGCCCGTCCAGGGTGGGAATGCCCAGCCCGGCGGTGAAGTTGCCGTCGGAGGCACCGCCGACCCGGGCCTCCTCGATCGCGGCCAGCCCAAGCTCGCGGGCCAACCTTTGTGCGGCCAGCAGGAGTTGCGCCGACATGGCGCGTTCCAACGGGGGCCGGTTGATGCCCCCGGCCAGTTCGACGCCGGCTCCCGGCAGCTTGGCGCACAGGACGCCCAGCGCCTCCTCGACCCGCTCCAACTCCCTCCGTTCCCAGGCCCGTACGTCCACCTCGACATAGGCGCACTCGGGCACGGTGTTGGTCGTGGTCCCGGCCCGACCGACGGTGGGGGTGACCGTGGTGCCGCGGCCGCTGTCGCCGAGCCCGTCGATCGCCAACACCTGGTGCGCCAGCTCCACCAGGGCGTTGACGCCGAGTTCCGGCTCCAGCCCGGCATGGGCCGCGCGTCCGCGCACACCCAGCCGATACAGCGCCACGCCCTTGCGGGCGGTCTTGAGGGCCCCGTCCCGACCGGGCTCCAGCACCAGCACCGCCCGGCAGCCGGCCGCCGCCTCCTCGACCAACGCGCGCGAGGTGGGTGAGCCCTGCTCCTCGTCGCCGGTGACCAGCATCCGCACGTCGTCCGGGCCGCCCGCCAGTTCCAGCGCGTCCAGAGCCGTCACCAGGCCCGCCTTCATGTCGAACACCCCCGGCCCGGTCGCCCGTCCGTCCACCGCGGTGAACGGCCGCTCGGCGAGCGTGCCCAGCGGCCAGACGGTGTCGGCATGGCCGAGCATCAGCACCGGAGCCCTGGCCGGGTCGCTCACCCGCTCGTGCACGTACAGATGCGACACCCCGCCCCTGACCACACGTTCGGCCCTGCCCAGCAGGCCGTTCGACCACGCGGCCAGCAACTCGTACAGCGGGTCCAACCCCGGCACGTGGCCGGACGGTGTCTCCAGCTCGACCAGTTGCCGCAGCCGGCGCAGCGAGCGGGCGGTGTCGACGTCGGGGGAAGTGTTCAACGGGATGCTCCCGGTTCGGTGTTCCGACAGAACGAGATCAGGGCGTGCGCCACGTCGTGCGGTGCCTCCTCGCACAGGTAGTGGTCGGCGCCGACGGGTGCCGCTTCGACGTGGCGCGCATAGGACTTCCAGATGCGCGGCACGTCGAAGCCGCGCCCCACGTAGCTGTGCGTGCCCCACAGCGCGAGCAGCGGCGGCTCGACCATCCGGCCCCGCTCGCGGTCGTGTCGGTCGTGCACCAGGTCGATGCCGGCCGCGGCCCGGTAGTCGGCGCACGAGGCGCGCACCGTGGCCGGGTCGAAGCAGCGCTCGTACTCGGCCTTCGCCGCCTCGTCGACGGGCACCCCGCCGGCGTGGCGACCGGCGAAGCGGCTGCGCAGCCAGGTCGGGGTGTCCGCCAGGATCAGCCGCTCGGGCAGGTCGGACTCCAGCGCGAGGAAGAACCAGTGGAAGTAGGTGGAGGCCATCGCCCGGTCCACATTCTCGAACATGTGCAGCGTCGGCACGATGTCCAGGACCGCCACGGACCGCACCCGCTCGGGAGAGTCCAGCGCCATCCGGTGCGCGACGCGCGCACCCCGATCGTGTCCGACGACCGCGAAGCGGGAAAAGCCCAACGACTGCATCAGCGCGACCTGGTCGGCCGCCATGACCCGCTTGCTGTAGGGCTCGTGGGAGGCGGTGTCGGCGGGCTTGTCGCTGTCGCCGTAGCCGCGCAGGTCCGCCAGGACGACGGTGTGGCCCGCCGCGACCAGTTCCGGGGCGACCCGGTGCCACATGGCCGAGGTCTGCGGGTAGCCGTGGAGCAGCAGGACCGGAGGACCCTGGCCCGCGACGAGCGCGTTGATCCGCACGCCGTCGCGAAACGACGCGACGCGCCGCAGGCCGGGCAGGCCGTGTAGGTGGTGTGGGAGGCGCAGGCCGGGCAGGTGGTGGTTTCGATCGTGCGGGTTCATGCGACCGTTCCGGTTCGGCGCAGCTCCGCGATGAAGGCGTCGCACACCTGGTCCGTCGACAGCGCGCCGCCCAGGTCGGGGGTGACCGAGCCGGCGGCGACCACCCGGTCCATCGCCCGGACGAGTTCTCCGGCCGCCTCCCGCTCGCCGAGGTGTTCCAACATCAGGGCGGCGGACCAGATCTGGCCGATCGGGTCGGCCGATCCGGTGCCGACGATGTCCGGCGCGGAGCCGTGGATCGGCTCGAACATCGACGGCCCGCGCCCGGTGGGGTCGATGTTGCCGCACGGGGCGACGCCGATGCTTCCGGCCAGGGCGGCGGTCAGGTCGCTGAGGATGTCGCCGAAGAGGTTGGAGGCCACGATCACGTCGAACCGCGTGGGGTCCAGGACGAGCAGCGCGGCCAGGGCGTCGACGTGGTAGTGCGTGAGTTCGACGTCGGGGAAGTCGGCGGCGACCTCGGCCACCACCTCGTCCCAGAACGGCATGGTGTGCACGATGCCGTTGGACTTGGTGGCCGAGGCCACCCGGCCCGAGCGGGTGCGGGCCAGCCCGAAGGCGTAGCGGGCGATGCGCTCGACGCCCAGTCGCGTGAACACGGCCTCCTGCACCGCCAGTTCGTGCGGCCGGCCGCGGTACAACCGGCCGCCGATCTCGCCGTACTCGCCCTCGGTGTTCTCCCGCACCACCACCAGGTCGAACGGTCGCTCGTCGCGCAGCGGCCCGCGGACCCCGGGCAGCGTACGCACCGGGCGCAGCGAGACGAACTGGTCGAACTCGCGCCTGATGGGGATCAGCAGTCCCCACAGGGACACGTGATCGGGAACCTCCGGCGTGCCGACCGCGCCGAGCAGGATCGCGTCGGCCTCACGCAGTCGTTCGATGCCGTCCTGCGGCATCATCGCGCCGGTCTCGGCGTGGAACGCGCACCCCCAGGGGTGCTCCGTCCACGACAGTTCGAACCCGTGGGTCGCGGACAGTACGTCCAGGACCCGCCGAGCGGCCGGCACGGTCTCCCGACCGATGCCGTCGCCGGGAATCGCCGCGATCCGATATGTGCGCACCTGTAGTTCCCCTCGCCAGTTAGCAACACATCTAGCCTAGGAGATAGCCACAGTGAATTGCTAGAGGCGATCGCATGTCACCGCGCCTCGCCCTGCGCTCCCACTCGGCCGGCGCCGCGCCGGAGACGGCGCGTCGTCGCTTCCCGTGTCGTCCACCGATGGGCGCAACCGCGCGCGCCGTCGGCAGGCTCCCGGGTAAGGATGGCAACGATGCAGGGCTGCGCTGCCGGCACGCGGTGCGCACGGGTCGCCGGGAGATGTGAGCACATGACGATCGATCGACGCGCGTTTCTGACCGCTTTGGGTGTCGGCGGTGCCATGGCGGTGACGGGTGCGGCAGCCGCGGGGACGACGCGGGGCGCGGGGCCGGTGTTCGGCGGGCGGCCGGTGCCGGGCGACCCGGGGCGGCGGGTGTCCGTGGCGGTGGTCGAGCCGCCGGACTGGTCGGCGTTGAAGGCGCGGCTCGACGGGCGGCTGCTGCTGCCGCAGGACCAGGGGTACGGCGTGGCCCGGCTCGGATACAACGAGCTGTACGACGACCAACTGCCGGCCGCGGTGGCCCGGTGCACCTCCGCGGCGGATGTGCAGAGTTGCCTGGACGCGGCCCGTGGACACGGCGTGCCGATCACCGCGCGCAGCGGCGGGCACAGCTACCTCGGGTACAGCGTGCCCGACGGCGGGCTGGTGATGGATCTGCGGCCGATGGCGCAGGTCCGGGTGCAGCCCGACGGGACGGTGCAGGTCGGCGCGGGGGCCCGACTGATCGAGGTCTACGCCGCGCTGGCGCAGGCCGGGCGCCTGATGCCGGCCGGTTCCTGCCCGACGGTGGGGGTCGGCGGGCTGGCCCTGGGCGGCGGGATCGGGGTGTTGACCCGCAAGTACGGACTGACCTGCGATCGGCTGGTCTCGGCGGAGGTGGTCACCGCCGACGCGCGGGTGCTCACCGCCTCCGAGTGCTCCGAGCCGGACCTGTACTGGGCACTGCGCGGCGGGGGCGGCGGCAACTTCGGCGTGGTCACCCGGTTCACCTTCAGCACCGAGCCGGCGCCCGCACTCACCGTCTTCTCGCTGCGCTTCCCGGCCGCCGCGACCGCCTCGGTGATCGGGGCCTGGCAGCAGTGGATCGCGGACGCGCCGCCGGAACTGTGGTCGAACTGCGTGGTCTCCGGCGGCACGCCGCCGACCTGTCGGGTGGGCGGGTGCCATGTCGGCACCGCCGACGGGCTGAACCCGCTCCTGGACCGGCTGATCGCCGCCGCCTCGACGCAGCCGACCTCGCGCAGCGTGCAGGCCAAGAGCTATCTGGACGCGATGAAGTACATGGCCGGCTGCGCGAACGACACCATCGCGCAGTGCCACCCGACGTTCGAGGGCGGGCGGTTGCCGCGCTCGTCCTTCGTCGCCGTCTCCCGGGTGCTGCCCGCCCCGCTGGACGCGCAGCGGATGGTGCAGCTGATGGCCGGGCGTACCGGGATGGACCTGCTGCTGGACTCGATGGGCGGCGCGGTCGCGCGGCTCGCCCCCGACGCGACGGCCTTTCCGCATCGCTCGGCGCTGGCCACGGCGCAGATCTACGCGAGCACCACACCCGCCGGCCAGGCCGAGGCCACGGCCGCGGTGGACGCCGTCCGGGACGGACTCGAAGCGCTGGGCGCGACGGGCGCCTACGTCAACTACATCGACGCGAACCTGCCGGACTGGGGTACCGCCTACTACGGCGGGAACCTGACCCGCCTGAAGGCGGTCTCGCAACAGTACGACCCGGACGAGGTGTTCTCGTTCCCCCAGTCGGTGGCGCGGGCCTGAGCCCGTCCCACCACCTCGGCAGGATCGTTCGGCGCCCGGGTCCGGCGGCCGGGCCGCCGGACCCGGGCGGCAACGCGGTTGCAGGATCCGCGCACCGAGACCGTCGGCCTTCGGGGTCCGGCACCGGATCGATCCTCAAGCCCCGGGGTCCGGTTGCACCGGTTCGGTCAAGTGGGCGCGAACGGCCTCCAGTTGGGCGGCGAAGGCCAGGCCCAGGAACAGCGCGATCGAGGTCAGGTAGGCCCACAGGATCAACGACACGAACGCGCTGAGGGGTCCGTAGACCGAGTCGAAGGAGCCGCTGAGCCGGACGTAGAGGCCGAGCAGCCAGGTCAGCAGCACCCACAGCACCAGGTAGACGGCCGCCCCGAACGCCAGCCAGGTGAAGCCGGGTTGGCTGCGGCGCGGGGACCACCGAAACACCGCGGACGCCGAGATCAGCGCGAGCGCGACACCCACCGGCCAGCACAGGACGCCCGACACCGTGCGCTGCGTATCGCTCCAGCCGTATACGTCGGCGGCTGCCCCGACCATGTCGCGGCCGGCCACGGTCAACACCACGCCGAGCCCGATCGGCACACCCACCACCAGCGTCATCACCGCGGCGCGGCCGTACTTGCGCGCGAACGGGCGATCACGCTCGACGCCGTATATGCGGTTCGCGCCCCGCTCGATCTGGCTCATCGCGGTCGCGACGTTGACCAGCGAGAACAGCAGTCCGAGGGAGAGTGCGACCGCGCTTCCTTCGCCCGCGTCGCGCAGGGTGTCCTGCACGACGGCCGAACTCGGGCCCGTGGACAGCCGAGCGAGCGCGGCGGAGACGAACCGGCCGAATTTGTCGGTGTGCAGGACCCGGGAGAGTCCGACGACGGCGATCGCCAGCGGGACCACGGAGAGCACCGTTTGTAGGGCGAGCGCACGCGAGTGGGTGAACCCGTCCGCGTACCGGAAGCGGATGAACGCGTTCCTGACCAGCTTCCACCCGCCGTAGCGGCGCAGCGTCGCCCACGCCTCGTCCCCGGAGAGTTCCTCGCCCATCATGTCCCGCGTCTGCGGAACCTTCATCGCTGTGCCCATGGACGGCTTCTGCCCGGCCCTCGCGAATGCAGCGCTCGACGGCGGGTGGGTTTCCTTCCCGGCCCGATCGTGCCGCGTCGCCCGGGAGCCGGTTGCCACTCGGAGGCCCTGCGGCGTCGGGCGCCGGCCGACCCCCGGGGCGGCCCCGCGCGCACGCGTCGGAGGCAACTCGGGATCATGTATGCGAGTCGCGGTCGGTGGGGTCGGGGCGGGAGCGGATCGGGGACGTCGATGGCACACGTGGGTTCGGTTGTGCGGGTGACGGCGGCAGCAGTGGGAATGGCGTTGTTGACGGGGTGTTCGGCAGCCGTGGACCTGGCCGACGCGACCTCCGGGAACCTGTCGGGACTGGGCGACAAGGCGCTGCACGAGCGGATGCGCAAGGCGGTGAACGGTGTTCGCTATGTCCGCATCTCCGACGTTCGGGCGGCAACCACGAGCACCCGCACCGAAGTGCATCTGGACATGCGGACCGGCGACTTCACCACCAGCGGCAAGGCGGCGAGCCACACCATCGAGATGATCAGCGTCGGCGGGGAACTCTACGTCAAGGCTTCGCGCGCCTACTGGCAGCGGCGCCTGGGGGCCGACCGGGCAGACCTGGTGGCCGCGTTGGAGGGCAAGTACGGGCATGCCGCGGCCGACGATCCGGTGCGGTCGAAAATGGCGGCCACGGCCAAGGCGGTCGACCCGCGCACCGTCGTGGACAAGTTGGCGAAGGCCGATCGACGCGAGGAGACCTTCGTCGACGGGCGTCGTATGGTCGTGCTCGTAGAGACCGAGGCGGGCGAAGCCGCCCGGATGTACGTCCCGGCCGACGGCCCGGCACTGCCCTACCAGGCGATCTCGACCGGCTCCGGATCGGACGACGGGGCCGTCACGGTGACCTGGTCGGAATACGACCGTCCCGTCGACATCAAGGCACCTGCCCGCGACCTCGTCGTCGAACTCCCCAACCTCGGCAAGGCGCCCGGCCCCGCACTGTGACCGGCGGGTGCGACGGAGTCTCGCACCGCGCTCACCCCGGAGGCCCGTCGTCGGGCGGCGGATGCGGGCCGCCGGGGCGTACGTGCGCCCGGATGCCCTGGAGACCGAACAGGATGAGCAGCTCGACCGCGCCGCCGTCGGCGCTGCCCAGCCAATGCGGCAAGGACGTGTCGAACTCCGCTGCCTCACCCGCCGAGAGCGTCAGGTCGCGCTCGCCGAGGACCAGTCGTAGGCGACCGTTGAGCACGTACAACCACTCGAAACCCTCGTGCGTCTGCAGGGTCGGTTCGAGCGGTTTCGGCCGAGCCGGGATGAGCATCTTGAACGCCTGCGTCCCGCCCGGCCGCCGCGACAGCGGGACGAAGACCATCCCGAACCGCCGGATCGGCTGCAGGTGGATCCGCGGATCGCCGGTGCGCGGGGCGCCGACGAGCTCGTCCAACGGCACGTCGTAGGTCCGGGCCAGCGGCAGCAACAATTCCAGGGTCGCCCGGCGCTGTCCGCCCTCCAGCCGGGACAGGGTGCTCTCCGACACCCCGGTCGTCGCCGCGAGGTCGGCGAGCGTGATGCCGCGTTCGCGACGCAGCGCACGCAGCCGCGGCCCCACCGCGTCGAGCACGTCTTCCGTTTCGAGATCCACGGATCCATCTTGCCAGAACCGCAAGTTCTCGTGCCGTATCCGGTGCGCCTGGCAAGACTGAGCGTGTTCCGACGGAAGGAGACCCGATGAACACCCCTGATGCGGTCGCGTTCTGGGACGGCGTCTACGCGGACCGACCTACCGACCGCGACCCGCGGCCGAACGGCCGGCTCGCCGAGACGGTCGCGGACCTGCCGCCCGGCGACGTGCTGGACCTGGGCTGCGGCAACGGCGGCGACGCCCTGTGGCTCGCCCGCCGGGGATGGCACGTCACCGCCGTCGACATCTCGGCCGTGGCCGTCGACCGGCTCGCCGACCTCGCCCGCTCACTCGACCTGGACGACCGGATCGTCGCCGAACGGCACGACCTGCACGAGTCCTTCCCATCGGGCCGGTTCGACCTGATCTGCGCCCACTACCTGCACACCCCCTTCGGCCTGGACCGGGCCATGGTCCTGCGGGTGGCCGCGTACGCGCTGCGCCTGGGCGGGCGGCTGCTGGTCGTCGACCACGGCTCGACCGCGCCGTGGTCGTGGAACCGGGATCCGGACGCGCGCTACCCGACCCCGCAGGAGGTCGCCGCGGACATCGACCTGGATCCGGCGGCCTGGATGGTGGAACGGGCCGACTCACCCCGTCGGATCGCGACCGGACCGGACGGGCGTACCGCCGAGGTCACCGACCACGTCCTGCTCATCCGCCGCACCGGCTGACCCGGCCGCTCCCCCGCTCGAAGACCACGACGCCCACCGCGCACACCGATCGACGGCACGACCGGGCGCCGACTCCCCCACCTTCGCCAGGACAGGACCCCATGATTCCCGCACCACGGCCGTCGTCGCGCCGCCGCCCGCGATTCGGGCGGACGGTGGCGACGATCGCGCTCGCCCTCCTGCTGACGAGCGGCGCCGCCGCCTGCAGCACGTCGCCCGACGACGTTCCCTCCTATGCCACGGCCACCCGGGACGATCCGAAGTTCAAGAACACCTTCCGGCACGAGTTCGCCGACGTCGACGGCGTGCGGATGCACTATGTGACCGGCGGAAGCGGCCCGCCCGTGGTGTTGATCCACGGCTGGCCGCAGACCTGGTTCGGCTGGTGGCCGATCATGCCGGCCCTCGCCGAGCACCACACCGTCTACGCGGTCGACCTCCCCGGGCTGGGCGACAGCACCGGCACGCCGACCGGCTACGACAAGGCCACCCTGGCGCGGTACGTGCACAACCTGATCGCCGTTCGACTCGGGCTGCGCGACGCCCGTGTCGTCGGGCACGACTTCGGCGCCGCGGTGGCGTTCCAGTACGCCGGTCAGTTCCCCGCCGACACCGCCCGGCTGGGCTACCTCGACCTGCCGCTGCCCGGGCCCGCGATCGATGCGCGCACCTACCGCTCACTGAGCTGGCACATCGCCTTCCACTCCCAACGCCGGGTCCCCGAGGCGGTGGTCGGCGACGACGTCCGCGCGTACCTGGCCCTGTTCTACCCCCAAGTCTCTTTCGGGGGAACGGCGTTCGGCGGCACCTCGGAGCGATCCCCGTTCACCGACGCCGAGATCGACGAGTACGCACGGACCTACGGCCGGCCCGAGGCGCTGTCGGGCGGCTTCGAGCTCTACCGCGCCCTGGACAAGGACGTCCGCGACACCACGGCGGTGGCACCGACAGGTGTCCCGACCCTGCTCATGACCGCCCAGGGGCAGCTCGACCCGATCCGGGCCACCCTGGCCTCACGCATGACCAACATCGTGCGCGCGGTGGATGTGCCGAACGCGGGGCACTGGCTCGTCGAGGAGAACCCCCGTTTCGTCACCGAGGAGTTGCTGCGCTTCCTGGACGGATGACCCGCGCGAGCCCGGCGCGGGGTGCCGGGCGGCACCCCGCGCCGGCGCGGTCCCGTCGCATCGGGCGGCCCGAACCGGGCCGTGTCCGGCGAGATCGTCGGCAGTCGGCTTGCTGCGGCAGAATTGGGCCGTGCCAACCACCGAATCGGACAGGATCGAACTGAGCGCGGACGAACTCCGTGGGATCGCGGGCTACGCCGCCGATTGTGCGCGCAGGGTGTTGTCGATCTTCGAACGAAGTCTTCCCGCCGACCCTCGCCCTCGCGACGCCATCGATGCGGCAGACGCCTTCGCCGGGGGTGGCCGGCGCACGGGCGCCCTGCGGCAGAGTGCGTGGGCGGCGTACAAGGCGGCGCAGGAAGCCGCTTCACCCGCCGCGGCCGACGCGGCACGAGCGGCAAGCCATGCGGCCGCCGCCGCGTTCCTGCATCCCCGGGCGAGCGCCCATCAGGTGAAGCACATCCTCGGCGCGGCAGCGCATGCGGCGCGCGCGGAGGAACTGGCATCCGAAGAGGGCGGGCACGTCACCGCGGGGACCCTGGAATGGGCGCGGCAGCACGCGCCGGCGGCGGTCACCGCGGTGCTCGCCCGACTGCCCGCCGCCCCTTCCGGAGGCGGGCGCGTGGGCGAGTTCACCCGCGATCTCGACGCCGCCCTGCGCGCCTGAGAACAGCGATCCCGAAGGCCCACCGAGATGACGCGTCGACGCTCCCGGTGGGCACGGGCGTGGGGGGTGCGGGTCAGCGGTAGCCGGTGGTGTCGGCGGGTTTGCCGGCGTCCTGGACTTCGACCATGTAGCGCCAGGCGTCCGGACGGCTGCCGTCGAGGTCGGTGAAGCCGTATTCGTGGGCGAGTTCGCCGCTGGAGAGGGATCGGCCGTTCCACCGGGCCCGTTCGGGGTCCGAGGCCAGGGCGGCGACCGCGCGTCCGATGTAGGCCGGGGTCTCGGAGATGGCGAAGTGGGGTTGCTTGCCGAGTGCGTCGCGCCAGGTCTCCTCGGTGACGCCGAAGGCGTCCAGCATGATCTCCGAGCGCATCCAGCCCGGCGTCAGCGACAGTGCGGTCGCGCCGTATTCGGCGAGTTCCTTCGACTGCGCGAACGCGAGGCGGTTCACCGACGTCTTGGCCAGGTCGTAGAAGAGCGAGATGCGGTAGTTCTCGGCGTTGTACTGGGCGGTGCCGTCGGTGATCTCGACGACGAGGGCGCCCGGTTCGCGGATCATCAGGGGTAGGGCGTGGTGGCTGGTGATGATGTGGGTGTCGATCGCCAGCCGCAGGATGTGCAGCCCGTCGTCGAGCGAGTGCTCCCACAGCTTCTCGTTCCAGCCGAAGAGCAGTTCGCCGCCCCAGATGTTGTTCACCAGCACGTCCAGGCGGCCCTGTTCGCGGTCGATGCGGGCCACCAGTGCGGCGACCTGCTGCGGTTCCAGGTGGTCCACCCGTACGGCGATTCCGTGTCCGCCCGCGGCGGTGACGCGTTCGGCGGTCTCCTCGATCGTCTCGTCGCGGTCGATCTCCGAGCGTTCGGATCGGGTGCTGCGGCCGGTCACGTACACGGTGGCTCCCGCCGCGCCCAGCTGAGTGGCGATCCCCCGCCCGGCACCGCGCGTCGCGCCCGCAACCAGTGCCACCTTGCCGGTCAGTGTGTTGGTCATGCGAACGATCATGCCGACAATCCCTGACGAGGTGTGTCAGGGATTATGCGTCGATCCCGACTTCCACGGGTACCGGCGTCCTTTCGGCCACGGGAGCGCCGTGCGTGACCGAAAGTCAGGCATCGCCGACTCCATGTAACGCAGATCACGTCGATGTTCACCCTTCGAGGCCACGAGACGACTCATCGTCATGCAATGATGTGCCATGTGAGATGTGAAATGTCACACCTCATCAAAAGCATCCGACTCCGGGTGCCACGACATCGGAGGCCTCCCATGAAGTTCATGACGACCGCGGCAGCGATAGGCATAGCCGGCCTGAGCGTCATCGCCACCGCGCCGGTCGCCGGCGCCGACCCCGCCCCGACCACCGTGACCTGCGGCGCCTCCGGGCTCCAGTCCGGTCTGTCGACCAAGGTCTGCGCCGAGATCACCGGTGACACCGTCCGCCTCTTCGGTCAGGTCGGCCTTGCCGGCCCTCCGTCCCCCGGCAGTCCGCCGCAGCAGCCGCAGCCGCTGACCCTGCGCCTGTCCGGCAACGTGGCCGGCGTCTCGCTCGGCGCGGTGAATCAGGACGCGCTCTTCCACTACACGACGATCAAGGTCACCGGCGTGGGCGGCACCGTGCCGTGCGGTTCGACGGTGCACGGCAGCTTCAGCGTGGATTCCTACCAGTGGCCGGCGCGGCCGGTGACCATCGATCTCGCGATCCCCTGCTGACACCGGCTGATCCGACCGCAGGCGGCGGCACGTCCGTGCCCCGTCAGCCGGACGTAGCCGGACGCGCAGCGCCACCCGGGTGCACCCCACGGCGTCGATCGGGTCCGGTCGACCTCGCCCGGCCGGGCGGTCGCCGACGCCGGCGGCGCAGCGGGTGACCGCGCATCACAGGGACCTCGGACTCCGCGAACGCATCGCGGAGTCCGAGGTCCCGGCGTTTCGGGGCGTGCGGTCGGGCTGCCGTGGAACGGCCGAGAAACCGGTCGGCGCCGGCCGCACGGCCGGCACCTCTTCACGTGACCGCCGCGGGCGGCCGACGCTGCCGCCCTCAGGTGTCGAAGTCGACGGTCAGCGTGTCGGAACCGGGGTACGTCTGGCAGGTCAGGACGTAGCCGGCCTCGGTTTCCGCCGGATCGAGGGCGTAGTTGCGGCGCATGTCGGCCGTGCCGTCGCGGACGAGGGCCCGGCAGGTGCCGCACACGCCGCCCTTGCACGCGAACGGCATGTCCGGGCGCAGCCGGCCGGCGCCGTCCAGGATGCTGGTGTCGCGGGGCAGGTCGGCGACCGTGGAGCGGCCGTCCAGCACGATGGTCACCCTGCTCACCGGTCCGTCCGCCTTCGCGTCCTCGCGGTGGACGGCCGGGGGCGGTGTGTCGTCGGCGAAGAACAGTTCCTGGTGGACGCGTTCGTCGGGCACCCCGAGGGTGGCCAGGGCGCGCCGGGCGTCGCGGATCATGCCGTGGGGGCCGCACAACCACCAGTGGTCGGCGCGGTCGACGTCGACCAGGCCGTCGATCAGGGCCAGGAGGCGGTCGTGGTCGAGGCGGCCGGAGAACAGGTCCGCCTCGCGGGGTTCCCGGGACAGCACGTGGGCGAGTTCGAAGCGTGCCGGGTGCAGGTCCTTCAGGTCGGCCAGGTCGTCGGCGAACATCACCGTGTCGGTGCGGCGGTTGCCGTACAGGAGGGTGACGCGCGAGCCGTCGTGAGCGGCGAGCACCGATTCGGCGATCGACACCATCGGGGTGATGCCGGAGCCCGCAGCGATCAACACGTGGTGCGCGGGGGTGGACACGTCGGCCGTGAAGGTGCCGGTCGGTGCCATCACCTCGACGCTGTCGCCGGGTCGCACGTCGTGCACGAGCCAGGAGGAGAACAGTCCGCCGGGTACGACGCGTACGCCGATGCGCGGTCGGGTGCCGGCGGCGGAGCAGATGGAGTAGGAGCGGCGTTCGTCCGCGCCGTCGATCTCGCGGCGCAGCGTGAGCGACTGGCCGGGGACGAAGGCGAAGGTGTCGGCCAGGTCCTCGGGCACGTCGAAGGCGACCGCGGCGGCGTCCTCGCACAGCCGCTCTACCGTTGCCACGCGCAGGCGGTGGAAGCGCGGGCGCCGGCGGGCGGGCGACGGCGCGGTGCCGGAGATCGTGGTCGTCGGCTCCTGCATCAGATCTCCTTCATGTGCTCGAACGGCTCGCGGCAGGCGAGGCAGCGGCGCAGTGCCCGGCAGGCGGTGGCGGCGAACCGGGAGGTTTCCTCGGTGTCCGTCGAACCGCAGTGCGGGCAGGGCACGCGGCGGCGGGTCGGCAGCAGGTCCAGTGGGACGGGGCCCGCGACGGGGCGCGGTGCGCTGCCGGGCGGGGCGATGCCGTAGCGGGCGAGTTTGCGGCGCCCGGCGGCCGTGATGCGGTCGGTGCTCCACGGCGGGTCCAGGACGGTGCGGATCTCGACGCGGGCGAATCCGGCCGCGTGCAGGCGGGCGGCGACCTCGGCGCGCATCTCGGCCATGGCCGGGCAGCCGGAGTAGGTGGGGGTGAGGCCGGCGACGACGGTTCCGTCCGCGGTGATGTCGACGTCGCGCAGCACGCCGAGATCGGCCAGGGTCAGGGCGGGCAGTTCGGGGTCGGGGACCTGTTCGGCGATGTGTCGGGCGCGGCGGACGTCCGACGCGACGCCTGCGGTCACCATGTCGCTCCCGGGTGGGCCCGGGCCAGGCCCTGCAACTCGGCCAGGAGCGGGGCCAGATGCTCGGTGTGCTCGCCGTTCCTGCCGTGGCCGGGCAACGGCGCGGCGGGGGGCGGGACGGCCAGGCCGGCGACGTCCAGCACCTGGGTCAGGACCGTCCCGACCTCCTCGCGTGCGTCGTACGCCTCGTACAACTCGGGCAGCCAGGGGGCGACTTCGTGGAGTGCGGTGTGCATACGGCGGTGCGACTCCTCGGTGCCGTCGCCCAGCCGCACCGTCCACTCGGCGGCGTACTGGCGGTGGTAGGTCAGCTCCTTGACGCCCTTGGCGGCGATGGCCGCGAGCACCGGGTCGGGGGATGCCACCAGCCGGGTGAGGTGCGCGAGTCGCCAGGTGGACAGGAGCAGCAGCCGGGCGATGGTGAACGCGAAGTCACCGTTGGGGAGTTCGGCCAGGCGTACGTTGCGGAAGTCGGCCGGGTCGCGCAGGTAGGCGTAGGCGTCCTCGTCGCGACCGCTGCCGTCGGCGCGGCCGCAGCGTGCGTAGAGCAGGCGTGCCTGGCCGAGCAGGTCGAGGGCGATGTTGGCCAGGGCCAGCTCCTCTTCCAACTCGGGGGCGCGGGTGGTCCATTCGGCCAGGCGCTGAGCGCCGATCAGGGCGTCGTCGGCCAGCGCCAGGCAGCACGCGGCGAGTTCGACGGCGTCCACGTGTGCGGGCAGCGTGGTGTCCACGCCGTGCAGGGGATCCTCGAAGCCGGTGCCGAAGGCCCAGCGGGCGTCGCCGCCGTCCCCGTCGGCCAGGGACGGGTGGAGGTGGTCGTCGGGCATGACCTGCTCCTCAGATGTGGGGGACGTCGTCGGGGATGTCGTAGAAGGTGGGGTGGCGGTAGACCTTGTCGGCGCTGGGGGCGAAGAAGGGGTCCTTCTCGTCCCGGCTCGAGGCGGTGATGTGCCGCGAGCGCACCACCCAGATGCTCACGCCCTCGTTGCGGCGGGTGTACAGGTCCCGGGCGTGGGTCAGGGCCATGCGGTCGTCGGCGGCGTGCAGGGAGCCGACGTGGACGTGGTTGAGGCCGCGCTTGCCGCGCACGAACACCTCGTAGAGGGGCCAGTCGACCCGGGTGGGGGTGTCGTTCATGCCGCTGCTCCTGTCGGGGTGGGTGTCGGGGTGGTGTGCTTGGCCGCGTGGGCGCTCGCTGCCTCGCGGACCCAGGCGCCGTCCTCGTGGGCGGCCTTGCGTCGTCGGATGCGCGCGCTGTTGCAGGGCCCGTCGCCGCGGATCACGCGTTGCAGTTCGGCCCAGTCGGGGGTGCCGAAGTCGTGGTGTCCGCGGTCGGGGTTCCAGATCAGCTGCGGGTCGGGCAGGGTCACGCCGAGGGCGCGTGCCTGAGGCACCGTCATGTCGACGAAGCGTTGGCGCAGTTCGTCGTTGGTGTGGCGCTTGATCTTCCAGGCCATCGACTGTGCGGAGTTGGGCGAGTCGTCGTCGGGCGGGCCGAACATCATCAGGGAGGGCCACCACCAGCGGTCGACCGCGTCCTGGACCATGGCGCGCTGGGCTTCGGTGCCGCGCATCATCGTGGCGAGTTGCTCGTATCCCTGGCGTTGGTGGAAGGACTCCTCCTTGCACACGCGGACCATGGCACGGGCGTAGGGCCCGTAGGAACTGCGGCACAGCGGGACCTGGTTGCAGATGGCGGCGCCGTCGACGAACCAGCCGATGACGCCGACGTCGGCGTAGCTCAGGGTGGGGTAGTTGAAGATCGAGGAGTACTTCTGGCGGCCGTCGATCAGGCGCGCGGTCAGGTCGGCGCGGTCGGCGCCGAGGGTTTCCGCCGCGGAGTACAGGTAGAGGCCGTGGCCGGCTTCGTCCTGGACCTTGGCGAGCAGGATGGCCTTGCGGCGCAGGGAGGGGGCGCGGGTGATCCATTCGCCTTCGGGCTGCATGCCGATGATCTCGGAGTGCGCGTGTTGGGCGATCTGGCGGATCAGGGTCCGGCGGTAGCCGTCGGGCATCCAGTCGCGGGGTTCGATGCGCTGGTCCCTGGCGAGGGTGGCCTCGAAGTGTCGGGCGAGGTCCGGGGGTACGTCGGGCGCGGGTGACGGGGTGGTGGGTGGTGTGGCCATCGAAAGATTCCCTACCGACCGTTCGTTCGGTCCATGGTGTGGCGAAACCGGAGCCCGCGCGGGGCTTCGGGGTGGGTCAGTGTCCCTGGAAGGTGGGCCGGTCGCCCGCCAGGAAGGCCCGTACCGCCGCGCGGTGGTCCTCGGTGCGGCCCAGTCGCTCCTGGGCCGCCGCCTCCCGTTCGAGCACGTCGGCCGTGTCCGCGAGTCGCAGCAGCGCCTTGACCTCGGCGTAGGCGGCGGTCGGTCCGGCGGCCAGGCGTCGGGCCAGGGCCAGCCCCTCGTCGGTCGCGGCACCGTCGGGCACGACGCGGTGCACGAGGCCGCAGCGGCGGGCGGCCTCGGCATCGATCCGTTCGTCGAGAAGCATCAGGGCCGCCGCCCGTGCGGGCCCCACCGCGCGGGCCAGTGCGCCGCTGACGCCGGTGTCGGCGGCCAGGCCGATCCCGGTGAAGGCGGTGGCGAAGCGGGCGCTCTCGGCCGCGACCCGCAGGTCCGCGCACAGCGCCAGGCCCAGTCCGGCGCCGACGCAGGCGCCCTCGACGGCGACGACCACCGGTTGGGGCAGCGCGTGCAGCGCGCTCACCAGCGGGTTGTACTGCGCACGCACGATGGCGAAGGCGGATGCGGGGTCGTGCTCCAGGGCGCGGGCGTGTTCCTTGAGGTCCTGGCCGACGCAGAAGTGCCGGCCCCGGGCGGCGAGCAGGACCGCGCGAACCCTGGTCCCGTCGTCGCGCACCCGACGCACGGCGGCGAGCAGTTCGCGGCGCAGCGGCGCGTCGAGGGCGTTCCCGGCGGCGGGGCGGCGCAGTTCGAGCACGGCGACGTCGCCGTCGAGGGTGTATCCGACACGGGCGTCGTCCGGGGCGGTCTCGGTCACGGCCATGCGTAGAACCCCTGTCCGGTCTTGCGGCCCAACTCGCCGCAGGCGACCTTCTCGCGCAGCAGTCGGGGCGGTGCGAAGCGCTCGCCGAGGGTGGCGTGCAGGTGTTCGGCGATGGCCAGCCGCACGTCGAGGCCGACCAGGTCGGTCAGGCGCAGCGGGCCCATCGGGTGCCGGTAGCCCAGTCGCATGGCGTCGTCGATGGCCTCGGGGGCGGCGACGCCGTCCTCGACCATGCGGATCGCCTCCAGGCCCAGGGCCAGGCCCAGCCGGCTGCTGGCGAATCCGGGCGAGTCGTTGACGACGACGTCCTGTTTGCCCAGGGCGTGGGTCCAGTCCAGGGCGCGGGCGAGCACGTCGGCGGTGGTGTCGGGGGCGCGGACGAGTTCGACGAGTGCGGAGGCGGGGACCGGGTTGAAGAAGTGCATGCCCAGGAAGCGGCCGGGCCGGGTCAGGGCCGCGGCGAGGTCGGTGACGGACAGCGAACTGGTGTTGGTGGCCAGCACGGTGCCCGCGTCGACGACGCGTTCGGCGGCGGCGAGCAGGCGGGCCTTGAGGGCGGCGTCCTCCGGGACGGCCTCCACGATCAGGTCGGCGTGCGCGGGCAGGTGTTCGACCGCGTCGACCGTGGTCACCCGGGCGAGCACGTGCGCGGGGGGTTCGGTGCGGGTGCCGCGTGCGGCGGCGCGTTCCAGGCCGACGGCGATGCGTCCGCGGGCCGCGGCGGCGGTGTCGGGGCTGCTCTCGACGATGGTGACCGAGGAGCCGGCGGCTGCGAACGTCTGCGCGATGCCGGCGCCCATGCGGCCGCCGCCGATCACGCCGACCACGGCGGGCGGGGCCGGTGGGATGGGGCTCATGTGCGGCTCCTTGCGTCCAGGAAGCGGGTCATCCGGTCCTTCTTGTCCTGGCTCTCGAAGAGCACGGCCTGGGCCAGGTCGTCGGCGATCGGATGGGCGCCGGGCGCGTCGACGACGAGTTTGGTCAGCCGCAGGGCGAGGGCCGAGGAGCGCGCCATGCGGTCCAGCAGGGCGTGCGCGCGGTCGAGGAGTTCGTCGGCGGGGACGACGTCGATGACCAGTCCCGCGGCCAATGCCGCGCGGGCGTCGAGGCGGTGGCCGGCGAGCAGGATCTGCTTGGCGACGGATTCGCCGACCAGTGCGGGCAGGAGCCGGCAGGCGCCGGCGGCGGCGAGGATGCCCAGGCCGGGTTCGGGGTTGCCGAAGACCGCGTCGGGGCCGGCGATGCGCAGGTCGCAGGCGTAAGCCAGTTCGGCGCCGCCGCCCAGGGCCCAGCCGTCGACGGCTGCGACGGTGGGCATGGGCAGTCGGCGTACCCGTTCGAACAGGCGGCTGTTGATGCCCTGCAGGGCCTGGTCGCGACCGCGGTCGCGCAGTTCGGCGATGTCGGCGCCGGCCGCGAAGACTCCGCCGTGGCCGGTGAGCAGGAGCAGTCTGGGGTCGCGCTCCAACAGGTCGCACACGGCGTGCAGTTCGCCGATCATGCGGGCGTCGATGGCGTTGTGCTCGCGCGGGCGGTGCAGGGTGACGACGACGCGGTCCGCGCGCTCCTCGATCCGCAACGTGTGGTACTCGTGGGCCGGTTCGGGCCTGGCCCGGGTGCCGCTCATGTGCGCTCCACGAGCATCGCGACACCCTGGCCGACGCCGACACACAGGGTGGCCAGGCCGCGCCGGGCGTGCTCGCGTTCCAGGCGTCCGAGCAGGGTCAGCACGATGCGGGCGCCGGAGCAGCCGAGCGGGTGGCCCAGCGCGATGGCGCCGCCGTCGGCGTTGACGACGTCCTCGTCCAGGCCCAGGCGCCCGATGACGGCCAGGGCCTGGGCGGCGAACGCCTCGTTGAGTTCGACCGCCGCCAGGTCGGCGATCCCCCATCCGGCGCGGGCGAGCACCTTTTCGGTGGCGGGCACCGGGCCCAGGCCCATCAGGTGCGGTTCCACCCCCGCGGAGGCGGAGGCGACGATCCGCGCCCGCGGGGTGAGGCCGTGCCGTCGCACGGCCGCCTCGCCGGCCAGGACCAGGGCTGCGGCACCGTCGGACAGGGGTGAGGCGGAGCCTGCGGTGACGATGCCGTCCGGGCGGAAGAGGGTGCGCAGGCCGGCGAGTTTGTCGAGCGTGGTCGCCGGGCGGGGGCCCTCGTCCCGGGTGACCGCGTCCGCTCCGACGGGCACGGGCACGATCTCGCGGTCGAAGTGGCCCTGTTCCCGGGCGGCGACCGCGCGTTGGTGACTGCGCAGGGCGAACGCGTCGGAGCGGGCGCGGGTGATCCCGTCCAGGGCGGCGACCTCCTCGGCGGTCTCGCCCATCGACAGGGTGATCCGGCCCGCGTCGGGGGGCGCGGCGCGATCGGCGGCGGTGAAACGGGGGTTGGTGAAGCGCCAGCCCAGGGAGGTGTCGTGCACGGCCCCGGGCTTGGCCCAGGGGGTCCCGGGCTTGTCCATCACCCACGGCGCGCGGGTCATCGACTCGACGCCGCCGGCGACCACGAGGTCGGCCTCGCCGGCGCGGATGCTCTGGGCCGCGCAGGCGAGGGCGGTCAGCCCCGAGGCGCACAGCCGGTTGACGGTGTAGCCGGGCACGATGTGCGGAAGGCCGGCCAGGAGCACGGCCATGCGGGCGACGTCGCGGTTGTCCTCGCCGGCCTGGTTGGCGGCGCCGAGGATCACCTCGTCGACGGCGTCCGCGGGGATGCCGGCACGGCGTACGGCCTCGCCGACCACGAGGGCGGCCAGGTCGTCGGGGCGGACCGTGGCCAGGGCGCCGCCGTAGCGGCCCTGCGGGGTGCGGGCGCCGTCGACGATGTAGACGGCCTCAGACACCGACCGGCTCCTTCGCGGCGGGGCGGCGGGATTGCAGGGTGGCGAAGCGGGCGGTGACGAACGCGGGGTCGGACAGGGTGGCGCTGGCGGCGGGGTTGGCGGCGCTGCCGTGGAAGTCGCTGAAGGCGGCGGACTGGTTGACGAACACGCCGCCGGTGAGGTTCTCCGACAGGTGCACGCCCGCGTCCAGGGCGGCCTCGCGGGCCGCGGCCAGCACGGTCTCGCTGGTGGAGTGCACGGCGGCGGTCAACGCGCCGTGCGCGCCGACGCACTCGCGCAGGATCGCCAGACCGTGCTCGGTGGAGTCGGTGCCGATGACGAAGGAGACCGGCCCGAACCATTCGCGGGTGTAGGTGTCCCGGTCGGTGTTCGCGTCGAGGCGGGCCACCAGGGGTGTGCGCACGATCGCCTTGGGGTGCTCGGGGTGCGCGATCTCGGTCGAGGCGTGCACGGTGTGGCCCAGGGTCGCGGCCGCTTCGAGGGTGTGCCGCACGCCCTCGTTGACGATCGCGCCGAGGGTGTGCACGGCGCGCGCGGGGTCGGCGAGCAGGCGGTCCAGTGCGGCGCCCAGGTCGGCGGCGAACTCGTCGGCGGTACGGGGGCCCTGGTCGGTCGCGAAGCCTTCGCGCGGGATGAGCAGGTTCTGCGGGGTGGTGCACATCTGGCCGCTGTACAGGGACAGCGAGAAGGCGAGATTGCCCAGCAACCCGCGATAGTCGTCGGTGGAGTCCAGGACGACGGTGTTGAGCCCGGCCTTCTCGGTGTACACCGCGGCCTGGCGGGCGTTGGCCTCGAGCCAGTCGCCGAAGGCGGTCGAGCCGGTGAAGTCGACGATGCGCACGTCGGGGTGCAGGGCCAGGGTGGCGGCGCTGCGGCCGTCCGGCGCCTCGGCGGCGAGCAGCACCACGTCCGGGGAGAAACCGGCCTCGGCCAGGACCTCGCGGGCGATGCGCACGGTGATCGCCAGGGGCAGCACGGCGCCCGGGTGGGGCTTGACCACGACCGGGTTGCCGGTGACCAGGCTGGCGAACAGGCCCGGGTAGCCGTTCCAGGTCGGGAAGGTGTTGCAGGCGATCAGCACGGCGACGCCGCGTCCGACGGGGGTGAACGTCTTGTCCAACTCCAGCGGTCCGCCCTTGCGTTGGGGCTTGCTCCAGCGGGCCGCGACGGGGTGGCGCTTTTGTTCGGCCCAGGCGTAGGCGACCGCCTCCAGGCCGCGGTCCTGGGCGTGCGGGCCGCCGGCCTGGAAGGCCATCACGAACGGCTGCCCGGTGGTGTGCTGTACGGCGTGCGCGATCTCGAAGGTCGCCGCGTTCAGGCGGGCCAGGATCTCGGCGGCGACGCCGGCGCGGGTGTCGGGGTCGGCGACGCGCCAGGGCCCGGCGGCGGCCTTCGCGGCGGCGACGGCCTGCTCCGGGTCGAGGCGCGGATAGGAGATGCCCAGCGCACGACCGTACGGGGAGGTCTCACCGGCGAGCACGCGGCCGTCGCCGGGGTGGTCGGGCAGCGCGAACGGGCGGCCGATCTGCTCCTGGAACGCCGCCTCGCCGAGGGCGGGGGCCTGCTCGCCGTAGACGGAGGTGCTCGGCGACTCGGGGTAGGGCGTCCAGTGGTCGCGGTGCGCGGTGGCGTGCACCGCCTGCTCCAGCAGCGTGCGATGGCGCGCGAAGAAGTCGGGGCGCTCGGAGTTCACGTCGGGCATGCGATCCACCTCATGACATGCAGCGGTGATGCGGGACTGTTCGGTCCGGCGGACGTTACCGAATGTTCGGTCGGTTAACAAGGCGGTGGATGTGCCCGAAAGGCCTCGCCGGCGGCGCCGGGTGCGCGAACTGCGGCGATCGTGACCTGCGGCTGCTGACACAATGACCCGGTGAGCAGTACACCCGTACACAGGAACACCGGCCGCGTGGGCCGCCCCGGCTACGATCGCGACTCGCTGCTGGAGGTGGCGGTGGCCGCGTTCAACGAGCGTGGCTACGACGGCACCGGCATGGAGGAGTTGGCCAAGCGCCTGGGCCTGAGCAAGTCCAGCATCTACCACCACGTCTCGGGCAAGGAGGAACTACTCGGCCTGGCCCTGGGACGCGCCCTGGACGCCCTGTTCGCGGTTCTGGACGAGATCCCCGAGCCCGACACCTCGGCCACCGCCCGGCTGGAACACGTGGTGCACCGCAGCGTCGAGGTCCTGGCCGCCGAACTTCCCTACGTCACCCTGCTGTTGCGTGTGCGCGGCAACAGCGCCGTGGAGCGGCGGGCGCTGGACAAGCGCCGCGAGTTCGACCGTCGCGTCGCCGAACTGGTCACCCGTGCCGCGGCCGAGGGCGGCGTGCGCGCCGACGTCGACCCGCACCTGACCAGCCGACTGCTGTTCGGCACCGTCAACTCCCTGGTCGAGTGGTACCGCCCGGACGGCGACCTGCCGGTGTCCGCCCTGGCCGGCGCCCTGACCACGGTCCTGTTCGACGGCCTGCGCGCCGCGCCCGGGAGGCGACCGTAGGCCGTGTCCGGCCACGCGGCGGGCCGCGACCCGCCGCCGGCACCGCCCCGGCCGGCGCGACATCGATCCGGGGTCGAGCCCGCGGGCGTGTTCACGCCTCCCAGACGGCGCCGCGGCCCGGCGCCTCCTCGAAGACCAGCCAGGTACGGGTGGAGCGCACGTTGGGAATGCTCTGGATCTGTTCCAGGACCACGTCGCGCAGCACGGTGTTGTCCGGGGTGCGCACCAGGGCCAGCACATCGTAGTCGCCGCCGACCAGCGCCAGGTGCTCGATGTAGGGGATCTCGCGCAGCCGTTCGCCGACCGCGCGCCAGGCGTTCTGCTGGATGGTGACGGTGACGTACGCGGTCGTGCCCAGGCCCACCCGCTGCGGGTTCAGGCGTGTGGTGAAGCCGGAGATCGTGCCGTCCTCGACCATGCGGCCGATGCGGGCGTAGGCGTTGGCGCGGGAGATGTGGATGCGCTCGGCGAGAGCGCGCACGGATATCCGTCCGTCCGCGACGAGTTCGGCGATGATCGCGCGATCGGTGGCATCCGGGGCGCCGGCCAAACGTCCCGGCTCGGGACCCGTCGATGCTTCATTCTCGGACATTCGGCTCCCATGAGTGTCTGGTGGCGACAATTTATCGCACGATTCCGGAAATCCTTGAACAGAACTTCGACCGGATGGAGCATTCACCTGTCAAACGTCCAACGAAAGCGAGCGTCTTCGATGTCTCCGATATCCGCGACGGCCCTGCGCCGGGCGATGCAGAGCTTCCTTCCCTCGCTCGCCCCGGTGCGCTTCGTCGCCGAGGACGGCACGGCCGCGCCGGAGCCCGCCGGATACCCCGCCCCGGACGACGCGCACCTGCGCGAGGCCTACCGGCGCATGGTGCTCGGGCGCCGGTTCGACACTCAGGCCACCGCGCTCACCAAGCAGGGCCGGCTCGCCGTGTACCCCTCCAGCCGCGGCCAGGAGGCCTGCCAGATCGCCGGTGTGCTCGCGCTGCGCGAGGACGACTGGCTGTTCCCGACCTACCGCGACTCGGTGGCCCTGGTCTCGCGCGGCGTGGACCCGGTCGAGGTGCTGACGCTGCTGCGCGGGGACTGGCACTGCGGCTACGACCCGGTGGCCACCCGGGTGGCGCCGCAGTGCACGCCGCTGGCCACCCAGGTGCTGCACGCCACCGGCATGGCCGAGGCGATGCGGCGCAGGGGCGAGGACCGGGTGGCGATGGCGTTCATCGGCGACGGCGGCACCAGCGAGGGGGACTTCCACGAGGCGCTCAACTTCGCGGCGGTCTTCCGCGCGCCGGTGGTGTTCTTCGTACAGAACAACAAGTACGCCATCTCGGTGCCGCTCGCCCGACAGAGCGCGGCACCCGCGCTGGCCTACAAGGGCGTCGGGTACGGCGTGCGCTCCGAACAGGTCGACGGCAACGACCTGGTGGCGGTGCTGGCGGTGCTGACCGCGGCGGTCGCCCACGCCCGCGCCGGGAAGGGCCCGTTCCTGGTGGAGGCGCACACCTACCGCATGGACGCGCACACCAACGCCGACGACGCGACGCGCTACCGCGACGCGGCCGAGGTGGAGACCTGGCGCGCGGCCGACCCGCTGGCCCGCCTGGAGGCGCACCTGCGCGGACGCGGCCTGCTCACGGACGAGGACGTCGCGGCCGACCGGGACGCCGCCGAGGCCTTCGCGGCCGACCTGCGCACCCGGATGAACATCGACCGCGAGGCCGACCCGCTCGAACTGTTCGACCACGTCTTCGCCGAACCGACCCCGCAACTGCGCGAGCAACGTGCCCTGCTCGCCGCCGAATCCGCTGCCCAGGAGGCCTGAGATGGCGACCCTCACGATGGCTCGGGCGCTGAACACCGCCCTGCGCGACGCGTTGACGGCGGACGAGCGGGTGCTGATCTTCGGTGAGGACGTCGGCCCGCTCGGCGGCGTCTTCCGCATCACCGACGGCCTCACCCGCGACTTCGGCGAAGAGCGCTGCTTCGACACCCCGCTCGCCGAGGCCGGCATCGTCGGCCTGGCCGTGGGCATGGCGATGGGCGGCTTCAGGCCCGTGGTGGAAATGCAGTTCGACGCCTTCGCCTACCCCGCCTTCGAACAGATCGCCTCGCACGTCGCGAAGCTGCGCAACCGCACCCGCGGCCGGCTCACCCTGCCGATGGTGATCCGCATCCCGTACGCGGGCGGCATCGGCGGCGTGGAACACCACTGCGATTCGAGCGAGGCGTACTACGCCCACACGCCCGGGTTGAAGGTGGTCACCCCGGCGACGCCCGAGGACGCGTACTGGCTGCTGCGCGATGCGATCGAGGATCCGGATCCGGTGGTGTTCCTGGAGCCGAAGAAGTTGTACTGGGCCAAGGCGGAGGTCGACGTCGCCGCGCGCGGCGCCCGCGAGTTCGGTCGCGCGGTCGTGCGCCGCGAAGGCTCGGACGCGACGCTGGTGGCGTACGGGCCGTCGGTGCCGGTGGCGTTGGAAGCGGCGGAGGCGGCGGCGCTGGAGGGCCGCAGTCTGGAGGTCGTGGACCTGCGCACACTCGTACCCTTCGACGACGACACGGTGGCCGCGTCGGTGCGCCGAACCGGGCGCTGTGTGGTGATCCAGGAGGCCCAGGGCTTCGCGGGGATGGGAGCCGAGATCGCGGCCCGGGTACAGGAGCGTTGTTTCCACTCGCTGGCCGCGCCGGTGTTGCGCGTGGCCGGGTTCGACATCCCCTATCCGCCGCCGAAGCTGGAGCATGCGCATCTGCCGGGAGTGGATCGTGTGTTGGACGCCGTGGACCGGCTCCAGTTCGACGACACCCCGGACGTGCGGCACCTCGTCAAGGGGGCGGCGTGAACACCGACACGCTCCGGGCGCAGGTCTTCCTGCTACCCGATCTGGGCGAGGGCTTGACCGAGGCCGAGATCGTCGAGTGGAAGGTCGCCGTCGGCGACACGGTGGACGTCGACCACATCGTGGTCGAGGTCGAGACCGCGAAGGCCGCCGTCGAGGTGCCCGTGCCGTACGCGGGCACGGTGTTGTGCCTGCACGCCGAGGCCGGCACGGCACTCGCGGTGGGCCGTCCGCTGATCACGGTCGGCCCGGCGGGCGGGGAGACCGGCGTGGATCCCGGGGGCGTTGGCTCCGCGGGCGGGGGCTTCGGTGACGGGGGCTCCGGTGGTGTGGACTCCGGTGCCGTGGGTTCTCGCGCGGGGGACCCGCGTGTCGCCAATCCCGGTGTTGCGAGTCCCGGTGCCTTGGATCCCGGCGCTGCGGACCGCTATCGCGAGGAGGAGCAGGCGGGCTCCGGAAACGTCCTGATCGGCTACGGCACCGGCCACGCACCGGCATCCCGGCGGCGGCGTCGAGGCCCGGCCTCCCGCGGCACCGCCCTGCCGGGCCCGCGAGTCGGAGACCGGTCCGCACCGAGGCGGGATGTACGGCCCGCCGGCGACCATGCGCCGACGCCGGAATCGGGCCGGGCATGCCTGGTCATCTCCCCGCTGGTGCGCAGGCTGGCCCGTGACCACGGCATCGACCTCACCCGGCTGACTCCCGACGGCGCCGACGGCATCGTCCGCCGCGTCGACGTGGAACAGGCCATCGCCCTTGACAAGCAGGCGAGTTCGGCCGCTCCGAACGAGCCGCTGGGCGCCTCGGGCGTGGAGCGCATCCCGCTGCGTGGCATCCGTCGTGCGGTCGCGCACAAGCTCGCCCGCAGCCGGGCCGAGATCCCGGACGCGACGACCTGGGTGGACGTGGACGCCACCGCGCTGCTGGCGGCCAAGGACGTGCTCCAGGCCGCGCATCCGGAGCAGCGAATCGGCCTGTTGGCGATCCTGACCCGAATCTGCGTCGCGGGCCTGCGGCGCTTCCCGGCACTGAACTCCAGCGTGGACACCGCCCGCGAGGAGATCGTGCGCTTCGCGCACGTGAACGTGGGCTTCGCCGCGCAGACCGAGCGCGGCCTGGTCGTGCCCGTGGTGCGTAACGCCCACACCCTGACGACCGCGCAACTCGCCGCCGAGCTGGCCCGGTTGACCGCGCTGGCCCGCACCGGCAGCCTGCCGCCCGAAGCGCTGACCGGAGGCACGTTCACGCTCAACAACTACGGCGTGTTCGGCGTGGACGGCTCGACCCCGATCATCAACCATCCCGAGGCCGCGCTGCTGGGGGTCGGCCGCATCGTCGACAAGCCCTGGGTCGTCGACGGCGCGCTCGCCGTACGCAAGGTCACCCAACTGTCGCTGAGCTTCGACCACCGGGTCTGCGACGGAGGCGTGGCGGGCGGCTTCCTGCGGTACGTGGCCGACTGCGTCGAACGCCCGGCGACACTGCTGGCCGACCTCTGAGCGCTCCCCCCGCCTCGCCGGCGCGGCCCCGTCGGGGTGGGGGCGTTGGGGCCGCGTCCGGCCCGCGCTCACATGGCGCGGGCCGACGTCCGGATGGTATGCGGACGCGGTCGTGCGGGCCGGGGTCGGCGATCTCCGCGGCCCGGACGGAGTGCGCGGCCGTGACGGTGGCGAGGTCGCCGGGTGCGTGGGTCAGTGGAGGAGCAGGCCGGCGAGGAGGAGTTCGACCATGCGACGGGCGTCGTAGCGGGAGTCCTTGTTCGCGCCGATGCACAGGTTGCCGACGGCGAACATCAGCTCGAAGGCCCGGATGTCGGGGCGGATCTCGCCCGCCGCCGCTGCGGCGTCGAGCAGATCGGCGCAGACGGGCACGAGCCGGTCGATGAAGTAGGCGTGCAGGGTCGCGAAGCCGGCGTCGTCGGACTGTAGTGCCTCGGCCAGGCCGTGCTTGGTGACCAGGAAGTCGACGAAGAGGTCGATCCAGCGGGTCAAAGCGGTGTGCGGTGACGTGCCGCTCGCCAGCAGGGCCGGGCCTGCCTCGGCACACGCCTCGACCTGGTGCCGGTAGACGGCGACGATGAGGTCGGCCCGGGTCGGGAAGTGGCGGTAGATCGTGGCGACGCCCACGCCGGCCCTGGCCGCGATGTCGCGCACGGGCGCATCGACGCCGGACGCGACGAAGGCCGCGCCGGCCGCTTCCAGCAGCGTCTCCTCGTTGCGCCGGGCGTCGGCCCGCTTCCTGGGGGCCGTCGATCCCGATTCGTTGCCGATGTCGGGCATTGTGCAATTGCCTCCGTCGTCCGGTTGCCAATCAGAACATTGTTCCGCATCGGCATTACCGGAACATTGATCCGTTTATCCATGATGTCAAGAGCGTCAACCGCAGGCCGCTCCCGGCCGTCGGAGGCCGGTACCCCTCCGGGTGCCGGCCTGGAACGACCACTCGGGACCGTCGATGGGGATGATCGCCGGGCGCCCGTCGGGTTCAGGTGTAACGCGCCGTGTCGTGCACCGCGCCGAAGCGGGGAAAGATCCTGTCCACGGTGAAGTCGTGTTCGTCGGCCGCGAATCCGGACATGGCGTCGGCGACGAACTCCACCTCGTAGTCGTGGTCGCTCGCGGCCCGCGCGGTGGATTCGACTCCCATGGTGGTGACCAGGCCGGCGAGGACCACCGTGTCCACGTCCCGCTCGCGCAACCGCTCGTGCAGGTCGGTGCCGTGGAATGCGCCGACGGTGTGCTTGACGACGACGATGTCCCCGGGGTGAACCAGGCCGTCGGCGAAGCCGCTTCCCGGCGGCTGCTCGCTCACGTTGGGTCTGTCGACGCGAACGAGCACCACCGGGCGCCGGTCCGCCCGGAACGCGTCGGCCAATCGGCGGCAGCGGGCGAGTACTTCCTCACCGGAGTGCGGTGCCAGGGGCAGGGCGAGGATGCGGGGCATCAGGTCGATCAGGATCAGTGCAGTGGTCACGCGGATGATCGTAGGCCGAGGCCG
Source organism: Embleya sp. NPDC008237 (assembly GCF_042956465.1). NCBI lineage: Bacteria > Bacillati > Actinomycetota > Actinomycetes > Kitasatosporales > Streptomycetaceae > Embleya > Embleya sp. NPDC008237. The sequence goes on from NZ_JBIBGL010000004.1 coordinate 372,488, forward strand.
CGGAACGTCGTCGGGTCGTCGGTCGCGACAGTGGGAATCAGCGGCCGTTCGCGATCAGTCGGGCCGCCACGGCTCGGCCGTGGGCGAGTGGGTCCGGTTCCCACCCGCGCAACAGGCCGGCCATCGCGCCGTCGTACACGAGCAGTACGTCCGCGGCCAGGGTGGCGGGGTCCGGGCCGCCGACCGCGTCCGCGAGCAGGGTCAGCCTGGTGCCGAGCAGCGCCGACTCCGCGGCGAGTACCGCATGGGCGGGGTGCTCCGGCGACGGGAGTTCGGTGCCCGTCGCGAGGAAGGCGCAGCCGCGTGCGGGGATGTGGCGGTTGCGGTAGGTGGCGACGGCGTCGAAGAGTGCCAGCAGCTTGCCGGCGGGGGTGTCCGCGGCGTCCACGGCCTCCTGCCAGATCCGGTCCCAGCGATCCAGGCGGCGTTGCAGCGCGGCGGTGATCAGACCGTCCTTGCCGCCGAAGTGTGCGTAGAGCGTGCCGGGCGAGACGTGCGCCTGCTCCAGGACTCGGTCGACGCTCGTTCGAGCGATGCCGTCGCGGTAGAAGAGCTCGTCGGCGGCGTCGAGCAGCCGGGTCCTGGGAGGCGCGTCCGGTTTCGGTGCGGAGTGGTCGGCGGGGTCGGGCCGGGGGTCCTGTGCCATGCCCGTACTATAACGCTCGTTATACCGAAACGATCGTTACGGCGGTGGGGGCGTCGATGTCGGGCCGGGTCATCGCACCGGCCGAGAGGTGGATATGGCGGGCACCTTGGGAGCGGGAACAGGAGCAGGGGCAGGAGCAGGCCCGGGAACAGCCTCGGGAGCAGAAGCAGGGTCGTCGGGACCGGGATCGAGGGGATCGGGGGCGGCGTCGGGGTCCGCTCGGCGGGGTCCGTTCGTCGGCGCCGTGTTGGTGCTCGTCAGCTGTCTGGGTGTGCAGACCTCGGCCGCGCTCTCGTCGGGGCTCTTCGGCGCGTTGAGCGTGCCGGCCGTGGCAGGACTGCGGCAGGCAACCGCGGCGCTCGTCCTGTGCGTGCTGGTGCGGCCGAGGGTGCGGCGGCGTGGTCGGGCCGAATGGACGGGGATCCTCGCGTACGGATCGGCGATGGCCGGCATGAATGTGGCGTTCTACGGTGCGGTGGACCGGCTGCCGCTCGGCGTCGCGGCCGCCCTGTTGTTCCTGGGGCCGTTCACGGTCGCGGTCGCTTCGGTTCGGACCCGGCGCGACGCGCTGTTTCCCCTGGTCGGCCTGGTGGGCGTCGTGCTGGTCACTCGGCCCGGAGGGGGTGTCGAGTGGCTCGGGATCGGTTTCGGGTTGCTCTCCGCACTCGCGCTGGCGCTCTACACCGTGTTCGCGCAGCGAGTCGGCCGAGTCGACCCGGGATTGCACGGCCTCGGCCTGTCCGTGGCGGTTTCGGCGGTGCTGTTGCTGCCCTTCTCCGGGCCCGCCGTACCGCGGGTGGAGGCAGGTCAGTGGGCCCTGGTCGGCCTGTCCGGCGTCCTCGGAGTGGCGCTGGCCTTCACGCTCGACTTCACCGCCGTCAGACTCGCCGGCGCCCCGGTGGTGGCAACCCTGTTCGCCCTCGACCCGGTGGTGGGGACCCTGGTGGGCGTCACAGCCCTCGGCGAGGACCTGCCCCCGTCCGCACTCGCCGGTATCACGTTGATCGTCGCGTCCGGCGCAGCGGTCACATGGCGCGCGGGGACACGGCCGTCCACCGATGGGAACGCTTGACGCCGCCACCCGCAACCAAGCCGTCCGCCGCCCACGTCGAGCGCCGCCTACGCCGAGCGCCGGCTACGTCGAGTCAGCGGCCTGCGGCGAGTGTGCCTGGGCCAGTCGGGTGCAAAGGGCACGACCGGGCCCCCGGTCCCCTTCTCACGGAGCCGACCCCGAGACGGGCCGGAAGATCCCCCCAGGGGCCGATGATCTCTGCCCTCGGGCCGACGGTGCCTGCCCTCCGGGCGCGACGGCGCCTGCCCTCGTGGCCGCACGTGCCGCCCTCGGGGCCCGATGATCCCTACTCCAACGTCGGGGTAGGGTTGCCGATGGCAAGGGCGGCCACCTGCCGGCCCGCCGATGCCGCGTCGGAGCCACGTCGCCCCGGCGAAATTCCGACCGTACGGGAGAAGCGCGTGCGCGAGCCTTCGGGGCCCTGCGTCGCCTGCCCGTCAAGCGCAGCCTGCCCGCCGTGACATCCAGGCCTCGGGCGTAAGCCCGCCCGCGCCGCGACGCGGGCCGCGCACACCGCCCCATCACTCGCTGCCGGTTCCCGTGGGTCACGGGGCTGCCCGCGGGGTGCCGCTCGGCCTCCGCGCCCTTACCGCGCACCCGCGTTGTCCCGGACCGGGTGTGCCCGAGCACGACAGGTCCCGCTGCGTTGTCCTCCCCTGCCGCTCCTGCCTCCTCTGCCGCCGCCGTGTCCTCCGCTTCCCCGACCGCGCGACTGCGACGTATCCGGCCCGACTGGCTGCGCGATCCGAGGGTCTGGCGCACCGAAGTACTCGCGGGTCTGGTGGTCGCACTCGCGCTGATCCCCGAGGCGATCTCGTTCTCGATCATCGCGGACGTCGATCCGGCGGTCGGCCTGTTCGCGTCGTTCACGATGGCCGTGGTCATCTCCGTCGTCGGTGGCCGCCGGGCGATGATCTCCGCGGCGACCGGTGCGGTCGCGCTGGTCATCGCGCCCTTGAACCGTGAACACGGGTTCGGTCACCTGGTCGCCGCGGTCATCCTCGCCGGCGTCTTCCAGATCGTCCTGGGCGCGCTCGGACTGGCCAAGCTCATGCGGTTCGTACCTCGTTCGGTCATGGTCGGCTTCGTCAACTCCCTTGCCATCCTGGTCTTCATGGCCCAGGTGCCCGAGATGCACGACGTGCCGTGGCCGGTCTATCCGCTCATCGCGGCGGGGCTGACGCTGATGGTGCTGTTCCCGCGCGTGACCAAGGTGGTCCCGGCGCCGCTGGTGTCCGTCGTCGTGCTCACCGTGATCACCGTGGCCGCCGGGATCGCGGTGCCGACGGTCGGCGACAAGGGCGAACTGCCGTCCGCCCTGCCCACTCCCGGCCTGCCGGACGTGCCGTTCACGTTCGAGACCCTCGGGATCATCGCGCCCTACGCGCTCGCGATGGCGCTGGTCGGGCTGATGGAGTCGCTGCTGACCGCGAAGCTCGTCGACGACATCACCGACACCCGTTCCGACAAGACCCGCGAGTCGATCGGCCAGGGCATCGCGAACATCGTCACCGGGTTCTTCGGCGGCATGGGCGGGTGCGCCGTGATCGGCCAGACCATGATCAACGTGAAGGTGTCCGGCGCCCGTACCCGCCTGTCCACCTTCCTGGCCGGCGCGTTCCTGATGGTGCTGTGCATCGTCTTCGGACCGGTCGTCTCGGACATCCCCATGGCCGCCCTCGTCGCGGTCATGATCATGGTCTGCGTCGCCGCGTTCGACTGGCACTCGATCGCCCCGAAGACCCTCCGGCGCATGCCCGCCGGCGAGATCACCGTCATGCTCGTCACCGTCGCGTGCGTGGTGGCGACCCACAACCTCGCCATCGGCGTCGTCGTCGGTTCGATCACCGCCATGGTCATCTTCGCCAAACGCGTCGCCCGCTTCGCCGAGGTCACCGGCGCCGTGGACCCGACCGGCACCCGGGTCGTCTACGCGGTCACCGGCGAATTGTTCTTCGCCTCCTCCAACGATCTGGTGCACCGGTTCGACTACCGGAACGACCCCGACGACGTCGTCATCGACCTGTCCGATGCCCACATCTGGGACGCCTCCTCGGTCGCCGTCCTGGACTCCGTCGAGACCAAGTACGCCGCCCTCGGCAAAAAGGTCACCCTGATCGGGCTCAACGAGCACAGCGCGCGCTTCCACGCAAACCTCAGCGGCGAACTCACCGGCAGCCACTGACACCAGGGGCCGGCGCCCGGATGCCCGGGGCCGCGATGGCGGCCGGAGGGACAAGGCAGCCGCAATCGGGAAGCCCCGCGCCGGCCGACGCCGCCCCGGCTGCGATCGTCATCTCCGCGGCGAAGCAGCCCCGCACCCGCCGGGGTACGCCACCTCGGTCGTCACATCTCGCCCGCCACGCCGGCGTCCGGGGCGCCGTCGGCCGGAGCCTCGGGGCGTACGGCGGTGCCGAGGATGTGGCTCGCCGCGGGTGTCGGGACCCGCGTGTCCGGAAACGCGAAGCGGTCCAGCTCGGTGATCGCGAAGCCGGCCCGGCGGATCGCGGCCTCGGTGTCCCGTCCGGTGTGACAGCCTCCGCACAGCAGCGGCCACACCGTCGCGTCCACCACCCGCTGCACCCGCCGCATCCGCGTACCGCGCGCCCGCACGTGCTCGAAGAACCGCAGCCGGCCACCCGGCCGCAACACCCGGTACGCCTCGCCGAGGGCCGCATGCGGGTCGGGCACCGAGCACAGCGTCAGACAGAACACCACGGCATCGAACGCCCCGTCCTCGAACGGCAGCCCATCCGCCAGGCCGTCCCGGACGTCCACCGGCACCGGCGCACCCCGGGCGGCCTCGACGGCCAACGCCCGCAGCCGCGGCTCCGGTTCGACCGCCACCACGCGCGCCACCGACGTGGGATAGTGCGCGAAGTTCGCGCCGTGCCCCGCACCGATCTCCAACACCTCACCGGCCAGGCCGCGCAGCAGTCGGCTGCGGTGCTCCCCGACGCCCGCCTTCTCCAGCCCCGGTCCCGCCACATTCGCGTAGAACCGCGCGAACACCGGCCTCCGCACCGCCCGAGCCTGCGACCTCGGCATCCGCCGGCCACCACCTTCCCTGCAACGCGCGACCGGCACGCGCCGGTACCGGCCGGCACCCGGCGAACTCCATGCACGATAACGCGGTGACGGCGCCGGCGAGGCCCGGCGCTCCCGGCCGGGATCCGCCGGACACGTTCGCCGCCGGCACGCGGGCCGCAGAACCGGACCGGCTCCCACCGAACGCGCGGTCGGGTGGCGGTGGAGCGTCCTCCGCCTCCGCGTCGGCAGCCGCCGGTCCCCGAACGGGCCACGAATCGGGCCGATGTCGGACCGGTCTGGCACCGTGGCCCGCATGGCCTCACCGCTCAAGGACATGATCAACGCGACCTCCGTCGCCGCCCTGGCCGACGGAGTCGCCGCCGCCCGCGGCGTCTTCCCCCGCGACCGCTTCGTCGCCCGCGCCCTCGCCGGGCTGGACGGGCTGGAGCTCAAGGCCCGTGTCGGCCACGTCGCCCGCGCCCTGCACGCGAGCCTGGACCTGCCCTTTCCGCAGGCCGCGCCGGTCCTGCGCGAGGCCACGACGCACACCGGCCTGGACATGTGGAGCGGCTGGCCCGCCACCGACTACGTCGCCACCCACGGCGTCGAGCACCTCGACGAGGCCATGAACACCCTCGCCGTGATCACCCCGTTCGCCACGGCCGAGTTCGCGGTACGCCCCTACCTCGACCGCTACCAGGACATCGCGCTGAAGATCGTCCGGGACTGGGCCGACGACCCCGACGAGCACCTGCGTCGCCTCGCGTCCGAGGGCACCCGCCCGCGGCTGCCCTGGGGTGCGCGCGTGCGCCGGCTGATGTCTCCCGGCCCGACGCTGCCGATCCTGGAGCGGCTGCGCGACGACCCGAGCGAGTACGTACGCCGCTCGGTCGCCAACCACGTCAACGACATCGCCAAGGACCATCCCGACACCGCGCTGGCCCTGCTGCGCCGCTGGCACGCCGAGGGCGGCGAGCACACCGACCGCGTCGTGCGCCACGCCGCCCGGGGTCTGCTGCGGGCCGGCCATCCCGAGGCACTCGGCCTCGTGGGTGCGGCGCACGGCAGCGGCACGGTCGAATCGCTGGTGGTCGCGGACACCGTCGTGACCGGCGACCGTCTCCCGTTCACCGTCACCGTGCGCGCCGAGGTGCCCGGACCGCTGCTGCTGAAGTACGCGGTCTGCCGCGACGGTTCCCGCCGGGTGTTCCACCTGGCCGAGCGGGTCGCGCAGGGTGCCGGGGACACGTTCACGCTCGCCAGGGCACATTCGTTCCGCCCGGTGACCACGCGCGCCGAACCGCCCGGCCCGCGCGACCTGGAGATGATCGTCAACGGCGAGGTCCGCGCCACGGCGCCGTTCACACTGCTCCCCTGACACCCGCCGGCCCGAGACGCCCGTCGGGCCGGGCGATCAGCCCAGATAGAGCGGGAATCGCGCCGCCGTCTCGCCCAGTTCGGCCTGTTCCACGTCGGTCGGGGCGCGCCGTCCGGTGCCGATCAGCAGCGCGTCCTTGTCGGAGAACGACGCGGGGAAGGCCACCCCCGCGATCCTCTCCAGCAGCTCGCGCGTGCGGGCAAGACCTTCCGCGGGCGGCCCGGCGGCCTCCGGCAGGTGCGCGATCAGGTCGAGGTGGTGCAGCGTCCACTCCAGGACGTACGCGTCGAGATAGTCGGCGGCGGTGAGAACCTGGTCCTGCGTACTCACCCGCAGGCCCGAATCGGCCAGCTCGGCGGCCCGGCCGGCGGCGGAACCGACGTCGTCCAGGTGGAACTTGAGCAGCCCCGGCTCCTGGTAGGCGGCGGCCAGTCGCACGATCAGCGCGTCGAGCGGGTCCTCGCCCGTCGGCGGTGTTCGCGCGACGTGCCAGTAGGTCACCGCATCCCGGGTCGGCTCGGTGTCGGCCGGGGTCACGAGGGTGATCAGGACATCCTGCGCGTCGATGACCAGGTGACACACCAGGTCCCGCACAAGCCAGCCGGTACAGCCGGACGGCCGCGCAAAATCCTCGTCCCGAAGCTCGGCAACCGCCTGGCGCAACGCCGTCCACGAACGTGAGAAGAGATCCACGGCCGCAAGCTAGCAGCGCCCCACCCACCCCAGCGACCCGATTCCCGGCCCCACCCGCCGAGCCCCCGCGTTCGGAGCGCGAAGGGCGGATCGGGGATGCGGCAGCGGTGATCGATCTCGTGCCGCTTGGCTGCGCCCTGGTTGCGCATGCCGACCGGCCAGGGTGGGGCGTCGCTCCGAGCGTGCTCGTGGCCCGCACCGCCGTCCGCGTCGTCCGCCGCCCCGCCCGCACGCTACGGGAGGGGGTCGAGGTCGCCTTCGATTGTGGTTCGGGTGATCCGGGGGCGGTTCCAGAGGGCCAGGAGGTCGTTGGCGATGGCCACGATGGGGAGGACGTCCTGGTTGCCGTGCACTTCGATGGCGGCGGCGGACAGGCTGCGTGGCACGGCTCCGGCGTCGAGGAGGACGCGCCACTCCTGCGGCCCGAGTTCCAGGAACTCCAGGCCGGTCAGGCTCGCGATCTCGAGCGGGTCGGCGAGCGTACCGGGGTAGGCGCTGAGGGTACGCAGGCGCGGAAGCCCGACGACGGGCGCGAGGCTGAGCGGAGCGTCGTCCCACACGCCGATGGACAGGACTTCCAGGTCGGCGTGGGCGGCGGCTTCGATGCTTCTCAGGTTGCCGGTGTTCACCCGGGCCACGGCCGGCGGCCCGTCGTCGTGACGGTTGCCGCGATGCGCACCGGGCCGCTTCGACACCAGGTCGAGGAGGGAGTCGGCGAGCAGGTCGGCGCCGATGCTCTTCTCGTGGCTGAGCATGATGATCTGGCCGACGTGGCCGCGCGGCCCCGGAGTCAGGTCGACCGCGAGCCGGTCCCCGCCGCCGTTGTCGCCGAAGACGATCCAGCCGGGCGAGCCGACCAGGCCCTGCACCGCGGCGTCCGGCGCGGTGACGACCGCCTCCATGGCCGCGAACTCCCAGCGGCAGTGGCGGGAGGGTGCGTCGGCAACGTACAGGTCGTCCAGGGAGAAGAGTTCACAGCCGACCGCCGCACAGACGCGTCGCTCCGCCTCGTGGTCGTCGCCCCAGTCCTGCCAACGTGCCCGCACCACCCGATAGAGCACCTTGAGCTCATCGGGCAGCGTGACACCGAGCCGCGCTTCCGCGGCGCCGATCTCCGCCTCCGTCGCGCCGATGGCATCGGGCAACCGCCCGCGCAACGTTCGGTCCAGCAGGGGCAGATCCACCGAAGCGGCCGACACCGCCCCGGGCACCGGATCGGGGAGCCGTCGCCAGGGCTCGGGAAGAGCGCCCTCGACCAGGATGAGCGCTCCCGGATGCGGGGTGCCGATGCCGGGCTCCACCGCGGGACTCGGCCCGAGCAGGTGGAGGGCCGTCCTCCCGGTCGACGAGATCTCCGCCGTGAACGAGATGTCGTCGACGCCGGCGTCCACGAGCGCGCTCTGCACCCGCTGCACGGCATCCATCTCGTCCCGCATGTCGTCGACTTGGGCGGCTCGACCGGGCTGCGGCGACCGTCGGCGCAAGGACGGGCTCCAACCGTGTCGGCCGATGCGTCCCGCCACATGGGCGGATGTACCGACGTGCCTCGTCGGGCGGCCGGCCCGCAGCAGCCGCAGCACGGGCTCCCAGGTCGCGAAGTCGTGTATGGCGGGCGAGGAACTCGGCTTCCGATCGATCATGCCTCCAGACCGTACGCGGGGGCACTGACGCGCCGGCCCGCCTGGTCCGGGGCGTGGGCACGATGGAGTCGGTTGACGACGGACGCAACGAAGTCCGATGGCTGCCTCCGGGTCCGGGTCGGCGCACCCGACCGGGGGCAGAGGCTGCTCGGAGACGATCGCTGAGAACTTCGTCCCGCTCCCCCACCGCGCGCCCCGGAGGCTTGTGCCCCACCCGATCGGGTGAACATCCCACCGGACTCGGGGCATTTGTAGCAAGCTCGGCGATGGTGCCGATCGGTGACGGCACCTCGGCCGCGACCTCCCGGAGGCCCTCATGAACCCGGAAGACCTGAAGTACACCAAGGACCACGAGTGGGTGCGATCGCTCGGCAACGGGCGGGTGGCCGTCGGGATCACCGCATTCGCACAGAAACAGCTCGGCGACGTCGTCTTCGTCGAACTGCCTTCGGTGAACGACCGGTTCGAGGCGGGCGAACCGTTCGGCTCGGTGGAGTCCGTCAAGGCGGTGACCGAGGTCTACATGCCGCTCACCGGCACGATCACCGCCGTCAACCCCGGCCTCGGCGATTCACCGGAGGACGTCAACACCGACCCCTACGGCGACGGATGGATGATCGAGATCACCCTCGCCAAGGGCGACGAGACGGCAGATCTGCTCACGGCCCCCGAGTACGAGGACTACGTCAAGGCCGAGTCCGCCGACTGATGCCCCCGGCCGCCTAGGCAGGGCACTCTCGACCGACCGGGCGAGTGGCGGTGCCGCCGGTCGCCGCGTACCCCTCTCGGTCGGAATTCGTGCGATCGGCGCTCGGGAGGCGGCCCGCCCGGATACGGTTCTGGTCGAAAGTGCCACGGGTAGCCATGGAGAGAGCGCGTGAGCGAGGACGAATCCCTGGAGCGGTGGGCCGCGCGCCGCGCGCAGCGGCTCCGCCCGGTCGGCGAGCGCAAGGCGGTCCATCTCGTCGGCCCGCCACGCGCCCCGCACGTCGACCGCGAGGCGCCGCGCGTCGTCCTGGAATGGGACGGATACCAGTGGGTCACCCTCGCGGTCGTGGCGAACTACGTCGAGGCCGCCCGCCTGCTCTACCCGGGCGCGCAGGAACGAGCACTCGGCAACGGCGATCCGTCGGAGCGGCAATCCGAGTCGTCCGAGCGCGGGGCCCGACTCGGTCCGGGCCCGGGCAGGCATCGCAAGTCCCCCTGAACGTGCGGGCGCCGACGCCGATCCCGACGTCGGCTGCGCCGGCCGGAGCATCGGCCCTGCCGGAGAAACCCACGACCACCTCCCGGGCGGCATATCCGCCGCCGCCCTCGTAACCGTACGGCTGTGCAAGGCGTCGGCTCCGGAGCCGGCCGGCAACGGGCAGAACCGGACTCGGTGGGGCTCGTCCGACTGCGAGTGTCCCCGGCCGCGATGACACGGATACGTTCCGGTTCCCGGCCCTGAGGTCGGGGAGCCGGCCGGCCGATCGCGTCCGGCCCGTCGAGGCCACAGGCGCATGCTTCCGATGTCCGTCGGCAGTTCGGCCGACCCGGCACCCGGCGGCGCCGCACGGCACACGACCCCACATCGGCCCCGCCTTCCGCGCGCGATCACGACCCGACCCTGCTCCGAAAAACGCGCCGACATCTAGGTTATTAGTTTGCTAGCATCGATCCGTGGGCGACGAAGATGTGAAGCAATTCAACGTCTACCTGCCGATCGGATTGATCAAGCAGGTCAAGCACCGTGCCATCGAGTCGGAGCTGTCGCTGTCGGCGCTGGTCGCCGCCGCGTTGCGTGCCTACCTCGACGACACCCGACCCGAACGAGAGCCATCGTCCGAGAAGGAGAGTTGACATGACCACCGAAGGCATCGAGGCCGTGTTCCTGGAGACGCACAACTGGGGCAAGGCGGCCAAGTTCTTCCAGGGTCTGGGATACGAGCTGGAGTTCTCGACCGATCACAACTCCGGTCAACTCCGCAACGGCGACGGCCCGTACGTGTTCATCGCCGAGGTCCCGCAGGACCAGGAACCCGGAATGCGGCTCGTCCTGAAAGTGCCGGATGCGGATGCGTTCAGCCCCGCCGGCGGCACCGAGGTGGTCACGCCGTTCGAGGACACGCACTACGGCACCAGGGAAATGGTCGTACGCGACCCCGACGGTCGTCTGTGGAACCTCCAGGCTCCGGCGCAGCCGTGATCCCGAACATCGGAGAGGGAGTTCGCGATGGTTGACGAACGAACCGCGGCACGCCCGGACGGCGCCGCGGCACGCCCGGACAGTACGGCGGTACGGACCGCCCTGTGGCGGGCCCTGCACGTCCGACTCGACACGCCGCCGTACGTCCTGGAGGACGAGGTCGGCCTGCAACTGGCCGACCCCGGCGACGACTGGCTCCGTCGCGGGGACATGGACCCGACCCTGACCGAGTGGTTTCGGGCGGCGATCGTGGCCCGGGCCCGCTTCATCGAGGACCTGGTGGTCGAAGAGGCCGCTCGGGGCGTCGACCAATACGTCATCCTCGGAGCCGGCCTGGACACCTTCGCGCAGCGCAGACCGGAAATCGGCTCCCGCCTGCGGGTGTTCGAGGTCGACCAGGCCGAACCGCAGGCCTGGAAGCGCCGGCGGCTGGTCGAACTCGGCTTCGGCGTCCCGGACTGGCTGCGGCTGGTTCCGGTCGACTTCGAGGCGGGCGGATCGTGGTGGGATCGGCTGACGACCGCCGGTTTCGACGCCGACCGGCCGGCGGTGGTGGTCTCCACGGGTGTCGCGCTGTATCTGACCAAGGAGGCGAACGCCGCCACGCTGCGCCGACTCGCGTCACTCGCCCCGGGATCCACGCTGGCCATGACGTTCCAGCTGCCGCCCGAACTGCTCGACGCGGACAAGCGCGCCGGGTTCGAGGTGGCGGTGAAGGGTGCCAGGGAGTCCGGAACGCCGTTCGTCAGCTTCTTCGCCCCGGAGGAGATGTTGGCACTGGCCCGCGAGGCCGGCTTCCCGGACGCCCGGCACGTATCGGCAGCCGACCTCAACGACCGATACTTCGCCGACCGCCCGGACGGCCTTCGCACGTCGAGCGGGGAGGAACTCCTGCTGGCAACCACCTGATTCACCCTCGGCCGCGCTCCCGGGCAGCCCGGCGACACGCGGAGTCCGCCGAGCCGGGCGCAGGTCCATGCGGGACCTGCGCCCGCCCGATTCGGATGCGATCAGGGGGCCCGGCCGGAGGCAATCGGTGAGCCCCGATCGGGGAGCGACCGGTGGGCCCGGCCGGGAAGAGATCAGTGGCCCGGTCGGGGAGGGACCGGTGAACCCCCGGTTCGGGAACGATCAGTGGGCCACGGCGTCCGGTTCCCGCAGGACGGCCTGTCCCGCCCCGCGGTGTTCGGCGGCCTTGGCCGGATCCGCCTCTTCGAGCAGGACGGCGATCCCCTCGTGCGCCCGGGCCTCCTCGTGCCGGTAGCCCAGGGCCGGCGCCGCCTCCAACGCCTGTCGGTGCAGCCGCAACGCCTCCTCGGGCAGGCCCGCGAGCCGGCAGGTCTCGGCGTAGTCGTTGAGGAAGCGGATCTTCCAGTGTTCCTCGAACAGTTCGTCCAGCAGCGCGAACGCCTCCCGGTGACTGGCCAGTGCCTCTTCGTGGCGGCCCATCCGACGCAGCGCGACGCCCAGGCAGTTCAGGCACCACGCCTCGTTGTTCAGGTGCCTGTCGGCGCGGGCCGATTCCAGCGCCCGGCGCAGGTGTTCCGCCGCCTCGTCGGGTTCGTCGCCGGCGATGGCCACGCCGAGGGTGATCCGGGCGGTCAGGGTGGGCGGCCAGGCGGGGTCGGTGTGCGGCATGTCCAGGACGTCGCGGGCGCGTTGCGCCGCCTCCTCCCGGTGTCCCAGTTGCAGCATCGCCCACGCCTCGGATGCGGCCGCATGTGCCGCCCCGGCCCGGCAACCGGCCGTCTCGTACGCCTTTCCCGCCGTCCGGAAGAGTTCGAGCGGCTCCTGGACGTATCCCTGATCCCACCTCAGATAGCCGCGGCGCATGGCCAGTTCGGCCCGGGCCCCGACGGTCCCGGCCCGGGACAACGACGGTTCGGCGGCCTCGTACGCGGCGTCGGCCTCGGCCATCCGTCCCGCGTTGTAGCGCGCGAATCCCAGGTCGCTGTGCGCCTCGGCCAGGTGCAGTGGATCGTCCAGGCGCTGCGCGGCGGCCAAGGAGCGCTCGAAGAGGTGGTTGAGATGCGTCGTGCCGCAGCGCCGCGCGAAGTATGCGCGCATGAAACGCGGCAGTTCGCATACGTGCACGTCGGCCCCGGTGGCGTCGGCGATCTCGAAGGCGGCGATCAGGTTCTCGTATTCCGCGACGAGCCAGGCGAAGGCCGCGTTCTTGTCGGTGAATCGGGGTAGTTCCGCCGGGGCTCGGCCCGCGGTGGCCGGTCGGCCGGGCGCCAGGAACGCCATCGCCTCGTCGGCGGCGGCGGTGGCGTGTACGTAGTAGTCGAGCATCCGGCCCAGCGCGCGTTCGCGCGCGACCGCCGAGTCCTGCTGCGCACCGGCCCGACGCGCGTGCTCGCGCACCAGGTCGTGCAGCCGGTAGCGGTCCGCGGTCGGCTGCTGGACGAGGTGCGCGTCGAGCAGGTCTTCGAGGACGGCCCGGGCGCTGCTCACCGGGACGTCCGCCACGGCCGCGACCACGTACTCGTCGAAGGTCGATCCGGGCAGCAGGCCGAGCATGCGGAACAGGCGGGCCTGGGACCCGGGCAACTGCCGTACCGACATCGCGAACGCGGCGTCGAACTCCCCGGTCCCCTGGGACAACCGGTCGACCAGGACGCCCACGGTCCAGCCCGGCCGGTGGCGCAACCGGGCCGCGGCCAGCCGCAGGGCCAGCGGCAGATGGCCGCACAGGCGCAACACCTCGGCGGCGGACTCCGGTTCGCGGGCCAGTCGACCGTCCGCGCCGCCGGGATCACCGCTCGCGCGGGCCAGCAGTTCGGCGCTTTCCTGCGGGCTGAGCACGTCCAGCGACACCGGGGGGACCTCGTCCAGGCCCAGGAGTCGGTTGCGGCTGGTGATCAGGGCGACGGAGGGGCCGGCGCCGGGCAGCAGCGGACGGACCTGGTCGGCGTCGACGGCGTTGTCCAGGACCACGACGGCGCGGCGGCCGGCCAGTTCCGACCGCCAGCATGCGGCCAGTTGTTCGACGCCCTCCTGGGGGACCCGCTCGGAGGGGACGTCGAGCGCGGCGAGCAGCATGCGCAGCGCGGAGCCGGAGTCGAGCGGCTCCCGGCCCTCGGTGAAGCCGTGCAGGTCCACGTAGAGCTGGGCATCGGGGTAGTCGGCGGCAAGCCGGTGAGCGGCGTGTACCGCCAGGGTGGTCTTGCCGACGCCCGCCATGCCGTCGACGGCGACCACCCGGTGGCTGTCGACCGCGGCGAGTACCGCAGCGAGCGCGTTGTGGCGTCCGGTGAAGTCCGGGACGTCGCGCGGCAGGTCGTTGCGGGGCGTGGGCCGGGCCTGGCGGCTGGTCCGGGGCGGGGCGGGGAGGGGGGTCGAGGAGCGTTCCCACAGGGGGCGCAGCGGGCGGGGGTCACGCTTGACGAGCCGGCAGAGCGCGATCACCGCGGGCCAGGGCGGCACGGTTTGCCCGCTGAGGTAGCGCGAGAGGGACGAGGAGCTGAGGCCGGTGTCGCGCGCCAGGGCCCGTACACCGAGCCCGGAGAGCTCCTGGAGCAGACGCAGCCGGGCCGCCAGTTCGTCCTGCGGCTCGGCCTCGTCGGTCCGCGGTCGCACATCCATCGGATCCTGCCTTCCTGTCCCGTCCCGGTGAGAGCTTTCCGGGTCGAGTTTTCGCTGTTCACGGCCGTTCCGGCTGTCCCACGGCGTCCCATCGAGGTCGTCGTGGCACGCCGGTTCGGCTGTCATGGATACATCACCCGGGCAGACCGGGCGCCGATCCGGACAACCGGAAGAGGAGCACACCGAGATGCGGTCTCGTATGCGGAACCCCGCCATGGTGCTGTCCGACGCGATGCAGCCTATTCAGGAGATCTTCGCGGTCGTACACGCAGGTGGCGTGGACGGGCAGACGCTGGAGTTGGTGCACCTGCGGGTCAGCCAGATCAACGGCTGCAGCGCGTGTGTCGACGCCGGCGCCAAGACGGCCCTCAAGGCCGGCGTGAGCGGCGAGCGGCTGGCCGCGGTCGCCGCGTGGCGGGAGGCCCCGTACTTCAGCCCCGGCGAGCGCGCGGCGCTGGCACTGGCCGAGGCCGCGACGCGGCTGGCGGACCGGCCCGACGCGGTGAGCGACGAGGTCTGGGACGTGGCCGCCACCCACTTCGACGAGAAGCAGTTGGCCGCGATCGTCCTGATGATCGGCGTCACCAACATGTTCAACCGGCTCAACGCCACCACTCGCCAGGTCGCCGGCGCGTGGGGATGACAGGCAGGACGCCGACACTTTTCGGGTAACGGCCCGGGAGGGTCGGCTCGGGCGAAGGTGCGCGGGTGACGGGGGCGGCACAGCGGGCTCCGGCACGCGGGACCGGCCGCCGATGGGCCGACGCAGCGACGCACGAACAGCCGAATACGGCAACACACGGATACACAGACATCCGGACACGAACACACGGCATCCGGAACTACCGATAGGAATCCGCCATGAGCAGCACGAAGAAGTCCGCCGCGCGCACCACCGCGACCGAGAAGTCGTTCGAGGGGTTCTCGGCCGAGGAACGCGCAGCGATGAAGGACCACGCCCAAGAGCTGAAGGCGTCCGCACGCGCGGGATCGAAGGCGGCCAAGGCGGCGGAGGCGGAAGCCGCCGTCGTCGCGAAGATCGCGGAGATGCGGGACTCCGACCGGGTCATGGCGGAGCGGCTGCACGCCATCGTCAAGGAGAACGCACCGGATCTGGCGCCGAAGCTGTGGTACGGCATGCCCGCATACGCCCGGGACGGCAAGGTCGTCTGCTTCTTCCAGAGCGCGGAGAAGTTCAACGCCAGGTACGCGACCCTCGGCTTCAGCGACCAGGCGACCCTCGACGACGGCGCGATGTGGGCGACGTCGTACGCCCTCAACGAACTCACGGCCGCCGGCGAGGCGCGCATCGCCGAACTCGTGCAGAAGGCGGCTGGTTGAAACCCGTGCTCGGCGCGGCACGGCGCTCCCGGGGTCGGGCGGGACGGACACCGTGCCGCTGGGTGGCCGGTTCCTGCCCGATCCGGGGCGACGTACGGTGCGGGGCTCGCCCTTGTGGGTGGGCCGAACGCCGCGAAGGCGGGGGTCGGCCCTACCGGGAGCAGGACGCGCCGGTATCGGTGCCGCTGCCGGTACCGGCGCGTCGATCACCCAAACCTCACCGAGCTGCTTGCTTCGTGGGGTCGGAGATGGGGGTGCGGGACCGGGGTCAGGGCTTGATCGCGTCGTCGTACGACTTGACGATGCGGTCCAGGAACGCCGTCACCGTGGCCCGTTCCTGCTCGGTGAGGGCCTCGACGGCGTCGTGCACGCCGCGGACGATCGGCGCGACGTGTTCGAACGCGGACACCTCCCAGTCCTGCGCGGGTGACACGATCACCTTGCGGCGGTCGGTGGGGTGCGGTGCCCGGCTCACGTGCCCACCCGCCACGAGGCGGTCGATCACCAGCGTGGTCGCCGCGGTCGAGGCGTCCAGGCGGCGGGCCAGTTCGGTCGGGGTGGCCGGTCCGTGCTCGACGAGGTGATCCATCACGGCCAACCCGGCGGCGTCCACCCGCATCTCGCGGCCCAGATAGCGCTCGAACCTCTGCTGACGCAGCGTCAGGGTACGCAGCCGATCACGGATGTCGTCGTACCGGCCCACCCCCCGGCGCGCGGTTGCGGTGTCCTTGCGGGCGGAGTCCGGCCGCGGAACCTTGGCGGCCCCGCCGGCGTCGGCTCGTCTGGGGTTCATGAGGCACAGACTACTCTCGATATTGGCAACATGATTGGTAACCAATAGGGCCGAAAGCCCCTCGGTCCCAGGCTGTTCGCATCCCGGCACGCTCCCCTTCCCGCGCGCTTCCCTTCCGGCACGCTTCGCCTCCCGGGCGCTTCACACCCCGGCTCCTCACCTCCCGCCGATGTCGACGCGAGCTCCCACCGGCGCCCGAGGAGTTCGCGTCGACGTTCTCGACCGTCAGCCCGCGTTGCGAGCCGGACGCTTCGCCCCGGACGCCGCGGACTCCCGGGGCTTCGCCGACCCTCCGGTGCCGGCCCCTCCCCCGTCGCCCGCTCCCTCCGGCCGTCCCGGCCACCAGAAGTGCTTGCCGGTCAGCAGCACGAGCGCGGGTACCAGCACGGTCCGGACGACCAACGTGTCGAGCAGGACGCCCGCGCCCACGATGACCCCGATCTGCGTCAGGGTGATGAGCGGCAACACGCCCAGGACCGCGAACACCGCGGCGAGCAGGATGCCGGCACTGGTGATGACGCCACCGGTCGACGCCAAGGCCCGCAGGATCGCCGCCCGGGTGTCGTGGCCGGCCACGGTGTCCTCGCGGGCCCGGGCGATCAGGAAGATGTTGTAGTCGACGCCGAGCGCCACCAGGAACAGGAACGACAGCAGCGGCACGTTGTCGTCCAGTGCCGGGAAGTCGTACACGGTGCCGAACACCATCTCCGCCGCGCCCAGAGCGGAGAAGTAGGTCGCCACCACCGTCAGTACGAGCAGGGCCGGTGCCACCAGCGCCCGGAGCAGCAGCACCAGCACACCGAACACGATGGCCAGCACCAGCGGCACCACGATGCGGGTGTCGCGGTCGGTGGCCCGCGCGACGTCGTACTCGCCGGCGGTCGTTCCGCCGACCAGGGCGTGTGCGTCCGGGACGTCGGCGAGGGCCCGGCGCAGTCGGACGAGCGTGGCGTCGGACCGACTGCTTCCGGGGGTCGAGTCCAGGATCACGTCGGTGACCGCGTACCGCCCGAAGGTGGCGCCGGGCTCCACCGACGAAACGCCCTCGACGCCCTCGGCGGTCTTGGCGACCGCCGCGCCGGTGGGGGCCGAGGACACCACGGTGAGCGGCTGGGTGGCGCCGGCCGGCCGCACCGACTGCAGCGTCTTCGCGCCTTGGACGCTCTCCGGCGTCTTGCGGAAGATCTCGTTCTGCGACAGGCCCACGGACGTGCCGAACAGTCCGCACGCCAGCGCCCCGAGTACCGCCGTCGCGCCGACGGACACCAGTACCGGACGCGCCGAGACGACCCGGCCGAGCTTGGCCCACACCCCGTCCCGGTCCGCGGCGATCGGGTCGCCGACCCGGGGAATCAGCGGCCAGAACAACCAACGGCCCGGCAGCACCAGGGCCGCGGGCAGCACGACCAGACCGAAGAACATCGCGATGACGATCCCGCAGGCACCCGCGAAACCGAGTCCGCGATTGACCGTCAGTTCGGCGGCCAGAAGGGTGAGCAGGCTCAGCACGACGGTGCTTCCGCTCGCCAGTACGGCGGGGACGACACCGCGCAGCGCGCGGCGCATCGCGGCGAACCGGTCCTCCTCCGACCGCAGTTCGTCGCGGTAGCGCGATACCAGCAGCAGGGCGTAGTTGGTGCCGGCGCCGAAGACGAGCACCGACAGGATGCCCGCCGCCGAACTGTCCACCGCGACGTCGACCTTCGGCGCGAGCGCGCCCACGACGACGGTGGCGAGGCGGTCGCCGATCGCCACCACGACCAACGGCACCAACCACAGCACCGGACTGCGATAGGTGACCAGCAGCAGCACGGCGACGACCAGTGCGGTCACCACCAGCAGGGTGACGTCCGCGCCGTCGAACACCTTGGTCAGGTCGGCGGAGACCGCCGGACCCCCGGTGACCTGCACCCGCAACGGCCTGTGCACGCCGTCGGACGCGACCTTGCGCACCGTGGCGACGAGCCTGTCGTTGTCCTTGCCCTCCAGCTTGTCGGAGACCGGTACCGGCACGGTGGCCACGGTGCCCTTGGGGTCGAACACCGCCTCGGCCGGGACCCCGTCGAGGCCGACCGCGCCGAGCGGCGCCGCCCGTCCGCCGATCACGGCCCGATCGGCCTCGGTGAGCGCGCTGCCGTCGGCGCGGCTGTAGACGACGAGCACCGGGGTCCGGCCGCCGCCGGTGGGCCCGTCGACGATCTTCGCGGCCTTGGCGGACTGCGACGACGCGGGCAGATTGGCCCCGTCCGCGCCGGGGGTGTTCGCCTCGGAGGGGCCCAGCGCGAAGACGGCACCGACGAAGACCAACGTCAGGAGCAGGACCGTGACGGCGATCGGGCGCGGGCCGAGTCGCGCGCTCGGGACGCGCGGCGCGGGTCCGGCGCGCCCCGGGGGCTTCGGGGGCTTTGGGGGCTCCATATATACCTCACGAGATTGCTAACTTCATTAGTAATTGAACGACTGTCCCAGACCGGACGCCGCAACGCAACCGGCGCCGGAACACGGAGGCACGGGGCACGGGGCGCGGGGCACGGGGACGCGGAGGCGTGAGGGCGCGGGGGCGCGCGCGCCGCCTCGTGGCGCACCCGGAGCAGGGGCGGGCGGGAGCGTGCTCCCTGGGTCTGTCGGAACGTCGGCGGCCCATGCCAGGGTTGGACCATGACCACGACACCGGATGGACGCGTGATCCCACCCGCGTACGCCGATGAGCGCGCCATGCTGGATGCCTGGCTCGACTTTCACCGAGGCACCCTGGCTCTCAAGTGCTCCGGCCTCGAGGACGATCAATTACGTCTGGCCTCGACGGCATCCTCGTCGATGACACTTCTGGGTCTTGTCCAGCACATGGCGGAAGTCGAACGCAACTGGTTCCAACGCGTGTTCGCGGGCCGGGATGTGCCCCCGGTCTTCGACGACAGCGGCGCCGACGGCTTCACCCTTCAACCCGACCGGAGACTCGACGAGGTGATCGCCGTCTGGCAGGGCGAAATCGCTCGAAGCCGTGAACTCATCACCACCGCATCGCTGGACGACTCCGGCCGGCTGTCACAACAGGACGCCGAATCGCTGGGCGGCTCCGGGATTTCTCTGCGCTGGATCATGGTGCACATGATCGAGGAATACGCGCGACACAACGGTCATGCCGATCTCCTTCGTGAAGGCATCGACGGAGTCACGGGGACGTAGACGCGGCAGTCGCCGATGACTTCGCCCCCTCGACTCGTCGACCGCCGACCGCTTCGCCTACGACTGGTCGTTCGTGGTGTCGGAGGTCGCCGCACCCCGGGGCCTGTCATCTCCGGGGTCGGGGTGGCCGTCGTGCCAGGTGAAGAAGGAAAGACGACCTTCGGCATCGGCGACCTGGTCGTCCGGGGGTTCGTCCGCAAGACCTCGTGAGCGGTCGGGCAGCCCCGCCGCGGTGTCGCCGCCTGCCCGGATCGCCACGATCCCGGCCGCGAGCAGGACCAGCAGAATCACGGCCGCGACCGCGACCCACACCAGGACGTGCGTCCACCACTGCGCAACCGCCTCGGGAATCCGCCTGAAGTCGGCACATCCACAAGCGATTTCGGCTTCTCGCATGGATCCCCCTCAGCCGGAGCGAGCCCAGGGCCTGTCTTCGATCCCGCGCCGAGCACCACGACGCGGGATTGAAGACAGACCCTAGGTCGCCCTCGCCCCGCCCGGCAGCGACGAATTCGAATCACTCCCCGATCGCGGCCGACCCGTGACCCGGATCCCTCGGATCACCGAACGCCCGCTACCGGCAGGGGCGTTCACCGACGTGCGACGCCTGGAAGACGTGATGGCTGAAGGTGAGCCGACCCGGCGGTGCAATTCGGGCACGAGCCGCCGTCCCGGCACGCTGTCGGCCCGATCTTCGCCCCGTCCGATCCGTTTCCCTTCGGCGCCGAACGTCAACCTCCGGCCAGGCGCCACAGCGAGGTGATCTCTGCGGCGCGGGCGGCGTGGAGCGGATCGGCCCGGTCCCCGGCTCGCGGATGCCGGGGTCTGGTGTCGATCCGGTCCAGCACGTGCAGGCCGGCCGCCTCGATGCCGGCCAACAGGTCGCTGCGCGTGCGGAGTCCGAGGTGCTCGGCCAAATCCGACAGGACGAGCCATCCTTCACCGCCGGGTTCGAGATGCGTGGCGAGTCCGTTCAGGAAATCGCGGAGCATGCTGCTTTCCGGGTCGTAGACGCCTTGTTCCACGGCGGACGTGGGCCTGGCCGGAATCCAGGGCGGGTTGCAGACGACCAACTCCGCGCGCCCGTCGGGAAACAGGCCGGGGCCCACGATGTCGACGCGGCCGGTGACGTGCAGTCGGTCGACGTTCTCGCGTGCGCAGGCCAGGGCCCGCGGGCTGATGTCCGTGGCCACGATGCGGCCGACTCCCCGGTGGGCCAGGACGGCCGCGAGTACCCCTGTGCCGGTCCCGAGGTCGAACGCGGTCCGGCAATCCGCGCGATGCCGGCCTGTGCCCACGGGCAGTGGCGTCCGCGCGACCAGATCCACGTATTCGCCTCTGACCGGGGAGAACACGCCGTAGTGCGGGTGAATTCGAGCGCCGAGGGCCGGTACCTCCACGCCCTTCGTACGCCACTGATGCGCCCCGATCACACCCAGCAGCTCCGTGAGCGAGACCGCCGTCGGCTCGGACGGCGGACCGTACGCTTCGGCGCAGGCCCTGCGCACATCGGGGGCTCTGCGCAGGTCCAGGCGGTGGTCGCCGTCCAACAGGACCAGCAGCCGAGCCAGTACGCGGGCACGATGGCCGCGGGCTCGGCGGTACAGGTGGAAGGACTCGGCCGGACCGGCACCTTGCCGGGGCGGTTTGCGGTCGATGCGGCGGCTCATCGCCTGCAGGAGTCGTCGTGCGTCGTGGAAGTCGCCCCGCCACAGCAGGGCGGTTCCCTCGCAGGCCAGGCGGTAGGCCGTGTCGGCTTTCATGCGGTCGTCCGCCGCGGTGACCCGGTCGGGGAGGCGGGTCGCGCTCTCGGAATGCCATCGAGCGGACCGAATGGCGTCGACGGCGTCGGTCCAGTGGATCGTGGACATCACGTACTCCTCGTGATCGAACATGCGGGGCACGAAGAGCACTTCGACGAGAGGAGCCGGGAAGCAGAGGACCGGCGCAAACGGCCCGTGCCACGGCACGGGTTCGCGTATCAGGGCAGGTAGGGGCTACCGCTCCCGCGTCGAAGCGCGAGAGGAGAGGTCGCCGAGAACCATGCCGAGTGTCACGATCAGCCCCTTCGGGGTCGGGAGATGACGTACAGGAGGCTCGCACATGCCTGTCTCGGCAGGCAAGCCGGCTCCCGTGTACGCCCGCTCCGGTTGCCTACGCCGACTCAGGCGTCCAAGCGCCGCTTGGCGAGCCACGCGACCATCTCCGGGTCGCGGTGGTCGAAGAACAGCGACGCTCCGGTCTCCAGGGTGGCGATCGCCGCCATCTGCTCGTCGGTGAGTTCGAAGTCGAAGATGTCGATGTTCTCCGCCATGCGTTCCGCGTGCACCGATTTGGGGATCGCGATCACGCCACGCTGGGTCAACCAGCGCAGCACGACCTGCGCCACGGACTTGCCGTGCTTGTCGGCGATCTCGCTCAGGAGCGGGTGTGTGAACAGGTTGTTGCGGCCCTCGGCGAACCCGCCCCACGACTGGATCCGGACCCGGTGTGCACGCATGAGCTCCTGGTCGGCGATGCGCTGGAAGAACGGGTGGGTCTCGATCTGGTCGACAGCCGGCGTGACGTCGTTGTTGACGATGAGGTCGATCAACCGGTCGGGGTGGAAGTTGGCGACGCCGATCGCCTTGGCCCGGCCCTCGCGGGTCAGTTCCTCCATGGCTCGCCACTGGCCGTAGACGTCGCCATAGGGCTGGTGCATCAGGTAGAGGTCGAGGTAGTCCAGGCCGAGCTTGGTCAGCGACGTCTCGAAGGCACGCCGGGTGTTCTGCTGTGCGGGAGCGTCCTGGATCCACAGCTTGGTGGTGACGAACAGTTCCCCGCGTGCGATGCCGCTGCTCTTGATGGCGCGGCCGACCGCCTCCTCGTTTCCGTACGCGGCGGCGGTGTCGAGCAGTCGGTATCCGACGGCCAGCGCCTCGGAGACGGCCTGCTCGGTCCGCTCCGGCGCAATCTGGTAGACGCCGAAGCCGAGGATCGGCATCGCGACGCCGTTGTTCAGGGTGACGTTCCGCATCGGGTTTCCTGTCTGTCGAGCTTCGTCGCCGGTACGACCTGGTCGCGGCGGCCCTTGAGGGCTCGGCCGAGCAGTTCCTCGTTGGTGTACGGACCGTGGATCTCGGCCGTGTCGATCAGGGTGACGCCCGGCTCCAGGGCGCGGTGCAGGGTACGAACGGACTCCGCCTCGTCCGTCCCGGAGCCGGTGTATCCGTGGGACATCCCCATCGCGCCGAGACCGATCCGGGAAACGTCCGGGTCGCGCAGCTTGATGCGGCGCATCGGATCCCCTTCTTTCGTACCTTTGCCTTGCGGCCGTCGTGTCGTCGTGTATCCACCTTCACGCCGTTTCACCCCTGGTGGCAGACCGGGCTCTTCGGGGTAATGGCAGGGCCCCCACGGCGCCGCCGGGCGGGTCGGCGCGATGTGACACTGAAGGCATGGCACCTGAACGGAGCGGTCGGTCTGCGCCGAGCCAGGTCCCGCGACAGTTCGGCCATGCCCAGGACGCCGCCCTGCGGAGGCGGCGGCCTGTACGACACCGCCTCCCGCGCCCCGTCCCAGCCCCGGACCGGCCCGGCGAATCGCAGCGCACCGACCGCCAGGCCTCTCAGTTCTCCCCGGCCACGTCCGCCGTAGGCGCCGTCGCCCGCAGTCGGTCGTAGGTCAATACCACGGCCCCGGTGTCGGTGCTGGTCACATTGGTCAGGCTCCACGACGTCGACGGGAAGCCCTTGTCGAACAACACGGCGCCGCCGCCGGAGAGTTCCGGGCACAACATCATGCAGATCCGGTCCACCTCGTCCGCCGCCAGCAGCGCGCGGATCAGGCTCATGCTGTTCTGGATCACGATGTCCCCGCCGTTGCGACCGCGCAACTGCCGCACCACCTCCGCCGGATCGCCGTCGACGATCCGGGCGCCGGTCCAGTTCGCCTCGGTCAGGGTCGTGGAGAACACCACCTTCTCCACCTCGTCCAGCCACCGCCCGTACGCACGGTCACGCGGATCGGCGTTCTCGTCCCGGCCGACCGCCGGCCAGAAGCCACCGAACCCCTCGTAGTTCTTCCGGCCCAGCAGCGCCGTGGTTGCCCCGTTGACGATCCGGGTCAGGATCTCCCGCGCCTGGTCGCTCACCGCATGCCGACCGATCCAGCCCATGTCGGCCTCGCCGCCCGGGCCGGTCACATATCCGTCCAGCGAAATGGTGAAGTTCGCCACCACGGTGCGTCCACCCGTGTGCAGCGTCGTCGTCTCGCCCATGGTCGTTCTCCTCGATCCCGGTTTTCCCGCTCGGTGTGGTTCCATCGTGGACGCCGAGCCGAACCGGAACATCTGCCAGATGGCAGATCTTCGGCACCCGGGTGGCAGACCTTCCCCACCCCACCCCGCGGACCTTGCGCAAGCCGGGTGGCAAACTCCTCGACCATGGTGATCCACCTCCCCGCGGACTTGTCGTCGTTCGTCGGCCGGGCCGACGAACTGGAGTCGATCCTCCAGGCATTGACCGGCAGTCGACTGCTCACGCTGGCCGGCCCGGGC
Source organism: Embleya sp. NPDC008237 (assembly GCF_042956465.1). NCBI lineage: Bacteria > Bacillati > Actinomycetota > Actinomycetes > Kitasatosporales > Streptomycetaceae > Embleya > Embleya sp. NPDC008237. The sequence continues at coordinate 396,580 of NZ_JBIBGL010000004.1, forward strand.
GGCTGCGGCAAGACCCGGCTGGCGATCCGAGCCGCGCGGGAGAGCGCCGGTGACGACGCCGTGTGGGTGGACCTGTCCGAGGCGTCCCACGACGACCACGTCACCCAGCGCGTCGCCGAGGCACTCGCCGTACCCGTACCGCGTTCGGATCCGGCCGCCGTGGCCGCCGCACTGGCCGACGGCCCGACCCTGGTCGTGATCGACAACTGCGAACAGGTACGCGCCGGCGCCGCCGCGTTCGTCGAGGTCGCCCTGCGACGATGCCCCCGCCTCACCGTTCTGGCCACCAGCCGCGAACCCCTCGGCATCACCGGGGAACGCGTCTGGCGACTGACCCCGATGGTCCTGACCGAGGCGATCGACCTGCTCCTGGAACGCGCCGACGCCGACCCCACCGACACCGCCGCACGCACCGCGGCCCGCCGCATCTGCGATCGCCTCGACCGACTGCCGCTCGCCCTGGAACTGACGGCCTCGTGGGCCGGCACCCTCTCCCTCCACGAGATCGCGGCGATGCTCGACCCCGACGCCGACCACCCGCTACCGGAGGGCGGCCGACCCTCGGCCCCCTTCCGGCAACGCACCCTGACCGATTCGATGGACTGGAGCCACCGGCTCCTCACCGGCGACGAACGTGTCCTGCTGCGCCGACTCGCCCCGTTCCGACACTTCGGCATCGACGCCGTCCGGGCACTGTCCGACGAGGACCACACCATCGACGCCCTGCTGCGCGCACTGCGCGGCCTGATCGACAAATCCCTGGTCGTCTGCGACGTCTCCGGCCCCCGCGCACGACACCGCATGCTCGGCGTCGTCGCCGAGTACGCGCTGGCCCGACTGCGCGAAGCCGGCGAGGAGACCCGGGCCCGCCGACGGCACGCCCAAGCACACCTCGACCTGCTCCGGGCCCTTCGACCACTGGCCGCCACCGACAAGGACCGGTGGCGCGAACGTGTCCGGGAATTCCGGTCCGATCTACCGGCCGCGGCCCGGTGGTGCCTGGCCGGCGGCGACCCCGACCTCGGCCGTCGCCTGTGCGTCGAGGCGGCATGGTGGTGGCACCTCACCGGCGACCGCACCGGGCTGCACCTGCTCCGCCGCGCCGCCGACCTCGACCCGGGCAACGACGACGCGCTCCAGGCCCGCGTACTGGTCTCCCTCGCCCTGATCGGCGAGGTCGTACAACCCGACCCGCAAACGTTCGCCGCCGCCGAACGCGCCGCGGCACTCGGCCGGGAGGCCGGCGACCTCGGCACCACGCTGCTCGCGCAACAACTGGTCGCCATCGGCCTGCTCCACACCGACCTCGCCGCCGCACGCGAACTCGCCCTGCGTACGCATCACGAAGCCGAGGCCGGCGGCGACGACTTCAGCCGCGACGCCGCCGGTGTACTCGTCGGCCTGATCGACCAACTCGGCGAAGACCACGCCGCCGCCTTCGACCGACTCGAACGGTCCGCAACCGCATTGCTCCGGCGCGGCGACCGGGCCATCGCCACCACCGGGCTCGCCGCCCTGGCCGTCGGCCGAACCCACATCGGGGACCTGGTCGCAGCCGAGCGAACCGCCATCCGCGCCAGGGACGCCGCCGCCCCACTGCACGATTTCGTCCGGATCGGCACCGCGGCCTGGGGGCTGGCGCGCATCGTCGCCCTGCGCGGTCGACCGGACGAGGCCGAGGCGATCCTCGACGAGTTGCAGCGGGTGATCGACGAGGCTTCCACAGCCCCCTACGTTCCCGGCTGGTCAGCGACCCGCGCCCAGGTCGCGCTGTGGCGGGGAGCCGCGACGCAGGCGCTGCACTGGTGCGATCGGGAACGACATGCGATCACACCCGATCTCCTGCTCACCCACGCGGCCGCGCTGCGGCTCGCCGGCGACCCGGCAGGCGCTCGGCGGCGGTTGGAACTGGCCGAGTCGTCCCCCACCCTCGCCGCGATGCCACAACTGGGGGCCGTCGCACTGGCGGAGCGGGCACAGCTGACCGCCACCGAGGATCCGACGGCGGCGACCGCCCTGCATCGGGACGCCCTGCGCATCCGCCTCCGGCACGGCCTGGTCCTCGGCTGCATCGACAGCCTGGAGGCGCTGGCAGCCCTGGCCGGCACACCCGAGCAGACCGGACTGCTCCTCGGCGCAGCGGAGCGAGCCCGCCGCGAGACCGACTACCTCGCTGCCCGACCGCCCCTGCCGGACGGACCCGCATTCGCCACGGCACTGGACCGAGGCCGCGCCCTGACCCTGGACCAGGCGGCGGAGCGCGCACTTCGGGAACGCCGCCGCGGCACCCGGCCGGCGACGGGCTGGGCCGGCCTCACCCCGGCCGAACGCTCGGTGGCCGAACTCGCCATCCGCGGACTCAGCAATCCGCAGATCGCGGCCGAACTCTTCATCGGACGCGGCACCGTCAAGACCCACCTCGCACACGCCTACGCCAAGCTCGGTGTGGCCAACCGCACCGAACTGGCCCGCAACTCACCCACCCGCACCGGCGAAGCCCCCGGGCCGAACCCCCGGTAGGAGACGCCCACCCCCGCGACGGGGCAAGGCACAGCTCCGGCCGACGAGCGTGGCCCCGACAACGGTGGCCCGGCATCGTCGCCCGGCACCCTGCGCGGCACGAACACGTCGGGCAACCGGACGAGTTCGACATCCCCGCACAGCTTGCCGGGGCCGACCCTCCACCTCGTTCCCGGAAGCCCCCGGCCCGGCAAGGCGTCGCCGGGCCGGGGGCACCGGGAGCCGCGTCCCGAGTCGGCGCCATCCCCGCGGCAGTCCCGGTCGGTTCCGCTTGGATTCCGACCGGTCCGCTCGGTTCGGTGAGTCCGCTCGGCCCGGTCGGCTCGGTCGGCTCGGTCGGCCCGGTCGGCCGGTCAGTCCGATCAGTCCCGTCAGTCCAGACAGAACTCGTTGCCCTCGGGGTCGGCCATCACGATGTGGCCCGTACCCAACGGTGGAGCGGGCTCCTCGCGGTGCACCCGCGTCGCCCCCAGCGCCACCAGCCGCGCGCACTCGGCCTCCAGCGCCGCCATCCGCTCCTCCCCCCGGAGTCCGGGAGCCGCCCGCACGTCCAGGTGCACGCGGTTCTTGGCGACCTTGCCCTCCGGTACCTGCTGGAAGAACACCCGCGGACCGTGCCCCTCCGGATCCTCGATGGCCGAGCGCGTGTTGCGCTGCTCCTCGGGTACGCCGATCCGCGCCAGGAAGTCGTCCCACGCGGACAGCGGGTCGCCGCCCTCGGGCACGTCCACCCCGGGCGGCCCGGGGTGGACGTATCCGAGCACGTCGCGCCAGAAGGACGACAACGCCCGCGGGTCGTGGGCGTCGAAGGTGACCTGGATGTGGCGGCTCATCGGCTCGCTCCGTTCGTTCGTGGCGGATGTCGCGACGGGGTTCGTGATGGGGTCGGTCGTGGCTGCGTGACGAGTTTCGTCGACCACGAGTACTCCTCGTCGCCCCGGACCACCCTGACACCACATGCGGACCGTTTCGGTCCGCAATCTCTGCCAGGGTGGGCGCCATGGACGCGGCAAACGGCGACGAGCTACGCACGACCGAGCGAGTGCTCACCCTCCTGGGCCTGCTGCAACAGCGTCGGGCCTGGACCGGCCCCGAGCTCGCCGGCCGCCTCGGCGTCACCGCGCGAACCGTACGGCGCGACGTCGAACGACTGCGCACACTCGGCTACCCGGTACACGCCGACCCGGGGATCGGCGGCGGCTACCGACTGGGCCCCGGCACGGACCTGCCGCCGCTGCTGCTCGACGACGAGGAGGCGATCGCCACCGTGGTCTCGCTCATCGCCGGTGCCGCCGGAGCGGTCCCCGGCGCAGGCGACGCCGCGCTGCGGGCCCTGAGCAAACTCGACCGCGTACTGCCCACCCGGCTACGACACGAGGTGCGCGCGCTCTCCGCCTCGGTGGAATCCTTCGGCGCCGCCCCCACGCCGATCGACCCCTCGACGCTCATGACACTTGCCGCAGCCTGCCGCGACGAGGTCGAGGCAGGCTTCGACTATCCGTCCGGGACCGCGGTACGCCGGCGACGGGTCGAGCCCTACCGCCTGGTCGCCTCCGATCGCCGCTGGTACCTCCTCGCCTACGACCTCGATCGCGACGACTGGCGCACCTTCCGCGTCGACCGCATGACCGATGTCGCGGCGCGCACCTGGCGCTACCACCCGCGCAGCGCGCCCGACGCGGCCGCCTACGTCCAGGAGGGCGTGGCCAATCGGGTCTACCCGCACCGGGTACGCCTGCTCGTGCACGCGTCGGCCGACACGGTCCGTACCCGGATCTCGGCCTCGGCGGCGGTCGTACGACCACGCGGAAACGAGCGCTGCGAGGTGCTCAGCGGTGCCGGATCCCTCGACGCCATCCTCCTGCACGTCGTCATGCTCGGACACGACTTCGAGATCCTCGACCCTCCCGAACTCGCGACCCGAGCCCGCGCCCTGGCGCAAAAGCTCCTCTCGGTCGGCACCGCGACCCCACCGGCGGAGGACGCACCGGCGCCCTGAGCCGCGACCGGCCCGGCGCACCGCTCACCCTCCGCCCACCCGGGCGGCGGGCCCCGGCGGATCGCCCACGCCGCCGCGAGACCGGCCGGCGGGCAGGTGGACCGGCCGCTACGCGGTCAGTTGCTTCGGGGGCACGGTCGCGCCCTGGAAGGTGACGAAGACGCTGACGTACCCGTGGTGCACATCGGCAGTGGGAAAGCTGGTGAGTTCCCAGTACGCGCCGACGACACCGGGGCCGCAGGGCAGGTTGCCCGCGCCGGACGGCAGCGCGGTCGGCATGATCTGCAGGGACGTGAAGGAGATCGGCACGCTGGTTCCGGCGGGGTCGGTGCACGTGTACGTGCCACCGATCGTCAGCGTGCCGTTCTGCACCGGAAGCCACGCCGGGTGCGCCTCGGCCCATAACACCTCCAGCGACCTGGTACCCGCGACCGCACCCGGCGCGGCACCGGCGACCGGGGCCATCGTGCCCACGGCCGCGACGGCACAGGTGGCGGCGGCCAGCAATCGGACCGCGAGCTTGGACACGTCGGATACGCGGGAATCGGCATCGCCGGAATCGGAAACGCGGGAAGGGCACAGGCGGGAAAGGGACATGGTCGGACTCCTTCATGAGCGGCGGGAGTGCGTGTGCGGCAGCGGAGTGCAGGTACGCGGGACCGGCCCGGTCGTCATCTGCGTCGACGCCGAGTCCGACACTCCCCCATTCAGCCCGAACCCCCCGCGATTTCCTACGCCGACTTCGGCCAATTTCCCGCCGGTCGGCGGGAACCGGCGCGAAGCACCCCGCACGAGTACGGACCCCGGGTGCTCGTCGCCCCCGGCCGGGTCCGGCCGGCCGCCGCCCCGCCGCCCGTTCCCGCAGGTCGGGGCCATGTCGCCGGACGGTGCTAGCGTCGACGCATGACCCCGGAAGAACTCGCCAACCTCGCTCACCTGCGCCGTGCGCGGGATCTGATCGACCGCGAGTACGCCCGGCCGCTCGACGTGCCGACGATGGCCCGCCGTGCGCTCATGTCCCCGGGGCACTTCTCGCGCCGCTTCCGGGCGGCCTACGGCGAGACGCCGTACAGCTACCTGATGACGCGCCGCATCGAGCGGGCGATGGCCCTGCTGCGCGGGGGAATGAGCGTGACCGACGCCTGTATGGCGGTCGGCTGTACCTCGCTCGGCTCGTTCAGCTCACGGTTCACCGAGATCACCGGCGAGACCCCCAGCGCGTACCGCAACCGCGAGCACCACGCCCCAGCGGCGATGCCCGCATGCGTGGCGAAGGTACACACCCGCCCGACGAGAAATCCGAGCAGGATTCGAGAAGCAGGCCGAGGCGACGCCGCCTAACGTGGGCGGCATGAGCATCGCACTCCAGTATTGCCACATCACCGTCAACGACCCCGACGAGGCGCTCCCGTTCTACCGCGACGGCCTCGGCCTCGAAGTCCGCAACGACGTCGCCTCCGACGGATTCCGCTGGGTCACCCTCGGCAGTCCCACCCAACCGGGCCTGGAAATCGTGCTGTCGGCACCTCACGCGGGCCGGTCCCAGGCCGACGGAGACACCCTGCAGGAACTCCTCACCAAGGGCGTCCTGCCGATGACCGTCTTCAGCACCGACGACGTCGACGCGACCTTCGAACGGGTGCGGGCCTCCGGCGCCGAAGTGCTGCAGGAGCCCATCGACCAGGACTGGGGCCCCCGCGACTGCGCCTTCCGCGACCCCTCCGGCAACATGGTCCGGATCCAGCAGGGACCCAAGGCGTAACCCTCGGTCTCCCGAGCACCCGCCGACGGCCGTCGGGCCGCAGCCGGCGTGCGCGAGGTGCTCGGGAGACCGTCACGCATCACGCCGACCGGGACCCGCCGACCAGTTCGTCCCCGAGCGGGCTGCGCCGATACAGGACCTGCCGGCCGGCGCGTGCCCGGGCGACCAGCCCCGTGGCGTACAGCACGCGCAGATGCTGGGAGACCGCACTCGGGGTGACCCTGAGGCGGCGGGCCAATTCGACCGTGGGAAGCGGCTCTTCGAGGGCGGCGAGCAGTCCGGCCTCGGGCGCTCCCACCAGCGATACGAGCGCTTTCGTGTCCACGACCGGCGCCCGCGCCCACAGCGTCGCCACCCCGCGACTGGGATACATCAGCGTCGGCGACTCCTCCGGGCTCACCGGCGGCGCGGGCTTGTGCGCGAACACCCACGGCATCAACAACAGGCCGCAGCCCGACCCGGTCAACCTGGTCTGCATGCTCGGCGTGCTCGCCTCCGCCGCCGTCCTGGCCGTGGGCTCCCGGGGTGGCGCAGTCGGCCTGGCCGCCCTGGTACTCGGCACCCTGGTGCTCGACATCGCCATGCAGTCCGGCATGGTCGCCAACCAGGCCAGGGTGTTCGCCCTGCGTCCCGACGCCCGTAGCCGACTCAACACCGCCTAGCCTCGGCCCCGCACCCCTCGGGCGAGCGGCTCGCGACGCCGATTCGCGCGCCTTCCCGTCGCCACGGCCCGCATGCTCGAGGGAGGCCGCGCACTGCGGGTCTGCTTCGTCGGGTGAGCCCGTGAGCTGCTTGGTCACCAGGAGGTTCCTCAGTCACCGAAAAGTGCGTTCTTCCAGGTCAGCCCACACTCTCCTACAGTTCTCGAGTAACTACGAGAGAGCGGATTCGGTATGGCTGTGACCCTGGTGAACCCCGTCGGACTGCCGGTCGTCGATGCGTACCGGCAGGTGTCGGTCGCGACGGGATCGAAGCTGATCTTCATCGCCGGGCAGGTCGCCTGGGACGCCGACGGGGCCACCGTCGGCGCAGGTGATCTCGCGGCGCAGGTCGAGCAGTGCTACCTCAACATCGGCACCGCCCTGGCCGGTGTCGGCGCGTCCTTCGACGACGTGGCGAAGCTGACCGTCCACGTCGTCGACTGGACCCCCGACAAGCTGCCCCTGTTCAGGGAGGGAGCCGCCCGAGCCGCCGCGAAGCTCGGCGTCACCCCGGTACCGCCGGGCACCCTGCTGGGAGTTGCCGCCCTGGACATCCCCGACCACCTGGTCGAGATCGAGGCCACCGCCATCATCGACTGACAGTGCGGATCGGCCACGGCGCCCCTCGGGGATCCCGGCAGGCGAACGGTGGGCCCGGCAACAACGGGCGGCGCGGCGCAGCTGCGACCCGAGAGGGGACGCGGCCCGACGGCCGGACGGGGGTGAACGAGCGTCGGGCCGCGCGTGCCGACCACGGGGGTACGCCGGCACATATGCACGACTACCCGGCTCGCGGAAGGTGATTCGTCTGCGACCTTCGGTATTCGGCCGCCCGAGCACACCCGCAAGTAGGCGAAGGCAGGGCTTTGCCCGGTCGTCGGCGTCCTCCGAGCTCAGGGGGTTTGCCCGACGAGGTGGTGGGTCAAGTCCGGGATCAGGGGCGGGAGTACGCCTGCGGCGCCGGTGATGCGGAACTCGGTGATCGTGGCGGGGCAGCCCTCCTTGACCAGGCGGGCCAGGGCGGCCAGGCGGTGGTTGCCGTCCAGGACCAGGATGCGGTCGGGCGCGGCGGCGTAGGTCGCCAGGGTGAGGTGGATGGCGCCGGTGATGGCCTGCTCGGAGTACCAGTGCTTGACCGCGGTGATCCGCGCTTCGCGTTCGGGTTCCAGGAGGATGCCGTCGCGGGCCACCCGGGTGTGCGGGATCGGGTGGGCCGCGGGGTCGTCGTAGCCGACCTCGCCGCCGGCCGGGGACGCCGGATCGTGGTACCAGGGTGTGCGGTAGTGGGCCAGAGCCGCCAGGTCGCGGGGTTCCATCGTGGTGAGCACGCGCTCGATCCGCACCGCACCGTCGTTGTCGCCGACGAGTCCGGCGAGTCGGTCCCAGTCGAGATGCACCCGGATGCGGTCGGGGCCCTGGGTGTAGTGGTGGCGGAACGCGCCGAAGGGCACCCGGGTGCCGGTGAGGGCGGACAGCCGACGAGTCGCCGGGTCGATCGTGCTGCTCCAGTGGTCCCGCACGGTCGTGGACCGGTCCGCGGCGGCCTGCGCGCTTTCGGCCAGGCGCAGTACCACGGTGTGGAAGCGGTCCCAGTCGTCGGTGCTCCAGGTGGCGTGGGGTTCGAGCGAGCCGGCCAGGCGGCGCTCGATCTGATCGAGGACGGCGCGGACGGTTTCCAGGTACTCGGTTTGCATGGTGGTTCGCGCCAGCGGCAGCAGGGCCATGCCCGAGCGGGCGTCGTAGCATGCGCGGATGATCTCGCCGGCGGGCGAGCGGGTCCGCAGGCCGGGTACCCCGGCGGACAACACCGCCACCTTCTCGATAAGTTCGAGGTCGGCCAGCGCTTCCTGGATCAGAGTCTGGCGACGGGCGAGCAGGATGCCGACGGTGACGGTGACCACGGCGCCGAGCACCACGCTGGAGGCCCAGTCCGACAGGCTCCAGGCCTGGCCGCGCCAGGCCAGGACCGCGTCGAGGACCAGCGCCACGACCGGTACGGCCGCGAGCGGCCAGTAACTCCGCACGAAAGAACGCACGTTCGCCACACATCCCCCTCGGCGCCACCCGTCGCGCGTGTTCCAAGGATTGCAGAGGACGGCTTGCCCGGAAGGCACTTCGGAGAGTTCCGCCGGGCCGTGGGCGCCGACGCATCCGGCGCGAGTTCCGGGCCGATGCGGAGTTCCGACATCACCAGTTGCTCGAGGAGTTCCCGGGACGAGAGGTGTAGCGGCCGGCCCGACGTCCTGCCCGGGCACGACGTCCGAACGTCGCGCCGATCAGCGCGACGAACACAAGCCCGACCACGATCGGTCCGAAAACACAGAGCAACACGATCAGAAGCACACTCGACACGCTCTGCCCCGCTCTCTTCAGGCGGTCACCCGTGCGACCAGGCTACGGGTCGGGCCGGAACGCACACCACATCAGCCCGCTCCGCCGCGGTCAGTCCGGGATCAGGACCGCTGCGCCGTGGACGCGGTCGGCCGCCAGGTCCGCGAGGGCTCGGTCGGCATGGCTCATCGGATAGGGCGTCGTCGTCACCCGCAGGTCGATCTCGGCCGCCAGGCGAAGGAATTCGACGCCGTCGTGCCGGGTGTTGGCGGTAACGCTGCGCAAGGTGCGTTCGTGGAAGAGGTGCCGCTGATAGTCGAGTGGCGGGATGTCGGTCATGTGGATGCCCGCGACGGCCAGGGTTCCGGAACGGTCGAGCGCGGCGAGCGCGACGGGCACGATGTCGCCGACCGGCGCGAACACGATGGCGGAATCCAGCGGCTCCGGCGGCGCGGCACGGGTGTCGCCGGCCGAGGCGGCGCCGAGTTCGAGGGCCAGTCGGCGGGCCTGTTCGGAACGGGTCATCACGTGGACGCGGGCGCCCCGCGCGAGCGCGACCTGCGCGGCGAGGTGAGCCGATGCGCCGAAGCCGTAGATGCCCAACCTGCCACCGGTGGGCGGCAGATCGGCGCGGAGCAGCGCGCGGTAGCCGATGATGCCCGCGCACAGCAGCGGTGCCAGGCGCTCGGCGTCGGCGCTCGCCGGCAAGGCGTACGCGTAGTCCTCGGGCACCACCGCCCGGTCGGCGAAACCTCCGTCGGCGTCCCAGCCGGTGTAGCGCGAGGCGGGGCACAGGTTTTCCGCTCCCGATCGGCAGTACCGACAGCGCTCGCACGTGTGGCGAAGCCACGCGATCCCGACCCGATCGCCGGGGGCGAATCGCGTCGAGCGCGGCCCGACGGCCTCGACCTCCCCGACCACCTCGTGGCCGGGGACGGTGTTCGCCCGGTGGGGCGCCAGGTCGCCCTCCGCGAGGTGTAGATCCGTACGACAGACGCCGCACGCCTCGACCCGCACCAGAACCTCACCCGGATCCGGCGGGCTCGGCTCACGTTGGACGAGATCGAGGGGCCGGCTCTCCATCGGCCCCGGGCGGGCGACCACCCAGGAACGGTCCGCCCGGCGGGTCCGCGCCGTGTCGGCGTTCATCCGACGTCTCCTTCCTGCGGGACGATCGCAGTCGCGATCGCGCCGCGTGGCGAAATGGGACGGCGGACGGTCGACTGCGGATGTGGACGTCTTGGTCGGCCCGCCGAACGGCCCACCGTCCGGTAGCCCCTTCCACTGTCTCTCCGCGAGCACCTCGATGGCGGGGCGAGCCGCCCGGCGACCCGCTCGGGGGCTCCGGTGTCGTCGCGGAGGGGAGGCCGTGCCGGGCAGGGGACGGCGGGCGCTTCGGCCGCGGACATCGGAGAATCGAAGGAGCGGGGGAGACGGATTCGGCAGGCGGGTTCGACAGACGGTTCCCCGCCGCCCATCCGTCCGGGACCGGTGCCCGGAAGGAGAAGAAGTTGTGCTCTTCACCGATCGTGTCGACGCGGGACGAAAGCTGGCGGAACACCTGGCGGCCTCCAGGGACAGGGACGAGAACGAGGACCTGATCGTGCTCGGCCTGGCCCGGGGAGGGATGCCGGTGGCCGCCGAGGTGGCCGAGGTGCTCCGCGCCCCATTGGACGTGTGCCTGGTGCGGAAACTGGGCGTCCCCTTCCAACCGGAACTGGGCATGGGCGCCGTCGCCGAAGAGGGGGTCACCGTCCTCAACGACCACGTCGTGCGGGCCTCGGGTGTCTCCAAGGCCGAATTGGCGGAGATCGAACGGCGAGAACGGGACCTGTTGGAACGGCGTGCCCGGCGCTACCGGGGCGAACGGCCGCCCCTGGAACTCGGCGGCCGAACCGTCGTGGTCGTCGACGACGGCATCGCGACCGGATCCACCGCCCGCGCGGCCTGCCGCGCCGCTCGGGATCGAGGTGCGGCGCACGTGGTGCTCGCCGTACCGGTCGCACCGGCCGGCTGGGGGCAGGGACCCGAGCGGGACGCCGACGAGGTGGTCTGCCTGCACAACCCGGTCGGTTTCCTGGCGGTCGGACAGTTCTACGCGGACTTCTCCCAGACCACCGACGAGGAGGTGGTCGAATGCCTCGACCGGGCCATTGCCCGCCGTGCGCAGTCGCCGCCCGAGGCGAACGCCGAAGCGGAGAGGGTCGCGAACCACGACGTCGAGCTACCGCTACAGGTCGGACCCATGCGGCTTCCGGGACACCTGAGCCTGCCCGCAGGAGCCGAACGCGTCGTCGTCTTCGCGCACGGCAGCGGCAGCAGTCGACACAGCCCGCGCAACCGCTACGTGGCGACCGCGCTGAACCGGGCCGGCCTGGGCACGCTGCTGTTCGATCTGCTCACCGAGCACGAGGAACACGCCCGCTCGAACGTCTTCGACATCGAACTACTGGCCAGGCGCCTGATCGAGGTCACCCGCGAACTCCGGGAGCGGCCCGAAACCCGAGGGCGGGCGGTGGACTACTTCGGGGCGAGCACCGGCGCCGCTGCCGCACTGTGGGCGGCGGCCGAGCTCGGCACCGACGTGGGAGCGGTCGTCTCCCGAGGCGGCCGGCCCGACCTGGCCCAGGCACATCTGCCCACCGTCACGGCCCGGACCCTGCTCATCGTCGGCGGCAACGATCACGCCGTACTGGAGCTCAACAGCCGCGCGCGCACCTTCCTGCGCTGCGAGAACCGCCTCGAGGTCGTCCCCGGGGCCGGCCATCTGTTCGAGGAACCGGGCACCCTCGACGCGGTGGCCGACCTGGCCAGGGACTGGTTCCTCGGCCGACCGGCCGCCTGACCTGCGTGCCCTGCGTGCCCTGTGTGCCCTGTGTGCCCGCTCACCCGCCCTCGTCGCCCGGCCCGCCCGATGCCGATCGGCGCGTCCGCGCCGCGTCGGCCGACCGGTCCCGCCGCCCACCGATCCGGGAGGCGCACGGTTCCGCAGCGGATGCCCGGACCCGGGCCGGAGCGCACGATGAAGCCATGAACCAGAGCATGGGCGACATCAGCCTCCCGGGGCGACTCGCCGGGCCGGACGAGGGGATCAGCCCGGAGGAATTGGCGCTCGCGGCGCGCAACCACGGCATGCCGTTGGAGGCGCTGCGCCACGACGTGACCCCACCCGGATTGCACTACCTGCTCACCCACTACGACATCCCCGACACCCGGGCCGACGACTGGCGGCTCGTGGTAAGCGGGCGGGTACGGACCCCACTGACCCTCGACATGCGGACGCTGCGATCCCTGCCGGCCGTCACCCATCGCGTGACGATTGAGTGCGCGGGCAACGGCCGGGCGCGCCTGACGCCCCGGCCGGTCAGTCAACCGTGGCTGGTCGAGGCGGTCGGCACCGCCGAGTGGACCGGTGTGCCGCTGCGCCTGCTGCTTGCGGAGGCCGGGGTGGAGCCGGATGCCGTCGAGGCGGTCTTCGCCGGAGCCGACCACGGCGTGGAGCGCGGCGTCGAGCAGGACTACCGGCGCAGTCTGCCGACGGCGGTCTGCACCGGGAGCGATCCGGAGCCGGAGGTGCTGGTGGCCTACGACATGAACGGGCTGCCGCTGCCGCCGCAACACGGCTGCCCGCTGCGCCTGGTGGTGCCGGGTTGGTACGGGATGGCGCACGTCAAATGGCTGCGGGAGATCACTCTGGTCGCCGAGCCGTTCGCGGGCTTCCAACAGGCGGTGGCCTATCGGTATCGGCAGGAGCGGGACGAACCCGGTGAGCCGGTGACGCGGATCGCGCCCAGGGCGTTGATGATCCCGCCCGGATTTCCGGACTTCATGTCGAGGACCCGGGTGGTGCGGCCCGGCCCGGTGCTGCTGCGGGGAAGGGCATGGTCCGGCTTCGGGGCGGTGGCCCGGGTCGAGGTCGGCACGGACGACGGGCACACGTGGAGTGCGGCGGACCTCGACCCGGAGGACGACCATCGGTGGGCCTGGCGGGGGTGGAGCGCGAGTTGGCGGGCCACGGTCGGCACCCATGTACTGAGTGTGCGGGCGACCGATGCGGCGGGTAACACGCAGTCGCTCACCCAGTCCTGGAACCGCGGCGGCTTCGGCAACAACGCGGCACAGCGGGTTGCCGTTTCGTGCATCGCGCCATGACCGAGCCGCTCGAGCCCCCGACGGCGAGACGGTACCGGCGACCGTGCCGGCGGTGACCGTTGCGCGGGAGTCACGCATCCGCGCGATCCACCTCCCCGAGACACCCACACGACGCCGGTCGCGCACCTCGCTGCTACGGCCGAAGTTCCAGCACGTCGGCGATCACGCAGCTGACGTTGTCGGGGCTGCCGGAGTGGTTGGCCAGGGCGACGAGTTCGCGTACGGCGTGTTCCGGGTCGGCGACGGTGGACACGACGTGGTGCATGTCCTGGGACGGGACGACCGAGGACAGCCCGTCCGAGCACAGCAGGTAGCGGTCGCCGGCGCGGGCATCGTGCCGGCGTATGTCGGCGGCGACCGGAGAGTTTCCGATCAGGGCACGCATCAGCAGTGAACGCTGCGGGTGGGAGGCGGCTTCGTCGGCACTGATGCGGCCCTCGTCGACCATCGCCTGCACCAGTGTGTGGTCGTGGGTGATCCGGAAGAGCTCCCCGTCGCGCAGGAGATAGGCGCGCGAGTCGCCGATGTGGACCAGGGTCGGCTGGGATCCGGTCCACAACATCGCGGTCAGGGTCGTACCCGCCACCGGGGTGGCGGGGTCGTCCGCGGCGACGGCGTGCACCGCCTGGCGGGCCTGCTCGATGGCGTCGCCCAGGACGTTGAGGAGTTCTCCCGCCGGGATGTGCTCGGTGTCCAGTCGCTTGAGGACGTCGACGGCCGCTGCGCCTGCGGGGGCGCCGGCCGGGCCGAAGCCGTCGGCCACGGCGAGAAGTCGGGGTCCGGCGTACACGGTGTCCTGGTTGCAGGTGCGGACCAGGCCGGTGTCGGACAGTGCGGCGTAGCGGATGTGCAGGGGTTGGGTGGTCGGTGCCATGGCTGCGTCCTTCCGGGACAGGTGGTCGAGAAGGAAGGTGGCGAGGTCACGGCGTGCGGCCGTGTCGGCTTCGACCTGTGCCCAGAAGGTGCGGATCTCCCGGGCCGCCGCGGCTGCGTCCAGTTCGCACACCCGGTGGATGCGCGTCAGCGGCATTCCGAGCCGGCGAAGCCACGCCACCAGACGGGCCCGCTCCAGTTGCTCGGGGGCGTAGAACCGGTAGCCGGTGGTCGGGTCCACCCGGGCGGGAGGCAGCAGTCCGAGCTTGTCGTACAGACGCAGCGCCTTCGGCGAGAGCCGGGACAGCTTCGCGAACGCCCCGATGGTCAGCAGCGCCATGGCCATTCCTCCTCGTGCCGGGCACGTCGTCCGGCTCCATCGATGCTGGGGCCTGCCCCCGGGTGAAGGTCAATCGGTGCTCCCGTTCGGTGATCGGCTGCGGGTCGTGCGTCGGAGGCCGGGCCCCTGCGGAGGGTTCGTTGGGAGTCGGCCGGCGAGTGTGGGCGGGTAGGCGACCCGTTCGCGTTCGGTCGATTCCTGCGGCGGCACGGCGGCACGGGGGCAACGAGATGCGCCCCCTACTGCCGCCGAAGGGCGTCGGGGTCCGCTCGGCCGGGATCGCTCCTTCGGGAGTCGCCCCTCCGGGCGCCGTTCGGTCGGACACCGTTCAGCCGGGGGAAGTGGCGATGCGTACTCGGGTGCCGGCGTGGTCGGAGAGGAATGAGGCCAGTTTCCGGCCCTGTTCGGCTACGGCGGTGCGGTCGGCTCGGGAGAGGCGGCCCAGCGGGGTGACGACCACGGTGTCGGTCTCGACGGTCCAGGTGGCTGCGACGCGGCCGTCGACCAGGACGACGCGGGCCCCGGCGACCGACAGGCCGCGGTGGGCGTCGTCGATGATCCGGGTGCGGTCGTGGTAGCCGAGGATCGCGTTGTCGAACGCGGGCAGGAAGCGTACCGGGGCGGGGGTGTCGGGGTCGGGGCGCGGCGCGTCGGGGAGGTCGAGCAGTACCCGGCCCTGTGCGTCGCGGAAGCTGATCAGCTCCTCGCGCATGGCGGTGACCGCGGCCGGGAGTCCGGCGAGGCCGCTCCAGGCGCGCAGGTCGGCGGTGGCGGCCGGGCCGAACGCGGCCAGGTAGCGCCGGACCAGCGCCCGGCCGACCGGATCGGAGCCGTCCGCGGAGGGCGGGTCGATCTCGCGGCCCAGCCAGGACGAGAGTTGTGCGTTGCGTACTCCTGCCCTGGTGCGCCAGAGCCCGCG
Source organism: Embleya sp. NPDC008237 (assembly GCF_042956465.1). Taxonomy (NCBI): domain Bacteria; kingdom Bacillati; phylum Actinomycetota; class Actinomycetes; order Kitasatosporales; family Streptomycetaceae; genus Embleya; species Embleya sp. NPDC008237. The sequence continues at coordinate 412,177 of NZ_JBIBGL010000004.1, forward strand.
CGGTGGCAGTTGCACCATCGGCACGAGGGCGGCGATCAGCATCTCCCCCAGTGCGCGCGGGTGTGGGGTCGGCCGGCGTTCGGAGAGGGCGCGGACGAGTTCGGTCATCGTGCGAGGTTCGCCGTCGGCCATGATCGCCCGGCCCGCTGCGGCGAGTTCGTCGAGGTCGACTCCGTCGAGTTCGCTGCGGTAGGTGCCGAGGACACGTTGGCGCAGCATGGTGTCGTGGCGGGCGCGCCAGGCCAGGGCGTCGTCGGCGGTGACCAGATGGACGGTACGGCGCATCAGGTGGGTCCGCACCACGCGCCGCTCGACGAGCAGGTCGGAGAGCGTCGCCGGGTCGAAGGCGTGCAGCCGCGACCAGAGTCCGACGAAGGGCTCCTGCGGTTCCTGCGCCTGTAGGCCGGCGAGATGGGCGACGGCGTCGAGGACGGGGAGTTCGGCGCGATCGAGGAGCAACTGCCGGGCGAGCGTGGCGCGGTTGAGCGCCCGGGTGTCGAGGACGGTCGTCGCGGTCATCGCGCGGCACGCTCCTCGCCGGCCACGCGGGTGCGCCCGTCGTCGGGATGGTGAACCCGGCGGTGACGGCCGTCGGCGGAGCCGCGGGCACTGGAGCGGTCGTCGGTGGAGCCATGGGCGGTGGGGCGGCGGTCGGCGGGGTGGTCGTCGGACCGGGGGCGCAGCGGTCCACCGGGTCGGGTCGGCTCGCGCGTGTTCACGGGGGCGCCGTTTCCTTCGATGTCGTCGTGCGGGATTCGAGTGCCGTCGAGGTTTCGCGGCCCGCCCGGGTGTTCGCCCGTGGGTCGGGGCCGGGGCAGCGCCCACATGACGGCGGGCCGCGTCGCGCGCCGGGTGGGCGTCCGGGAATCGTACGGTCGGGCGCGGCCCGGGGGGATGCGGCCGAGGGCGGATCTGCGGTCGCGCGGGTCCGGTACCCGTTCGGCCGGTTCCTCGTCCCGGAGGTGTCGAGGGACCGGTGACGCCGCGGTTTGCACCCGGCGGCACCGGCCCGCACGACGGCCCGCGGTCAAGGCGGGCCGGTCCTCGATCACATCGACGTCTGCCCGTCGAGCGTCTCGCGCAGGATGTCCGCGTGCCCGGCATGCTGGGCGGTCTCGGCGATGACGTGCATCAGCACCCGGCGCACGCTGCGTACCGCGTCCGGCTCGTGCCAGGGCGCCCGGGGCAGCGGGTGCGTGGCGGACAGGTCGGGCACGGTCGCCACGACTTCCTCGGTCCGGGCGGCGACCTGCTCGTAGCGCGTGAGGATGCCGTCGAGCGTCTCGCCGGGCAACATCAGGAAGCCGTTGGCGTGGTCGATCGCCCACTGCGGGACCTCGCGTGCGGTGCCCGCCGCGAGGTCGGCCCAGGTGACACCGTCGGGCAGGTCGTAGGGCATGGCCGACGGCCCTTCGAGCACGAAGCGCAGCCATCCTTCCTCGATGGATGCCACGTGCTTGATCAGCCCGCCCAGGCACAGCGCGCTGACCGTCGGGTGTGCGCCCGCCTGTTCGTCGTCGAGCCCGCGGACCGTGCCGGTCAGGTTCCGCCGCGCGGTGGCGAGCGCGTCGAGCAGGTCGGCCCGCTCGGCATCGAGGGGGGTCGCGGGCGTGGCGGGCGTGGTCTTGGGGGTCACGGTGGTCGGGTCCTTCCGGTCGTTCTCGTTCTTCGGCACGAGACAACGATCGCAACAGAAGAGGACAGGGAGTGTCCTCTACCGGAGAGAGGATGGAGTCATGCCGAAGACCTCAGCGCGTCTGCTCTCCCTGCTCTCGCTGCTCCAGGCCCGTCGGGACTGGCCCGGGGCGCTGCTGGCCGAGCGGCTGGAGGTCAGCCCGCGCACCGTGCGCCGTGACGTGGATCGCCTGCGCGAACTCGGCTATCCCATCGTCGCCTTCAAGGGACCCGACGGCGGCTATCGGCTCGGCGCCGGCACGGAGTTGCCGCCGCTGTTGTTCGACGACGACCAGGCCGTCGCCCTTGCCGTCGCGCTGCAGATCGCCGACACCGCCGGGGTCGGGATCGACGAGGCCGCGGCACGGGCGCTGACCACCGTCCGGCAGGTGATGCCGCCGCGGCTGCGCCGCCGGATCGACATCCTGCAGGTCACCGCCGTGCGGCGGCCCACGATGCGACCGGACTCGACGGTCGACAGCGGCGTGCTCATGGCGCTGGGCGCTGCCGTGCACGCGCGCGAGGTGCTGCGCTTCGACTACGTCCCGGCCTCCGCATCCGCTTTCGGGCCCGTCTCCGCGGCAGCCGACGGCGACCGCGCCCCGTCCCCGCCGCGCCGGGCGGAGCCGCACCACCTGGTCACGTGGGGCGGGCGCTGGTACCTGGTGGCATGGGACCTCGACCGCGAGGACTGGCGCACCTTCCGCGCGGACCGGATCACCCCGCGCGTCCCCACCGGACCCCGCTTCTCCCGGCGCGAGTTGCCCGGTGGAGACGTGGCCGGCTTCGTCGCCGGCCGCTTTCGCGACTCCGACGGCTCCGGCGGCCGGCCCTGCCGCGGCGAGGTGATCCTGGACCTGCCGGCCACCGCCGTCTCCCGCTACGTCCGCGACGGCATCGTCGAGGAACTCGGCCCGGACCGCTGCCGCCTCGTGCTGGGCTCGTGGTCCTGGCCCGGCCTGGCCGCCGCCGTCGGCGCATTCGACGCAGACATCGAAGTCGTCGGCCCGCCCGAACTCAGGGACGCCTTCGCACACTTGGCCCACCGCTACGCCGCCGCCGGCCGACCCACCGCACCCGGCCCGATCCGGTGAACCGAGTTCGCATCGGCCCCGGCCGGGCGGCAACGCACCGCCTGCCGCACTCGCCCGCCCCACCACGTACCGTCCGGCCCGTCCGGTCTTCCCCGAAGAAGGCCGGACGGGCCGACGGACACGGCCTAGGCGGCCTCGCCGTCGTGGTCCCACAGGGCGGTGTCGTGCGCGGCCACGAGGGCGCGGATGCGGGTGAGGATGTCGCCGGCGGGTTGCGGGTCGAGGCGGCGGCCGTCGCGCAGGCGTAGCGCGATGTGGTCGTTCACGGCTTCCTTGGCGCCGATGACCGCCTGGTAGGGAACCAGGCGGGCCTCGCGGATGCGGGCGCCCAGGGTGCCGCGCTCGGGCTCGGCGATTTCGGCCCGCAGTCCCAGGTCCGCGCAGCGCGCCACGAGCGCTTGCGCGGTGGGCAGTTCGTTCGCCGAGATCGGGAGGGCCACCAGTTGCACGGGCGCGAGCCAGGCGGGGAAGGCGCCGCCGTGCGCTTCGATGAGGTGGGCGACGGCGCGTTCCACGCTGCCGATGATGCTGCGGTGGATCATCACCGGCCGGTGTTTGGCGCCGTCCGCGCCCATGTAGTCCAGGTCGAATCGCTCGGGTTGGTGGAAGTCGACCTGGACGGTGGACAGGGTGGACTCCCGGCCGGCCGGGTCGACGACCTGGACGTCGATCTTGGGCCCGTAGAAGGCGGCTTCGCCCTCGACCGCCTCATAGGGGAGTCCGGAGTCGTCGAGCACCCGGGTCAGCAGCGCGACCGACCGCCGCCACATCTCGGGCGCGGCCACGTACTTGCCGCCCGGCCCCGGCAGCGAAAGCCGATGGCGCGCCGCGGTGATGCCCAGCGCCCGGTACGCGTCGGCGATCATCCCCAGCGCGGCCCGCGCCTCCTCGGCGACCTGGTCCAGGGTGCAGAAGATGTGCGCGTCGTTGAGTTGGATGGCCCGCACCCGGGTCAACCCGCCGAGCACGCCGGAGAGTTCGGAGCGGTACATCGCGCCCAACTCGGCCATGCGCAGTGGCAGGTCGCGGTAACTGTGCGCGCGGGAGCGGAAGATCACCGCGTGGTGGGGACACAGACTCGGCCGCAGCACCACCTGCTCGCCGCCCAGGTCCATCGGCGGGAACATGTCGTCGCTGTAGTGCGACCAGTGGCCCGAGATCTCGTACAGCTCCCGCTTGCCGAGCACCGGCGAATAGACGTGCCGGTAGCCCGCCCGGCGCTCGGCGGCGCGGATGTACTCCTCCAGAGCGTGCCGTACGGTCGCGCCGTCGGGCAGCCAGTACGGCAGTCCGGCGCCGATCAGCGGGTCGGTGTCGAACAGATCCAGCTCGCGGCCGAGCCTGCGGTGGTCGTGCATGGCGGTCTCCTCGCGGGGGTTCGCTGTATCGGGCGAGTGACCGCAAGACAAAGCCCCGGGGCACTCGCCCCGGGGCTTTGACCAAGAACTCTGTCAGCGCGCCGGGACACTCTCCGGCGTCGTCGTCATTGCAGCGCGCTTCATGTCGTCGACGATAGCAACCGATGCGCCGCCTCCACGAGTCTTTTTCACCGGAGCGTCCGGGGAATGTCCCGGGCGACGACCGGGCTCGGGTCGGCGACCGCGCGCGTCCGGTGGCTACCGGCGGATCAGTCCCGCCACCAGTCGTCGAGCGGGGTGACCGGGACGGCGCGCTTGTGGCGGGTCGCGCGGTGGATGGACTCCAGCCTCTCCGCCACCTCCGGGGCGACGTCGAGACCTTCGAGGTAGTCGTCGATCTGGCTGTACGTCAGACCGAGGGCCACCTCGTCCGGCAGCGCGGGCCGGTCGTCCTCGAGGTCGGCGGTGGGCACCTTCTCCCAGACGCTCGGCGGTGCCCCCAACTCCTGCAGCAGCACGGCGCCCTGGCGCTTGGTCAGCCCGGTCAGCGGGGTGATGTCGACACCCCCGTCGCCGTACTTGGTGAAGAAGCCGGTCACCGCCTCGGCCGCGTGGTCGGTGCCCACGACGAGCAGACCCAGCTGGCCGGCGATCGAGTACTGGATCACCATGCGCTCGCGCGCCTTGATGTTGCCGCGTACGAAGTCGCGCAGCCCGGGCGCGTCATGGGACGAGTCCCCCAGGCCGAGTGCCACCTCGGCGGCGACGGCGTCCGCGCCGGGCTTGACGTTGACCGTGATCGACCGGTCGGGCCGGATGAACTCCAGTGCGATCTGCGCGTCGTGCTCGTCGGCCTGCACCCCGTAGGGCAGCCGTACGGCGACGAACGTGGCCTCGTGCCCCTCGGCCCGCAGTTCCTCGGCCGCGAGCCGGCACAGCCGGCCGGCCAGCGTGCTGTCCTGGCCGCCGCTGATCCCCAGCACGTAGCCCTTGGCCGGGGTCGACCTCAGGTAGTGCTTGAGGAAGTCGACCCGCTGCCGGATCTCGACCTTGGGCACGATGGTCGCCTTGACGCCGAGCTCGGCAAGAATCTGCTCCCGTGGGTTCACCATCCACGTACTGTATCGGCGGCCGGAATCGACCTGCGGAGCGACCCGGCGGCGACGCGGCCCTCCGGGCGGTGCCTTTCGGCGGTGGCCGTGCGGGCCCCGTCGCCGGTTCCCGCACGGCCCGTCACGCCCGCCGTAGCGGCCCGGCGATCAGCGCCGGCCGGTCGGGTCGATCACCGCCGGGTGTTCGGCGTCGTCACGATGCCGGCCACCTTCTGTGCCGGCCCGTCCACGGTGTGGCCCAGCCCGGAGGGGTCGAAGTTGGCGAGCCGGTCCAAGACCGGTGGTTTGGGTGCGGCGGCGTGGGCGGCGGCCGATCCCAGCGTCAACGCGGTCGCGGCCAGGGCGGCGGCCGTGCAGATGCGGCGCATGGGGAATTCCTTCCGGCATATGGACAAGACCTCATGGGCGCAACGATCGGACGGCCGCCGGGACACGGACCCGGCGGCGGTTCGGGCGAGCGTCGCCGTGCCGTGTGGCGCCGGAAGGGACGGAGAGGACTGGCTTCCCCATACCCATCACGGCATGCAGCTCTCCGGGAAAGGCATTTGATCGGCATGCGCCAACCGGACAGGCTGCCTGAATGCTTGTCAGTCAGTGCCGATCGGGAAGGAAGTGCCGGGCCGTGCGGACCGTAACCCTGGGCAGACCCGCCATCGACCGCGACGACACCGCCGAGCGACGCGAAGGTTCGGGCCGCCCGGCGTTGCCGACACCGAACGGCGCGTGTAGGTCACCCGAGGCGGTCACCCGGACCGTGGCGGGGTTCGCGGGGGTGTCGGCGCATGAGTGACGCGAACGTGGACATGGACGTGAACCCGGCGAATAGGGACGCGGTGAATGTGGACGCCGAGTTGGACGTCGCGTTCGATGCCCGGGCGACGGTGGGGCCGGAACGGTTCGCCCGGTTGATGGAGCGCTACCGAGCGGAGTCGGTGCGGGCGGTCACCGATCTGCCGGGCGTGACGGGCCTGGTCTACGACGCCCCGAGCGGGGAGCGGCTGGATGTCTGGGGGCCCGGCTCGGAGGAGGCGCCGCGCCCGGTGTTCGTGTTCGTGCACGGCGGCTATTGGCGGGCGTTGTCGCGCGCGGACTCGGCCTTCGCGGCGCGCATGTTGGCCGAGCGTGGCGTGGCGACCGTCGTGCCGGACTACACGTTGGCTCCGCGAGCGACCCTGGAGGAGATCACCCGGCAGGTGCGCGCGGCGATCGCGTGGGTGTACCACGAGGGAGCGCGGTACGGGCTGGATCGTTCGCGGCTGGTCGTGGGCGGCAGTTCGGCGGGGGGTCACCTGGCCGCGATGACGATGGTCGACGGCTGGCAGGCCGAGGTCGGCCTTCCCGAGGACGTGGTCGCGGCCGGGTTCCCGATCAGCGGATTGTTCGACGTCCGGCCCCTGGTGCGTACCCGGGCCAACGAGTGGTTGAGGTTCGACGAGGAGCGTGCGGCCGCGCTGAGCCCGCTCGTCCTGGGGGCGCGGCCCCGGATGCCCGGTGTCACGGTGATGGCCCGGCAGGAGGCGAGCGGTTTCACCGAGCAGTCGCGCGCGTTCGCGGCGCACTGGGGCACGGAGTTGTTGGTCGTGCCGGAGCGCAATCACTTCGACGTGGTCCTGGATCTCGCGGATCCGGAGACGGCGATGTCGCGTGCCCTGCTGGGACTCTTCGACCGGCTGTGACGGCGGGTCGTGGTGCCGTTCAGCCCCGCCCGGGCTGCGGAACGCGGACGGAGGCCATGCCCGCGGCGGTGGCGGCCCGGATCCCCAGGTCGGTGTCCTCGAACACCAGGCACTCCCGCGCCGGCACGCCCAGGTGCTCGGCGGCCTTGAGGAACCCCTCGGGGTCGGGCTTGGCCCTGGCGTAGTCGCCGGCGCACACCAGTACGTCGAACCTGTCGAGCAGGCCCAGTGCGGTCAGCGACGCGGTGACGGAATCGCGGGTGCTGCCGGAGACGACGGCCGTGGGTATGCGTCCGCAGGCGTCGTCGATGTGCGGAAGCACCCCCGGTACGACGGTCACCTGCGGCAGCAGTTCACGAAACAGGAGTTCGCGACGCTGCGCGACGGCCTCGACCGGCATGTCCAGCCCCTGGTCCCGGTTGAGCGAGGCGATGATGCCCGCCACCGTCCGGCCGCCCCAGGCGTAGAAGAGGTCCTCGGGGAAGGAGCAGCCCCACTCGTCCAGCGCTTGCTTCCAGGCCCGGTAGTGCAAGGGCATCGAATCGGCGATGGTGCCGTCGCAGTCGAACAGGTAGGCACGGAACTCGCCGGGCGGCAGGGGGATGATCATCCGAGCACCGTATAGCGCTCCGATCGCTCACGGCCGCGTCGGGTGCCGACCGAACCTCGACGGTGTGAACCTCCGGTGCCTGCTCGGCGCCGTCCGACCGGGCCGCCGCCCCGCTACCGGTCGCGGGTGTTGTCCATGATCAGGTCGGCGGCGCGGGCGAGGACCTCGGCGCGGGTGCGGCCCTGGTGGTCGGCGGCGAGGGAGTGGTGTCCGATCGCCACGCAGAAGGCGATCAGGCCGCGGGCCTCGACCTCGTCGGGGTCGGAGCAGAAGGTGCCGAACATTTCGCGGAGCAGGTCCATGCGTCGGTTGTCCACGCGTCGCAGGCGCTCGGCGACCGCCTCGTCGCGGCGGGCCCAGTCGCGGACCGCGAGGTCGATGGGCAGCAGCCGGTCGTCGGAGAAGGTGAGCATGCCGGCACGCCGGGCCTTGGTTCTGGGGTCGCCGCCCTCGCGTTCGACCTGCTCGATCACCTCGTCGGTGCTCTCGCGTTCCCAGGTGTCGAGCATCGCCGCCAGGAGCGCGTCGCGGTCGGCGAAATAGCCGTAGAACCCGCCCTTGGTGACGCCGAGGCGTTTCGCCAGTGCCTCGACCCGGACGGCGTCCGGGCCGCCGTCGGCCAGGGCTCGCAGACCTTCCTCGACCCATCTGTCGCGCGGCGTGCGAGCAACGCCCACGGTGTGCCACCTCACTCTTCCACTCTTCGACCCCGATATACGCAACCGCATAGTCGATCTTGCCTTGTCTTATACGCAAGCGTATAACAGGTGGGGAGACACCGCCCCACCCCAGGAAGGCCGCAGCCATGAGGCTTGCCCGCACGGCCCACACCGAACACCCGTGGCGGATCCACGAGTTCACCCGTGACTTCCGGGTCGAGGACGTGTGGTCCTACCGCACTCCCGGCGCCGGACCGGCCGACTTCCCCACCATGCTCACCGCGATGCGCAGCCGCGGCGGATTCGGCAAACAGGCCCCTCCGGCCCGGTTCCTCTTCGCGGTGCGCTGGAAGCTCGGTGCCCTCCTCGGCTGGGACGAAGCCGCGGCGAGCCTGGGAGAGCGGGTTCGACCGCTGCGCGACCGCCTCCCCGAGGATCTGACCGAGACCGTGGACGCCTCGAAGGCCGGCGGCAGCCCGTTCACCCCGATGTACGAGTTGGCCGACGAGGCCGCCCAGGAACTGGCGAACAAGACCTGTCACGCCGTGATGCACCTGGGTTGGGTGCCCACCGACGACGGCGACCACGAGTTGCACATGGCCGTCCTGGTCAAGCCCAACGGCCGCCTCGGCAGGCTCTACATGGCCGCCATCGCACCCTTTCGCCACCTGATCGTCTACCCGGCGCTGACCCGCCAATGGGAACGCGCCTGGCGCGAACGCACCACCCCACACCCCGAGTCCCCCGCCCCCCGCCCGTAACCACCGAAGCCGCCGGACGCGCCCCGACGCGCCCGCCACCAACTACGGCCCCGCCCACCGGGATCGGTGGGCGCGGGTCGTGGGAGAGTGAAGCGCATGACGACTTGAAGAGCACCGGGCGCACGGCGGGGGTGGACCAAGGTCTCGACCCTGGACACCGTCGAGCACGGGGACCGACAGGCCTGCGCAGCCTGCGGAACGACCGTGCGCACCTACCGATTCCGCCGCCACCCGCCCGAATCCGCGATGTTCGAGCGGTGCATCGGCCTGGCCTGGTGTCCCGAGTGCCGGATCTACATCGGCGCGATGGTGTACGTCCCCCGCACCCTCCCGCTCGTCGACGCGCTCGCGTCGCTTCCCGCCGACGAGCGAACTCGGTTGCTCCGCAAGGAGGCGGCCCTGATCGACCACCTGGATCGCCACACCGGCCGCTGACCCACCCCCGCCGGCCCACCAGGCGCCCGACCCACCTGCCCAAGCCGACGGTGGGTGCGGTTCCGACTTCCGGGGTGGACGTCGTCTTCACCGCCGACGACCGGGGCGGTTCGTGATCGGTGCCAGGGGGCCGCGCAGGAGGCGTCCCGGCAGGGCGCCGGTGTGGACGCCTTCGCGGAAGGCGACTTCGCCGGACACCACGGTGGCGGCGATGCCGGTCGCACGCTGACGGAGGCGGTACGCGCCGCCCGGGATGTCGTACGCGACTTCCGGCATCAGCGGGGCGACCGTGTCCGGGTCGATGACGTTGAGGTCGGCGGCGAGTCCTTCGCGCAGCAGGCCGCGGTCGGGGAAGCCCCAGGCCGCGGCCGGAGCGTAGGTGACCATGCGGATCGCCTCCTCGAACGTGAAGGCTCGCTGTTCCCGCACCCAGTGGCCCAGCAGCAGCGTGTGCAGGGGTGCGTCCGCCATGGAGCCGACGTGCGCCCCGCTGTCGGTGAAGGTCATCACCGTGCGGGGGTGGCGCATGACCGGCAGCGGGTCCGCGGGATCGTCGCTGACCACGGCCTGGATGAACATCCGGTGGAAGTCGCTCTCCAACGCCAGGTCGAGGATGCGGCCGATCCGGGTGATGCGCCCGGCGGTGATGCCGACGTCGGCGCGGTAGCCGGGCAGGCCCGAGCCGTCGACCACGGTGCCGCCTCGGATGACCAGGTCGTACATGTACCCCACCTTTCCTCGCAGGCGCTCCACCATCGGTTAGCCAATGGCTAACGGTCACCGTCGCGTGCCCCGCGGGCGAAGTCAAGGGCGATCGGAGCCCTTGACTTCTCGTCGGGTTAGCCATTGGCTAACCCGGCGCTCCGAGCGCCGCCCGCCCAGCATGGAGGCCCCCCGTGACCCGTGAACTCCCGCTCGTCGTCTCCGTCGACGACCACGTCGTCGAACCACCGGACCTCAGGATCACGCGCGGCAACGCGCTCGCGATGCTCGGCATGGCGGACCCCGCACTCGGCGCGGACCCCGCGGAGAGTGCCCGATGACCACCATCGCCGCCCGGCTCGTCACCCGCCTCCGCGAACTCGGCATCGAGCACCTGTTCGGCGTGCCCGCCGACTACAACCTCGACTTCCTCGACCGCGTGTACGCCTCGGAACTCGCCTTCGTCGGCACCTGCAACGAACTCGGCGCCGCCTACGCCGCGGACGGCTACGCGCGGCTGCGCGGAGCAGGCGCCCTCGTCACCACCTTCGGCGTCGGCGAACTCGGCGCGATCAACGGCATCGGCGGCTCCTACGCCGAGTCCGTTCCCGTCGTGCAGATCGTCGGCGCACCGTCCACCCGAGCCGTGCACGCCCGGCTCCCCGTGCACCACACCATGGCGGATGGCGACTTCGGCCGCTTCGAACGCATGCACGCCGAGGTCACCTGCGACCGGGTCACCCTGACCGCCGCGGACGCCGCCGTCGAGATGGACCGGGTCCTGCGCGCCTGCTGGACGCACAAGCGCCCGGTGCGCATCGCGCTCCCCTGCGACCTGGTCGACCACCCCGCGCCGCAACCCGACGAGCCTCTGCTTCCCGACGCGGTCCCGCCACAGGCCCCACTGACCGACGCTTTCCGCGCGCGGGCCGCGGCGCTGCTCGCCCACGCATCGCGCCCCGCCGTACTCGCCGACCACCTCGTCGAACGGCACGGCGCTCACGAGGCGCTGGCCGACCTCATCGCTGCGGGCCCGTTTCCCGCCGCCGTCATGAACATGGGCAAGGGGGTCGTCGACGAGAGCGCCCCGACCTTCGCCGGGATGTACGTGGGAGCCGGCAGCGGGCCGGCCACGCGCCCCCTCGTCGAGGACGCCGACTGTCTCATCGCCGTCGGCGTGCTCATCAGCGACGGCAACTCCGGCGGCTTCACCCACCACTTCCCGGCCGGCCGGACGATCGACGTCGGACCGTACGCGTCGCGCATCGGGGACACCGAGTTTCCCGGTCTGCCCATGACGGATGCGCTCGCGGTGCTCACCGACATCGCCAAGAGCGGCGTACGCGGGAAGTTGCCACGACTCCCGGCCCGCGCCACGCGGGTCCGCGCGCCGCACGAGCCGCTCACCCAGGCCGCGCTGTGGGACCGCTTCGCCGCACTCGTTCGCCCCGGCGACGTGGTCGTCGCCGAACAGGGCACGTCCTTCTTCGGCATCGTCGACACCCGCATGCCCGCCGGAGTCACCGTCGTCGGCCAAGTCCTGTGGTCGTCCATCGGCTACACCCTGCCCGCCGCACTCGGCACCTGCATCGCCGCGCCGCAACGGCGCACCCTGCTCGCCATCGGCGACGGATCGTTCCAGCCGACCGCCCAGGAACTCGGCACCATCGCCCGCGCGGGAGCGACACCGGTGATCCTCGTCGTCAACAACGGGGGCTACACGATCGAACGGGCCATCCACCCCACCGACGCCCCGTACAACGACATCGCCCCCTGGCGCTACACCGACCTGCCCGCCGCGTTCGGCGCCGACCACGCCCTCACCGCCCGAGTCACCACCGTGGCCGAACTCGACGCCGCCCTGGAGACCGCCGGCCGCAATCCCGACCGACTCGTGCTCGTCGAAGCCGTCGTCGCACCCGAGGACTACCCCGGCCGGCTCGCCGCCATCGCCGCCAAATACCGGCCCGCGCCGCCGGATTGAGGAATCGTCCACCGATGCCCGCCGCGCCGGGTGAGCCGGCGATGTCCGCCACCGGGACGTCCAGCACACTGACGGCATGACGAACGAGACCTCCGCCCCCGAGCAGATCCTGGCCGCCGCGACCGAGCTCTTCCACGAACGCAGCCCCGCTGCGGTCTCGCTGCGGGAGATCGCCCGGCGGGCGGGGGTCAACTACGGGCTGATCCACCACTACTTCGGGACGAAGGAGGCGGTGCTCGCCGAGGTGTTCCGCACCTCCGCCCTGCACGGCGGCCGGCTGCTCGCCGACGCCGAGGACACCGAAACGGCCCTCGCCCGGCTGGGCCGCGACCCGCGCGCATACGCCCGCATGCTCGCCTGGGCCGTTCTGGACAGCGACACGTCCAAGGTGTTCGCCCACGAATCACCGGCCATCCGAACCCTCACCCGACTGGTCGGACGGGAGTGGGAAGCGGGACCGTCACCCGACCGCACCCGCGACGGGTACGACCCGCGTGTCGTCGCCGCGACCTCCGTGCTCGCCGTCCTGGCCTGGAGCGTGTTCGCCCCGTACGTCTTCCCGGCCGCCGGGCTCACCGACCGCGACCCGGACGACGTGCACGCCGAAGTCCTCGAACTGCTTCGGGACATGATCGCCGCCACCGGCCCGATCCCGGCCCCGGCCCACGAAGAAGCGGAGACCCACGACCGGGACTGACCCGCGCCGCCCGGCGACCCCCGAGCCCTGCGGGTGCCCGTGTCCGCCGTCGCACCGGACGGCTACTCGGCGGACATCGCCTCGCGCATCGCCCTCGCGGTGGCGGCCGGGTCGTAGCCCTCGGGGACACCCTCGATCAGGATGATGTCGCCCTCGATGTGCCGCGAGCGCAGCGGCGCGATCTCCTGGTACGCGGGCGAGTCCCACCAGGTGCGTGCCTCGACGATCCCGGGGAAGCCGATCATCACGACGCTCCCGGGCCAGCTGCCCTCCTTCACCTCGTGCTGCGTGACGTGTACCAGGAAGCGGCCGCCGTACGGCTCGAAGGTGGCGGGCAGTCGCTCGATGTAGTCGGCGATCTCGGGGTGCGGGGTGGCGTTCCGCAGGTTGGCGATGGCGTAGGCGGTCATGGTTCGCTCCTCTGTTCCGGTCCATCGGGTGGTGGCGCTCTCTTGTGACCACCAACCTAGGGACCCGGGAACGACGGGGAATCAGTCACGCATAGGTATCCGGCCGCGCGGCAGCAGCAACGCCGGCACCAGGGCGAGGGCGGCGAGTCCGGCCAGGACCAGGAGGGCGGGGCCGATCGCCGAGGCGGACGTCACAGCCGCGGGTCCGGCCCCGGACGACTCGGCCGGCATCATGCCTGCGGCGACGGCGATTCCCAGCGTCGGACCGACGTTGTTGGCGGTTTGTTTGAGCCCCCCGACGACCCCGGCGTATCCGGGTGGGGCGTCGCCGACGACGGTTCCGGTGGCGGTGACCATCACGGCGGCGAAGCCCGTGCCCAGCCCGATGAAGGCCGCCCAGGTGAGGAGCCAGGTGCTGTGCGGATCGAGCCGGGACAGGGCGACGATGCCCAGGACGACGAGGAGGACGCCGGCGATCGCGGTGTGGCGCGGTCCGTACCGGCGCACTGCGGCGCTCGCGAGGGGCGCGCCCAGGACCATGGGCGCGGTCAGCGGAAGTACCCGCAGACCGGTGGCGAGCGGACCGAGCCCGAGCACGTTCTGCACGAAGAACGAGGTCACGAACAGCGCCCCGAACATGCCGCCGGTGATGAGCAACATGATCAGCATCGATGCCGTCACGGGGACGGACCGGGCCACCGCCGGGGGCACGATCGGGTGCGTGGCGCGGCGCTCGTGCAGGACGAGCACCAGCGCGACGCCCGCCGTCGCGGCGAGTCCGAGCCACGTCGGCGCGGCGGTCCATCCGTGCGCGGGCACGTCGGCCAGGGTGTGTACCAGGACCGCGAGGGCGCCTGCGAGCAGGGCGGCTCCGAGCAGGTCCAGCCGCTGCGATCCGGCATGGGCGGGCGTCGGCACCCGGAGGGTGAGGGTGAGTACCGCGATCGCGAGCGCCACGGGGACGTTGATCCAGAACACCGAGCGCCAGCCCAGCTGGGTGACGAGGATGCCGCCGAGCAGCGGTCCGGCCGCCGCGGCGATCCCGATCGCGCCGGTACGGATGGCGACGGGCGTTCCGAGCCGGTCCGGCGCGTGGGTCAGCCTCAACAGTGCGAGGGTGGCGGGTTGCAGCAGTGCGCCGAACACGCCCTGGACGGCCCGCAGGGCGATCACCCAGCGCACGTCCGGCGCGACCGCGATGCCGGCCGAGGCGGCTCCGAAGCCGAGGACGCCGATGAACATCAACCGCGGGTGCCCGTATCGGTCGCCCAGGCGCCCGGCGATCACGAGCAGCCCGGCCACCGCGAGCAGGTAGCTGGTACTGGTCCACTGGACCTGCGCCACACTCGCCCCGAGGTCGCGCTGCAGGCTGGGCTGGGCCACGAGCAGCACGGTGCCGTCCAGCGCGACGATCATCGCACCGGCCACGCTGACCGCGAGCGCGAAGCGTTGCCTGAGGTTCTCGGTCATGCAGCGGCCGGGCTCGTGGTCGCCGGGCCTATGTGGGCGTCCAGGGCCGCGGTGACGAGCAGTTCGAGCCGGCCGCCGTCGGGGGCTGCCTCTGCCGACGGGGTGTCGAGGGCGAGTTGCAGGCTGTCCCAGACCCACAGCTGGGCGATGCCGTGCAGGTTCGACCAGAGCGCGGCGGCGGTCACCGCCGGTGGCGGGGCGGCGTCGTCGCCGCGCGCGGTGTCCCGCCCGCCGCCCCGGTGTGCGCTTTCCCGCTCGGCCCGGCATTCGGCGATGAGCGCGACGATGGTCTCGAACAGCGGGAGTGTGGACTCCCGGAGCCGGGGTCCGGGCGATGCGTGGGGCCCGCTGTCGAGCAGGTCGTGCCGGAACATCAGCTCGAACATGCCGCGGTGTTCCAGCGCGTACCCGACGTAGGTCCGGGCGAGCGCCTCCAGCCGGCGGCGCGGTGCCGCGACCGCGGCGGTGGCGACCTCGAACCGTGCACCCAGGTCCGCGAATCCGCGCCGGGCGATCGCCGAGAGCAGCTCGTGGTGGGTGGCGAAGTATCTGCGCGGAGCCCCGTGCGACACGCCCGCACGGCGGGCGATCTCACGCAGCCCCAGTGCGGCGATGCCGTCCGTCATGACGACGTCCACACCGACGTCGATCAGCCGTTCCCGAAGGGAGTCTTCCTGTGCCATGGACACTGTCTACCAACATGTGTAGACACTGTCTACCAGATGCGTAGACAGTGTCTACTTAAATCGCGGGGTGCAGGCCCGCCCCGCGCATGTCGTCAGCCGCGCGACGGCGCCGCTTCCCCCTCGCGCCGAGGGGGCACACCCAGTGCCAGCACCGCGGCGTCGTCGTCCAGACCCGAGCCGAAGGAGGCCAGGAGGTCGGTGACCGCGTCCACCGCGGCGCGGGCGCCCACCGGTGCCAGCGCGGCGGCGAAGTCGAACAGGGCGTCCTCGCCGTAGCGGTCGGCCTTCGGGCCCGGCCCCGGGCGGCGGGCCTCGGTGAGGCCGTCGGTGTACAGGAGCAGCGTCTCCCCCGGGTCCAGGCGCACCGTCGAGGTGGTGAAGTGCGCGTCCGGAACGACCCCGACGAGCTGCCCGCCGGGCGTGGGCCGAAACTCGGCGCCGCCGTCGGCGCGCAGGAGCAGCGCGGGTGGGTGGCCGCCCGCGGCGAGCACGATGGTGCAGCCGTGGGCATAGGGCGTGATCGGATCCATGTCGGGGGTGATCGGGCCGAGGTCGGGGGTGATCAGGCCGAAGATCACGGTGCAGAAACGCGGGTCCTCGCCCCGGTATTCGTGGTTGAGCACGGTGTTGAGGTTGCGCAGCACCGCGACCGGGTCCGCGTCGTACACGGCCGCGGCGCGCAGCGTGTAGCGGGCGAGCGAGGTCACGGCCGCGGCGGCGACGCCCTTGCCGCACACGTCGCCGAGGAAGAACCCCCATCGGCCGTCGGCGAGCGGGAACAGATCGTAGAAGTCGCCGCCGACCCGATCGGGCGAGGCGATGTGGTAGTACGCGGCCACCTCCAGGCCCGGCACCTCGAACAGGGTCGGCGGCAGCAGGGTGCGTTGCAGGGTGGTGGCCAGGCGTTGCAGGCGTTCGCGTTCGAGGTCGGCCTCGCGGCGTGCGCGCAGCAGTTCGGTCTCGTACGCGCGACGATCGCGGGCGTCGATGATCGTCGTGCGGATCAGCAGGGGTTGGCCGTGGCTGCCGGTCTTGACCACGGAGGTGACCAGGACGGGCAGGCGGCTGCCGTCGGTGACCTCGAGTTCGAGGGCGACGCCGCCGATCTCGCCCTGCATGGTCAGCAGGGGCGCGAAGTGCGTCTCGTGGTAGAGCCTGCCACCGACGGTCAGCAGGTCGGCGAAGCGGCGCCGGCCGACGAGTTCCTCCCGGGTGGCCCCGAGCCAACCCGTCAAGGTGGCGTTGACCTTGACGATGGTGCCGTCCAGGAGCGTGGACAGGTAGCCGCACGGTGCGTGCTCGTACAGGTCCTCGGCGCTGTCCTCCAGCAGGGCCGCGAAGGCGGCCGCGTCACCGCTCGGAGGCCCGTCTTCGCCGCTCGGACCGCCGCCGTCCGGCCCCGACCCGGACGCGCACATCATCGCGCGCTCGCGAAGGCGACGAGCGCTTCGGCGGTCGCCTCGGGCGCGCTCAGCTGCGGGCAGTGGCCGGTGGCCTCCAGCGTGACCAGGCTGCTGCCGGGGATTTGGGCCTGGACGAATCGACCCACCTCGGGCGGCGCGATCGCGTCCTGGCGGCATTGGATCACGAGGGTGGGCGTAGTGACCTCGGCCAGGTCGGCACGGTTGTCGGACAGGAAGGTGGTGTGCGCGAACACCCGGGCCATCCCGGGATCGGTACGGCAGAAGCTGTTCGTCAACTCCTCGCCCAGTTCGGGGCGTTCCGGGTTGCCCATGATCACCGGAGCCATCGCGGCCGACCAGCCCAGATAGTTGCTGTCCAGCGAGACCAACAGCTCGTCGATGTCCGCACGGGTGAAGCCGCCCCGGTAGTCCCCGTCGTCGATGTAGCACGGCGAGGGGGTGAGCAGCACCAGACCGGCGAAGCGCTCGGGCTCACGAATGGCCGCCAGGACGCCGATCATGGCGCTCACCGAGTGCCCGACGAACACCACGTCCCGCAGGTCCGTCTCCGCGCAGATCGCCAGCACGTCGTCGGCGTAGCCCGCGAGGGTGGAGTATCGCTCGGCATCCCACGCGGCGGGGTCGGACCGTCCGGCGCCCACGTGGTCGAAGCGCACCACCTTGAATCGTTCCTCCAGTACGGGCAGGACCAACCGCCACATGTTCAGGTCGCATCCGAACCCGTGCGCCAACAACAGGACGGGACCGTCCTGCCGACCCGACACCAGCACATGATTCCCACTCCGAACATGCATGCGACCATGATCCCACCGCTTGTACGACCAACCCCGTCACCCACACGCCATACGCTCCCCGCCACACTCCCCGCACGCGCCGAAGACCATGCGCCGGGGCCGCAGCCGGGTCCGGCGCGCACCCCGGTGGCGGGCCCGATCGACATGCCCGATGCCGCCGTCCGCACCCTCGGCAAGGCCCTGGACGAGGCCGGCGACTCCATGGCCGCCGACGGGTCGCCGCCGGCCCGGGGAGGGCGCCCGCGCGGACGAGCGGCCGACCCGGGCCGCCCGCGCGCGTTCCGGCACGGCGAGTGCGGCAAGCGCGGCGAGCGCCGGCCGCATCGATCAGGATTCGAGAAGCGCCGGTCGTATCGCCACACCTAGCGTGATGGGCATGGCAACCATCGCTTCCGTGACCCTCGACGTGGCCGACCCCTCGGCCGCCCACCACTTCTACGCGACCGCGTTCGGTCTGGACACGCAGCTGCGCCTGCGCGCCTCGAATGCGCCCACGACCGGCTTCCGTGGGTTCGCACTGGCGCTCACGGTGTCCCAGCCGGCCGACGTCGACGCCCTGATCGGCGCGGCCCTGGAGGGCGGCGCCACGTCGCTGAAGCCCGCGACGAAGTCGCTGTGGGGCTACGGCGGTGTCGTCCGGGCACCGGACGGGACGATCTGGAAGGTCGCCACCTCGGAGAAGAAGAACACCGGCCCCGCCACCCGGACCATCGACGACATCGTGCTCCTGCTCGGCGTCGCGGACGTCGTCGCGAGCAAGCGCTTCTACGTCGAGCGGGGCCTGGTCGTGGCGAAGAGCTTCAGCCGCGTCTACGTCGAGTTCGCCGCCGGAGCGGGCCCGGTCAAGCCGGCCCTGTACCGCCGCCGCGCCCTGGCCAAGGACGTCGGCGTGGCTCCCGACGGCACCGGATCCCACCGCCTCACCATCGGCGGCGACGCCGGAACCTTCACCGACCCGGACGGCTACGCATGGGAGGCCGCGGTACCGGCAACCGCCCCCTGACCGGCCGAGCGGAATCCCGCTTCCTGCGCCGGCTCGCCCGGCGCATATCGAGGCGGGCCCGGAGCCGGGGCCCCGCCTGTACGCGCTCTCGGAGAAACCGCTTGCGGGCGCCGGGCTGAACCCTGCGTTCCCCATCACCGGGCGATGACCATCCGCATGTGATCGGCCGCCGCGCCCGACCCCGGACGGCGGACGGCGGACGGCTCAGGCGACCCGGTACGCGCCCTCGCCCGAACCCGGCCCGGCCCCGGCCTACCGCGCAGGTTTACCCGGAATCTCCACCGCTCGTTGGATGTCCCGTTCGCCGCGCATCCGGCACGCTGCCGGAACCGCGCCCAAGCGCGCGGAACGGGGGAAGGAAAGCGCAGTGTTCGTGCGGTGGTTGCGGTTGCGGTTGGTGGCACAGGTGTTCGTGATCCTGGCCCTGGCCGCTGGTGCCTGGGGCGGCGGAGCGGTCGCGGGTGCGGCCGAGGAGGACGCCGGGCGGCTGCTGGTCGCCCTGGACGTCTCGGGCTCGATGAACGAGCCGGAGGGATCGCGGGCCGGGCTCACCAAGATCGCCGCGGCCCGGGCGGCCGTCGACGAGGTGGTGGGCGCGGTACCGCCCGGCGCGCGCATGGGCCTGCGCACGTACGGGGGCGGCTGTACGTCCTCCGCGCTGCTCGTGCCGGTCGGCCCCGTCGACAAGGCCGCGTTCGGCAGGGCCGCGGCCGGGGTGAAGGCCGATGGCGACACGCCGATCGCGTACGCGCTGCGCCAGGCCGCCGGTGACCTGCCCGGGCCGGGCCCGCGCACGATCCTGCTGGTCTCGGACGGCCGGGAGACGTGCGGCGGCGACCCGGTCGCGGTGGCCCGCGAACTCGCCGCCGCGGACGTCCGCGTGCGCATCGACGTGATCGGCTTCCGGGTCGACGACGCGGGCCGCAGGCAACTGACCGATGTCGCCCGGGCCGGCCGCGGACAGTTCCACGACACGCTCGACGGCGCGGAGTTGGCCAACCGCCTGCGGCGGGCCGCCGAGCGTGCGCTGCGCCCGTACCGCCCGGCCGGCACGCCGGTCACCGGCACGCCGACCGCCCCGTCGGCACCCGTGCTGCGACCGGGCGAGTACCTGGACGTGATGCCTCCGGACACCGCCGACACGCACCCGCGGCGGTACTACGGCATCGACGTCCCGCGCTCCGCGACCGCCCACGTGTCGGCGACCGTGCCCTGGAACGCCCCACCCGGCAAACCGGCCGGCAACGCCGTGCGGGTCGCACTTACCACCGTCGACGGCCGAGTGTGCGCCGAACGCGAGCAGGTACGCGGCAAGGACCGTGACCACACCCTCAACGGCGGCTACGTCACCGCCCACGCCACCGTCGAACTCGAACCCGACCCCGCCGCCGCCCCGGGCGCCTGCGGAGGCGGCGGCCGCTTCCTCGTCCGGGTCGACAATCGCGAACCCGGATACCGCGACACGCAGGCACCGCTCGAGATGAGCATCGTGATCGAACCCGAGATCACCGACCCGAAGGCGCTGCCGCCCGCCTGGACGGCCACCGACGTACCGACCGTCCATGCCCGGGCCACCGCACGGCCGACGACCGGGGCCGGCTCGTACGGCGACGCGCCGCCGATCACCGACGGCGTGCACACCGACGCCCTGCGACCCGGCGAAGAGGTCTACTACCGCGTACACCTGACCTGGGGCGAACGCCTGACCTACCGCCTCGACCTGTCCGAACTCCCCGCCTCCGAACGTCGAGCGGTCGGCGGTACGGCCAAGATCCGCACCGGGCCGGTGAACCCGGTCCGCGACTGGGCCGCACTGCCCGGCGGCAACACCGACTGGCGCGACTACGACGGCAGCGCACTCACCATCGTGAGCGCCACCGCCCCGGTACGCCACAACAACCTCGACAGCGCCGAGTACGCCATCGCCTCGGCATCCCTGCCCGGCGACTACTTCATCTGGTTGCAGATGGACGTCGCGAACACCGACCCGCAACTGCGCGTGCCCTTCACGCTCACCGTCAACATCGACGGCGTCCCGAACGGCGCCCCGCGCTACCGCGATCCGACCAACCTCGGCTCCCCCGAATCGCAACTCTCCGCCCCGGCAGGCGTGTCCACTCCCGGCACTCCCCCCTCGTCGGCACCTCCCCCGGCCGCCGCACACTCCTCCGCCGGAGACTCGGGCCGGTCCTCCACACTCCGCTGGGCGACCGTCGCCGCCGCGAGCATCGCAGTCGCGACGGCGGCAACATGGCTGACCCTGCGCCGAGGCCGCCGCCGTTCCTGACCGATCGTGCTCGACGCACCGCACCGGACGACGGCGGGCCCGCACCAACGTCCCCACCCCCTCCTGATGCATCATGGGCCGGCACTGGACCCCGCCCGGGCGTCCGGGACAATGGCCCGACAGACGCACGTGACGGGGAGGGATGGGCATGCCACGGTCACCTTCGGCCAACGAGGAACTGCGTGAGCGCTCGCGCCGACGCATCCTCGACGCCGCGCTCGTCGTCTTCGCCGAGCGGGGCTACGCCGGGGCGACCATTTCCCAGATCGCCGCCCGCGCCGAGGTCGCCAGGGGCCTGGTCACCTACTACTTCTCGACCAAGGACGAGTTGCTGGAGACGTTGCTGTCCGAGGCCCTGCAGGTCATGTACGGGGCGATCATTCCGCCGGAGGGCGAGCGCACCGCCGACGAGCGGCTGGCCGGGCTCATCGACCGGACGCTCCAGGGCGCCGCGGCGAGCGTCGATGTGCAACGGCTCCTGTTGTCGCTCATGTTGCAACCGGCCACCCGGGCCACCTACGCCAAGGCCGAGCGGGCGAACCTGGCCGCGCTGGAGGATGCCGAGGATCGAATCCGGGCGATCTTCGCCGAACGCGGCGCACTCGACCCGGGCGCCGAGGAGGCCACGCTGCGAAGTGTCCTGGAAGGCGTGATCTTCAAACTGGCCGTCTACCCCGATACGTACCCACTGGCCGCGGTCCGCGCCCGCCTCTTCCACATGTACGACCTCCCGACCACCGACCCCGCCCCACCCCGCCCTGCGGAACGCCTCCGCACTTCGCAGCCGTAGGGACGACGCCGGAGCGAGCACGCGACGGGTGCGCCGAGCGCGCTCCACGGCGAGCCGCCGACACTCGGGGCCGACCGCGCTTCGGGCGCAGCCCGTCGGTGCGCTCGAGGGTGGCTTCGGCAACCGCCCGAATCCGAACCCGTGCCGTTCGGTGGCGCCTTCGCGCCCGCAGCCGCCGTCGCCTCCGCCAAAGCCGACTCCGGCGATCGAGCCGCTTTACCTTCGGGTGATCTTCAGTCACGGACGGTAGAGATTTTTGTTGACTGGACAGCCATCCAATTGAAAATATGGGGCCGCGCATCGCGGTGGTGCGTATGTGTCCGTTGGTGCCTGGGGGCCCTTCATGCCGGATGTCACCGTCTCGTCCCAAGTGCCGCAGGGGCTGCCCGTGTTGGGCGATCCGGCGTGGGCGCGGGCCTTGAACCTGGTCGAGCGCGCGGCGCTGGGGGGCGAAGCCGCCGGGGAGGCCGAGGAAAGGGCGCTCAGACGGCTGGCCAGATGGCGCGGCCCGGACCCGGGGTGGTTACCGGCGCGGCTCGCGGTGCTCGGCGAAGGGTGGGACGAGGCCCGGCTGTTCGCGCTGTTGGCCGAGCCCACCGGGCAACTCGCCGAGAGGGCGGGGCGGGTGCCCGAATGGTGGCAGGCCCTGGAACGCATCCTGGGTCGGGAGGAACCCCCGGCGGCGGGCGCCGCGGCCGGCCGGCACAGCGGAGTCGTGTCGATCGTACGGCCGTTCGTGGCCGACGCACTCGACCGGCTGCGCGCCGAGTTGCCGCGGGAGAGCGCGGACGGGCTGTGCGGCGACATCGGCGACGCGCTGGGCAAGTCGCTCGTCGTGGCCGCGTTGCGGACGCTGGTCCTGGAACTCAACGTGATGCGGGTGAGTGGGAGGCTCCGCGGGGACACGCCGGTGGAGCGTTTCGGGTCGTTCGTCGAACAACTCGCCACCGCGACGGGGCGGGCGGGGCTCTTCTTCGAATACCCGGTGCTGGCACGGCTGTTGGCGCGGCGTACCGAGCAGACGGTGACGGCCGTGACGGAGGTGTTCCGCCGCTGGAACGCGGACCGGGAGGCGATCGGGTCGGCGCTGTTCGCCGGGAGGGACCCCGGGACTCCCGTCTCGATCGCGCTCGGTGGCGGGGACACCCACGGAGGCGGCCGGGCGGTGGCCGTGTTGCGGTTCGCCGGTGGGCAGCGGTTGGTCTACAAGCCGCGGCCGTTGGGGGTACACGCCCGGTTCGGCGAGTTGCTGGCGTGGTTCGACGAGCGGATCGGCGGGATGGGACTGCGCGTTCCCGCGGCGCTGGAGCGTGACGCGTACGGGTGGATCGAGTTCGTCGAGCCGGCCGAGTGCGGTTCGGCCGACGAGGTGGCGGACTACTACCGGCGGTTGGGGGCGTTGCTCGCCCTGCTGCATGCGGTCGAGGGCGCCGACTTCCACTACGAGAACCTCATCGCGCACGGTGCGCAACCGGTGCTCCTGGATCTGGAGGGGCTGCTGCATCCGCACCGATTGCCCGGAGTCGACGAAGAGGACCCGGCATCCGCGGCGCTGATGTCCTCGGTGATGCGGGTGGGGCTGCTGCCCATCGTGCTGTCCGGCGAGATCGGCGAGTTGGACATGGGCGGGGTCGGCGGGGACCGCGGGGCCGCACTGCCGTTCGCGGCGCCCGCATGGGAGGACCTGGGCACCGACACGATGCGGCTGGTCCGGACCCGGTCCGTCTTCGAGGGCTCGGACAATCGGCCGATGCTGGACGGGAAACCGGCCGAACCGACTCATTTCGTCGAGGAGTTGGTCGAGGGCTTCACCGCCGGATACCGCGTCGTCGAGCGATGTCGCGGCGAACTGCTGGGCGAGGAGGGATTGTTGGCCGGCTTCGCCGGACTGGAGGTGCGGGCGATCCTGCGGCCCACCCAGGTGTACGCGACGCTGCTGGACGAGGGCACGCATCCGGACCTGCTCCGGGACGCGCTGGACCGGGATCGGTTTCAGGACTTCCTGTGGGCGATGTCGCGGCACGACCCGCAGTTCGCCCGCCTCATCCCGTACGAGCAGGCCGAATTGTGGGAGGGCGACGTCCCGATCTTCCACGGTCGGCCCGACTCGCGCGACCTGTGGACCGGCCGGGGCGAGCGGATCGCGGGCTACTTCGCGCAGAGTCCGTTGGAACGCGCCCGGGCCAAGCCGGCCGGCTTCGGCCCGGTCGACCGGGCCCGACAGGAGTGGCTGATTCGGGCCTCCCTGGCCACCCGGCCGAACGTCACGGCCGCCGAGCGCCCCGACGCCGAGGCCGCGACACACACGTACGCGCCGACCGTCCGGCCGGCGAACGACACCCCCGTCGCCGCCACCTTCCCACCGGCAAACGACATCCCCGCCACCACCTCCCGGCCCGCGAACGACAACCGCCACCCGTCCCCCGCCACGAACACGACCGCGGACGCCTGCCTGGAGGCCGCCACGCGCATCGGTGACCGGCTGGCCGCTTCGGCGATCCGACGGGACGATCGGGTCTCCTGGCTGGGGCTCGCGCAGATCGGGGACGCCGGCTGGCAGGTGGCGCCGGCGGGTGGTGGTCTCTACGACGGCGCCGTGGGCATCGCGCTGTTTCTGGCCAGGCTCGGGGCGGTCACCGGCGAGCGGCGTCATCTCGACCTCGCGGTGCGGGCGTTGTGGAACATACCCGGGCTGCTCGACGGCCCGGCCGGAGCGCTCGGTGGTGCGGCGGGCTTCGCCGGGCTGCCGGGAGTGGCGTACGGGCTGATGCAGATCGGCGCGTGTGTCGGCGAGGACCGGGTGCCACCGGTGGCGGATGTCGTACGGCTGATCGCGCAGCGGTCGACGGAGGGCGGAGCGTACTCGCCGGATGTGCTCGGCGGTGACGCGGGCACCGTCGCGGCGTTGCTGGCCGTGCACGCGCACACCGGCTCCGCGCAGGCGCTGGAGATCGCCCTCGACTTCGGCGCCCGGCTCGTGGAGCGCGCCGAACCCCAGGCCGAGGGCATCGGCTGGCGACACGCGGCGCACCCGCAGGCGCTGGTCGGCTTCTCGCACGGTGCGGCGGGCATCGGCTGGGCCCTGGCCGGGCTCGCGGCGGTGGCGGGTGACGGCGCGATGCGGGAGGCCGCATGTGCCGCCTTCGCCTACGAACGCGCCGAGTACCGCCCCCGGTGGCGCAACTGGCCCGACTATCGGCACGACAGGCGGGCTCCGGACGCGCCGGTCTCGCACATGTACGGCTGGTGCCACGGCGCCCCGGGAATCGGTCTGGCCAGGGCCGACGTCCTGGGCCTGCACGACACGTACGACACTCCCGCCCTGCGCGCGGATCTGCGACTCGCACTGTCGGCGACCGTGCACGGCGCGACCGCTTCCGCCGCGCACTGCCTGTGTCACGGCACGCTCGGCAACGCCGAACTCCTGCTGGTGGCCCGTGAACGCGGTCTCGCCGACGTTCCCGAGCCGACCGGGTTCGCCGCGGCGGCGATCGGGGAGGGCCCGCGCTGCGGCACCCCGCAGCACATCGAGACACCGTCGCTGATGACGGGCCTGGCCGGGATCGGCTACGGGTTGCTGCGCCTGGCGGCCCCGGAGCGGGTGCCCTCGGTGCTGCTGCTCCGGCCACCGTACGAGACGTGCGGGGCGAAGGGGTGAGCATGCCGAAGTCCCCACCCACCACGGGGAAGACGCCGCCGCGCCATCGGCCGGGTCGGGTCACCGGGGTGGTCGCCTGGGTGATCGCGAGGCTGCGGCGCCGGACCCGGCGCGTGCCACTGCGCCAGCAACTGACCGACACCGAATGCGGCATCGCCTGCCTGGCGATGATCGCCGGATTCTTCGGTCGGCACACCACCACCGCGGACGGCCGAAGGCTGCTGGAGGCCGGTCGGGACGGCCTCTCGATCGGCAGGTTGATCGAGGTCGCCGGCGAACTCGGGCTGTCCGCCCGCGTCGAACGGGCCGATCCGGCGCAACTGCCGCCGGGCCCACTGATGTTGTTCTGGCGCGGACGGCACTTCGTGGTCCTGGAGCGACGCTCGGCGAAGTGGGCCCACATCGCCGATCCGGCCGACGGGCGCACGCGCATATCGCACGAGGAATTCGCCGCCGACTACAGCGGCATCCACCTGCGCCTCACCCCGCGCCCCGACTTCACCCGCCGGCTCGGGCGGCCGCGCGACTGGCCGATGGTGCGCTACCTGCGGGACGTCCTGGCGGTTCCCGGTACCAGGGGGCCGATGGCGGGCATCCTGCTGGCCTCGGCCGTACTGCAAGGCCTGGGCCTGGCCCTGCCGTTGGCCACCGCCTACGTGATCGACACCCTGCTGCCGGACCGGCGAACCGACCTGTTGCCCCTGCTGGCCGCGGGGGTGGCGGTCGTCGCGCTCGCCCAGGCCGTCACGGCGCTGACCCGCGGCTGGGTCGTGGTCACCCTTCGCACCCGGGCCAACGCGGTGCTCACGCCCGGCTTCATGACGCATCTGCTGCGCCAACCTCTGTCGTTCTTCCTGCGCCGCTCGCGCGGCGATCTGCTGTTGCGGCTGGCCAGCGTGACGACCGCGCGCGAGGCGCTGACCGGTCAGCTGCTCATGGTGGCGCTCGACGCCTCGATGCTCGGCTGCTACCTGATCGGGCTGGCCGTGCTGGCACCCGAGTACGTCCTGGTGACGCTCGGACTGGGCGGACTGCAACTCGCCGTGATCATCGGCAGCTACGGGCGCCAGGGCAGACTCTCCCAGCGGGAGTTGACGGCGATGTCGCGTGAACAGGGCTATCTGGTCGAGACGCTCGACGCGGTGCTGCCGGTGAAGGCCAACGGAGCCGAGGGTCGGGCGCTGCGCCGGTGGCGGACGCTGTTCGAGGTGCACCAGCAGGCGAGCCTTCGCCGCGGGCGTACCTCCGCCGCCGTCGACGCGGCGTTGGGCACACTGCGGGTGATCTCGCCGCTGGTCCTGTTGACCGTCGGGGTCGGGCTGGTCCTGGACGGCGCGATGCAGGTCGGGGTGATGCTCGCCGCCAACGCGGTCGCCATCGCGGTGTTGGAGCCGTTGAACTCGGTCGCCACCGCCGGTCAGTCCCTGCAACTGGTCAGGGCGCAGGTGGAACGCATGTACGACGTGCTGGACTCGGAACCGGAACGCAGCGGGGAGGAGCCACTCCCGGGCCGCAGTCCCATCGGCGTCGAGCTGAGCGGGGTCACCTTCGGCTACGACCGCGAGGCCGCCCCCGTGCTGAACGACATCGCACTCACCCTGCCCCCCGGCCGCAAGATCGGGGTCGCCGGGCGCACCGGTTCGGGCAAGAGCACGCTCGCCCTCCTCATGCTCGGACTGCTCCTGCCCGACCGGGGCACGATCCTGCTCTCCGGGGTCCCGCTGGAACGCCTGGACCTGCCTGCGCTGCGAACGCATTGCGGCGCCGTGCTCCAGGACCTGTCGCTGTTCGACGGCAGCATCGCCGACAACATCGCGCTCGGCAGCCCCGAGTCGACCCGGACCGAGGTGGAGCACGCGGCCGTGCTCGCGGGTCTGCACGAGGACGTACGGCGCATGCCGATGGGCTACGAGACCAACGTCGGCGAGGGCGGCATCGCGCTGTCCGCCGGGCAGCGGCAGCGGGTCGCACTCGCCCGCGCGCTGGTGCACCGCCCCCGGCTGCTGATCCTGGACGAGGCGACCAGCCACCTCGACCCGGCCACCGAACGTGCCGTCGACGCGGCCCTGAACCGGCTGGAGATCACCCGGCTGGTCATCTCCCACCGGTTGTCGGCCATCGAGAACGCCGACGAGATCGTCGTGCTCGACGCCGGCCGGATCGTCGAACGCGGCCGGCACGCCGACCTGCTCGCCCTGGGCGGGCACTACGCCGACCTGTTCGGCCCCCGTTCCGCCGGAGCGCCGGAAGGCCCGGCCCGCTCCGGAGGCGACGGCGCGACCAGCGCCGTTCTCACACCCTGAGGTACTCGCATCCCGAGAAGGAAGGACCGTCCATGAACAATCCGAACGACATCGACGACCTGATCCGCGCCTGGAAGGACGAGGACCGGCGCGAGGAACTGCCCGGCCTCGTCCACCCTTCCGGTGACATCGACCTCACCATGATCTCCGGCGGCGACGTGCACACCGGCAAGTTCGCCCGCAGCACGTGGCTGTTGTCCGGCCCGCTCTGCGCGACCGTGTCCTTCGCGGCCGGCTGCTGGTAGCCGACCCGATCGACAGGCACGGGCGGCCTCCCGGCACGGAGGGAGGCCGCCCCGTGTCGCCGAGGGCGCTCGTGTGCCTGTTCGTACCGGGCCCGGAGCCGACGAGGCGGGCGATGCCGTGCTCGCCGGACTTCCAGGAGCCGGTGAACGTGGGCACCGCGATCGCACAGGGGGAAGGAAGCCGCTGCGATTCGGTCGCGGCGGCAGGTCGCGCTCCACTTCGCCCGCAGGGGCATCGGCCGGGGGGTGCATGCCCGGCGGTCATACATCCGGGCCACACACAACGAAGTCATATGGCGACACTCAGTGCCCCGTCGGGTGAATGGTGACACGTGCAGCTCGACGTGTGCGCGGAGCGTATCGATTCGCCGCTTCGGGGCGTGCGAGGCGTGGGCGCCGGAGCGCTCGACTTCGTTTGGGTGCGCACCCGTCGGGCACGCGGCAGTTATCCGGTCCGTCCGACCGTGGGAGGTGAACGGTATGGCCGTCGTGACCGAGTCCGTCGAAGTGGACGTCCCGCTGCACACGGCATATCTCCAGTGGACCCGGTTCGAGGATTTCCCGCAGTTCATGGACGGGGTCGAGGAGGTGGTTCGGCTCGACGCCCACCACCACTACTGGAAGACGTACACCGGAGGCGCGACCCGCGAGTTCGGCACCGAGACCGTCGAGGAACTGCCGGACGAACGTCTGTCCTGGCGCACGGTCTCGGACGAGCCCCGGCAGCATGCCGTCGTGACGTTCCGGGCGGTCGACGCGGCCCACACCGCGGTGAACGTCGTCACCGAGGTCGAACCCGAAGGGCTCGCCGAACCCGAGGACGGCGTACCGCCCTTCACGGACACCCGAGTCAGGGCGGATCTGCTGCGCTTCAAAAAACTCGTCGAGGCCCGCGAGAAGCACGGCAACGCCGAGCGCAGCCGGATCGCCCCGGACTGACGCCGGTCCACGCCGAAGCCGGCCCTCTCAAGGTGGCAGGCCGGCCGGCCTTCCCGTGGCCGGACACCCGGGCTCCCGCACGGGCTGCGGCTATACGGGCTGCGGCTCGGGCTCCGGTTCCGGATCGGGGTTGGGCGGTACCGGTCCCGGGGGCGGCTCCGGCACCGGCACGGGTACCGGGTCGGGATCCGGCAGGGGCGACGGGCGCGGCGGGCGGGTGTCCGGGTCCACCGGCATGGGGATGGTCATCGCGTTCACTCCCTCGGGTCGCTCGCCCAACGGCCTACCCGGATCCGGCACTATGATTCATCCACGCCGATCCTCCCCGTCGCGGGCGGCGCGCGGATCCGTCCGGATCCCGCGGTCGGCCCGCTCGACCGACAGCGGTGGTTGCGGGTCGCGCGTCAGTCCATCCGCCCCGGCAGTCGGTCCAGGATGGGTCCCAGGTCGAGCCCGCCGGGCAGGGTGCCGAACGCCAGACCTCGGTCGGGGGCCAGTCGGGAGGCGCAGAACGCGTCGGCGACCGCGGCCGGGGCGTGCCGCACCAGCAGGGAGCCCTGGAGGACGAGGGCCATCCGTTCGACCAGGCTGCGGGCCCGCAGTTCGATGTCCGGGGTCGGCGCCAGGTCGGCGCGAAGTGTGCGCCAGGCGGTGTCCAGGCGGGCGTCCGCGCCACGGGCGGCGTCGATTTCGGCGGCGAAGGCGGCCAGGGACTCGGGTTCGCGCCGGAGGGCGCGCAGGACGTCGAGGGCCTGGACGTTGCCGGAACCCTCCCAGATGCCGTTGAGCGGCGCGTCGCGATACAGCCGCGGCAGTCCCGAGGCTTCGTCGTATCCGTTGCCGCCCAGGCATTCCAGTGCCTCGACGACGGCCACGGGTTGGCGCTTGCACACCCAGTACTTGGCCACCGCGGTGGCCGTCCGCAGGAAGGCGCGTTCGTGGTCGTCGCCGCGCTGTGCCCGGTCGACGGCGCCGGCGACGCGCAGGGCGAGCGAGCTCGCGGCCTCCGACTCCACACCGAGGTCGGCGATCACGTTGCGCATCAGCGGCTGGTCGATCAACGTGCGGCCGAACACCGAGCGGTGACGCACGTGATGGGCGGCCTGTGCGAGGGCTGCGCGAATGCCGGACGCGGAGCCGAGGACGCAGTCGAGCCGGGTCATGGTGACCATGTCGATGATGGTGCGTACGCCGCGGCCCTCGGCGCCCACCGGCCAGGCGACGGTGTCGTCGAACTCGGGCTCGCTGCTGGCGTTGCTGCGGTTGCCGAGCTTGTCCTTCAGGCGCTGGATGCGGAAGGTGTTGCGGCTGCCGTCGGGCAGCACGCGGGGTACCAGGAAGCAGGACAGGCCGCCGGGCGTCTGGGCGAGGACCAGGAACAGGTCGTTCATCGGGGCGCTGGTGAACCACTTGTGGCCGCGCAACCGCCAGGTGCCGTCGGCGTGTTCGATGGCGGTCGTGGTATTGGCGCGTACGTCGGTGCCGCCCTGCTTCTCGGTCATCCCCATGCCCGCGAGCAGGCCGCGCTTGGACGCGGGCGCGCGCAGCCCGGGGTCGTAGCTGCGACTGGTGAGCAACGGCTCGTACACCGCGGCGAGTTCGGGTGCGGCGCGGAGCGCCGGGACGACGGCATAGGTCATCGAGACGGGGCAGCCGTGTCCGGCCTCCGGGGTGGTCCACACCATGAAACCGGCCGCGCGGGCCACGTGCGCGCCCGGGCGGGGGTCGGCCCAGGGGGCTCCGGTCAGTCCCTCGCGGACCGCGACGTCCAGCAATCGGTGGTAGGCGGGATGGAATTCGACCTCGTCGATGCGGTTGCCGTAGCGGTCGTGGGTGTGCAGGACCGGCTCGCAGCGGTTGGCCTGCTCCGCCCATGCCTGGACCTCCGCGCTGCCGGCGAGCCGTCCGACGCGGTGCAGGTCGGTCTCGTACCAGTCGGCGCCCTCGCGTCGGATGCCCTCCAGCAGCACCGGGTCGTCGGCGACGTCGTGCCCCACCAGCGGCGGGGGCTGGTTGGTGACCTCGTGGGTGCGGGCGGTCGGGTTGCTGCGCGGCGGGGGTGTTGTCGGCACGGTCATCGGGAGCCTCCTGGAGGGACGGAACGCGCGTCGACGCGGGCGCCCGCGCAGCGCAGCGACATGGCGATCAGTTCGGCGACGAGGTCCTCGACGGCCTCCCGGGCGGGTGCCGCCAGAGGGTCGACCAGGACCTCGCCGATCGCGCCGGTGAGCGCGGCGGCGGTGATCTCCGGGTCCTGTGCCGGCATCAGCCCGGTGGCCATGCCCTCGCGGACCACCTGGGCGAACAGTTCCCGGTAGCGGCGGCGGAACTCCAGCCGCTGCTCGCCCACGGCGGGTTCGGCGGGCGCGGCGAGCAGGGCGTGGGCCAGGCCGCGCCGCTCCAGGGCGCGGCGGGCGAACACCGCGACGCCCTGCGCGAGCCGCTGGGCGGCGTCGCCGTCCCCGTCCTGCAGGACCTTGCCCAGGACCTCGACTTCGCGTCCGGAGGCCCGGCGGAACACCTCGACCGCCAGGGCGGCCTTGGACGGGAAGTGCTGGTACACGGAGCCGGCCGACATGCCCGCCGCGGCGGCCACCGCGGTCACCGAGGCGTTGGCCCAGCCGACGTCGGCGACCACGGTGGTGGCCTGTTCGACCAGGTGTTCGCGGGCCGCGGCCAAGCGGTCCTGCTCGGCGGGTGTCTTGCGGTAGGCCATACAAGCAGTGAACCAGCATTCAGAGCTTCGGATCAAGGCCCGCGCGGACGACACGCCGCACGGCGGACACCTCCGTGGGTGCGCGGCGTCTGCCGTCACGCACCCCGGTTCGACCGCCCGTCCGAGGGCCGACGGGCGCCGAGGCGGGCGCGGTAGGCGGCCACCGCGTTGCGGTTGGCGCAGGCGGTGCTGCAATAGCGGCGGGAGCGGTTGCGGGTGAGGTCCAGGACGATGCCCCGGCAGCCCTGGTCCGCGCACAGGGACAGGCGGGACAGCTCGTCGACGCGCACCACGTCGGTCATGGCCATCGCGGTCTCCACGACGACGCGGGTGGCCAGCGGCGCGTCCGAGGACACCGCGTGCAGGTGCCAGTCCTGGTCGTCGTGACGGACGAGCTGCGGGAGGGCGTGGGCCTCGGCGAGCATCGTGTTCACCAGTCCCGCGGCGCCTTCCCGATCGGCGGTCAACAGGTCGCGCAGGACCGGCCGCAGCGCTCGCAGGCTCGCGAGTTCGGCGGCATCGCGGTCCCGGCGCCCGGTGTAGCGGTGCTCGGTGTACCACGCGTCCAACTCCCGGACGGTGGTGAGGGTGTCCGACCCCACCGCGCTGTTGGCCAGCGCCACGGCTGCCTGCAGGGCGGACTCGGTGTCATGACCAAAAATCATTTTGACATCTTACATCCAGCCCTCCTACCGTCATGGTCTATGACCCATGTTGCCGATGACGCACCGCTCGTCCGCACCTCCGCCGGCGACGGAGGCGGCGGTCTCTTCCTCGCCCTCGTCTCGGCGACGGCCTTCGGCATGTCCGGGTCGTTGGCGCGCGGACTGCTCTCGACCGGCTGGAGTCCGGGAGCGATCGTCCTGGCCCGGGTCGGCATCGGCGCGCTCGTCGTGGCACCGTTCGCGGTCGCTTCCCTGCGCGGACGGTGGCGGCAACTGCGCGCGCAGGCCCGCACCGTGCTGGTGTACGGCGTACTGGGCCTGGCCGGGGCGCAGTTCTGCTTCTTCTCCGCGGTCGCCGCCATGGACGTCGCACCGGCACTGCTCATCGAGTACACCGCTCCGGCCGCCGTCGTGGTGTGGTTGTGGGCGCGTCGTGGTCAGCGCCCGCGGCCGTACACCATGGCCGGCGCCGGCCTGGCGGCCGTGGGCCTGATTCTGGCCGTCGACCTGATCTCCGGCGCCGACCTGGCCTGGTCGGGCGTGGCCTGGGCGCTCGCGGCGATGGTGGGCCTGACGGCGTACTTCCTCATCGCGGCGGACACCGACACCGGCCTGC
This sequence comes from Embleya sp. NPDC008237, assembly GCF_042956465.1. Classification (NCBI taxonomy): domain Bacteria; kingdom Bacillati; phylum Actinomycetota; class Actinomycetes; order Kitasatosporales; family Streptomycetaceae; genus Embleya; species Embleya sp. NPDC008237. The sequence continues at coordinate 444,945 of NZ_JBIBGL010000004.1, forward strand.
CGCCCGCCGCCCTGACCGGTGCAGGGCTCGCGGTCGGAACGCTCGCCCTCGCCGCCCTCGCGGCCGTCGGACTGTTGCCGATGCACGCCGGCGTCGAACCGGCCGGCTACCGGATCGGTGACGTGCCCTGGTGGCTGCCCGTGCTCCTGCTCGGCCTGGTCACCGCCGCCTTGGCCTACACGACGGGAACCGCGGCCGGCCGCCGACTCGGCTCACGCACGGCCTCGTTCGTCGCGCTGTTGGAAGTCGTCGCCAGTGTGATCTTCGCCTGGTTGCTGATCAACGAGACACCAACCCCCTCCCAAACGACCGGCGGCCTCCTGATCATCGGCGGCGTCACCCTGGCCAAACTCGACGACCGACCGTCTCGCGAGACGCCCTGACGGCCCGATCAGCCGATTCGGCTCCGGACAACGAGACCGAACACCCGGACGACATGCCGACATCGGCGGCCCGGATGCCCGGTTCGGCATCGACGAGAGCGTCCCGAACGTCGTCGAGACCCTCGACGCCCCGCGGGGCACACCCGGCCTGCACTGCGTCGACCGTCTCGGCCGCGCGGTAGCGTGGTGAACGCGGCACCACAGCACGCCGGCACGTGACGCGGCGGCTCGGACCGCGCAGCGTGAGGGACGCGGGAGAGACCACCGATGGCAGCCACTTCGAAACGATCGGCCGAGCCCGGCCGGGAGGCCTGGGCCCTCATGCACCGGTTCGTCGAAGCCCACAACCGCCGGCGCGAACTCGCCGACGCGCTCGGGTTCCGCCTCGGCGGCGGCCGCGGCAAAATCCTCTTCCAACTCCGCGACGGGCCGAAAACCCTCAGCCAACTCGCGGACGCCAACCGCCTCGACGCCCCCTACGCCACCCTCGTCGTCGACAAGCTCGAAGCCCACGGCCTCGTCGAACGCCGACCGCACCCCGACGACCGCCGCCGCAAGCTGGTCACGCTCACGGACGCCGGGCACGACGCCATCGCGACCGCCGACGCCATCCTGCTGCGCCCGCCCCCGGCCATCGACACCCTCCCGGCCGAAGACCTGGGGCAACTCACCGAACTCCTCACCCGCCTCCTCGATGCGGACGAAGCCAAGGCAAAAGCCGAGGAGTGACCCGGTGGGCAACGCGGTCGCGTGGCACCTCGCCTCCCGGCGCGCGGCCGACGATCGACTCTCGGGTGTCCACGTGAACCGACGGGCCCGGGAAGCTCCGACTGCACATCGACGTCAACGCCACCGATCGCGACCGGGACGCCGAGTCGGAGCGGCCGCTCGCCCTCGGCGCCCGACCGCACGACACCACGGGAACAGCGACGCGCCGGTCCCGACCTCGCCGAAGGTCGGGATCAGCCCATCGGTGTCGCTATCGTTACTCCCCGTCCGCGCCGGTTCGGGTGCGCCGAGGGAAGGTCCGCCGTGATCACGAGCGTCCTCATGGTCGAGCAACCGTTGTCCGTGACAGATGTCGACTTCGTCACGACCCTCCACGACGAGCAGATCTCGTTCGTCGTCCTGATGAACCCGCGAGGCGCGGAGGACCGACTCCTGCGCACCATCGACGATGTCGCCCTCGGCGAGCTGGAAGAGGCGGTCCACGAGGGCGACGAGCCCGAGGGCGAGGAGGCCCGCCGGCCCGCCGCCCTCGCGCTCGAACACACGCTCCGACTGCTGCGCGAGGCCGGCTCCGAGGCCGTCGGCCAGGTTGTCGACGGCCACCCGCTGGATCTCCTGCGATCCGTCGTGGACCAGGTCGGCGCCGACGAGGTGATCGTGTTGACCGCCCCGCACCTGGTCGAGGAGTTCTTCCACCGGGACTGGGCAAGCCGGGCCCGCCACAAGGTGGGCGTCCCGGTCCTCAAGCTCTACGCCCACAGCGAGGACGAGCAGGGCGAACAGGGCGAACAGGGCGAACAGGAGTAGTCCGAGGTGCCGCGCACGGGGTGGGACGGACGTTGACCACACGGCGGCAATTCGTCGGCGGCGTCGGCACCGTCGGTGCCGTGACGTTCCTGGGCGGCGGTCGAGCCGCAGCGGCGGAAACGAGTGCGGCCGATCCGGGGACGGACCCGGCGCGGCAACTCCGCGCCCGCAATGCGATCTTCGCGATCGACGCCGACACGCAGACGCACTACGACGCGCTCCGGGCCGAACTGATCAGGCATCTGGGCCCGGTGGTCATCGTCCGGAACGACGACCGGGGCGGCCGGTACACCCTGATCCACAACGGCGAGCAGGAGTCCCTGCACCCGGTGTCCGAGGTATTCGAACTGGCCAAGTCGATCGCCCATGCGCCGCTCGGCATCTACTCGATCATCGCGCCGTATCTCGGTCGTCGGATCCCGGAACTCCCCGGCTCCGAGCGCCTGGACCGGCACGACGTGGACATGGTGGCGTTCAAAGGGCCCGGGACGACCGACTGGGTCGCTCCCCTCCAGTCGTTCGCCGCCACCTTGACCGTCGCCCGCCGGCAACTCGGCGACGCCGACATGCCATCGGAACTCGAGGCATCGAGCACCCGGATCCTCGACGCGTCGCTCGGGTTCGTCGAAGAGTCGGTACGGCGACGCTCCTTCGACATGACGTCGTTCGAGAACTACACGAGCCGGTTGACCGACGACATCCCGACCAACCTCGAACATGCGGCGCGGGCCCAGATCGAGGGTGTCGAAGCGCTCATGACGCGCTGGCGGGACAAGGTCGGCGCGGCGGACTGGCCCGGCCTGTACGTCGTCGTGTTGTCGATCTGGACCACGTCCGCCCCGAACCAGAATTCGATCATCGTCAAGCGTTTCATGGACCCCGCGACGGCCGACTCGCACCTGATCGACCTGCAGACCGCCCAGCCGCCCGCCGACCCCATCCACGTCGCCCTGGACAACCTCGCCCGGATCGTGCAGGACAATGTCGCGGCCGAACTGGTGTTCCCGCTCGACCACCGTCTGGCGGACGCGTTGAAGGGGCCCGCGGATCTGGTGGCGCCGGCGATCCTGACCCGACTCGCCTGCCCCTACCGAACCGGGACCGCAACAAGGAGCACCGCCGGCGCATCTCCCCGGCCCGACCCGGCCGGGAGCCGGTCGAGCCACGCCGCCTCCGACCCCGCGCGCGGGTAGGGCCGGCAGGGCCGATGAGAACGTCGGCGACGTACCCCCCTCGCCGGGCGTCGTCGCCGAACCGCCGGACCCTCGAAGCCCCCGAGATCCAATGCCTCGAACCTCCGCCCCACGTCGAGAAGTTGTGTCGGTCAGGCCGCCAATGCGTGAACATCCTCACAACGCCTCCTTGCCCTGCCCCTCGACCCGGGCCGTCGGCGTCCGGTGGGCGGACGCCCGCGCCGCCGCGCCTTTCGCGACGCGCCGGCGTGCGGGCGGTCGCAATGGTCGCAATGCTCCGAATGACCCATGCATTCAAGCCATTTCCCACGTTCGTCCGGTCGTGTTTTCGAATACTCGCCCCGGGCACCCGGCACATCGAATTCAGGCGCCATGGCTCGATATACCGGACATATAACTCGATCCCGGGAATGGTCACCCAGCTGTAGTCGGCGCGAAAGAAGAAGTGTCGGCGCCGCCCGGAACGGGGAAGTCGACGCCACTACACTCGCTACGCCCCATCGACGAGAGAGCAGCGGAGAGTGATACGTGCAGCGGGCGGGTCGCGCTTTCCGCGATGCGCCGGACGGAGACCGGGCGACGTGCCTCGCGCACCCGGACGACGCCGAAATCGACTCGCTGCGCGCGCCGTTGCCCGCCTGATTGCGCGACGAGGACCGTGGGAATGAACTTTGTACAGGACCCCGCACTCTGGTACGGGGTGGCCGGCACCTGTGCTGCGGCCGTTTATGTGGCCCGCAGCCGAATAACCGTCAAGGACCTGAGGGAGAGGAATCGCCTGCTGGCCGAGGACGTGCGCATGCGCGACGACGAACTCGACAACGTCGTCCGGGTGCTGCTGCCGGCTCTGGTCGAGACCGGGGAACGACTCAAGGGATCGCTTCTCCGTCACGAGGAACTACGCGCCACTCCCTACGCGCACAACATCGAGACGGTCGTGGAGATGTTCACCACCGCCGTCGAGGACGCCCGCGATCGTGCCGACCACTCGGCCAAGAACGCGCTGAAGGCCGCCATGCGCACGCTTCAGGCGCTGGCCGGCGAACAGCAGTTGGCGATCTCCGACATGCAGAACAACTATGTCGACGCGCAACTGCTCCAGGATCTCCTGGCGATCGACCACATGAACTCGCAATTCGGCCGCCGCGCCCAGGTCATCGCCGCCCTCTGCGGCGGCTGGACCGGACGCCAGCGCGCCGCGGCGCCGCTGTACGACGTCATGCGCGGCGCGAAGGGCCGCATCCGCGACTACCTCCGCGTGGAGATCCGGATGCAGTCCAACGTCGCCGTCATCGGCCGGGCGGTCGAGCCGGTCGCCCTCGCGGTGGCCGAACTCCTCGACAATGCCGCCAGTTACTCCCCGCCGCACACCACCGTCGAGATCAACTTCCAGACCGTGCCCAACGGGGTGTGCATCATGGTCGACGACGCGGGCGTGGGCATGCACGAGGAGGCCCGGCAAAGCGCGGCCCGCTACCTGGGCGCCACCGAGCCGGTCGGCATCACCCGCCTGGGCCACCCGCCGCAGTTCGGCTTCCCCGTCATCGGCATGCTCGCCGCCCAGTACGGCTTCACCGTCTCGGTGGACACCCGATCGCCCTACGGTGGCATGCGCGCGGTGGTGATGCTCCCCTCCGAACTGCTCACCACCGCCGTCGACGCGGACCCCGCCCCGGTCCCCGCGCAGCGCCGCGTCACCCGCGCCCCCCGTGCCGCGGCCGCGCCCGCGGAATCCCGGCCCGCCGCGCCCGCGACCACCGCTCCCGTCGCCGACGAAGGAACCGCCGCCCTGGACGGAGAACTGCCGCAGCGCCGCCGCCGGGCCCCGCTGCCGGTCGACCGCACGCACCAACCGGCGCCGACGGACGCCCCCGACCGATCGGACGCGGAGACCGCGGGGCTGATGGGTGCGTTCCTGCGCGGAACCCGCTCCGGCCGCGTTCCCGAGACAGACGAAAAAGGGCAAGAAAACCGATGAACAACGACCTGGCCTGGATTCTCAACGACGCCCTCAAGGTGCCGGAGGCGCGGCACGCCATCCTGCTGTCCGCGGACGGAATATTGCGCGCGCATTCCGACGGGATATCTCGGGACGAGGCCGATCGGCAGGCCGCGGCGCTGTCCGGACTGCAATCGATCAGCCGGAGCACGGCGGAGTTCATCGGTGATTCCGAGACGCCGTGGCGCCAGACGCTCGTCGAGTTCGGTGACGGGTTCATCTTCCTCGTGGCGGCCGGCCCCGGCGCCTATCTGGCTGTATCGGCCACGCAGAACGTGGACATGGAGATCATCACGTTCCGCATGCAGCAGCTGGTTCGCCAACTCGGAAAGGAATTGACCAGCCCGCCCCGACGGAATGCGGATCATTCGGTATGACCAACGATCGCACGGCGAAATCCGACGCCCCCGACTTAGTGCGCCCCTACGTCATCACCCGCGGCCGCGGCCACCCGACCCGCGAGGGTCTGGACCTGGTCAGCCTGGTGATCGCGTTGCCCGGCGACGAGTCCCCACACATCCTTGACCCCGAGAGCACCCGCCTGCTCGCCCTGTGCCGCGGCGGGATCCTCTCGGTCGCCGAGGTCGCCGGACACCTGAAGCTGCCCATCGGCGTGGTCAAGGTGCTGCTGTCCGACCTCATGGACACCGGCCTGGTGGCCACCCGCCGACCCATCCCCGCCGCCGAGCTTCCCAAGGCCCAACTTCTACAGGAGGTGCTCGATGGGCTCGCCCGTCTCTAACGGCGCCGCCACCGACGTCTACCTGGCCGACTCCGTCAAGGTCGCGGCGAAGATCCTGGTGGTCGGGCACTTCGCCGTCGGCAAGACCACTTTCGTCGGCACGATGTCGGAGATCCGTCCCCTCAGCACCGAGGAGACGATGACGCAGGCCGGCGCACACGTCGACGACCTGACGGGCGCGGGTCGCAAGACCACCACCACGGTCGCGCTGGACTTCGGCCGACTCACCCTCAGCGACCGACTCGTGCTCTACCTCTTCGGCACGCCCGGGCAGCAGCGCTTCGCCCAGGTGTGGAAGGACATGACCCTCGGCGCCCTCGGCGCGATCGTCCTGATCGACCCACAGCGCTTCGACCAATCCTTCGACGTCATCGGCCTGTTGGAGGAGTACGACGTGCCCTACGCCGTCGCCGTCAACCGGTTCGACGGCGCCCTCGAACATCCCCTGGAGAAGCTGCGCGCCGCGCTCGACCTGTTGCCGGAGACCCCGTTGGTCACCTGCGACGCCCGCGACCGCGCCTCCTCGACCGAGGCCCTGATGGCCCTCGTCCGCTACCTCCAGCTCCGGGCATCCAAGGAACTCGCGTGAACACTGGCCCACTCGACCGTCCGGCATCCTCGTCCGGCGATCACCCCACACCGCCCCCGGGCTGCCCCGCCCACCACGCAGGCGGAGCGATCCCCCTGTACGACAAGGCGTTCTCGGCCGACCCGCGCGCCGCGTACGAACACCTGCGCCGCCAGGGCGTGGCCGCGCCGGTGGAACTGGCGCCCGGAGTCGACGCGATGCTGGTCACCGATCACGCCGCCGCGCTGCGCGTCCTGCACTCCCCCGAGTTGTTCGCCAAGGACCCACGACGCTGGCTCGCGCTGGCGGACGGTACGGTCCCCGCCGACAGCCCGGTCGTGCCCATGATGATGCACCGCCCCAACGCCCTGTTCTCCGACGGCGCCGAGCACCTGCGGCTGCGCCAGGCCGTCACCGACAGCCTGGACCGGATCGACCCGTACCAGCTGCGCCGCTTCGTCGAACGCAGCTCGGACTACCTGGTCGACCAGTGGTCCGGCGCCGGCACCGTCGATCTGCTGAACTCCTACGCCAAGACCCTGCCGCTCCTGGTGTTCAGCGAACTCTTCGGCAGTCCTCCCGAGTTGGGCGACCGCCTGGTCGCGGGCATCGCCGGCATCTTCGACGCCGTCGGGGACGCGGAGGCGGCCGACCGGATGCTCACCGGCGCCCTGATCGAACTCGTCGCGCTCAAACGCGAACAGCCCGGCGCCGACGTCACCTCCTGGCTGATGGCCCACCCCAACCGGCTCACCGACGAGGAGATGATCCATCAACTCGTCATGCTCATGAGCGCCGGTACCGAACCGCAACGCAACCTGATCGCCAACGGATTGCGGCTGATCCTCTCCGACGAGCGCTTCTCGGTCAGCCTGTTCGGCGGCGGGGCATCGGTGGAGGACGCACTCGACGAAGTGTTGTGGACCGACCCGCCGATGGCCAACTACGCCGTGCACTACCCGGTGCGCGACGTCGACCTGGCCGGCGTCCCGCTCCGCCGGGGCACCCCGGTGGTGATCAGCTTCGCCGCCACCAACAGCGACCCCGCGCTGTTCGCGAACGGCCGCAGGCCCAACAACCGCTCCCACCTGGCCTGGAGCGCGGGACCGCACGCCTGCCCGGCCAAGGATTCCGCCTGGCTGATCGCCACCGCCGCGATCGAAAAGCTGCTCAACCGCCTGCCCGACCTCGAACTCGCGGTCCCGGTCTCGGAGTTGGACTGGCGACCGGGCCCCTTCAACCGGGCGCTCACCGCGCTGCCGGCCCGCTTCACCCCCGTCGCGCCGCGCAGTGCGGCCCGGCCCGCCGATCCGGCACCCGCACGCCCCGCCGCCCCCGAGCGGCCGGACCCCGGCGCGCGCAAGGGCGGAGTGTGGAGCTCGTTCCTGAACTGGTGGCGAGGCCAATAGCCGCACCCTGACCCGCCGCCCGGGCGGGCCGCACCCACCGCCGGGACCCGCCGTGGCCCGGGAGACGCGCGTCTTTCGGGCCCGTCGCCGATGCCCACGGGCGGGGCGTTCGACATGCGTGCCGAACACCCCGCCCGACAACCGCAGACACCCTTCACCGTCGGTCGCCCACACCCGGGGCGGCCGATCGATCAACGCTGTGTCGAGTCGTCGTCAGCCGACCTCGTGTCGAGCCAGAAGGAGCCGTCGTGCAGTCTTCAGCGCCCACCACCGTCATCGACAGCCGAAGTGTCGTCGCCCTGTTGTCCCGGCTGCGCTCCGTGGCCGGCCAGGCGGATCCCCTGCCGCTGTACGCGAGTCTACGCGAGATGGGCGAGGTGGTGCCCGCGCCCTGGGGCGGCTTCCTGGTGACCGGTCACCGTGCGTGCGACGAGGTGCTGCGCAGCCCCGACTGGCTCGCCCTGGACCGGGCGTGGCGGGCGCGGCAGACGGAGGGCTCGCGCTGGTCGACGCCGTCGTCCCGCGAACTCGAACAGACCCTGGTGGCACTCAATCCGCCGGAGCACACCCGGATTCGCAGGTCCGTGAACAACATCTTCGACCGCGGCACCCTCGAAGCGCTGCGCCCGACGGTGCAACGAGTGGCGAACACCCTGCTCGACACCCTGATCGAGCAGGCCGGGGACACCGACGCGGACTTCGCCGAACTCGTCGGCGAGCAACTGCCGGTGGCCACCGTCGGACACTGGCTCGGCCTGCCGCCGGAGGACTTCGACCTGCTCCGCGCGCTCACCCACGCGCAGGCGTACGCCCAGGAGTTGTTGCCCACCAAACGGCAACTCCTGGCGGCGGACGACGCCATCCGGGGGTTGCGCGAGTACTTCACCACGCTGATCGCGCGCCGCCGCGCCGACCCCGGCGACGACGTGATCTCCGGATGGCTGCGCGCCTGGGACGCCCTCGAACCCGATCGCGAACTCGCGGACGAGAACGTCTACTCGCTGGCCATGTTCGTGGTCATCGCGTCCCTGGAGACCACCTCCACGCTGCTGTCCACGATGATCTGGACCTTCGACCGGCACCCGGCGCAGCGGGCGTGGCTGCGCGCGCACCCGGCGGCCCTGGCCGATGCCGTCGAGGAGGTCTTCCGCTACGACCCGCCGATCCATGTGACCACCCGCCACGCGGGCAGGGACCTGATTCTGGCCGGTGTGCCCATCGCCCGCGGCGAGGTCGTGCACACGATGCTGGGCGCGGCCAATCACGATCCCGCCCTGACGCCCGACGCCGGCACCTTCGACGTCTCGCGCCGGGCCCGGCACATCTCCTTCGGCGGCGGCATCCACTACTGCATCGGGGCCGGCCTGGCCCGCCTGGAGGCCGGTGTCCTGCTGGAAACCGTCCTGCGTCGCCTCCCGGCGCTGCGGGTGGTGGCACCGCCCACCTGGGAGCCCCGGCTGGCCTTTCGTCGGATCACCCTGATGCCGGTGAGCGTGCGCTGAGCGATCGGCCGGCGGGGGGGGGGGGGGGGGCCCGGCCCCCCCCCCCCCCCCCCCCCCCCCGCCGGCGTCAGCGCGCGGTCCCGGCGCCCAGGAACGCGGACAGGAAGTGGCCGTCGAGCATGGACAGATCACCGAACCGGTCGCCCCGGCTGTAGGCGTTCATCAGCGTCTTCGACGCGTGCAGTGCCGCGACGGGCCTACGGATCACCGGCTTGACCCAGCGGCTCACCGCGCCGTCGAGTTCCTCGGCCGGCACGACCTGATGCAGGATCGACAACCGGTGCGCCGTATGGGCGTCGAACGCGTCGGCGGTCAGCACGAGTTCGCGGATCCGGGCGGCACCGACCTCACCGATCAAGCGGGCCATCGCCCCACCCCACGCGGTCGGCAGTCCCAAGGCCAACTCCGGCATCCGAAACCGTGTCCCGGTGTCGCCCACCCGCAGGTCGCAGAAGATCGCCAGAGCCAACCCGGCCCCGACCACCTGACCGTGCACCCGGGCGATGGTGACCGGATCGGCCGCGGCAAACCCCTCGCACACCGACCGTGCCTTGTCGCCGATCCGGCGCACGGCCGGTCCGCCGGGGTCCTCGGCGGCCAGCCGCAGCAACTCGCCGCGGTCACCGCCCAGGCAGAAGGAATCGCCCTCCCCCGACAGCACGAGCACGCGCACGTCGGTGCGCGCACGCAGGTACGAGAGCACCGCCAGGAGGTCGTCCAACATCTGCTCGTCGAGCGCGTTGCCGACCTCCGGCCGGGCCAACCGCACCTGCAACACCGCCCCTTCGAGGCTGGTGCGCACGGTCTTCAGATCCAGCGAGTCCACGAACGTGGCCCCTTCCGGTCATGGGAAACGCCGCCGCACCAGCGCGGAAGCCCCGTCGATCACCAGATCGTCGCATTGATGATCACGACTTGAGGAGCCGAATCCACGCCATTCGACGGCTCCCCCGGGGCGTCGACGCCCCGCCGCGCACGGCCGGTCGACCGGCGTCGATCGCAGGATGTCGGTCGACCACGACACACAGTGCCTGGCCTACTCCGTAGTGCATTCGCGGCGCCGCGATCGCCGCGGGCGAAATGTCGCCACAGCACCGCGGAAGTCGCTTCCGGACCCCTGGAAGCGTGCATTCCACGCCCCCCGTGCCGGCTGAAACCATCCGTTGCCGGCCACTAGCGAAGCACGCCGCGGACGGCTTCGGGGTCGGTGGGCGGGAGCGGAGTGGCCGCGCCGGCGGTCCTGGCGGTGAGCGTCGGGGTCACGTAGACGGGGGTGGGATCGGCCTGGGGGGCACACGTCTTGGCGATGCGGCCACCGCCCCTGGGGAGGCTGCCGTCGCGGAGGTACGCGGTGAACGTGTCGTCCAGGCAGGCGTTGCCGTGGAACAGGATCTCGTGGAAGCTGCCGCCGGTCTGGACGACCAGCTTGGAGCCGGGCAGTGCGTCACGCATGGCCAGTCCGCCCTCGTACGGCGTGGCGGCGTCCTCGGTGGCCTGGAAGAGCAGGACGGGCGGCAGGCCCTTGCCGGTGATCTTCATCCGACCCGCCGGGTTGCCCTGGCCCGGCCAGAACATGCAGGCCGCGTTGTACCACATGTTGTTGTAGGTGTAGAAGGGCGCGGTGGCGTCGACCCTGGCCTGGTCCTTCTTCCAGAACTCCCAATCGCGCGGCCAGGCGTTCTCGTTGCACTGCGCCGCGTTGTACGCCGGGAAACCGGCGTCGTCGGTGCCCGGCGCCGCGTAGCGGTTGTACGCGATGTTCAGCGGTCGGGTGTCGTGTTGCGTGACGTAGGCGGAGAGCACGGTGGCCATCCTGGGCCAGCGCAGGAAGTTGTAGCCGCCGCCGTAGAAGGTGTCCTCGAACTCGGCGGGGCCGATCTTGCCGGGGGCCGGGGCGGCGTCCACCGGTTCGGTCCGCAGGGCGGCCTCGACCCGGTCGTACGCCCTCTTGACGCCGGCTGCGTCGGTGCCCAGGTGGTAGACCGAGTCGGCCTTGGCCGTCCAGTCGGCGAAGGCGTCGAAGCGGCGCTGGTGTTCCTTGTCCTGGAGGATGTTGTGGTCGTACCAGGGGATGGTCGGGCCGACGATGCTGTCCAGCACCATGCGCCGCACCCGCGAGGGGAAGAGCTGCCCGTACGTGGAGCCCAGCGAGGTGCCCCAGGAGCCGCCGTAGAAGTTGATCTTCGGGGCTCCGAGCGCCCGCCGGATGCTGTCCATGTCGCGTGCGCTGTCGACGGTGGTCATGTGCGGCATCAGCCAGGACCAGTCGGCCGCGCAATCGGCGGCGTACCCGGCCGCCTTCGACAGCCAAGCCTTGGAAGTGCCCTGATCTACCCGGTAGTCGGGCCGCGGGCCATGGAAGTACTCGGCGTCGCAGACCACATGGGGTTCGCTGCTGTTGGTGCCGCGCGGGTCGAAGCCGATCCAGTCGTAGGTAGAGGCGACGTCCTGCGGGATCTGCCCGGAGATGAAGGCGGGCATCCACAGCCCGGAGTTCCCGGGGCCGCCGGGATTGAGCAGGATCGGACCCTGCTGCCTGTGCCTGGGCGCGGTGGCGGGAAGCCGGTTCACCGCGATCTTGATCTTGGGGCCGTGCGGGTTCGCGTAGTCCACCGGCACATCGAGCATCGCGCACTGCAGCGCGGGCGTGGTGGCGTCGTTACAGGAGCTCCAGACGAGTTTTCCCTGCCCGGTGTCCTCGGGGCCGGCGGAATCGGGTGCGGCGCCGACGGAGGCTCCGCTGAGGGCGACGAGTGCCACGGCTGCCGAGAACAGGGCTATGACTTTTCTCATGCACGCATGATGTGACATGTGAAATTGTATCGCCGCTCATACGGATCGGACGTTACCAAGCTGTGACCAACGCCGGCTCGGGACCCGGTGCGGACCGGTTCCCGGCCGGGATCCCGGATTACAACCTTCCCCACCGCAAGCGTTTGCACTACTGTCGCCTGGCAGTTGTGCCACTCGACCGGGGGGCTGAGCTGATCCACCCCGACACCGGCGTGCCGGGCGCACCGGCGGACCCGGTTGCCGCGAGCACGTCGCCCTCGGCAACGGCCCCTGCTCGCCGTCGACCCGCCTCCCCTCGGCCCCGCCGTCCGGCTGCCGGTTCCGCACCCGCTGCTTCGAGTGCGACCGGGCTGCGCGCGACCGCGGACCCTCGATACGCGCCGTCGGCGAACAACGCACCGTCGCCTGCCACCACCCGCTGCCCACACCGGTCACCCACCACAAGGAGTCATCCGCCATGCCCCGGACACTGCGCCACCACGACGGCACCCGCTTTCGCGACCTGAACCACAACGGGACCATGGAGCCCTACGAGGACCCTCGGCTCCCGATCGACGAACGCGTCGCCGATCTGCTGGGCCGAATGACCCTGGAGGAGAAGGCCGGACTGATGTGCTGCGGCCGGATGATCCCCGGCGACGGCGCCCGCAGACCCTCCGGGGCCGAACTGATCGCCGAACGCGGCATCAACACCTTCGGGTTGACCGCCATGCCCACACCGGTGGAAATGGCCCGGTGGAACAACCACGTGCAGGACCTGGCCGCCGCCACCCGCCTGGGCATACCCGTCACCCTCGCCTCCGACCCCCGGCACGGCTTCACCGAGAACCCGGCCACCGCGTTCACCGGCGGCGCCTTCAGCCGCGGCCCGGAACCGATCGGCCTCGCGGCCACCGACGACCCCGCACTCGTCGAGGAATACGCCGCCGCGATGGCCGCCGAACTGCGCGCCGTCGGCGTCCGCGTCGCCATCCACCCGATGGCCGACCTGGCCACCGAACCCCGCAAGCCGCGCACCGGCGGCACGTTCGGCGAGGACGCGGACCGCGCCGCACGCATCCTGGCCGCCTACATCCGCGGCTTCCAGGGCGAACGCCTGGGCGCCGACAGCGTCGCCTGCATGACCAAGCACTTCCCCGGCGGCGGACCCCAGGAGAACGGCGAGGACCCGCACTTCGCCTACGGCACCCGCACCGTCTATCCGGGCGGCAACCTCGACTACCACCTCAAGCCCTTCGAGGCGGCGTTCGAGGTGGGCACCGCCCAGGTCATGACGTGCTACTCGATCCCCGTCGGCACCGCGCTCGCCGAAGTCGGCTCCTCGTTCAACCGCGACGTGCTCACCGGCCTGCTGCGCGAACGGTACGGCTTCGACGGCGTGGTGTGCAGCGACTTCAACGTGCTCACCGGCATGGAGATCCCCGGCGTCGTCGCCCTGCCGGCGCGCAACTGGGGCGTGGAACACCTCTCCCTCGCCGAACAGGCCGCGATGATGCTGCACGCCGGCGTCGACCAGTTCGGCGGCGAGACCCGATCCGACCTGATCGTCGACGCGGTGCGCTCCGGCGCCGTCGAGGAGAGCCGCATCGACGCATCGGCACGGCGCATCCTGCGCGACAAGTTCCGACTCGGCCTGTTCGACGACCCCTACGTCGACCCCGAGGTCGCCGCGCAGGTGGTGGGGCACCCCACCCGTACCGAACTCGGCCGCCGCGTACAACGGCGCTCCCTGGTCCGCCTCACCGGGGACGCGTTCGCGGCAACTCCCCGGCACCGGCTGTACGTCGAGAACATCGACCCCGAAGTCGCTTCCCGCTACGGCACGGTGGTCGAGCGCCCCGAGGACGCGGACCTGGCCGTCATCCGGATCGACGCCCCCTACGAACCCCGCGAGGGCCTCCTGGAACGCCACTTCCACGCCGGCTCCTTGGACTTCTCCGCCGCCGAACTCGAACGGCTGCGCAAGCTGTGCGCGACCGTACCCACCGCCGTCGACGTCTTCCTCGACCGCGCCGCGATTCTCACCGAACTCGCCGGCTGCGCCGCCGCCCTCCTGGCCGACTTCGGCGCCGACGACGACCTGGTTCTGGACGCCGTCTTCGGCAACAGCCCCACTCCCGGAACCCTGCCCTTCGACCTGCCCTCGTCGATGCGGGCCGTCGAGGAGTCCCGCGAGGACGTCCCCTTCGACACCCGCGACCCGCTGTTCCGCTGCGGCCACCCGCACGCCCCCCGGTAACGACGCTAACCCGTCGGCCGGTTCGCCGCTCCGCTCGTCGGGTGTCAGGAGCCTGCCCGGGATGCCCGGCGGAGCGGGCCACGCGCCTCGACCCCGGCGGGGTGGACCGCGGTGCGCGGGATCGCCGCCGCGGTGACCGCCGCGGCCAGCGCCGCGGCGGCGGCGAGCGCGAAGACGATGCGGTAGGCGTCGAGCGAGGCGTACCTGCCGCCCCCCGCCGCGGCCGGCAGGGTCGACGTCACCGTCGTCAACACGACGGCGACCACGGTGCTGCACAGCGCCTGGCCGATGGTGCGCATGAGCACGTTCAAGCCCGTCGCCGCCGCCGTCTGTTCCGCGGGCACCGCCTGGATCACCAGCGTCGGCAACGCCGAGTACACCAGGCCGGTCCCCACCGAGCACAACGTCGCCCCGGCCGCGATCGTCCACATCTGCTCGCTGGTGAACACCCGCACGACGTACGCCCCCGCGATCACCAGCGCCCCCGCCACCAGCGTCGACCGGGCACCGCGCGCCGCGGACAGCCGAGCCGACACCGGCGACATCGCCACCATCGTCAACCCGCCGGGCAGCAGGCACAGGCTCGCCACCAACGCGGACGCCCCCAGGCCGTACCCGGTCTCCTCGGGCGCCTGCACCAACTGCACGGTGGCAAGCCAGTTCGCGTAGAAGGCGAATCCGGTCACCAGAGCCGCCAGGTGCGGCAGCAGGACCGTACGGCGGGCCGCGAGGCGCAGATCCACGAGCGGTTCGCGCACCCGCAGCTGATGCCATCCCCAGATCGGCAGGACCAGGACACCCGCCGCACCCACCCCCAGCACGAGCGGGCTCCTCCAGCCCCAGTCACCACCCTTGGAGACCGCGAGCAGCACCCCCACCAGGCCGGCGGTGAGCAGCAGGGCCCCCACGACGTCGAAACGGCCCGGGGTACGCGTCGCCGAGCGCGGCACCACCCACCACGAGAGCGCCACGCCGAGCCCGCCCAGGCCGGTCGTCACCCAGAACAACATGTGCCAGTCGGCGTGCTGCACCACGATCGAGGCCAGCGGCAGCCCGGCGGCGGCCCCGATCCCCACCGTCGAGCTCATCAGCGCGACCGCCGAGCCGACCCGGTGCGGCGGCAGTTCGTCCCGCAGGACGCCGGTGGCCAGCGGCACGACCGCGGCGGCCGTGCCCTGCAGGGCACGCGCGGTGATCAGCACGCCGATGTCGGTCGTCATCGCGCACAGGGCCGATCCGACCGTCATCACCGCGAGGGCGCCGAGCAGGATGCGGCGCTTGCCGTACATGTCGCCGGCACGGCCCAGTACGGGGTTGAGCACCGCACCGGACAGCAGCGTCGCGGTCAGCATCCAACTCACCGTGCCCGGCGACGACCCGGTATCGCCGGGAAGTGCGGGCAGCAGCGGCACGATCACCGTCTGCATGAGTGCCATGAGCGTGCCGCCGAAGGCCAGGGTGGGCACGATCAGGCGGGAACGAAGGCCGGACGAAGGTACGGCGGTTGCCATGTGACGGCTCCCGGATCCAGGGGCCGCCAACCGAACTGACGACCCGTCAGATCAGTTGTGTCACGATCTCCCCTCGAACGCCGGCACACGTGACGGAGGTCGCACCACGACCCGCCCCGTCGACCGCGTCGGCACTGGTCGCGGCATCGCCGTCGAGCCGGGAGCGGTCGCGGGAGCGGTCGCGGCGGGCCCGAGGGGGCGGGTCACAGGCCGATGGCGCCGTCGATGCGTTCGCGCAGCAGATCGGCGTGGCCGTTGTGGCGCGCGTACTCCTCGACCATGTGGATCAGCACCCAGCGCAACGACACCGTCCCCCGCCACCCGTCGTCGCCCGCCACGTCGAGGTCGGGTGCCTCGATCGTGAAGCGCTCGGCGAAGGCGACCTCCGTACGCCATGCCTGCCACGCCTGCTCGACGACCACGGCGTCCGGCACCGCGCCGTCGAAGTCGCCGTCGGGGTCTGCGCGGGAGGAGAAGTGGGCCGGTGCGTCCTGCCCGGCCAGGACGTGCCGGAACCAGCGGCGCTCCATGTCGGCGAGGTGCCGCACGATACCGAGCAGGGACAGTGTGGAGGGCTCCACGGATCGCCGGGCCAGTTCGGTTCCCAGACCCGAGCACTTCAGTTCCAGCGTCGAGCGCTGTGCGGCCAGGACGTCGATCAGGATGGCGCGCTCGTCGCCCGTGGTGGGGCCCTCGAACCGACGGTTGCCGGCAACGCCGACGAACAGGTCGCCTCTTCTGGTCGGATCGGTCGTGTCCGTCATGGTCGGCCCTACGATCTGCCCGGTGCGGGCCTCGGAATCGTCGAATTGTCGGCGGGATCGGTTCTCGCGGTGCCTCGGGGTGCATGGGGCCGTCGACAGCACATCGGGACGTGGCCCGCAGCCCTGGGTCGGGACCCGGAGGCCGCCGGTCAGACCTTGACGGCGTGCAGGATCCGGATGCCCCTCGGACCCGCCGTGTCGTCGCGAACGTCGAGTCCGGCCCGGCGGCACTGTTCGCTCAGCCAGTCCGAGCCGATGCGCAGCTTGGGATAGCTGCCGGCTTGCAGGTTCCAGGAGTCCCCGGCCCGGGTGTGCACAAGGTCGTGAATCATGACGGTGTCCTCGTCGACGTACTCCAGGAAGCACGTGAACACGCGGTCCCGGTCGCTGCGTACGGGGATGAACCGGTCCGTCCCGCGCAGCGGACGGGACTGGTCGCGGTAGGTGGCCACGAACCGGCCTCCCGGAGCGAGCGCACGGGCGGTGTCGGCGAGCAGCGCCGTCACGTCGGCCCTGCTCGGCAGGTGGGGAAGGGTGTCGCCCATGCACACCACGACGTCCACGGTCCCGGGCCGGGCGACCCGGGGAAGTACGCCGCGTATGTCGGCATGGACCGGCTCGATCCCGCCGAGCCCCCGGACGTGCCGGGCGAGTTCGGCCAGCAGGGCCGTGTTGCCGTCGACGGCGATCACCGACGCGAAGCCGGCGCGGGCCAGGGCGAGCGTCTGTTGGCCGGGGCCGCAGCCCAGGTCCACGGCCACCCCCGGGGTCGGCCCGGGGACCACGCCGAGGTCGCGGAGCAGCGCGCCCTGTTCGGCGGCGAGGGCTTCGATGTCGCCGCCGAGCATCCAGGTGTACTGCTCGGCGAGGAGTCGGTCGTAGTGAACGGCTGCGTCGGTCATCGGTCCTGGTCCTTCGTTCCGGGCGGGGCGGGGCCCATCGCACAGGCGTCGGCCGCCGATTCCGGCCTGTCGGCGTCGGCGTCGGGTCAGGTACCGGCGGAGGGTCACGTGCCGCGGACCCAGCCGGCGAGTTCGGCCAGGTGGACGTTCTCGCGGGCTGCGTGCAACTCCGCGCCGAGTGCGGCCCGGTAGGTGGCGGTCGCCTGCTCGTAGCGGAGGTGCCCGGCCGTACTGACGGTGGCTCGCACCCCTCGACCGTCCTCACCGCCGACGGAGGTTCGTTCCGCCATGCCCTGGGCCTCCAGTCGCCCGACGAGTCGGGTGACCGAGCTGACCTTCAGGCCGATGCGCTCGGCCAACTCCCCCATCCGCAGGCTTCCCCCGCTGTCCTCCCGGCTCAGCGCGCACAACGCCCGATACTCCGAGAGCTGTAGACCATGGGCCTGTTGCAGGGCCCGATCCAAGCGCTGTTCGATCCGACCCAACAGACGCACCGCCATACACCAGCGGTCGTCCTCGTCATCACCGGCAGGCTCCACCTCGGACCCGCCGGTCGGCGTGAAGTCCGACATGGCCTCAACCTACATACTGCTTGTACAAGCAAGCAACCCGTCTCGGCATGGAAACAGCCGAGCCGGTCCGCATGTGACGGTCGGTCGGCTCGGCTTCAGGACGCAGGCAGGCGGCCGGCTCGCCGGCAGAAGGTGCGTCGGGTCCCGGACGCCTGCCTGCCGTTCCCGACACGGGCCCGGATCGGCCGCCGACATCGGGCAGCCGAGGTCGGCATACTCAGCGACCGAGGGCCTGCTCCAGTTGTTTCTTGTTCATCGACGAACGCCCCTTGATGCCGCGACGTTTGGCGTCGGCGTAGAGCTGGTCGTAGGTGGGGCCCTGGGCGCCACTGTGCGAGCGCAGACCGCCGCGCCGGGACGAGGACATGTCCTGGAGGGAGGTCCGACTCGCCGTCTCGGCCTCGCCGGCGCGGGCGCGTTCCTTGTTCACCGTGCGGGCCGCGATCTCCTCGGCGCGCTTGGTGCTTTCGCCGCGATTCTTCGCGCTTTCCCTGATGTGCTCGTACTGGCGTTCCCGCTTGGGACTCGATCCCCTCGGCATGGCACTCACCTCGCATCTCGCGCAGTCCGACGCTCGAACCGCGCTCCCAGGCTCGAACACCGAGCCGCTACCCGATGTCCGACCGGGCATGCGGAACGGACGGAGCGGAACGGTCGGGGAGGGCGCGGACCGACGCCGGGGGCGAGGTCGTCGGTCAGCCGCCGGAATCCGAGCGTTCGCGCCGCCCGAACTCCCGGTCGCCCGCGTCGGCCCGAAGCAGGTCCGCGTCCGCGTCCGTCCCGTCCGGAGGCGCCTGTTCGGGCAGGTCGAGGGCGTCGGCGACGGCCCGGCCCCGGTCGGCCGGATGTCGCACCTCGGTTCCGGGCACGACTCGATAGATGTTGCGCCGTCCGCTGCGCTGCCGGGTCAGATACCCGCCGTCCTCCAGGTCCGCCAGGATGGCCTGCACCGCGCGCTCGGTCAGCAGACACGCAGCCGCGATGTCGCGCACCCGCACCTCGGGATCACGGGCGATCACCGAGAGCACACGGGCGTGATTGGTGAAGAACGTCCACGACGGCCTGGACTGCTCCGCATCGCTCATGCCCACCATCATAGGCGCGATCGTTCCGGCAACTCGATACACGAATTGCAGTTCATGAATTACTTGACGCACGTTCGGCGACGACCGATGCTTGACACACCGCAGGCCGGAACCACCGGCCACCCGAATCCCGCGAAAGCACATGTCGCCCCCCAACGATCGAGGTCCCCGCCCGACATGCCAGGGAGGGAAGCCCGTCATGGCCGCCCCACGCCGCCCCGCCACCCGCCAGTCGCTGCGCCCACCGGGCCGCCCCAGGATCCGCCATCGCGAAGCCACGCCGAAGCACCTGCGCATTCGGGTGACCGTCGTCGACGACGGGGTTCTGTTGCGGATCGGCGGTGAACTCGACATCGACACCGGGCCACCGCTGCGCCGCGCCCTCGACACCGCGCTCGACTCGGGTGCGCCTCGGGTGGACGTGGACATGAGCAGCATCACCTTCTGCGACAGCACGGGTCTGCACGCCCTGCTCTATGCGCGTGCCAGAGCCCTGGAAATCGGGACCCGACTCGGTCTCGTGCCCGGCGACAAATTCCGCCGCCTGCTCGAAGTCACCGGCACGGCACACCTGTTCAACCCGCTCGCCGTCCCGCCGCCGGCTCGTGGGGCCGGGGACGACACCGGCGCAGGGCCGAGCCGCGGGGCGGCCCAGGAGGAGACGACGCCCTGAGCGCCCCGGCCGTCGCGGGCATTGCGACCGCGAACCGACTCCTCGTCAGCCGGGCGTCGCGGGGCTTCACTTCCCCGTGGGCGACCCCGGTACGCGCAGCCGAAGGACCAAGGGCAGGACGAGCCACCAACAGAGGAACCACACCGCGGCCAGCGTCGTGAGCACCGCGGCCGTCACCGTGTCGGTGGCCACCCGCAGCAGCAACAACAACGAGCAGC
This sequence comes from Embleya sp. NPDC008237, assembly GCF_042956465.1. Lineage (NCBI taxonomy): Bacteria > Bacillati > Actinomycetota > Actinomycetes > Kitasatosporales > Streptomycetaceae > Embleya > Embleya sp. NPDC008237. The sequence continues at coordinate 465,034 of NZ_JBIBGL010000004.1, forward strand.
CGATGGTGCACGCCAACAGCCCCACGCCCACCGTGAGAAGGTGGTTCGCCAGGTGCACCAGGCGGGGTTTGAGGTGTTGTCCGGCGACCGCGCGGTGCAGCGAAACCATGGACACCAGGACACCCATCGAGGCCGCGCCGAGCACGACGGCGGCCACGTAGAGGCCGTTGTCGAAGTCGCCCAGCGTGTCGAACTTCGGCGTGAAGACGACGCTCAGCAGGAATCCGAACAGCACCTGCGCGCCGGTCTGTACGACGCGGACCTCCTGAAGCAGTTCGTTCCAGCGCCGATCCGCGCGCTCGTCCGCGCGCTCGCGTCGGCCGTCCTGCTCGCCCATGGTGTGCCTTCCGTCGGCGGTTCCGCGTGTGGGGAAGACGATTTCCCGGCACTCGCCGGACCACACCGGCGCAGTTCGCCGCCCCCGCCCCACGTGTTGTTCCGGGACCGGATTCGAGGTGGCGCGCGGGAGCGTGACCCACCGCTCCCGCGTGCCACCTCGGGCGAGGGCATCCCGGACGGGCCCGATGTCGGGACACCGCCATTCGGACCGCCCGGCCCCGATGCCGCCCCCGACCGGACACCGCCATCCGGCGCCGAGGTACGACACCGGCCTCCGACGCCTACCGGCTATGCGCCCTGGGGCAGGTGCGGCTTCGCCTCCTGATACGTGCCGCCGTCCGTCGACTCGGCCCGAGCGTAGACGAGGTGCATCACACCGGTGCGGAAGGTCCGGGACGAGATCAGGGTCAGCGCAAGCGTGCTCTCCGCCTCCTCGAACAGGCGCATGCCCTTGCCCACCACGATCGGGTGCAGCAGCAGGTGCAGTTCGTCCAAGAGGCCGGCCACCAGGAGGCTGCGGACGATCGAGATCGAACCGCTCAGCGAGATGCCCCCGCCCGGCTCGTTCTTCAGGGCGGTGACCGCCTCCACCAGGTCGCCCCGCAGTTGCTCGGAATTGCGCCAGGTGAATGTGGGCCGCCCGGTCGACACGACGATCTTGCGCGTGTCGCCGAGGACCTTCGCAAACGTGGCGTCCTCGCCACCGGCCGCCTCCCGCTCCGGCCACGCGCCGGCGAAGCTGTCATAGGTCTTGCGGCCGAGCAGGAGGGTGTCGCCCGCCTGGGCGAGGGCGCCGACGGCCGCGCCCATCTCGTCGTTGAAGTACGGGAAGTGCCACTGGTCGGGCGCCTCGACGACTCCGTCGAGGGAGATGAACAGGCCGGCGGTGATCTTCCGCATGATGTTTCCTTCGCGCGAGGTGCTCGGTGAACGTTGTCCATGGTTGGACTGCGCGCGGCGAGCGAACTCATCGGTCGGAGCAGCACGCATCGACGGGCGACCGTACGTGCCGGCATCCCGGCCGACGGGCGCCGCGATCGCGGGCTGCCGCAGACGGCCGACCGTGGCTCACTCGACCGACCGCGGCTCGCGGTCCGCCGCGGCCTCGTCCAACGACGCGCGGTACCGGTGCGCCTCCCGCCGCTCCCCGGCACCGGCCCGCGTCACGTCCAGGAAGACCTGGTCCACATGTGGCCATCGTTCGCCGATGGAGCGCTTGAGTCGTACCGACATCACCTCGACGGCCTCGCTGTCCAGACCGTCGGCCAGGTCGATGCGTGCCGCGAGCAGCGTGGAGTGCAGGCCCAGGCGCATGGTCAGCAGTTGGGTCACCACGTCGATCTCCGGCTGCGCGTCCAGGTACTTCAGGATGTCGCGTTGCAGTGCCACGTCCACGGCTTCGCCGATCAGCTCGCCGCGCGCCTCGCGGCCGAGCCGGTAGGCGATGAGCACCAGCAGCAGGCCGATGCACAACGACGCCGCGGCCTCCCAGACCGCATTGCCCGTCGCCATGTGCAGACCCAACCCACCCATCGCGAGCAGAACGCCCAGCACGGCGGTGGCGTCCTCGGCCAGCACGGTGCGCAGGGCGGGGTCGTCCACGTCCCGGATCGCGCGCATCACGGAGACGCCCGACTCCCGGGCCTGCCGGCGTACCTGGAGCACCGCGCGCACCAGCGACCCGCCCTCCGCGCACAGCGCCACGAACAGGACGGCCAGGCCCGCGAGATAGCCGGCGACATCCGGCTCGCTCTCCTCCCGCAGCGCCTCCCACGCCTGGAAGAAGGAGAAGCCGCCGCCGAGCACGAAGATGCCGACGGCCGCCAACAGCGACCAGAAGTAGCGGTCCTTGCCGTACCCGAAGGGATGCTCGGCATCCGGTGTGCGCCGGCTCCGGTCGAGCGAGGCGAGCAGGAATGCCTCGTTGAGGGTGTCCGCCACCGAGTGCGCCGCCTCCGACAGCAGGGCCGGCGCTCCGGCGACGAGACCCGCGACCGCCTTCCCGACCGCGATGACGAGATTGGCCGCGAGTGCCACCAATACCGTCAGGCGGGTCCCCGCATCGTCGTCACGACCGCCCGCGCGCCGTGCCGGGTCGGAGTCGACCTCGTCCCCCGCCGCGTTCTCGTGAGTTCGAGCTCCCACGCCCGATCACCCCCCACTCCACGATCCCCATGGCGCCACCCGTCGAGACGAACGACGCCTTTCCGCCTGCCGCTCGTTCACCGCGGGCAGGTGCGTGGACCTCGACGATCGGCCCGACCCCGCCCCGGTGTACGGACCGGTGGCCAGGAACGACTACCCCCCGATGCGAGCACCACACGGACCCTTCGGCCCACCGGTTCCCCGCCGTCCGCTCTCGCGCCCGGGCGACGACGGAGGGGTCCCGGTACTCGCGTACCGGTCTGCGCCGGACACGACCGGTTTCGTCTCCTCCTGCGGTAGCCCGAGTCGGCCGACCGGCCGACGCGCTCGCTCGGCCCGCAGGGCGACGCGCGCCGGAAGCGATCCCTGTGACCATGGGATCAGCCCGACACCGGGAGGGATCCACCGACGTGCGCACGAACTCCGAGCGAAACGAGCCGCGTCGGCCGGGTACCCGTTGAACCACCCGACCCACGTCCGGTCCGTACCGGACGTGTCCCGTCGTCGCGGACACACCGGCTCTCCCGGCCCGCGACGACGGACCCGCGCCGGATCCGGCCGACCCTCCCCCCGTGGGGCCGGCCGGACCGGCGCGGCGCTCCCCGACGGAGCCGACGGGCCGACGGGCCGACGGGCCGACGCACGGTCGGGCCCGGGCTACTCCTCGCCGCCGAGTCGGTCCAGCGTCGCGGCCAGAAGTGCCGTACGGGCGGGCATGGTCGCGATGTCGACGAATTCGTCGCGGGCGTGCGGATGCCCTCCCACGGCGCCCATTCCGCAGAGGGTGGGCACGCCGATCGCGGCGGTGAGATTGCCGTCCGAGCCGCCGCCGGAACGCACCGACCCCGGTTCGGGGATGCCGATCTCGCGGGCCGCGGCGCGTACGTGGGCGAACAGTTCGGCAGACATCGCCTCTTCGAGCGGGTAACGATTGACACCGCCGGTCACGGACAGCTCGGCCTGCGGCAGGGTGGCCCGCAGACCGTGCATGTGCCGTGCGACACGGTCGAGTTCGGCCCGGCTCCAGCCGCGAACGTCGATGTCGAGCGTCGCCGTCTCGGGCACGGTGTTGATGGTGGATCCGGACGTGGCGACGGTGGGGGTGACCGTGGTGCCCAGGTCGATGCGCTCCGCCGACAACATCGCGATCACCTGGTGGGCGAGTTCCACGGTGGCGTTCACCCCGAGTTCCGGTTCGAGGCCCGCGTGGGCGGCCCGGCCGCGAACCGTCACCCGGAAGCGGGCCACGCCCTTGCGGGCGACCTTGACCGCGCCGCCGTCCCCGCTCGGTTCGCCCACCAGTACGGCGCCGGACTTGGCGGCGAGTTCCTCGACCAGGGCACGAGAGATGATCGATCCGGTCTCCTCGTCGCCGGTCAGGAGCAACCCGACGCGATCATGCGCCGCGGAGATCCGGGCCGCGTACAACATCTGCACGATGCCGGCCTTCATGTCGAACACGCCCGGGCCGCGTGCGACACCGTCCCACGTCGAGAAGGGCAATTCGGCGAGGGAACCCATCGGCCACACGGTGTCGTAGTGCCCGAGCAGCAACGGGCCGCTCCCCCGCGGCCGCCAGACCAGGTTCGTGACGCCGCCCAGGACGACCCGCTCGGGTTCGCGTCCGAGAAGCCGCGCGCCGACCGTGGCCAGCAGCTCCGCGCACCGGTCCAGGGCCGCAGGGTCCTCGGACGGGGATTCACAGGTCACCAGGTCGCCCAACAGGGCCACCATCGCGTCGAGTTCGGCCGACATGTCGTCGAGATACCGCTGAGAGGGAGCCATGCCCGGATACCTGTCCAGCCGAACGGCCCCGGTCACCTCGAAGGCGGTCCCGGTCGGGCGTGGCCGGTGCGTACGGATGCGGCGGTGGACCTTCGTGCCCGGCGACGATGGCAGGCCGCCCGGTCCGCCCACCGTGATCGTTCTCTTCGGCACGCGCCGCATTCCTCGCGGTGACCACCGGCGGCAAGGGAGTGGTCGCGACCCGGCTCGGCGCCACCATGGGGCCGCATCGGGAGGTGTGTGCGCGACGCCCCGGGGGCAGGCGTCGACGGAACGACCGAACGACGGAAGGGAGTGGGCGGATCGTGTGGATCGTGCGCACACCCCGCCGGGTGCCGAGCGCCGTCGTCGCGAGCCGCGGCTTCCGCGGCGTCGTCGTCCCCCTCGTCGGGACGGCGGCGGTCGCGTGCCTCCTGACGGCCGGGTGTTCGATGCGTGAGCGCGTCTGCGGTTCCGGCGAATATCCGGTCAAGGCCGTCGGCAGCGGCACCGGCCGGGCGTGCGTGCCCGACGGCCGGCCGCCGGACCCGGGCTGGGTGCGCTATCCCGAGGGCAAGGTGCCCCGCTATCTCGACGACAAGTGGGACAGGCACTGGTCGACGGTCGTCTTCGACGCCGACGGCAACGTCGTCGCGAGCTGACGCGCGGCACCCGCGGAATCCCATGGCCCGCCGGTAGTGTCTTGCTGCGGTCCGGTGCGGCGAACCGCCGTGAAGAACCCACCGCGGCCGGACACCGACGAGGAGGACACATGTCGAAGCCACCGCTGCCCGAAAAGGCGATCGCGATGTTGCGGCAGCCCAATCCCGCAGTCGTGACGACGCTCCGGGCCGACGGACAGCCCGTCTCCACGGCGACCTGGTACCTGTGGGACGAGGGGCGCATCCTGCTCAACATGGACGAGGGACGCAAACGGCTGAACCACATCCGCAACGATCCCCGGGTCTCCCTCACCGTGCTCGACACCGGGAACTGGTACACCCACCTCAGCATCATCGGCCACATCGACGAGATCCGCGACGACAAGGACATGGTCGACATCGACCGGCTGGCCCGTCACTACACCGACCAGGAGTACCCGCAGCGGGAGCGGGGTCGAGTCAGCGCCTGGGTCCGGATCGACCGCTGGCACGGCTGGGGCACGCTCAAGGACAACGACCAGGCCGGCGGCAGCCGGAACACGACGGACACCGAGTAGCCGAACCCGGCCCCGGACACCGGGTCCACGCCGAGCGGCACGGGCGAGCCCGGAACGAGTGCTCCGGGCAAACCCGGTCGGCACGGGTCGCGCGCCCACCACCTGGGCTACTTGTGCGACTTATCAATTTCGTTCCCAAAAACCCCGCTCATACGCTTCGACCCGTCGGTGGCGGCCCGTCGGGCCGCCATCTCCCGATGGTTCGGAGATCCATGATCTTGCAAGAGTCGTTGTCCGCGCCCTGGTTGCATGCCCCGTCGCTGTACTGCCCGGCGGTGCCCGCGCAGGACTTCGCCGAGCGGTACCCGGAGCCGCCGGCCCGGCCCGGTGTGATGGCGGTGCGTCTGGCCGGCGGGCTGCCGGCGTGGGCGGTGACGGGGCACGCGGCCGTCCAGGCCATGCTCACCGACCCGCGGCTGGTCAACGACATGACCATGGTGGGCACCCTCCCCACCGGAACGCCGCACGGGCTGCCGCACGCCCGCTATCCCGAGAGCTTCCTGTCCACCGAGCCCCAACTCCTCGCGCGCGACGGCGCCGAGCACCGCCGGATGCGCCGGATCGTCAGCCCCTACTTCCAGGCCACCGGAGCCGGGCTCGACGAGGCCGAACTGGAAGGCCTTACCGCCGACTTGGTCGAGGCCCTGGCCCAGCGGCCGCAGGCCGACCTGGTCGCCGACCTCGCGGTGCCACTGGCCGCCGCGGGCGTCTCCGCCGTGCTCGGGCTCACCCCGGAGCGGGCGACGGCCGTCGTGCGGGCCACCACGGCCGCGGGCCTGGCCGGCCACCCCGACACCCCGCACGGCCGGGCCGCGAACCAGGCCTTCGTCCTGCGGGTCGTGCAGATCGTGGCCGCCGCCCGCAGGACACGGCGGGACAATGCCGCCCGAGCGCTGCTGACCGCCCACGACGAAGGACGTCTGACCGGCCCGCAGACCGCCGCGATGGTGGGACTGCTGCTCGTCGGCATGGTGGAGTCGCTCACCACCGTCATCCCCACCGCCGCCCTGATCGCCATGCAGCGTCCCGAGGTACGAACCGCGCTCCGGTCCGGCGACGCCGCACGCACCGACGCGGTGGTGGAGGAACTGCTGCGCCTGTCCGCGCCGTTCCACCACAGCGCCTGGCGCATGGCCCGCGAGCCGCTGGTCCTGGACGGCACGCGCATCGCGGCCGGCGACGTGGTGGTGGCGTCCTTCCTGCACGCCAACCTCGACGCGCGGCGCTGGCCGCAGCCCACCGAGGTCTGCCCCGCCCGCCCGACACCCCGCGGCCACCTCTCCTTCGGGCACGGCGCGCACTACTGCCTGGGCGCCGCCCGCGGTCGCACCCAGACCCGCATCGCACTGACCCGCCTGTTCACCCGCCTGCCGCACCTCGCCCCGGCCGCCGACCCGGCCGAGTTGTCCTGGCATCGCGGCGGTCTGCGGCACCTGCACAGCCTGCCCGTGCACACCACCGGCCCGGCCGGCCGGGGCGACGTCCACTGACGATCGCCGGAAGCCGCCCGGCGCCGTCTCCTTCGCGCGTCTTCCCCGGTGGGCCCGGCCTCCCCGGCGGGCCCCGCTTCCCCGCTCGGCCCCGGCGCGCTCCGCCGGCCCTAGGTGCACAGGCGCACCCCCGTTACGCCTCCCCGAAGTGCCGGCCCTGCCCGGCCAAGGAGATCAGCCCGTGTCCGACCAGGTCCTCCCCGCACGTCTTCCGTCGCTGACCAGCCTGCGGTTCGTCCTCGCCCTCGCCGTGGTGCTGTGTCATCTCACCCTCATCTCGGGCATCTTCGACATCGGACCGGAAAGTCCGCCGGCACTGCTGGAACCGATCGCCACCGGCGCGGTCAGCGGCTTCTTCGTGCTGTCCGGATTCGTCCTGACCTGGGCCCACACCCCGGGAGAAACACGCCGGGCGTTCTGGCGCCGGCGCTTCTGGAAGATCGCCCCCAACCACGTCCTCGCCTGGGCCCTGGCCGTCGCCTTCTTCGGCGTCATCGTCGCCACACCGGCCACCGTGCTCGCCGACGGCGACAGTACCGGCGCCGCGGTGGCGGACCTGTTCCTGGTGCAGAGCTGGATCCCGGACCCGGACTTCTTCTTCAGCTTCAACGCCCCGAGCTGGTCGATCTCCTGTGAAGCCTTCTTCTACGCCGTCTTCCCCACCCTCCTGGCCGCGGTGTCGCGGATCCCCGCGCGCCGGCTGGGCAGTTGCTGGGCGGCGCTCGCCGCGGCGACGCTCCTGATGCCGCTGGTCGCCACCCTCGTGCCGGGGCCGCCACTGTACGACTGGCTGCCCATCAACGCGAACAGCATGTGGTTCGTCTACCTCTGCCCACCGATGCGGCTGTCGGAATTCGCCCTGGGGATCCTCACCGCCCGCCTGGTCCGGACCGGCCGTTGGCCGCACCTGAACCGGGTGCAGGTCACCGTCCCCGCGGTGGCCGTCTTGGGGCTACTGCCGTGCCTGCCCGCCCAGTACGCCCTCGGCATGGCCATGGCCGCCCCGCTCGCCCTGATCATCGCCGCCCTCACCCGGGCCGACCTTCACGGCCGCGCCCGTCTGATGCACCACCCGTACCTCATCGCCCTGGGCGAGGCATCCTTCGCCCTCTATCTGACCCACTACCCGCTCATGCTGACCGTCCGCCACATGCTCGGCGTGGAACGAACCTTCGCCGCGCTGCCCGGCGTCGCGATCATCACGGCCCTGACCACGCTCTCCATCGCGGTGTCCCTGGCGGTGTACCGCTACTACGAACTCCCGATCATGCGCCGCTGGTCCCGCCCTCGGACCCCGCCCGCCGCCGCCCCCGCACACCTCGCCACAGGCACCACGGCCACTCCCGCACCCCGACGACCCGTCGCCGACCGCCGATCCGATCACCGCTGACGAACCCGACCACCCGACCACGCCGGCCGAACGAGGGCGGGTCGAGCTCCCCGAACCCGTCACCGGACCACCGGGTTCGCGGGGGTGGTCGGCCCGGTCCGACCGCCCGCCGCGAACGGGCTACGCGACCTCGGTGGGTGCGCCCGAGCCCTTCGGGAGCCAGGTGAGGCCCAACTCGCTGCCTGCGGTGGCGGTCCAGCGGACCAGGATGCGATCACCGGCGGCGATCGGCACGTCGAGAGCGTTTTCCGTGGGTGGACGGGACATGTCGGAGTTGTCCGAGGTGAACTCCGCGCGCCGGGAGCCGGCGGTGATCCGGACGACCGCCCGGGTGCCGGGTGATCCGTTCCAGGTGAGTTCGACGGTCTTCCCGTTGCCCACCATCAGTGCGCTCGCGCGCAGGTCGGCGAAGGTGAAGCCGGAGGGGAACTTGCCGAGGACGGTGCCGTCGGTCTCGGCTTCGTAGTTCAGCGACTCGCCCGGTTTCGGCGCGGTGATCGCGGTCCCCGCCCCGATCACCCGGGTGGTGCCGTTGACCTCGAGGTTGCCGGCGATCAGATCCGGACGCTCCACGGTGACGGCGGTGGTGAGCACGTGTTCGACCTGTGTGCCGTCCTCGGTGATCCTGGCACGCAGCATGAAACCGGTGGTGCGGGTCAGCCCGCGTGGCGTGGTCCGACACGGTCCCGCACCCCCGAATCGGCCCAGCCGCACACGACCGAGCCCGCGGACCCCGGACGGTCGGCCCTTCGATCCGCACGGGCGACGAACCCGTCTCCGGCGGCAACGTCCCGATCAGGAAAGGGGTTTCCCGGGCCGATGCTCGGGCAGCCGCGAAAGCGAACTGATCGGAGGACCCCCGCCATGCCGACCGCGACGACCCCAGGCAGCAACACACCGGCCGAGCCCACGACCTTCAGCACCGACGTCCCGGCTCGCCTGGACCGATTGCCGTGGTCACCGTGGCACTGGCGGATTCTGATCGGTCTCGGCACCGTCTGGATCCTCGACGGTCTCGAAGTGACCGTCGTCGGCAACGTCGCCGGCCGGCTGTCCGAGCCGGACAGCGGCCTCGACATCACGGCGGCTCAGGTCACCGGGCCCGGCGCCGCGCTGTACGTCGCGGGGGCGTGTGTGGGCGCGCTGCTCTTCGCATGGCTGACGGACCGGTTCGGCCGCAAGAAGTTGTTCATGGTCACCCTCGCCGTCTACCTCGTGGGCACCGCGCTGACCGCACTGTCCGTCCAGGCCTGGATGTTCTTCCTGTTCCGCTTCCTGACCGGCCTGGGTATCGGCGGCGAGTACGCGGCGATCAATTCCGCCATCGACGAACTGATGCCGGCCCGCTACCGAGGCCGGGTCGACCTGGCCGTCAACGGCACCTACTGGGCCGGGGCCGCCGGCGGCGCGCTGCTGTCCGTGCTGATGCTCGATACCGCGTTCTTCCCCGCCGATCTCGGCTGGCGGCTGACCTTCGCCCTCGGCGTCGTGCTCGGTCTGGTCATCCTGCTGGTCCGCCGGCACGTCCCCGAATCCCCGCGCTGGCTCTACCTGCACGGCCGCGGCGACGAGGCCGAAAAGCTGGTCGCCGACGTCGAGCGGGAGGTGGTGGCCGAAACCGCGAAAGGCACCGGCGACCGCCGTACGCTGCCCGAACCGCACGGCGAACTGACCATCGACCCGAGCAAGGCCACCGGCCTGGGCGCCATCGCCCGCAGCGTCGTGCGCGAACATCCGCGCCGTTCGGTCCTGGGCCTGTCGTTGTTCATCGGACAGGCGTTCCTCTACAACGCCATCACCTTCGGCTTCGCGTCGATCCTGGAGACCTTCTACGACGTGCCGAGCAACCGCGCCGGGTACTACTTCGCCGTCATCGCCGTCGGCAACCTGCTCGGCCCGCTGCTGCTGGGCCCGCTGTTCGACTCGATCGGTCGACGCGTGATGATCACCTCGACCTACATCGGCAGCGCCGTCGCCCTCTTCGCCACCGCCTGGCTGTTCGGTGCGGGCCACCTGAACGCGACTACGCTGACCGCGTGTTGGTGCGTCGTACTGTTCCTCGCCTCCACCGGTGCCAGCAGCGCCTACCTGACCGTCTCCGAGATCTTCCCGATGGAGGCCCGCGCCTCGGCCATCGCGCTGTTCTACGCCGTCGGCACCGCGGCGGGCGGCATCTCCGGCCCCCTGGTCTTCTCCGACCTGACCAAGTCCGGCGACGTCGCGGACACCGTCCTCGCCTTCTGCATCGGCGCCGTCCTCATGCTCGGCGCGGGCATCGTGGCCGCGTTCCTCGCCATCAACGCCGAAGGCCGTTCCCTGGAAGACATCGCCCCACCGCTCTCCTCCGTCGACCGCAACTCGGCGCAAGCCTGACCGGCGGAATCGGACGGAGCGACGCAGACTCGGACGATGGAGATCCACCACGCCAAGGGACACCTCACGATCCCCGGCCACGACACCGAGGTCGAGGTCGCACTCGACCTCTTCGACTGGCCCATCGACGGCGAAATCCTGCCCCGCACCTGGAGCGCCATCATCGACAACGGCCCGGTCCTGGACGTCGGCACCGAAGGCGCCCTGCGCCTGAGCACCGAGCCCGCCACGGTCGCACACCCGTTCGTGGTCACCGCGAGCGGCTACCACGTCATCCGAATCAACGGACGCGAAACGCCGCGAGCGGGTGGTCGACCCTTCTGACCGACCACCCGCGGGCGGCCGACGTACATCCGGACCGCCTCGCCCGGCGAACGCCCGCGCCGGGCGAGGCGGTCCGCGCCGCCGCACAGAGTGCGTCCCGTCCACACCCCGGAGATCCCGAACCGGCCCGGGCGAGGAAGCACGTCCCCGACGCATGTGCGCCGTCGGCGGGAGCCTCCCACGCACGACCGTCACCCGTTCGGCCCCCTCCGCATCACTCCTACGAGGCATTTTTGAGCCATTCGCGTGACACCGCGCGCCGCCGGCCGGTTGTCTCTTCCCGTGTCCGGGCCATGCGCCAACGCCGCGTCGTGGCATGGGCGTTGCCCGGTACCGGGTGGGATCCGCGCGGTCTCCCCCGAGGAGTGTGCCGTCCCGCACCACGATGCCCGCCGCCCGGTGGATCCCGTCACGTCCGGCCGAGGAGTCCCATGCCGCGTCCCCGCTCCGTCTACCGCGCGGCCGCGATCGACGACCCGCATCTGGTCGAAGCCTACGAGGCGTGCCGCACGGCGGTCCGCAGGGCGGGTGGTACGGAGTACCGAACGGCGCAGCTGATGCCACCGGCGTTACGGCCGGCGCTGTGGGCGATCTACGCGGCCGGCCGGGTGATGGACGACATCGCCGACACGGGTGATCCCGGCGGCCGGAAGGCACTGTTCGACGCCTGGACCACCGCGTTCCACGACGACCTGCGAAACGGCGCCGGCACCGACCCGGTACGCCGGGCCCTGGTACACACGATGCGCACGTGGGACCTGCCGACCGACGGCCTCTCCGCGGCCTTCGCCGCGACCCGCGCGGACATCGACGGCCGTACCCACCCCACCTGGCAGGCGTGGAGCGCCTATTCCCAGGCCGTCAACACCTCCTTCTTCGCCCAGGGCGCGGCGCTGTTGGCCGCCGCGGGCCTGTATCTGCCGCTGCGGCTGCGCTACCTGGAGGCCGCCCGGCAGTGGGTGGACGCGCTCGGCATCATCGACAACCTCGAAGACCTCGCCGAGGATCTCGCCCAGCGCCGGATCACGCTGCCCCTGGAGGTGCTCGACGAACATGCCCTCACCGCAGCGGATCTCACGAGCGCCGCCCGGGACGCGACCCGGAGCGGCCACCCGAGCGGCGCACCGGTTGCACCCGTCGAGGCCCTGATCGGCCGGCTGGCCGCACGGGCCCGGCGCGGGCTCGCCCAGCCCGACCTGTTCCGCGAACTGCCGCCCGCGCTCGCGGTGGTGGCCCGCGCGGTGTCCGACATCGGCCGGCTGCGGCTGGACCGCGTCGAGCGCGCCGGGGCCGACCTGCTGCGCCGCAGGCCCCGCCTGCCCCGCCTGGCGACCTGGCGCATCTTCATCCCCGCCCGGCTGAAGGCCCACGTCGCGTGGACCTTCCTCACCCCGATCTCCCCCGCCCGGTCCGGACGCGACGGCACGACCGCGCGTCCGCCGACCCTGGCCGGCCTGCTGCCGACCCCCCGCTCGGACACTCCCGCACCCGCCCGTCCGCATCCCTCCGGCGCCCGCCCGCCGGCCTGGCCCGCGCACCGGCTCCCGGGGCACGTGGCCGTCGTGATGGACGGGAACGGCCGCTGGGCCACCGACCGGGGCCTCCCCCGCACCGAGGGCCACCGCGCGGGCGGGGAATCGATGCGGGACGTCGTTCACGGCGCCTTGGAAGTCGGCCTGCGCCACCTGACCCTCTACGCCTTCTCCACGGAGAACTGGCGCCGCCGACCCGAGGAGATCGACGGCCTGCTCGCGCTCGTGCGCGACAACATGGTCGAGGAGACCGTCCTCGACCACGACATCCGCGCCCGCTGGGCCGGTTCCGCCGAAGGGCTGCCCCAGGACATCCTGGAGAAGCTGGTCCGCCTGGAACACGTCACCGGCAAACGCACCGGCCTGACCCTGACCCTGTGCATCAACTACGGCGGCCGGATCGAACTCACCCGGGCCGCCGCCTCCTTGGCCCGAGCCGCCGCCGCGGGCCGGATCGACCCGGCACACATCTCCGAGCGCACGTTCGCCGCCCACCTGGCCCTGCCCGACCTGCCGGACGTCGACCTGCTGTGGCGCACCGGCGGCGAACAACGCACCTCGAACATGCTGCCCTGGCACGCCGCGTACGCCGAGCTGCACTTCACCGACACCCGCTGGCCCGACGTCGACCGTCGCGACCTGTGGCAGGCCATCGCCACGTACACCGACCGGGCCCGCAACTTCGGCGCCGCCCCGGGGCCTTCGGCACCGGCAACCGTCGTTCCGCAGCCGGCCGCGCCGCCGGCGGTCCACGGGCCGACACCGCCCCCCGGCACTCCCGGCCCCGGACTCGGGCCCGAGTCCGGGGCCGAGTCCGGGCCCGGGTCCGCCGCAGGGCAACCCGCTTGCGACGCGGACGCACCTGGCCGCTGAGAAGGCCGCCCCGCACGGACACCGCGCGTTCAGTGGCCGGCCGGAGCAACCGAATCGGCGCGGCCCGGCATCGACAAGCGCCGCGCCGGAGTCGTCGGCGAATCGGTGTCGACCTCGGTGCGGCGGTGGAGCTCGACCGCGACGGCCAGGTCCTGCCAGGACATGCCCACGCTCTTGAACAGGCGGGGTCGGTCGGCGGGAACGGCCGCGCTCCCCCGCACCAGTTCCGCGAGGTTGGTCGGCCCGGAGCCCTTCTCGAAGATCTCGTCCCACCCGGCGACGAGCAGGTCGCCGGCCTCCCGGGCTGCCGCGGTGCGGGCCTCGACGTACACGGCGGAGCGACGTACCAGCGCGGTGTCCACTTCCCGCGCGGTCGGTTCGTGCGAGCCGACCGCCGCCACGGCCGCGTGGGCGGGCACCAGGGTGCCGTCGAACAGCGGGGTGCGGGCCGTGGTGGCGCACACCACGAGGTCGGCGTCGGTCACGGCGTCCGCCGTCCCGGTCGTCGCCGCGAGGCCGAGGGAGCGGGCGTGCTCGACCAGCGCCCGGGCCGGGGCGGGGCTGCGGGCGACCACGGTGAGCCGGGTCAGCGGACGGATGGCGAGCATCGCGGCCAGGTGCCCGTACGCCTGCGGTCCGGTGCCGAACAGCACCAGGTGCGCGGCGTCCGGAACGGCGAGGCGACGCATGGCGACCGCGGTGACGGCCGGGGTACGCACGGCGGTGAGTGCGGCGCCGTCGAACAGGGCCAGCGGCCGGAGTGTGGGTCCGTCCAGCAGCAGGTAGCTGCCGGTGATCCGGGGCAGGCCCCTGGCCGGGTTGCCGGCGGCCACTCCGGCGATCTTGACGCCCACGTGCGACTCTCCGGCCGCGGGCATCAGCAGCAGTTCGCCGGCGGGCACGGCGACGCTCGACCGGGGTGGGGCAGCTTCGGGATCCAGCCCCGCGAGCAGCGTCCGCTCGATCGCCCCGACGGCCTCGATCGGCGTCAACGCGACCGCGATCGTGGGGAGTTGCTCCGCCATCACAGGAGGAACCCCGTTCCGAGGGTGTCCTCGACATCGAGGATGAAGCGGTGTTCGCCGGTGCGATGGGCCGTGCCGGTGACCTCGGTGATCACCCCGCCGGAGTGGGTTGCGACGACCCGGCCGGTGAAGACCGTGCCGATGATGGATTCGTGGCGCAGTTCGTCGTTCGGTCCGATCAGTCCGCTGTCCGCCAGCAGGGCGAGGCGGGCGGAGGTTCCCGAGCCGCAGGGGGATCGGTCGATCTGTCCGTCCGCGAACACGGTGACGTTGCGCTGGTGGGGACCTGCCGGGCCGGCGGGGAGATCCTCGTACAGGATCACGCCGTAGACGCCGGAGAGTCGCGGGTCGTCGGGGTGCCGGGTGGCGGGTTCGTCCGCGAGGGCGGCGCGGATCTCCCGGCCGATCGCGGTGATTTCGGGAAGGCGGTCCGGGCTGACGACGAGGCCGAGCGAGGTCGCGGAGACGGAGGCGTAGCACGCGCCGGAGTGGGCGAGGTCGACGTGCACGACGCCGCGGGAGGTGGCCACCGGGATCTTTCTGGCGGCGACGGCCGTGGGCACGTTGCGGAAGGTCACCGAGGTGGTGCGGCCGGTGCGACGGTGCACGATGGCGGTGACCCGACCGGAGGGCACGTCGATGTACACCCGTGCCGGACCGTCCGCGGGCGCCGCGACCAGCCCCGAGTCCACGGCCCACGCGCCGAGTGCGATGGTGCCGTGGCCACAGGCGGTGGAGTAGCCGTCCTTGTGCCAGAAGAGCACTCCCAGGTGTGCCTCGTTGTCGTCCGCGGGTACGACGAAGCCCCCGTACATGCCGCTGTGTCCGCGCGGTTCGTGGGTGAGCAGCCGTCGGATGTCGTCGAGCGGACCCGGACGCGGGGCGGTGGCGGTACCGCCCGTGCCGAGGGCGATCGCGCGGCGTTCGGCGACGGTGTCGCCGGCGATGACGGGCAGCCCGCGGGAGACGATCCGGAAGGGTTCGCCTGCGGTGTGGTAGTCGACGGTGTCGATGATCACGGGTTCGGGGCTCATCTCGACGTCCTCGTAGACATGACGACTCCTTTGTAGGATGTGACATTGTACTGAGGTGCGGCAAGACGTCGCAAGGGCCTCGACCGGCGACCGACCCGGCGATCGGGACCGGGCCGGCGCCGGCATCCTCGGCCGCGGCGGCCGGTTCGGGCTCAGTCGGTTTCGAGCCCCAGCGTGCGCAGTTTCGGTTCGATGACCGCGCGGCAGTACGGCTCGAAACGGTGCCTGTTGTAGAAGTCCTGCTGGTCGGATTCCGCCTCGATGAACTGCCCGTACGGCCGCAGATCGGTCACGATATCCCGGCCGAGTTGCCGCCGTACCGAATCCATGACTTTCTCGGAACGCGCCCGTTGTTCCTCGTCGGCATAGAAGATCGTCGAGTGGTAGATGGAGCCGTGGTCGGCGCCGCTCTGGTTCGGCGTGGTCGGATCATGACTCCGGAAGAAGAAGATCAATACTTCTTCGAAGGAGATCTCGTCCGGCCGGAATGTCAGCTGTACCGCCTCGACGAATTTCTGCGGGTTGAGCCCGTGGCGTACGTACGCCTCGTAGTCGGGCGGCGGACCGCTATCCCCGGCGTATCCCGCGACGCTCGAGGCGATCCCGGGGGTCCGACGCGCCACCGCATCAAAGGACCAGAAACAACCGGGACCAAGTGTCACCGTCTCGCTATTGCCGTCCGCGGACATTGCCTCGACCATCGGAATCCTCCCCCGGAACTCTTCCGTATTCTGCGCCGAAGAGTAGCAGGATCGAACCTTTCGGTTACCGGATGGAACCTTTTTCATTCGGGTCGAAGCCCACCCGGGTCGGCGCCTCCCCCGGTGCGCTCCCCGATTGCTGCGGGAGGCTCGTGTGCGCCGTCGGTGCGCCGCTACCGATCTTGCCGCGACCGATGCCAGGCTCTCGCGCATGGCCGAACGCCGAGCGCGGCCGCGAGCAGATCCCGGGGAAAAAGAAGCGCCGCACAGGCAACCGGACGGATCCGGGAGTCGTATTTGGTCAAGAGCGGCCGACTATGCCCGGCGCCCACGCACACCCCGGACCGCAACCCGCACGAGGCGGCCATCGCCCCACTGTGTTGTGCCGTCGTCAGGATCACATTCCTCGCCGGTATGGGTCTCGTCGTCCTTCGTGTTGTGCCGGTTCGGGTGCCGGTCGGCGGACGAACGGACGCCGTCGGCCGCAATGTTCATGGAATTCACGCACAATCCGCACAGTCCCGCACAATCCGCCCAGACTCTCACAACTCGCACAACCGTACGGATTCGTATCGATTCACACCGACTTATGGCACACCGGCGAACCGGCCGTCGAGACTCGGATCCGCCGCCCACCCGCACGCGACCACCATCCGCACCGCGCCTTCCCCGAAGGCCCTCGACCCAGGAGAGTTCCGTGAACCCCGACGACAAGCACATCGACCAGATCCTCGGCGGCCGGGCCGCCGGGGCCCTCGTCAACGCGTGGATCGACGCCTTCATGACCGACGACCTCCTCAGCCGTGCGGCCGCCACACGCGTGGCGTGCGAGCGGCTCGCCGACCGTTCGCCCTGGCTGATCGCCGAGACCGGGCAAACCTGGCGCCTACGCGGGGACTTCACACCCACGGCGGACTTCTCTCCGGGTCTGGTCCGGGTGCTTGCCGTGCGCCATGCCGTCGACCTGCGCCCGCACGAAGGCACCGCGGCCGTCCTGCTCGGCGACGCCGAACACGACCCCGGCCACCCCATCGGCTGGATGGACCTCTGCGACTTCGACATCCTCTACGCGCTCGACGGCTGGCCCCGGCCGAGTTCGACGACCCGCGACTCCGACCCCGCCGTGGACGCCGCTTCGGCGACCGAACCGCCGCCGCAACGCCTCCAGGAGTTCGAATGCGGCCTGCGCGACCAGGGCATCGAATGACCGATGCCGGCAACACCCGTACCACTCGCCCGAGTTGACCCGAAGCCGGCCTCGGCACCACGTCCTCCCGGGGCAGCGGAGCACTCCGCACCCGCCTCCGGGCGGCGGGTGTTCGGGCGGGCCCGGGCCCGATCGATGGATCGACATCCGGCCATGTGTAGCCGAATCACCTGGTGAAGCACGGAGCTTGGCGCAATACCTACCTGCGGGGCGTTCGCTGAAAGTGATTGGCTGACTTCTGTCGGTTATCGCGCTGAGGTGGGGAGTCACGCGTGATCATTCAGTTGTACGGCGAACGGACCGGGCGTTCGGATACGGTCGCCGGCTACGAAAAGGCGGTGGCCGGCTGTCCGAGCCTGGCCTACCGGCACGGAGGGCATCTCGCCGTCGGGCGGCGCACGTTCGAGCGCGCCGCGGTCGACAAGGGCCTCGCCCTCTACATCGACGTCCCGCACCATCTGCTCGGGTTCGACGATTCCGGCGCCCGTGGCATCGCCGAGATCAAGCCGAACAGTTGGGACGGCGGCTTCCTGAACTTCGAGGTGGGTGGTGGCCGGCACTGGACCGACGGCCTGGTCACCGCACCCGAATCGGTGCTGTGGCAGGCGATTCACGCCTACTGGAGCGTGAAGGTGCCGGAGTACGAGGGCGCTTCCGCTCGCGAGCGGCAGGCATATCGCCGGGGGCGTCTGCCCTCGGACGCGAAGGGAGTGCCCACCATCGAAGACCTGTCCGGCCTGATCGACTACGGCCGGTGTCGGCAGTCGGGGCCGGTTCTGGTGGTGAGGGGCTGGAGCATGGAGTTCGAGGAACCCGACAGCCGGGACGAGGAGTTGCCCTTCCTCGTCGCGTTGTCCGACCCGCTTCGCCATCCGGTCCCGCTCACCGGCCCGTACGGCTCAGGGGGCGACCGGGACGAGATCGCGCGGCTGGAGCGGATCAGGAACCAGGATTCCCCGATGCGCATGGGCCGCCGCCGGTGGCCCCGGCCGGGGCAACGTGGTCGACCGCCGAGAAGTCGTGCGTTCGATCACGGAAGGATCGACCCGGGACGCTCGCTCGCGCATTGATCACGCCGATCCGCCGACTCCGCATCCGGCGGCCCGGCAGCCCGGCAGCCCGTTCCGGGGTATCGGAGCGGGCCGCCGGGCGTCGCGGGACGCGGGCGCGAGTCGGGTCAGTGGCCGCCGCCGTCGCCCGGCGCGGCCTCGGCCTTGTCGGTGTGCCAGTTGGTGACGATCGGCTTGTCGATGCCGGTGTCGCCACCCCTCGGGGTCAGCTTCACCCCGGTGCCGCCGTCGGTCAGGCCGATGTGGAAGGAGTCGAACAGGATCTCGTTGTTGTCGTTCGTCGTCTTCGGGTTGATCCCCGCGTAGGCGGACGAACCGCCGCTCAGGGTGAGCTTCGGGCCGACCGAGTGTTCGGCGGGCGAGGCCTGCGCCTTGGAGCCGAACGTGACGACCGGGTGCGTCTCCGGCAGCACGCAGGTGACGCCACTGTTCGCGGTCGCCTTCACCAGGAAGTAGCCGCCCGCCACGCTCTCGGTGGTGACCGAATAGGTCAGGTCGTCGTCCTTGCACTGCCGGGCGCTCCCGCCCCCGCCCCCGGTGCCGCCCGTGCCGCCGCCGACAGCGGAGGACGTACCCGTCCTGGCGCCTCCGGTAGGCGGTACGGCGGCCGATCCACCCGCGGCGCCGGCCGTGCCCGGCGCCGAGGGTGTCGTCCGGGTGGAGGGTACGGCCGCGGGGGTGGTGGGAGCCGTGCCCGCGGCGTTGTCCTTCGAGTCGTCGTCGTTGCACGCCGTGGTCAGGGAGATCAGTGCGGCGCAGGAGAGGCCGAGCACGGTCTTGAGGGCGGATTGCCGAAACGAACGCATGAACTTCCAACTCCGGAACCGATGGGACGTCGGAGCGCGTGGGCTCCCGTTCGGGGATGGACACGCCACGGGATCGTCCCGGGTTGCAAAGGAGTTCGCGGATGTTGGCTGGATCTCATCCGCGTGCCGCCACCTCCCGACGGGGGCCTACGTCCGGTCGGATGCCCCGTCGCCGAGGCCGATCAGGAGTTTGCGCAGCAGCCCGGCCAACTGTTCCTGCTCGGTGGGGTTCAACGGCGTCAGGAGTTCCTTCTCGCGGTCGACGTGGTCGACGAGGATCTCGTCTACGAGTTCGCGGCCCTGATCGGTCAGCGTGACCAGGACGCAGCGTCGATTGCTGGAATCGGTCTCGCGGGTCACCAGTCCCCTGGCGACCAGGCGGTCGATGCGGTTGGTGATCGCCCCGGACGTGACCATGGACGCCTCGACGAGAGCGCCCGTGGTCAGCCGGAAGGGGGGCCCGGCCCGGCGCAGCGTGCCCAGTACGTCGAACTCCCACAGTTGCAGGCCGTGGGTGCCGAAGTTGTGGTGCAGTTCGCGGTCCAGGATGCGCGAGGCGCGCTGGATCCGGCCGACCACACCCATCGGCGCGGGGTCGATGTCCGGTCGCTCGACTCTCCACTGGTCCAGGCGCCAGTCGACGTTGTCCCGCACGGCACTCCTCAACGTTGAACTGTTTGACCTGATGCTAACAGGAGCACTACCGTCGGCCAACGTTGAACAGTTCAACGTTGAAAGGACGGGCGATGGCCCAGACTCATGAGGTCACCGGCCCCGCCGCCGGCACCGGCGCCGCCGGGAACCCGGCGCACATGTGGGGGTTCACCGGTCTTGCCGCCGTGGCGCCGGTGACCTGGGGCACCACCTACCTGGTGACCACCGAATTCCTGCCTCCGGGCGTTCCCCTGGGGGCGGGCGTGATCCGAGCGCTTCCGGCGGGGTTGCTCCTGCTCCTGATCTCCCGGACGCTGCCGCGCGGGGACTGGTGGTGGCGCTCGGCCGTGCTGGGCGCGCTGAACATCGGGGCGCTGTTCGCCCTGCTGTTCGTCGCGGCCTACCGGCTCCCCGGCGGTGTCGCGGGCACGCTCAGCGCCGTACAGCCACTCCTGGTCGCCGGAATCGCCCTCGTGCTGCTGGATGTACGCCCCACTCGATGGCAACTCGGCTGGGGCTTGGCCGGCGTGGTCGGGGTCGGCCTGATCGTGCTCCGCGGTCAGGTCTCGTTCGACCTGATCGGCATACTGGCCGGCCTCGGCGGCGCCGCGTCGATGGCACTCGGGCTCGTGCTGACCAAGCGCTGGGGGCGTCCGCCGGGCGTCGGGGCGCCGGCCTTCGCGGGCTGGCAGCTCACCGCGGGCGGTCTGTTGCTCGTCCCCGTCGCGCTCGCCGTCGAGGGACTGCCGCCGGCACCGGACGCCGCCGCGCTCGGCGGATACGCCTGGCTGGCCCTCGTCGCCACGGCGCTTGCGCACTCGTTGTGGTTCCAGGGACTGGGCCGACTCCCGGTCACGGCCGTCTCGTTCCTCACGCTGCTGTCACCGGCGGTGGCCGCGGCCCTGGGTTGGCTGGTGCTGGATCAGTCCCTCACTCCGCTCCAGGGTGTCGGGTTCGCCCTCGCCCTCGCGTCGATCGCCGCCGCTCAGCTCACCCCCGACGCCGCACGCGCGCTGATCCGCAGGAAGCGCACCGACGTTCGCTGATCGACGACAACCCCTCACCTCACGAAGGACGCAGAACCTTGGACCGCACCCTGCTGATCACCGGAGCCACCGGAACCGTGTCCGGCGCTTTGATCGAGGCCCTCCACGACTGCGGGTTCCGGCTGCGGGCACTGATCCGCGACCCGTCGAAGGCGGAACCGCTGCGGGCGCGCGGCATCGACGTCCGCATCGGCGACCTCGACGAACCACGCTCCCTGCCCCCGGCCTTCGAAGGCGTCCACGACCTCTGGCTGGTGGTCCCCAACGGCCCACGGGCAGCCGAGAACAACATGAACGCCGTCTGGGCGGCTCGCCGGGCGAACGTCGAGCGTGTGGTGCGCCTGTCCGCGGTCGGCGCGGCCCACGATGCCCCCACCCGCAGCGGACGCCTGCACGCGCTGTCCGATCACGAAGTCCGACGGTCCGGACTCGGCTGGACCGTCCTGCGCCCGCACTGGTTCATGCAGAACCTGCTCGCCGAGGCCGACGACATCGCAACCGAGGGCACGTTCCGGCTCAACACCGCGGACGGTCGCCTCGGCATGGTCGACGCACGCGACATCGCCGCACTCGCCGCGAAGGTACTCACCGACGGCCCGAACCACCACCACGAGAGGATCTACACCCCCACCGGGCCGCAGTCGATCGGCTTCGCCGACGTGGCGCGACAATTCGAGCGGGTACTCGGCGCACCCGTCCGCTACGTCCCGACCGCGGACGACGAACGCGAGGCGCGTCTCCTCGGGTTCGGCGTGCCGGCCTGGATCGTCGGAATGCTGACCGAGTACGCACGGGCCTATGCATCCGGCTGGGGAGACTTCACCACCACCGACGTCGAGGACGTCACCGGCCGACGGCCGCGCGGCATCGCGGACTTCGCCCGCGACCACGCCGACGCGTTCACGGGCGGGGTCAGCGGCGGTGGGTCGGGCCGATGTGGTGCAGATGGACGATGATGTCGTGGGTCGGGAGCAGGCGGGTGTCCTCGTATTCGCCACAGGGCCGGTACGCGCCGATGTTGCGGGTGGGGCGGGCGGCGGCGAGCCAGTTGCGGGCGGTGCCGGCGGCCACGGCGCGGGTGTCGAGGTACCAGTCGCGCCGGGAGACCCGCTCCAGGACGTCCTCGCTGCCGTGCGCCATCGCCGGGCCGACGTCGAACCGACGCCAGGGCGTGCCGGGGGCGTTCGCGTCGATGGCGTTGAACGACCCCTGGCCGAAGGTGAATCCGACGTTGACGTAGCGGGAGCCGAGGTGTTCGCGCAGGAGGCGGCCCAGGGTCGCGGGCCGCCGGTCGGGCAGCGCGGGGCCGGCGGCGACCTGGCTGTTGTGCGCGGACAGGAAGACCTTGGTGCCGGTGTGGCGCTGCCACCACAGGGTGGTGTCGGCAGGCCCCCGGTCGCGGTGGCGCAGCGCGGCTTCGTCGGTGGGACCGGGCAACGCGGAGTCGGCGTGGTCGGCACCGTTCCCGGCCACCCGGACCGGGCTTTCGGGGTGGCGCACGTTCCAGGTACGCATCCACCGGAACAGGTCCCGCGTCTCGGTGGTGTTCCACTGGCCGCTGCCGGCCCGGAATTCCTCGTCCATGATCGTCCGCAGGTGGCCGGTGCCGCGCAGTACCCACGCGTCCAGGCGGACGCCGGCATCCCAGGAAGCCCCGAAGACGAAGCTCCGGAACCCCTGGCCTTCGACCAGGTGCCGGAACAGCCGATGCTTGACGGTGCAGAACTCGCTCGAACCGTACGTGGCCGCGCCCACCGCGACCACGTCCGCACCGCGGACCATCGTGTCGAACGCCCGGAGATCCGCCCCGGAACCGCCCGGCACGGTGCTGCCCAACGTGTACGCGGAGCGCGCCAGCCCGGACACCGGGTCACCACGTGATGTGGCGCCGGTCGTCGGCGTCGCGAAGGGGGTGGCGGTCCACGTGGGCGCGGTGGCGGTCGTATCCCACGGCGACAGGACCGGCATCGGGCCCCGGACCGGGTGCGACCCCGGCCCGTGCCGGTACCCGGCCGTCCGGGTCTCGACGCCTTGGGGTGGGGGAAAATCATCGGATTTCATGACTCCGACGCTAGGCAATGCACCGCACCGTGCGCCTCGTCCGAAAGACCCAGGACTCCGGTACCCCTTCCGTCGGATACGACAAGTACCCGGGGACCGGGAAGCCGCCGCCGCAGGGCGGGCGCAAGCCACCTGCATGGGCTCTCACCTGGGAAGACACCACTGGGAAGACACCCGCCGACAGGCAGGGCTCCTCCGGAGCGCCCCGTCGCTCCGGCCCCGTCGGCGTGCTCCTGTTCCACTTGCCGTTCGCCCGATGCGTCGACCGGCCGTGATGCCGCCCCCTCGTCCGGATGCGCGCTCAGACCACCGGGATGCCCCGCCCGGCCGGGCTCTCGGTCGTCGCATGGGGGACGGGACGATCCGGTGGGAATGTCACGGTCACCGTGAGGCCGCCGTCGGGGCGAGGGGTCACGGCGAGTTCGGCGCCGTGGCAGGTCACGACGGCGTGCACGATGGCCAGGCCCAGGCCGTGCCCGTCGCGGGCGGCGGTGCGGTCGCGGCCGAGGCGCCGGAACGGCCGCAGGAGGCCGGGGATCTCGTCGGGACGGATGATCGGGCCGGTGTTGGCCACGGTCAGCGTCGCGCCGCCGGCGGGCGTGCTCGACGTCGCCACCTCGATGCTGCCGCCGGGCACATTGTGCCGTACGGCGTTGTCCACCAGGTTTGCCACGAGCCGTTCGACCAGGCGAACGTCTCCCCACATGGGCGCCACCTCGACCCGGGAGCGGATGCGGGGGCGCGGGGTCGGCGTGGCCTCCTCGTCGGGGGCCGCGGCGCTGCGAAGCGCGTCGCGGGTGATGCGGTCGAGTCGGAGGCGGTCCCGGCGTTCGACGCCCCGTTCGCCGCGCGCGAGGGTCAGGAGCGCTTCGATCAGGCGTTCCTGGTGGCGACCGGCGATCAGGACGCGCTCGCACACTCGGCGCAGTGATTCGACGGTCGGTTGTGGGTCGGCGAGGCCGACTTCGACGAGGGTGCGGGCTCGGGTCAGCGGCGTGCGCAGCTCGTGCGAGGCGTTGGCGGCGAAGGAGCGCTGTGCGTTGAACGCGGCTTCGAGCCGGGACAGCAAGTCGTCGATGGTGTCGCCGAGTTCCTTGAGCTCGTCGTCGGGGCCGCGGAGCGCGAGGCGGCGATCCAGGCTGCCGGCCGAGATGTCGCGCGTGGTGACGATGATGGTGCGCAGCGGACGCAGCACGCGACCGGCCGTGAACCAGCCGAGTCCGACCGACACCACGGTCATGATCGCCACCGCGATGCCGGACTGGGTGAGGAGTTCGTGCAGCAGGTCGGTGGAGCGCGCGTCGACCCGCTGTTGCAGCCCACCCTCGGCCGGGGGCGGGCCGGCGGCGGGCGATGCGTGGTCTCCGCCGCGCACGGTGCGTTCGGAGAACGGCGCTTGGCCGGATTCGTGCGCCACGAGCAGGTAGGTGATGGCCAGGAGGGCGATCCCGGAGACCAGGAAGAGTGTCCCGTACAGGACGGTCAGCCGCAGTCGCACCGATTGCCGGCGGCGTGTCGGCGACGCCGGGCGGGTCACGACGGATCCTCCCGGACCCGGTAGCCCGCCTGCGCGACCGTGTGGATGATCCGCGGCTCGCCGAGTTTGCGGCGCAGCCGGCTGACGGTGACCTTGACGGCGGTGGTGAACGGATCGGCGGCTTCGTCCCAGACGCGTTCGAGCAGTTCCTCGGCGGACACCACCCGGCCCCGCGCGGCCAACAACAGTTCCAGGACCGCGAACTCCTTCGGACCCAGGTCGAGGCTGCGCCCGCCGCGCGACGCGTGTCGGCGGGCCGGGTCGAGGACGATCCCGCCGCCGACCAGCACCGGTGGCACCGCCGGGTGGGCGCGGCGCAGCAACGCCCGGATGCGGGCGATGAGTTCGGCGAAGGCGAAGGGTTTGCCGAGGTAGTCGTCGGCGCCCCGGCCGAGGCCGTCGACCAGGTCCTCGGTCGAGCCGGCGGCGGTCAGCATCAGGACCCGGCTGCCGCGTTCGGCCGCGATCAGGGCCGCGCACACGTCGTCGCCGTGCAGAAGCGGCAGATCCCGGTCGAGGACGATCACGTCGTAGGTCGTGACCAGCGCACGTTCCAGTCCGGCGGCGCCGTCGAAGGCCACGTCGACCGCCATGCGTTCGCGCCGCAACCCGAGCGCGATCGTCTCGGCAAGTTCCTCGTCGTCGTCGATCACGAGCACGCGCACGCTGGTCCCTTCGCGGATGAGGTCGACACCGCCCATGATGCCCGGCCGCGGGTTGCACGGAGGTGACAGCGCGCGCCACGGCCCAGCAACCGGTGCGTCCGTAGAACTGGTGGCCGTGGCCCGCCGGTTCGGCGCGTCGCCTCCACCCACTCGTGAATCGTCTGAACGGGAGTACGGATGTCCGAGGAAAAACCGACCACCGGGGCTGTCGCGCCGGGCCGCGATCGGCGTGCTCACTCGCGCCGCACCGGGCGACCGGGCACGGCGTCCCGCAGGATCGGCGCGGGGACCGTAGTGGTCGTCGCGGCGGCTCTGGCCGTGAATATCGGGGTCGCCGGTGCGAACGCGTCCGACGGTGGCGCGAGCAAGAACCGCGACAGGCCGCCCGCGTGCGTGCAGCTGGACGACAACAAGCCGCCGGAGCACCCGCCGACACCCCGGGCGGCCGGCCTCACCACCCTGGAGCAGGCGTACCACTGCATTTTCGACAACTCCTACAGCGGACCGATCCTGGACTCGCGGACCCTGCTGGTCGGCGCGTTCGGCGCATTCACCAAGGAGCTGCGGCGGCGCGGTTCGGATCGGGCGAATGCCGTCCTGCCCGCGTTGACGGGTCAACGCTCCCGGGACTGGCGGGCGTTCGCCGGACGGTACCAGGAGATCCTGGACACTCTCGCGGACGACGCCGAGCTGCGCCAGGCGCTGTTCACCGCTTCGGTGCGCGGCATGGTCGCGGCGTTGCACGACGATCATGCCGCCGTCGGCACGCTGTTCGCGCCGCCCGGGGGATCGGAGGCGTCGTTCGGGTTCGGGTTCCGCACCTTCCCGGTCGGCGGGCACAACCCGACCGCCACCGAAGGCGTCACCGAGCCCGTGTACCTGGACGATGTCACCCCGGGAACGCCGGCGGCGCTGGCCGGGCTCAGGCCGGGCGATCTCGTCGTGGCGGTCGACGGCGTACCGGCGTTCTCGAACGGGGTCCTCAACGGCGGCATCTTCGCGCTGTTGTATCCACTGCGCACGCAGACCGATCCGGTGCGACTGACCGTTCGGCGGCCGGCCGACGGCGGGACCCGGACGGTGGAGATGACACCGACGCAGCTCGGCCCCGGGGGCGGCCCGGCACCCGGCGGAGGCCCCGCCACCGGAGGTGATCCGGCACCCGGGGGCGGTCCCGCGCCCGGAGGTGGCCCCGCACCGGGAGGTGGGCCGGGGCCGGGCGGCGGGCCGGAGGCGACGCTGCTCCCGGGCGGCATCGTCAAGGTCCGGATGGCCGGGTTCTCCCCCGGCATCGCCGGACGGGTTCTCCAGGCCATCGCCGACTTCCGCCGGGCCGGCTCGGTGAACGGGGTGATCCTCGACCTGCGCGGCAACCATGGCGGCGATCCGGCGGAAGTCGGCACGCTGCTGGGCGCGTTCGTACACGGCAAGGTGTGGGGCCACAGCTGCGATGTCAAGGACCATTGCAAACCCATCCACCGAACCGACGACACGGTGCCGCTGCTGAATCTGCCGCTCGTCGCGCTCACGGACGGCCAAACCGTTTCCGCGGGCGATGCGTTCGCCGCCGCCGTCAAGGACTTCGGCATCGGCACGCTCGTCGGCGACCGCACGGGAGGCATGGCGTCCGGGGACGCGCACGGCTATCTGCTCGACGACAACAACACCGTCATCGGCATGCCGTCCACCCACATCCTGGGCGGCAACCGCGAGATCATTTCTGGCATCGGCGTGCCGGCGGACCACCGGATACCGACCACCCCCGAGGACATCTCGGCCGGTCGCGACCCGGCCACCGACAAGGCGGTGGAAGTGCTGACCCACTGACCCCGCGCGCACCCGCCGACCGGAACTCCCGCCCCGCCGAACCGCCCACGCGGCGCGGCGGGGCGACCGGCCCCGGGGTCGGGGTTGTTCCGGCCGGGCCGGCCGCCCTCAGCGGTCCGTGTCCTCCGGTTCCGCCAGCCACTCCTCCACGGTCTTCCCGCGGCGCCAGTAGCCGGCGGCGTGCAGGGTGTGCCGACTCAGGCCGCGTTCGTTGCGCAGGTAGCGGCGGATGGTGCGGACGGTGAGTGCCTCGCCCGCGACCCAGGCGTGCACGGTGCCGTCGGGCCAGGGAAACTCGCAGACCGCGTCGGCCAGTCGGTCCTCGTCGGGGTCGGTCGCCCCGTCGCGGTGCAGCCAGTGGATGCGCACGTCGGTGTCGGGGGCCGCGGCGAGGTGCTGTTCCTCGTGCCGGTCGGCGACCTCGACGAAGACGTGTGCGCGGGTGCCGGGGGCGAGGCGTTCCAGGATCGAGGCGACGGCCGGCAGCGCCGTCTCGTCGCCGGCGATCAGCAACTGCCCGGCGTCGGCGGGCGGGAGCTCTCCGAGGGCGGGGCCGGCGATGCCCAGTACGGCACCGGGTCGGGCCTCCCGGGCCCACTCGACGGCTCGACCGCTGCCGTGGATCACGAAGTCGATGTCGAGTTCGGGCCCGGCCGGGTCGAAGCGTCGCACCGTGTAGTTGCGTGCGTGCGACGGAGTGGCGCCGGCGGGGTACACCGGGCCGTCCGGGCCGAATTCGGGCAGCACCGGGATCGGCTCGCCCTTCGACGGAAAGAACAGTTTGACCCGTTCGTCGGCTTGCCTGCCGCCCTCGAAGCCGCGCAACCCGTCCCCGCCGAGCGTCAGTCGCAACATCCTGGGCGTCACCTCGACCGAGCGCACGACCGTGGCCAGACAGGTGCGGATCGGCGAACGCCCGGTGCGTCCGCGGCGGTCGGTGGCCTCGTCGTCTCGCGCCATGGGGGCTCGCTCCTTCGTCGTTGCGGACCCGATTGCTCCGGGTCGTCGTGGCCGGGATCGTCTGCCGGATGCGCGCGGTCGGGCGGGTGGACGAGCGGGGCGGCCGCCGGGTGCCCCGCGCGCGATCGGGCGAACGCTCGCCCACCGGGTCGAGCCGCGCGACGCCGCCGCACCCCGAGGCGAGCGAATCCCGCCGCCCCACACCCGAGTTCGGAGGCGGGAGCACCCCGGACCGGCCGTCGATAGCCCCGCCCCGGATGCGACGCTGGGCGGGATGCCACCGTGACCGGGCACACTGGGCAAGGTGGTCAGGCATGCCTTACCTTACTGGAGTGTCTCTCCGGGTCGATTCCCCCGATGCTCCGTCCGTCGTCGGCGCCGCGCCCGATGCCCGGGCCGGGTCCGGCCGTTCGCGACGGCTCGCGCTGCTCGTGATCCTGGCCGTGCTGTTGCTCGGCGCACTGTTCGCATCCCTGGCCATCGGCACCCGCAACGTCGCGCCCGGCGAGGTGTTCGCCATGCTCGGCGGCGAACGCGCGGGTGACGCCGGGCTGATCCGCGACCTGCGGGTTCCCCGTACGCTCCTGGGGCTCCTGGTCGGCGTCGCGCTCGGCGTGGCGGGTGCGGTCGCCCAGGACGTGACCCGCAACCCGCTGGCCGACCCCGGACTTATCGGAGTCAGCGCGGGTGCGGCATTCGCGGTCGCGGCGAGTGTGGGGTTGCTCGGATTGACCGGATCGCACGGCTACCTGTGGTTCGCCTTCGCGGGCGCGGCGATCGCGGGCGCGATCGCCTATCTCGTGGGCGGCGCGGGCGTGGGCGGCGCGACGCCCGCCAAGCTCGCGCTCGCCGGGGCGGCGGTCAGCGCCCTGCTGGAGGCCGGCACCAGCGCTCTCGTACTGAGCGACCCCGGTTCACTCGGTCGCTACCGGTCCTGGGCGGTCGGTTCGCTTGCCGGCCGGGACAGCGAAACCACACTGTTCCTGGTGCCGTTCGTCGTGGTCGGCGTGTGCCTCGCGCTGGGTCTGACCGGCCGGCTCAACGCGTTGGCCTTGGGCGACGAACTCGCCACCACGCTCGGCACCCGAGCGGGCACCACCCGGGCCCTGGGCGCACTCGCGGTGGTCGTGCTGACCGGCACGGCGGTCGCCGCCGCCGGACCGATCGTGTTCGTCGGCCTGGTGGTCCCGCACGTGCTGCGGGCCTTCACCGGGCCCGACGCCCGCTGGCTGGTGCCGTGTTCGGGGCTGGCCGGCGCGGTGTTGTTGCTGCTCGCCGACGTGATCGGGCGAGTGATCGCGCGCCCGACGGAGGTGGAGGTGGGCGTGGTCACCGCCTTCCTCGGGGCGCCGTTCCTCATCCATCTGGTCAGGCGCGGAAGAATCGGGGAGCACTCCGGATGAAGACTGCCCGGATCGAAACCGCCCGGCGCGTACCGCACATCGTGCGATGGGAGCGCGGTCCGCTCGGGATCGCCGTGCACCCGCGCACGCTCGTCGCGGTCGCCGCCCTGATCGCGCTGGTCTTCGGTGGGCTGATCGCGTCGCTGGCGTTGGGCGACTACCCGCTCGGATGGCGTGACGTGGTCACCGGCCTGTTCTGGGCCGGACCGGCCGATGCCGAGTTGGTGGTGCACGAACTCCGGCTACCGCGCGCCCTGGTGGGGATGCTGGTCGGGCTCGCGCTGGGGATGGCCGGCGCGGTCTTCCAGGCCGTGACCCGCAATCCGCTCGCCGGGCCGGACCTGATCGGGATCACCGCCGGTGCCGGTGCCGGCGCCGTCCTGGCGATCCTGTTGGGCGGGGTGAGCACGACGCGGTCGACGACCTACGGCGCGGTCCCGCTCGGCGCGCTGATCGGCGCGCTCGCGACGGCTGCGGCCATCTACCTGTTGGCGTTTCGCGGCGGCACCATCTCCGGCTACGGCTTCGTCCTCGTCGGCATCGCGGTCAACGGCATGCTGGCCGCCTCCACCCGCTGGATGCTCGCGCGCGTCGACATCGACGCCGCGACCCGGGCCACCTCGTGGCTGACCGGCAGCCTGGACGGACGCGAGTACACCCATGTGCGCTGGCTCGGCTATGCGCTCGTCGTGCTGGTGCCGGCCACCATCGCGCTCGCGCGGCCGTATCGCATGCTCCAGTTCGACGACGACACCGCCGCGAGCCTGGGAATGCCGGTCACCCGCTCGCGGATCGCCCTGCTCGTGCTGGCCACCGCGCTGACGGCGGCGGCGACCGCGTGTGCGGGGCCGGTGGTCTTCGTCGCGCTCGCCGCCCCGCAGATCGCCCGCAGGTTGGCCGGCACCCCCGGGCTGCCCCTGGTCGTCAGCGGCCTGGTCGGAGCGGCCCTGGTGGTCCTGGCGGACGTGGTCGCACGAACCGCGTTCCCCACCGAACTCCCGGTCGGCATCGTCACCGGCGCCGTCGGGGCACCGTACCTGCTGTGGTTGCTCGCCCGGAACAACCGGGCCGGAAAGGGAGGCTGACGTGGGTTCCGCGCCAGAGCAGACCAGGCCGACGGGGCACCCGGACGGCACGGAGCCGACCGAACCGACCGGGTCGAGGCCACCGATCGCACCGGCCACACCGACCCGACCGACGAAACCGAGCGTCTCGACCGAACGGGCCGAACGGGCCGAACGGGCCGAAACAACCGCGCATGCGGAGCACATGAGGCAACACCGCGAGTCGGCGACGCAAGACGAGGCTCGGGCTCCGAAGTCCGGCCCCGTGTCGACTCTGCCGCACCCGTCCACCACTCCCGGCTCCCCCACCTCCCCGGCGACATCCCCCGCGCCCGCTCCCGGGATGAGCGCCGAAATGCTCACCCTCGGCTACGGCGAGCGTGTGGTCGCCCGAGACCTGGACCTCGACATCCCCGCAGGCCGGGTGACCGCCCTGGTCGGCCCCAACGCGTGCGGAAAATCCACCGCGCTCCGGGCGCTGGCCCGATTGCTGAAACCGCGTCAGGGCACCGTCCTCCTCGACGGCGAGAGCGTCGCCCGCTTGTCCGGACGGGACTTCGCCCAACGACTCGCGCTGCTCCCGCAGTCGCCGACCGCCCCCGAGGGCATCACCGTGCGCGACCTGGTCGCCCGCGGTCGTACGCCCTACCAGCGCTGGTGGCGACAGTGGTCCTCCGCCGACGACGCCGTGGTGGACGCCGCACTGTCGGCCACCGGCGTGGACACCCTGGCCGGACGAGCCATCGACGAACTCTCCGGCGGCCAGCGCCAACGCGTATGGATCGCCATGGCATTGGCCCAGGACACCCCGGTGCTGCTGCTCGACGAACCCACCACCTACCTCGATCTGGCCTACCAGGTCGACGTGTTGGAACTGGTGGCCGACTTGGGGCGGGCGGAGGGCCGCACGGTGGTGATGGTCATCCACGAGCTCAACCACGCGTGCCGGTACGCCGACCACCTGATCGCCATGCGCGACGGCCGCGTGGTCGCCGCCGGACCACCGGCCGAGGTCGTCACCCCCGACCTGGTACGGGAGGTATTCGACCTGCGCGCCGCAGTGATCGAATGCCCCATCGCCGGAACCCCCTTGGTCATCCCTCTCGGCGGCCGTCGCTAGGCCGTGTCCGGTGGATCTCGGCGGCCCCACCAAGATCCGCCGGACACGGCCTGGTGCCGCCCGGCGGAACCGGGCCCAAAGCCGTGCCGCAGGCGGGCCGCAGGCCCGCCCGTGTCGGGGTTCCGCGCCCCAAAGCGCGGTCCGGCAGCAGGAGTTCACACTCGACCCGGTCGGACCCCGCAGCCTCCGCGATTCGGCACACAAGCAGGTCGGGGAAGCCGGAACACCGGCTCCGACCTCTGGTCACATCCGACGAAGTTAGGTTAGCCTCGCCTACGGAAGGCCGTAAGTGCTCTGTGTGCCCTTCGAGGCCACCACCCGGAAGGGACGCGTGCATTGACCTCATCTCGGCACGACGGAAAGACCGTTCACGACCTCGTGGGGGTCGGATTCGGGCCTT
Source organism: Embleya sp. NPDC008237 (assembly GCF_042956465.1). Classification (NCBI taxonomy): domain Bacteria; kingdom Bacillati; phylum Actinomycetota; class Actinomycetes; order Kitasatosporales; family Streptomycetaceae; genus Embleya; species Embleya sp. NPDC008237. The sequence goes on from NZ_JBIBGL010000004.1 coordinate 497,063, forward strand.
CGAACCTGGCGCTCGCCGTCGCGATCGAGGAGCACAACGCACTCGCCGCCCCTGACCACCGGATGGACGCGCTGTTCCTGGAGAAACAGCCGGCCTTCGGCTGGCACCGCGGCATGCTCGTCGACGGCGCGACGATGCAGGTCTCGTTCCTCAAGGACCTGGCCACGATGCGCAATCCGACCAGTGACTTCAGCTTCGTCGCCTACCTGCACTCGATCGACCGCCTGGTCGACTTCGTCAACCACAAGGTGTTCTTCCCGCTCCGGGCCGAGTTCCACGGCTACCTCGAATGGGCCGCGAACCGCGTCGCCCACCAGGTGCGCTACGGCGCCGAGGTCCTCGCGATCGAACCCGTCGTCACCGACGGCAGGATCACCGCCTTCGACGTCGCCGTCGCGAACGACCCGGTCGTACACCGCGCCCGCAACGTCGTCCTCGCCCCGGGCCTGACCCCGCACCTGCCCGACGGCGTCGGCACCACCGCGCGGGTGTGGCACAACTCCCGCCTCGTGCCCAACGTCGCCGCCCTCGACCCGGCCGACGTGCGCACCGCGGTGGTGGTCGGGGCCGGCCAGAGCGCCGCCGAGACCGCGGACTACCTCCACCGGCGTTTCCCCGACGCTCAGGTGCACGCCGTCTTCAGCCGCTACGGCTACTCCCCCGCCGACGACAGCCCGTTCGCCAACCGCATCTTCGACCCCGGGGCCGTGGACCACTACTTCGAGGCGCCCGAGCAGGTCAAACGCCAACTGACGGAATACCACCGCAACACGAACTACTCGGTGGTGGACGGCGATCTGATCGAGGAGCTGTACCGGCGCGTATACGAGGAGCGCGTCCAGGGCCGGCAGCGCCTGCACATCCGCCACGCCACCCGGGTCGTCGAGGTCCGCGAGGATCCCGAAGCCGCCCACGTGGACGTCGAGTTCCTGCCCACCGGCAAAACCGAGACGCTGCGCGCCGACGTGGTCGTGTACGCGACCGGCTACCGCCCGGGCGACGGGCTCGCCCTCCTGGGCGACACCGCCGACGCCTGCGCACGCGACGAGTACGGGCGCCCCCGGCTGGGCCGCGACTACCGCGTGGTCACCGAACCCCCGCTCGACGCCGGGATCTACCTCCAGGGCGGGACCGAGCACACCCATGGCCTCGGCTCCACGCTCCTGTCCAACATCGCGGTCCGCGCCGGCGAGATCCTCGCCTCGATCGACGACCACACCGGCCCGGACCCCACCCCCGAGGCCGAGACCGCGCCCCCAGCCATGACGGGCACCGCCACCGCGCCCGGCCCGGTGACCTCCTCCCGACAGGGCTGATCCGTGCGTCTGGGCGAGATCGCGGTGGACGTGACACCGCTGCGGGCCAACCGCGACTTCCGACTGCTGTTCACCGCGACCGCCCTGTCCATGCTCGGCACCGCGTTGACCTCGGTCGCCGCGAGCATCCAGGTGTACGACCTCGGCAACTCCTCGCTGCACGTGGGGCTGGTCAACCTCGTGATCGGCGTCAGCCTGTGCGTGGGCCTGCTGGCGGGCGGCGTCCTGGCCGACCGCACCGACCGGCGCCGACTGATCCTCGCCACCCGCGCCGGCTCCGCCGTCGTGGTCCTGGCCCTGGCCGGCAACGCCCTCGCCCCCGAGCCGCAACTGTGGTTCGTCTACCTCGCCGCCATCGCCGCAGGCATCGCCGGCGGCCTGGGCGCGCCCGCGCTGATGGCCGTCACCCCCGCCCTCGCCGGACGCGAACACCTGGCCGCGGCCGGGGCGTTGCTCACCCTGACCACCCAGTTCGGCGCGATGGTGGGTCCCAGCCTGGCGGGCCTGATCGCCGCCGGCCCGGGCGTCGCGGTGTGTTACCTGATCGACGCGGCCGGATTCGTGCTCGGCGCGGCCCTGCTGTGGCGGCTGCCGCACCTGCACCCCCGGCCCGACGAGGAGGACACCGACACCGACCACGCCGCAGCCCAACACCCGGTGCGGGCCATCCTGGACGGCCTGCGGCACGTGCGCGCGAACCGGGTCATCCGCGGACTCATGCTCGTCGACCTGGCCGCAGTCGTGTTGGCGATGCCGTACGCACTGTTCCCGGAGATGGGCAACGAGGTGTTCGACGGCGGGCCCACCGCGGTCGGCCTGCTCTACACCGCCCCCGCCGTGGGCGCCTTCCTGGGCGCACTGGCGAGCGGCTGGATCGGCCGGGTCCGCCGCCCCGGGGTGACCCTGATCGTGGTGGCCGCGCTCTGGGGCGCGGCGATCGCCGCGTTCGGCCTGAGCCGGCACCTGTGGCTCGGCCTGCTCCTGCTGGCCCTCGCGGGCGGCGCCGACACAATCTCCGAGATCCTGCGCCGTGCACTTCTCCAGCAGCACACGCCCGACCGGCTCCAGGGCCGGGTGGGCAGCCTGTGGCTGGCCCAGGCCACCGCGGGCCCGGCCACCGGCAACGCGCTCTCCGGCGGCGTCGCCAGACTGCTCGGCCCCGGCACCACCCTCGTGGCGGGCGGCGTCGCGTGTGTCGCCGCGGTCCTCGCGGTCGCCGGCGCGCTGCCCGCCCTGCGCGCCACCGGACCGACGTCCGCGCCGATCGCGGACGAGACACCGACAGCCGGCCCGGCCCGGACGCCGGAGGCGCCCGACCGGGTCCCCGCCGCCGACCGATCCCCCACCGACTCCCCCGCCGGCTCGCCGACGACGAACACGACGACCACGAAAGGCTGATCCGCCGTGACGAATCCCTTCGACGACGATTCCGGGACGTTCCTGGCCCTGCTCAACGACGAGGGCCAGTACTCGCTGTGGCCCGCGTTCCTCGACCCGCCCGACGGCTGGCGCACCGAGCACGGTCCCGCGTCCCGAGCGCAATGCCTGGAACACATCGAGAACCATTGGACCGACATGCGACCGCGTTCCCTCGTGGCCGCCACCGAGAACTGAGCGGAGAGCAACGGTGTTGCGCACCCTGCTGAGCGGCTAGGCCGTGTCCGGTGGATCCTGGTGGATGAGGTCGCGTCGTCCGGTGCCGTGGCTCGGCGTGCCGGAGAAGCGGCCGCATGGTGGTTCCATTCGGCTGTTTCTCCGGTGCGGCGAGACGAGCGCAGCGAGGAGCCCGCGAAGGGCGGATGCCAGGCGGCGCGGCCCCACCAGGATCCGCCGGACACGGCCTGGATCCATCGGGCCCGGGTGACCCGGGCCGACCTGCACTACGTCGGATCACTGACGGTGGACGAGGACCTGCTGGACGCGGCGGGCATCACCGGGAACGAGGTGGTCCAGGTGGTCGACATCGACACCGGGGCGCGTCTGACCACGTACGCGATCCCCGGCCCCGCGGCAGTGGTGTGATCGGCGCCAACGGGGCCGCCGCGCGGCTGATCCACCCGGGCGACCTGGTCATCGTGATGGCCTTCGTCCTCCTGGACGAGACCGAGATCGCCGGACACCGGCCCCGCGTCGTGCACGTCGACACGGACAATCGCATCATCGCCCTCGGCAGCGACCCCGCCGAGCCGGCCCCCGGCATGCCGGGCCGGATCGCCGGTACCACCATCGCCGTGCTCCGACCCGCCCGACATCTCGGTGTAGGCCCCAACTCCGCTGGGCGGCCGCCTGGTTGAGGCCTCAGGCAGATCGCGCGGCTACCGGTGATCGCTCGGCCCGACGAATCCCCGGGCCGGGACGAGAACGGAAATCCTCCTGAAGGAGCATGCCGGTTCGCGTCTCGCGTTCGGTACTCGAACCATGCAACTCGTCGTCTTCATGGCCTTGCCCACCCTGGTCGTCGTGCTGACGTTCGTGGCCATCGTCGATCAGCTACTGCTGCGCGCGGGCCGAGCCGGGCTGTTGCCCTGGCGCAACAGCGTGCGCCAGGGGCAGATCTCGGCAACCGGCTTCGAACAGCTGCACGCGACGTTCTCGCCGGGAAAGCAGCACGAGCTCACGGAACGCCGGACGGCGCTCATGCTGCGCGACGACGAGGAGGACGGGGCGCCCCCGAACCGCACGACCGTGGATCTCGACCGCGAAACGGCCGTCGTCCGCCTGCCGCACACCGACCGGTGACGGCGCCCCCATCCGAGGGTACGTCCGCCGCGCTCAGCTCTTCGCGGCCTGCGCCGCGACGTCCACCCGCGGCATGATCTTGTCGACCACGTACTCCACCGCCAACGGGGTGGGTGCGCGCAAGGCCCAGAAGTCGTTGGAGTCCAGCGGCACGTACGACCCGCGCTTGACCACGTTCAGTTTCGCGAACTGCGGATTGCCCTCGATCGCCTTGCGCAGCACGTCGTCGCCGTTGTAGTTGCTCAGCAACACGCCCACTTCGAGTACGTCCAGCCGCTCCATGCTCAACTCGGCCGCGAATCCGGCCCCCGGCAGGCCCGCCAGGTTGTCCGGGAAGGTCATTCCGAACCCGGCGAGCAGCTTCACCGACGTGTCGGAGCGATCCTTGAGCACCGCTACCGTGCCCGCGTTCTGCGCATTGGTCAGCGCGAACGACTTCCCGGCGATCGCCGGATGGCGCTTGGCCACACCGGCGACCTTGGCCTCCAGGTCGGTCACCAGCTTCTCGGCCTCGGTGGACTTGCCCAGCGCCTTGCCCACCTGCCGGGTCACCTGCTGCCAACTGTCCTGCGAGGGGCCGGTCTCGAACGCCGTGGTCGGCGCGATCTTGCTGAGCTTGTCGTACTCCTGCTCGACCCAGTAGTCGGTGTTCGCCAGGATCAGGTCGGGCTGGAGCGCGAGCACCTTCTCCAGCGGCGCGCCGTTCTCGCCCATCGTGATGATCTGCGGCTTGTCCCCGCCCAGCTTGGGCTTGGCCCACGGAGCCACCCCGTCCGGCGGGGTCGTCTCGACCATGCCGGCCAGCTTGGTCGCCAGCGCGAGCGCGGCGTCCTGATCGCCCTCTCCCAGCGCGACGATGCGCTTCGGCGCCTTCTTGATCGTGGTCGTGCCCAGTTTGTGCGTGATGGTGATCGGATACGTCGGCGCCGCCGCTCCGCCCGCCCCGGGAGAGGCCGGCGCCGGGGCGGGCCCGCTGCCGGCGGAGTCCTTCTTGTCGTCGCCGTCGCCACAGGCCGCCAGGCCCAACACGAGGGCCGCGGCTATCCCGGCCGCGGCGAACCGGCCGGGGCCGGGGCGGCGGGCGGTGTGCCGGCGGGCGAAGGCCGGCGCTGCGAATGTTCGCATGATGGATCAGAGCCTCTCTCGGTGTGGTGCGTCCAACCGTCGGCGTACGTGCGGGCCCCACTGGTCCACCGCGGCCGAGGTCAGCAGATCGTCGTGCGCGTGGTCGACGACGTGCTCGTCGACCACGCCGAGAACGTGCGCCGCCCAGGCCCGGCGGCCGGTGCGCTCGGCGTTCTCGCGCGCGGCCACGCACAACACGTCGCCGCGAAAGGCCGGGTAGGGCTCGGCGGGCGCGAGGTGTTCGTAGGCGACCCGCGTGCGCAGCAGTGCCGCCACCAACTCCTCGCCCAGCGCGCCGGCCGGGTCCACCCCGCCCGGGGTCGCCCGCAACAACTGCGCCCGCGCGGCCGCCTCGCCGAACCCGTTGCCCTCGGCAGCCGCCTCGGCGCTCGATCGCGGCACGGGCGGCTCCGCGTCGATCAGCACCAGCAGGTCCACCGGCTCGCCCGCGCGCTGCAACTCGGCGGCCAGCGCGTAGGCGAGTTCGCCACCGAAGGACCAACCCAGAAGCGAGTAGGGGCCGTGCGGCCGGATCGTGCGCATGCTGCGCAGGTGCTCGGCGACCACGTCCTCGAAGCGGGCCGGCGCCGGGGCCCCGGACAACATCGCGGACTGGAGGCCGTACATCGGCCGCTCGGCCCCCACGTGCGAAAGCAGCGTCGTGTAGGGCCAGGCGAACCCGAATCCGGCGTGCACGCAGAACAGCGGCGGGAGTTCGCCGCCCGCACGCAGCACCGCGACGGGCGCGGTCGGGTCGTCCGCGTCGCCGCCTGCGCGCAGCCGCTCCGCGAGGTCGGCGACCGTCGGCGCGGTCAGCACCGCGGCGACGGTGACGGTGTCGGCGTCGCGTACCGGGCCGGCGGCCCGGATCGCGCCGACCAGACGGACCGCGAGCAGCGAATGTCCGCCGAGGGTGAAGAAGTTGTCGTCGATGCCCACCCGGGGCAGGTCCAGCACCTCGGCGAAGACCCGGCACAGCACGGCCTCGACCGTGTCCCGAGGGCCTCGGTCGGTGACCGCGGCGGCGAAGTCCGGCTCGGGCAGCGCGGCCCTATCCAGTTTTCCGTTGACGGTCAGCGGCAGCACCTCCAGCGGAACGAACGCGCTCGGCACCATGTAGTCCGGCAGCCGGGCCGCGGCCCACGTGCGCAGCGCCTGCGATCGGGCTCCGCCGACCACGTAGGCGGTCAACCGCGACCCGTCCGCGCTCGGCACGACCGCGGACCGCAGTACGTCGGGGTGCGCATCCAACACACCCTGGATCTCGGCCGGTTCGATCCGGTGGCCGCGGATCTTGATCTGGTCGTCGGTGCGGCCGAGGTAGTCGATGATGCCGTCCGGGCGGCGCCGGGCCAGGTCGCCGGTGCGGTAGAGCCGGGAGCCGGGCGGCCCGAACGGGTTGGCGACGAAGCGGGCCGCGGTCGGCGCGGGGCTGTCGAGGTAACCGCGGGCGAGGCCGATCCCGGTGACGTACAACTCGCCCGGCACACCCACCGGTACCGGTTGCAGGTTGGCGTCGAGGATGTGGGTGGCGGTGTTGAGGATCGGCCGGCCGATGGCGGGTGTGGCACTGTCCTCGGTGCCGGCCCCGAGGGTGTTGATGGTGTATTCGGTGGGCCCGTACAGGTTGTAGCCCAACACGCCCTCGGTGTCCCGCAACCGGTTCCACACCGCGTCCGACACCGCCTCGCCGCCGAGCAGCACCAGACACGGCCGATGCCGGCCCTGCGCCGGGTCGCCGTCGACCAGGCCGAGGTCGAGCAGGTGTTGCGCGTAGGTGGGGGTGACGTTGACGACGTCGATCCGGTGGCGGTCCACGTACCGGGTCAGCGCATGTGCGTCACGGCGCAACTCCTCGTCGCACACGTGCACTTCGTGCCCCTCGACCAGCCACAACAACTCCTCCCACGACATGTCGAACGCGAACGACACCGTGTGCGCCACCCGCAACCGCCGCCCCGCCGCGGCCACCACCGGATCGAAGATCTCCCGACGATGATTGACCTGCATGTTCGTCAACCCGCGATACGGAGTCACCACACCCTTGGGCCGACCCGTCGAACCCGACGTATAGATCACATACGCCGGATGCTCCAGGCGCCGCGCATCCCCCCGCACGAAATCCGCACGCTCCGCGTCCGTCAGGTCCGCACCCGACAGGCCCGCCAACTCCGCCCGCACCGACGCATCGTCAAGATCGACCGTGTTCCCGGGCACGGTGTCGTCACCGGCGGTCAGCACGCAGACCGGGCGGGTCTCGTCGACCATCCACACACTGCGCTCGTGCGGCAGATCACGCTCCAACGGCAGATAGGCGGCGCCGGTCTTGAGCACCGCGAACAGGGCGGCCACCATGTCCGCGGTGCGCGGCAACGCCAGACCCACCACCCGCTCCGGACCCGCCCCACGCACCCGCAACAACCGGGCGATCCGATTCGACCGCTCGTTCAACTCCCGATACGTCCACACCAACGGCGCCGCACCATCCGGATCCTGCACCACCGCCACCACATCCGGAACCGACGCCGCCCGCTCCTCCAGCAGATCGGCCACGGTGGCGTCGGGGATGGGCAGTTCGGTCGCGTTCCACTCGTGCACGATGCGCGAGCGCTCCGCCGCCGACAGCAGCTCGTAGGCGCCCACGCGGCGGTGCGGGTCGTCGGTGACCTCGGCGAGCAGGCGCAACAAGCGCTCGGCGAAGTCCTCGGCGGTGCCGTGGTCGAACAGGTCCGCCGCATACTCGATGCCCAACTCGACCGCGCCGTCGGGCACGGCCGCGAGATCGGTCTCGCGGAAGACGAAGTCGAGATCGAACTTGGCGGTCGGCGGGGTGAATCGTGCGCCGACCGGTGCCATGTCGCCGAAACGGACCTCGCCCACACCCTGGTTCTGGTAGCCGACCATCACCTGGAACAGCGGGTTGCGGCCGAGCGAGCGGGCCGGGTTGAGCTCCTCCACGAGGCGCTCGAACGGCAGGTCCTGGTGGGCGAAGGCGTCGAGGTCGGTGTCCCGCACCCGGGCCAGCAGTTCCGCGAAGGTCGGGTTTCCCGTCACGTCCGCGCGGATCACCACGGTGTTGACGAAGAATCCGATCAGCTCGCCCAGTGCCTCGTCGTCGCGTCCGGCCACCGGGCTGCCCAGCGCGATGTCCGTACCCGCGCCGAGCCGGTGCAGCAGGGTCGCGACCGCCGCCTGATAGAGCATGAACGCACTCGCGCCGGCCGCCGAGGCGACGGCGCGCACCCGGTTCGCGAGTTCGGCCGGGATCAGCCGTTCGACGGTGCCGCCGCGGTAGCCGGCCACCGTGGGGCGCGGGCGGTCGGAGGGCAGCCCCGGTTCCTCCGGCAGCCCGGCCAGGGCCGTTTTCCAGTAGGCGAGTTGGCGGGCATAGCGACCGGCGGGGTCGGCCGGGTCGCCGAGCAGGTCGCGCTGCCACAGGGTGTAGTCGGCGTATTGCAGCGGCAGTGGCTCCCACGCGGGCGCGTGTCCGGCGGCGCGTGCGGTGTAGGCCGCGGCGAGGTCCTGCGCGAACGGCCGGATGGACCATTCGTCGATCGCGATGTGGTGGAACACCGCGAGCAGCACGTGTTCGTCGGGACCGACCCGGAAGACCGTGGTCCGCAGCGGCAGTTCCGTGGCCAGGTCGAACGGGCGTCGGGTGGCCTCGGCGACGAGCCCGGCCAGGTTCTCCTCGATTCGCCCCACCGGCTCGGCGGCGGCAAGGTCGACGAACTCGACGACGGCCCGGGCGTATTCCGGTTCCAGGATGTGCTGGTACACGTCCGCGCCGCTCTCGGTCACCCCCTGCGCCGCGACGCACACCGTACGCAATGTCTCGTGACGGTCGGTGACATCCTGTACGGCCGCGTGGAGAGCTACCCGGTCCAGGTTTCCGCGCAGCCGGACCGCGATCGGTTCGTGGTAGGCCGCGCTCGCCGTCTCGAACTGGCCGAGCAGCCACAGCCGCCGCTGCGCGAACGACAGCGGCACCCGGTCGGGACGCTCCCGACGCGTGACGGCCGGACGCAGCGGCTCGGCGTCGGGGGCGTGTGCTCCGGCGCGTTCGGCGAGCAGTGCGGCCAGTGCGGCGGTGGTGGGGGCGGTGAAGACGTCGCGGATGGCGATCTCGACGCCGAGCGCGCCGCGGGCCTTGGCGGCGAGTCGGGCGGCGAGCAGGGAGTGGCCGCCGAGGTCGAAGAAGTTGTCCTCGGCGCCGATGTCGGCGACGCCGAGCACGTCGGCGAACAGGGCGCTCAGCGCGAGTTCGGCGGCGCCGGCCGGTGGGCGGGTGGTCGTGCGGCCTGCGCCGGCGTCGGGCGCGGGCAGTGCGCGGCGGTCGAGTTTGCCGTTGACGGTGAGCGGGAGGCGGTCGAGCGGGACGAATCCCGCGGGCACCATGTACTCGGGCAGCCGTTCGCGCAGGTAGGCGCGCAGTCGGGGGACGAGGGTGCCCGCCTCGCGCGCGGCGGCCGGGTGGTTGGCGTAGCCCGACGGGTCGGCGCGACCGGCCCCGGTGGGCACGTACGTCCCCAGCACGCCGTACTCGGCCGCGTCGCCGGCGGTGAACACGGCGTCGAAGGCGCCGAGGCCACCGGCCGACCAGGTCGCGGCCACGGTGTAGCCGAGTTCGGCGCCGAGCGTGTGCAGCGTCTCGGGTTCGACCGCCGCGTCGCCGGCAGCCCGCTCGGCCTCGGTGCGGGCCGACCGGGCCCGGGCCGTGCTGCCGCCGTTCGCCAGGACGCGCTCGGCGGCGAGTTCGCCGGCGAGACGGGCGTTGGGCACGCCACGCAGGCGCAGCGCCTCGGGGCGATCCGTGGTCAGTCGGCGCACGATCGCGTCGGTTCCGGTAGCGGCGTCCCACGCCAGGATCGGTACGTCGGTGAGGTCCGTGGCGCGGGCGCCGCCGGTGCGGCGCAGGACGGCGTCGTAGCGGTGTCGGGTCAGTTCGTTGTGCAGGTGTCCGCGTTTGATCCGCAGGTCGACCCCGGCGAGGTCGGGCAGCAGGTCGGCCAGGCCGGCGAAGTAGTCCGGGTCGACCAGGAGTTCCTTCTCCAGCAGGACGGCACGTTCGATCGCGGCGCGCACGGTGGCGTCGTCGGTGTCCGGGGTCGCCTGGCCGAGTCGGATCGCGCTGTGGAAGGTGCGGGCGAGTCGTAGATTGCGGATGTCGCCGAGGAAGACCGCTCCGCCGGGGCGGACCAGGGCGAGGGCTCGGCGCAGGACGTCGGTGAGGTAGTCCAGACTGGGGAAGTACTGGGCGACCGAGTTGATCACGACCGTGTCGAAGAACGCCTCGGGCAGGTCGCCGAGTTCGTGTGCCGGGGCGGTGCGCAGTTCGACCTTGGCGGCGAGTTCGGGGTCGCGGGCCAGGTCCGCGCGCAGCTTCGCGACGACCGGTGCGGCGAAGTCGGTGGCCCAGTAGCTCTCGCTCGCGGGAGCGAGTTCGCCCAGGAGCAACCCGGTGCCGACGCCGATCTCCAGGATTCGGGACGGATGCAGTTCGGTGATGCGGCGTACGGTCTCGGCCCGCCATTCGCGCATGTCCGCGAGCGGGATCGGTGCGCCGTCGTAGCTGCTGTCCCAGCCGGCGAAGTCCTCGGTGAACACCGCCGTGTCGATGGCGGTGTATTCGTCGGCGTAGATCTGCCGCCACTGGGCGAGGTGCTCGGCGTCGGCGTGGGCATCGCCGGTGCCGGCGGTCTCGGGGACGAGGTAGGCGGTGAGCTGTACGGCGCCGTCCGGGCCGGTGGTGGGTACGACCGCGCTGCGGGCCACCTGCGGGTGGGCGTCCAACACGCTCTGGATTTCCCCGGGTTCGATCCGGTGGCCGCGGATCTTGATCTGGTCGTCGGTGCGGCCGAGGTAGTCGATGATGCCGTCCGGGCGACGCCGGGCCAGGTCGCCGGTGCGGTAGAGCCGGGAGCCGGGCGGCCCGAACGGGTTCGCGACGAAGCGGGCCGCGGTTTGTCCGGGGTCGTTGAGGTAGCCGCGCGCGAGCCCGATGCCGGTGATGTACAGCTCGCCGGGCACGCCGACGGGTACCGGTTGCAGGTTGGCGTCGAGGATGTGGGTGGCGGTGTTGAGGATCGGCCGGCCGATGGCGGGTGTGGCACTGTCCTCGGTGCCCGCGCCGAGGGTGTTGATGGTGTATTCGGTGGGCCCGTACAGGTTGTAGCCCAACACGCCCTCGGTGTCGCGCAGCGCGGCCCAGACGCCGTCGGAGACGGCCTCGCCGCCGAGCAGGACGAGGGCGGGTCGATGGCGTCCGGCGGTGGGGTCCGAGTCGAGGAGACCTTCCTCCAGGAGGTGCTGGGCGTAGGTGGGGGTGACGTTGACGACGTCGATCCGGTGGCGGTCCACGTACCGGGTCAGCGCATGTGCGTCACGGCGCAACTCCTCGTCGCACACGTGCACTTCGTGCCCCTCGACCAGCCACAACAACTCCTCCCACGACATGTCGAACGCGAACGACACCGTGTGCGCCACCCGCAACCGCCGCCCCGCCGCGGCCACCACCGGATCGAAGATCTCCCGACGGTGATTGACCTGCATGTTCGTCAACCCGCGATACGGAGTCACCACACCCTTGGGCCGACCCGTCGAACCCGACGTATAGATCACATACGCCGGATGCTCCAGGCGCCGCGCATCCCCCCGCACGAAATCCGCACGCTCCGCGTCCGTCAGGTCCGCACCCGACAGGCCCGCCAACTCCGCCCGCACCGACGCATCGTCAAGATCGACCGTGTTCCCGGGCACGGTGTCGTCACCGGCGGTCAGCACGCAGACCGGCCGGGTCTCGTCGACCATCCACGCGATGCGCTCGTGCGGCAGGTCGCGCTCCAACGGCAGATAGGCGGCGCCGGTCTTGAGCACCGCGAACAGGGCGGCCACCATGTCCGCGGTGCGCGGCAACGCCAGACCCACCACCCGCTCCGGACCCGCCCCACGCACCCGCAACAACCGGGCGATCCGATTCGACCGCTCGTTCAACTCCCGATACGTCCACACCAACGGCGCCGCACCATCCGGATCCTGCACCACCGCCACCACATCCGGAACCGACGCCGCCCGCTCCTCCAGCAGATCGGCCACGGTCAGTTCCGGTACCGGGTGCGTCGTGCTGTTCCACGTGTCGACCACACGCCGGCGTTCGGCCGGCGCGAGTACGTCGATACGGGCGCAGGCCCGGGTGGGATCGTCGGCGAAGGCTGCCAGGATCCGCAGGTAGCGTTCGGTGAGCACTTCGACGTCGGCCCGGGCGAAGGCGTCGTCGTGGTACATCGCGCGCAGCCGGGTCACCTCGCCGGGGGTGATCACCACGGACACCGGGTAGTGGGTGGCGTCGCGGACGCCGTGGCCGAGCACTCGCAGGGCCGCGTCGGGGCCGAATCCGCGGTTCTTGTCCGGCAGGGGCAGGTTCTGGAACACGAAGAAGGTGTCGAAGAGCGGGCCTGCGCCCACCATCGCCTGGAGTTCGCTCAGGCCCAGGTACGGATGGTCGTGCAGGTCCGTCTTGTCGTCCTGGGTGCGCCGCCACAGGTCGGCGATCGGCTCGTGCGGTGCGAGGCGCACGCGTACCGGGACGGTGTTGAACAGCACGCCGACGGTCGTCTCGATGCCCTCGACGTCGGGATGCCGGCCGGAGACGAGTGCGCCGAAGACGGTGTCGTCGCGTCCGGTGAGCCGGCCCAGCAACAGGCCCCAGGCGCTTTCGTAGAGCGTGCCGACGGTGACGCCGGCCTCGCGGGCACGGGCCGCGAGGCGGGCGGCGAGGGCTGCGGGCACCTCGCGGTGGATCTCCCCGGCCGAGGCCGGGGTGGCGTCGTCGCCGGGCGGGCGCGGGCCGGCCAGGAGAGTGGGCTCGGTGACATCGCCCAGGTACGCGGACCACGCGTCGCGGGCGGCGTCGTGGTCGCGGGTGCCCAACCAGCGCAGGAAGTCCCGGAACGGGGTGGTGGGTCGCGCGGCTTCGGCCTCGGCGTCGGTGTAGAACTCCAGGAGCGAGGTCAGTGCGAGGCCGCCGGACCAGCCGTCGAGCAGGGCTACCTGTGAGGTGAGCAGGAGTCGGTGGCCGTCGGCGGAGGTGCGGGCCAGCGCGAAGCGCATCAGCGGCGGGCGGGCCGGGTCGAACGGGATCGCCCGTTGGGCGTCGGCGAACGCCTCGAACGCGGCCTCGACGTCCGCGACTTCGCCGTCATGGTCCGCTTCTCCGGTTCCGGTGAGGTCGGCGTAGGCGAACGGCACGGCGAAGCGCTCCGGCACCACCTGCACGGGTCCGTCCTCGGTGCCGACGAAGCCGGCGCGCAGGTTCGGGTACTTCTCCAGGACCCGGCGCGCCGCTTCCGCGAGCCGGTCGGTGTGCACGGGGCCGGTCAGGAACAGCACGGCCTGCTGTACGTAGATGTCGCGGGCCGCGCCGTCGAGCATGAGGTGGAAGAGCAGGCCCTCCTGCAGCGGGGACAGCGGCAACACCTCGGCCACGCCCGCCCCGCCGATCGCGCGGTCGAGCGCGGCCTGGTCGACGCGGGCGGGCACCTCGCTCGGGGGCGGGACGGCGTCGCGGAGGGCCGGGAGCAGGGCGCCCCGCCAAGCCTGGAGCAGGGCCGCGACGTCGAGTTCGGGCAGCGTCTTGGGGTCGGCGACCACCCGCAGTGCGATCCGTCGCCCGGCTCCGGTGGGCGAGTGGTCGACCCACAGGTCCAGGCGCAGCGGATAGCGCGAGAAGGAATGCCCGTCGCTGTCGCGGTCGTGCGCGAGCAGGGGGTCGTCGCCGAGGTCGGTGTGTCCGTAGGCCAGGAGGACGCCTGCCTCGGGCGCGTCGGCGAGGGCGCCCGAGGTCTGCTCCGCGAGGTGGAGCGCGATGCCGAAGTCGGCCGCGCTGCGCGGGTCGGCGGGCAGCGCGCCGGGGGCCCCTTGTCCGGCCTCCAGCAGGGCGGGGAAGACGCGTCGCAGGTCGCCGACGGTGTGTGCGAAGCGCCCGCCGTACCGGTCGCGGTCGTCCTCCGCGACGTCCAGGTACAGCGGTCCGGGGGCGAGCTCGCCCAGCACCTCGGCCACGGTCGCGGCCAGGATCGTGCGCAGCGGCCTGTGCGGGGCCAACGCCTGAGCCTCGGCAGGCAGTTCGAGGATTTCGGCGACGGCGACGGGAGGCGTGTCGGGGATGCCGCTTTCGCCAAAGGGCCACGGCGCGGACGCATCCAGCTCGTCCACCCGGTCCATCAGGGTGAACCAGCGGGTGGCGCGGTCGAGCAACTGCGGGTCGGCGGCGTCCAGGGCGACGGCGGCGGCGTAGTCCGCGGTGGTCGCGGGTTCGGGTCCCATCGGTGCGCCGCGCAGTCCCGCACGCAGTTCGTCGGCGAGGATGCGCCACGAGGTTCCGTCGGCGATGCCTCCGGGCAGTGCGACGACCAAAAGTCCCGGGCGGGTCGGGCCGCGATCCACCCACCCGGTGGCGGGTGTCGCCGCCACGCGGGCCACTCGGGCGGTGGAGCGCCGGGCGTCCGCACCGACGGTGAAGGTGCCGCACCACGCGGTGGGCTCCTCGGTGCGCAGGCAACGATGTCGGGCCAGTACCTCGGTCGCACGCAGGTGTGCCATGTCGGCGGTGATCTCGGGCGGGGCGACCATCGCCCGCACGGTGGGTGGCGCGTGCTCGAACGCCTCGCGCCGCCACAGTCCTGCGGGGGTGTGGGTCGGGCGGTCGTTCGAAGGGTTGAGGTCGCTCACGTCGTCCGCCCCGGGTCCGTGTTCGGTGTGGTCGTCTCGCTGTCGGTGATGGTCCTCGCGCCCGGGATGCGGGCACGCGTCTCCGCGGCCCAGGTCGCGAGCAGGCGGCGGGCGTCGTCCGCGTCGACGGTCGGTCCGGCGCACAGGGTGAGCCGGCATCGGGGTCCGTGCTCCCCTGCCGCCACGGCGATCGCCGCGTCCAGGGGCCAGCGCGTACTCACCGCCGAGGGCACGTCGTCGGCCCACCCGTGGGCGGGCGCATCCCGCAGCACGATCTCCGCGTGGGCGACCCGGCCCAGCACCCGGGCGCCGGATCGGCTCGCGTAGCGCACCCGGGTGTAGCCGGCGCCCCGCAGGTCGGCGGCGGACAGGTCCGGCGCGGGTCCTCCCCGGGTGGCTGCGAGCGGGTAGGCGTAGGCGAACGAGCCCACCGGGGGCGCCGATTCGGGCGCCCGGTGCCGATGTGGGTCCACTATCCGGTCGATCAGCAGCCGGTCGACGTCGGGGGTGCGTGCGTGCAGGGCGGCCAGGAACGCCTCGCCGGCGGCGGCTCGGACGGCCTCGATCGAGGCGGCGGCCTCGCCGCTGCCGTCGCCGAGCTCGGGATCGCCGCCGGCGAGGACGGTCGCCAGGAACAGCGTGCGACCCGAAGCCGTGCCGAGTAGCGCCGGGGCCGGCACCGCGCCGCGTAGTTCCTCGGCCCACGTCGTCTCGTCCGCCTCGACCGGTGCCACATCGACCCGCTCCGGGTCGGACATCTCGGCGGGCGGGGCCGGTGTCCTCGGTCGCTCCTGCCCCAGCGCGGCGGCCAGTTCGTCCGCGACCCGTTCGACCGCCGCGGCGTCCAGCACGAGCGCGTGCGCCACCACCAGCAGCCGCCCGGGTGTCAGGGTCACCGCCAGTGTCGGTCCGCCGGTGACGTCCAACTCGGCCATGGCCCGCTCGAGTTCCCCGGCCGTGCCCTGCGGCGTGCCGGCCACGACGCGCACCCTCGGGTTCGCCTCGGCGACCGAGGTGGTGCGCCACAGCCGCTTGCCGACCGTCTCGATCCGCAGCCGCAACGCCGGGTATCGGCGTTCCAGTTCGGCGACGATCCCGGTCAGGAGGCGGTCCCGGCCGGCCGCGACCGGGCGGACCGCGCACACGTGGTGGCCGTTCGGCCCGGTCCCGCCGTCGCGGAACACGTGCGACAGCGGCGGATCGGCGAGCATCACCGGTGCGGGCGGCGACGCCTGCGGGTCCTCGCGTCGGGCGACGCGCGCGAGCGCGCTCACGCTCTGGTGCCGGAAGACGTCCTTGACGGTGAACCGCAGCCCGATCGATCGGGCCTTGCCGGCCACGAGCGTGGCCCCGATGCTGTCGCCGCCCAGCGCGAAGAACCCGTCCCGCACGCCGACCCGCTCCACCCGCAGCACCTCGGCGAAGATCCGGGCGAGTTCGGCCTGTGCGCCGTCGCTCGGCGCGGTGTCCGGGGTGTGCGGTGCGACGTCGGGGTCGGGCAGCGCGGCGCGGTCGAGTTTGCCGTTGGGCAGCAGCGGCAGCGCGGGCACGACCACGATCGCGGCCGGGACCAGGTGTTCGGGCAGACGATCGGCCAGTTCGCCGCGCAGCGCCTCGGGATCCACGTCGGCCGCGGGCGCGGGCACCACGTGGGCGACCAGGATCGGCGCACCGGTCGGCCCGGGCCGGGCGCCGACCACGGCAGCGGCCAGATCGGCCCGAGCGGTCAGGTGCGCCTCGATCTCGCCCGACTCGATGCGCACGCCGCGCAGTTTGACCTGGTGGTCGGTCCGGCCGAGGTAGACGAGTGCGCCGTCGGCGCGCCGGCGCACCAGGTCTCCGGTGCGGTACATCCGGCTGCCGGGGGGTCCGTACGGATCGGCGACGAAGCGTTCGGCGGTCTGTCCGGGGCGGTGCAGGTATCCCTCGGCAAGTTGCGCGCCGGTCAGGTACAGCTCGCCCGGCAGTGCGATCGGGGTGGGCCGCAGCCGGGCGTCGAGGACGAGGGCGCCGGTGTTCCACACCGGTCGTCCGATCGGCACGGCGTCCGCGTCGAGGGCGCCTGCGGGGTTCCACGCGGTGGCGGTGATGGTGGCCTCGGTGGGCCCATAGGTGTTGTGCGGCGTCGGGCCGAGCAGCCGGGCGCTGCGGCGGGCGGTGGCCGGCGGCAGCGCCTCACCGCCGCACAGGAGCAGTCGCAACGACGTGATGCGCGGGGCGGACGCGGCTTCGACGGCGTCGAGTACCGCGTCCAGCATCGGCGGGACGAAGTGCGCCACGGTGACCGCGTGGGTGTGCGCGAGCGCGGCGAGGTGGGCCGGGTCGCGGTGGCCGTCGGGTGCGGCCAGGACGACGGTGGCGCCCTCGCACAGCGGCCAGAACACCTCCCACAACGACACGTCGAACCCGATCGGCGCCTTGTGCAGCACGCGGTCGGCGGGGGTGAGCGCGTACTCGCCCTGAACCCAGGCCAGTTGGTTCGCCAATGCCGCGTGCGAGACGAGCACGCCCTTGGGCCGGCCGGTCGAGCCGGAGGTGTACAGCACGTACGCGGGGTGCGCGGCCTGCGGCGGCGGCATCGGGCCCTCGGCAGCGTCGGGCTCGGCCGGGTCGTCGCCGATCACGACGACCGGCCGTCCCCAGGGTCGTTGCGCGTGCGCGGTGTCGGTGAGCACGAGTGTGGGCCGTGCGTCGGCGATCGTCTCGGCCAGGCGTGCGGGCGGGTCGTCGGCGTCGAGCGGTACGTAGGCCGCCCCGCTCGCGAGCACCGCCAGGAGGGCGACCACCAGGTCGGGCGAGCGCGGCAGCGCGACGGCGACCAGGGTGTCGGGCCCGGCACCGGCGCCGATCAGCCGCCGGACGTTCGCCTCGACGCGGGCGGCCAGCCGGCCGTACGTGGTCACCGTGCCGTCGGCGGCGATCAGGGCGGGTGCGTGCGGGGTGCGCCGGGCCCGGGAGGTGAAGCGTTCGACCACGGTGATGGTCGGCACGTCGTGTGCGGTGGCGTTGACCTCGTGCACGAGCAGCCGGCGTTCGGCGTCGGTGAGCAGGTCCAGGCTGCTCAACGGCGTGTGCGGGTCGGCGAGCACCTGCGCGAGCAGTCGGTGCAGCCGCTCCAAAAGCGCGACGACGGTGGCGTGTTCGAACAGGTCGCATGCGTATCCGGCGTGGATCCGAATGTCGTCGTCGGCCGATTCCACGAACCGCAGGTCGAGATCGAACATCGCCGCGCCCGTGCCCGGTGCGAAGGGTTCGGCGTGCGTGTCGGGCAGCGCGAGGTCGATCTCCTCGGCGCGGTGATGGGTCAGGGTGGCCTGGATCAGCGGGTGTCGGGACAGGGTACGGGTGGGCCGCAGTCGATCCACCACCCAGTCGAAGGGCACGTCGGCGTGCGCGAACGCGGCCAGGTCGGCGTTTCGGGTGCGGTCGAGCAGGTCGGCGAAGGTCGGGTCGCCGCCGACGTACGTGCGCAGCACGACGGTGTTGACGAACAGGCCGACCACGCCGTCCAGATCCTCGTCGGTGCGGCCGGCGACGGGTGCGCCGAGCAGGATGTCCTCGCCCGCGCCGAGGTGGTGCAGGACGGCGACGACGGCGGCGTGCAGCGTGGTGAACACGCTTGTGCCGGTGTCGTGCGCGAGGCCGCGCAGGGCGTCGGCGAGATCGGCGGGCAGGGTGTGCTCGGCGCTCGCGCCGCGGTGGCCGCGCTCGGCGCGGCGCGAGCGGTCGGCGGGCAGCGCCAGTTCCTCCGGAGCGTCGCGCAACACAGCTGCCCAGTAGTCGAGTTGGCGACGTGTCAGATCGGTGGGCGTGTCCCGCGTGCCCAGGATCGCGCGCTGCCAGGCCGCGTACGCGCCGTGTCCGGTGACCGGTTCGGGACGCGGCGGCGGCACCGTCCCGGCCGAGCGCGCGACGTAGGCGGCGGAGAGGTCGGCCAGCAACGGTCCGAACGACCAGCGGTCGGCCGCGCTGTGGTGCAACACCAGGGCCAGGACGCTCTCCCCGTCGGGCGCGCCGACGAACAGCGCGGCCCGGACGGGTGGATCGACACCGATGTCGAAGGGCCGCTCCGCGAGGGCGGCCACCTCGGCAGGGACCTGCTCGGGCGATCGGGTGTGCGCCGCCACGACGGCGCAGTGCATCCCGGCATGCGCGGCCTCGGGCGTGAGCACCTCACGCACGGGTGTACCGTCCGCGCCGGGCACCAGCAGGGTGCGCAGGCTCTCGTGCCGCGCGACCACGTCGTGCAGTGCCGCGCGGAGCGCCCCCGGGTCGAGCCGGCCGCGCAGCCGCAGGCCCAGCGGCAGGTTGTAGGCCGCGGACGGCCCGCGCACCTGTTCCTCGAACCACAGGCCGATCTGGGCGAAGGACGCGGGTGCCGGGCTCGGTACGGCGATCTCGCGCACCCGGGGGCGCACCGGTTCGGCCGTGTCGACCAGGCGGGCCAGTGCGGCGGGTGTGGGTGCGTGGAAGACGTCGGGCACGGCGAGTTCGACCGCGAAGGTACGGCGCAGCCGGTTCGCCAGCCGCGCCGCGAGCAGCGAATGGCCGCCGAGGGCGAAGAAGTCGTCGTCCGGGCCGATGTCGTCCGCTGCCAGGCTGAGGAATTCGGCGAAGATCGTGCACAGTTCGCTTTCGCGCTCGTCGGCCGGCGCCCGCTTGGGCGCGGTGGACGTCTGCGGGGCGGGCAGCGCGCCGCGGTCGAGCTTGCCGTTGGGGTTGAGCGGGAACGCGTCCAGCACGACGTACGCGTCGGGCAGCAGGGCTGCGGGCAGGGTGCGGGCGAGGTCGGCGCGCACCGCGTCGATGTCGATGCGAGTGCCCGGGGTGGGCACGAGGTAGGCGCACAGGGCGGTGCCGGAGCGGATCGCGACCACGAGCGCGCGGGCGATGCCCGCGTGCCGCAGCAGGCAGGCTTCGATCTCGCCGGGTTCGATCCGCACGCCGCGGATCTTGATCTGGTGGTCCGCGCGGCCCAGGAACTCCAGTTCGCCGCTCGCTCGTCGGCGCACCAGGTCGCCGGTGCGGTAGAGCCGGGAGCCCGGCGGCCCGTACGGGTCGGCGACGAAGCGTTCGGCGGTGGCGGCGGGTCGGCCGAGGTAGCCGCGGGCCAGGCCGTCGCCGGCGAGGTGGAGCTCGCCCGGGACGCCGATGGGCACGGGGCGCAGCGCGGCGTCCAGGACGCGGGCGCGGGTGCGGGCGATCGGCCGGCCGATCGGCACGGTCGGTGACGCGGTGGCACTGCTCGGGGTGTGGATGTGCGCGAGGCTGTCGCCGGCGGCTTCGGAGCAGCCGTACAGGTTGACCACGGTGGTGTGCGGTCGGCGGGCGACGACGGCGTCGGCCAGGGCCTTGGGCAGGGGTTCGCCGGAGCAGATCCAGGTGTGCACGCTTGCCAGGGCGCCGGGCGGGGCGGTGTCGAGGAGGGTCTCCAGCAGGCTGGGGACCACGGTGAGTACGCCGGCGCCGCTGCGGTCGGCGAGTTCGGTCAGGCGCAGCGCGTCGCGGGCGGTGGCGTCGTCGGCCAGGACGAGCATGTCCCCGGCGACGAGGGCGCCCAGGAGTTCGGTGCTGCCGTCGATGAAGGCGAGCGCGCTCTTGGCCAGGCGCACCCGGCTCGCGCCGGGCCCGGGCGGCAGCGCGGTGCGACCCCAGCGCAGGCGGTTGGTCAGGGCGCGTTGGGTGCCGACGACGGCCTTGGGGCGGCCGGTGGAGCCGGAGGTGAAGACGACGTAGGCGGGCGTCTGCGGGTGGATCGGCGGGCGGGCCGGGGCGGCGTCGGCGAATGCGGCCGGGAGGTCGTCGAGGTGCAGGACGGGGGTGGTGTCGGTGGGCGGGGTGTAGTCGGCGCCGCAGAGCAGGAGGTCGGGCGCGGCGTCGGCGAGCATGGCGGCGATGCGCTCGGGCGGGTGGGTGCGGTCGAGCGGCAGGTAGGCGGCGCCGATGCGCAGGATGGCGAGCAGGGTCGCGACCAGGTCGGCGGTGCGCGGCAGGGCCAGCGCGACGACGGGTTCGCCGCCGATGCCGCGCGGGTGCAGGGCGTTGGTGAGGGCGGCGGCGATGTGCTCGGCGCGGGCGTCCAGGTCGGCGTAGGTCCACGTGGTGTCACCGGCCCGGACGGCCGGGGCATGGGGGCGCTCGCGGATGACGGCCTGCACGAGTTCGGCGACGCCTCCGGCGGGGAAGTCCTCGATGTCGTCGGCGGGTTGCTCGGGCGCCTGGTCCGGCGGGGTCGCGTCGAGCAGGGCCAGGGGTGTGTCGGGCCGGGCGAGTGCGGCGGTGAGCAGGGTTTCCAGGTGGGCCAGCAGGCGTTCGATCGTGTCGGGCTCGAACAGGGGTGTGCGGTAGGTCGCCTCCACGAGCAGGTCCTCGTCCCGAAGGAAGCCTTCCAGGGCCAGGTCGAACTGGGTGGTGCCGTTGTGCACGTGCCGCCAGGAGGTGTCCAGGCCGGGCAGGTCGAGGTCGCCGAGGTCGCGGGTGAGCAGGCCGAACATCACGTCGAACAGCGGTGGTCGGCCCGGCCTGCGTGGTGGTCGGACCTCGTCCAGGACCCGGTCGAACGGCACGTTCCGGTGCTCGAACGCGTCGGTGCACACGTCGCCGAGCCGCGCGGTCGCCTGACGGAAGGTCAGTTTCCGGGTGTGGTCGGAGAGATCGGCGCGCAGCACGACGGTATTGCCGAAGTTGCCGATCAGTTCGGCGGCGTGCGGGTCGGTGCGGTCCATCACGAGCGTGCCGATCGGCAGGTCGGTGGACCCGGTGTGGCGGCGGAGCAGCTCCGCGAACGCGGTGAGCACGACGGTGAACGCGGTGACGCCGCACTGGGCGGCGAAATCGCGGATGCGGGGCGGTATTTCCGGGGACAGTCGGCGGGTGCACCGGCCGCCGCGTTCGTCCGGGGCCGGTGTCCTGGGACCGTCGGCGGGCAGGTCGGGCGGGAGCGGCGGCGGGGTCAGCCGGGCCCGCCAGAACTTCGTTCCGGCCTCGTCGGGGGGCCTGCCGTGCGCCCATGCGGCGATGTCGGCGTACTGCACGGCGGGCGCGGTCGCGGTGCGGGTGCCGTCCGGGCCGGCGGCGCGGCGGTAGAACGCGGCGAGGTCGCGCGCGAGCACGCCCCACGTTCCGCCGTCCCACGCGATGTGGTGCACGACCTGCACGAGGGCGTGGTCCGCGGGCCCGAGGGCGAGGAGTTCGTAGCGCACGGAGCGTTCGCGGGCCAGGTCGAACGGGCGGGCGGCCAGGCGCCTGGCGACGCGCTCGGCCTCGGTGTCCCGGACGTCGGCCGGCAGTCGGGTCAGGTCGCGGACCGGCAGCGGGTCGTCGGGCGGGTCGGCGATCGTCTGGTAGGGAACACCGGTGGCGTCGGCGTGGTAGGTGGTACGCAGGACCTCGTGGGCGCACAGGAGTTCGCGGGTGGCCACGCGCAGCGCGCCGACGTCGAGCGGGCCGCGGACGCGGATGAGCAGGCAGCCGTTGTAGGACGTGCCGGCCGGGTTGGCCTGCTGGTGCAGCCACAGACTGTGCTGCACGGCGGACAGGGGTGCGGGGGTGCTTCGGTCGCGGGGGCGGATGCCGTCGGCTGGGGTGTCCGGTTGTACACCCGCTTCGGCCAGCAGTCGCCGGATCAGCTCTCGGCGGCGTTCGTCGGCCGGGTTCGCACTCGTCAAGTCCGGGCCCCTTCGGCGCCGACTCCGGGGAGCCGCGCGTTCTCGAACAGTCGAAAAGCCTTGCCTGACTTAGGTTTGCCTACCCTATATTTGTGACGCCGGAGGCGAGTGTCAAGAACGGGTCGCCCGGGCGACCGCCCACTCGCGTCCCGCGGACCCTTTCGCGATCGAAGGAGAACAGCGTGCGGCTGACCGTCGAGGACGTACGACGCGACGTGGCGCAACTGCTCGAAGTGGCACCGGAGTCCCTGCACGACGAGGACGACCTGATCGCGCTCGGACTCGACTCGCTGCGACTGATGCGCCTGGCCGGCGGCTGGCGCCGCAGCGGTGCCCGGGTCACCTTCGCGGACCTGGCCACCGTCCCGACCCTCGCGGCATGGATCGCCCTCCTGGACGACGACACCGCACCGCCGCCGCCCGCTCCGCAGCCCGCACCCGCAGCCGAACCGGCGAGCGAACCCGCCCCGGAATCGGGAACGTTCGCGCTCGCGCTGATGCAACACGCCTACTGGATCGGTCGCTCCGAGGCACAGCCCCTGGGCGGCGTCGCCGCGCACCTGTACACCGAGTTCGACACCGAACCCGGCGACGCGGTGGACCCCGCCCGCCTGCACGCCGCCGCACGCACCCTGATCGCCCGCCACCCCATGCTGCGCGTACGCGTCACCGACGACGGCCGCCAGGAAATCCTGCCCACCGCGCCCGGCGAGGCGCTGCGGGTGCTGGACCTGCGCGACGCGGACATCGACACCGTCGCGGACCGCCTCGACCGCATCCGCGACGAATGCTCGCACCAAATGCTCGACATCGAATCCGGCCGCGTCATCGACCTGCGCGTGACGCTGCTGCCCGGTGGGCGCAGCCGGCTGCACCTGGACGTGGACATGGTCGCGGCCGACGCGCTCAGCTACCGGGTGCTGCTCGCCGACTTGGCCCAGCTGTACGCACACCCCGAACACCCGCCGGCCGAACCGGGCTACGACTACCGCGACTACCTCGCGGCCCGGCCCCCGCTGCGCCGCGCCGCCGCCGAGCGCGCCGCCGCGTACTGGACCGAGCGCCTGCCCGACCTGCCCGGCGCACCCGAACTCCCGCTGCGCAGCCCGCTACCGGCCGACCTGACCCGGGTGACCCGGCGCCACATGTGGCTGGACCCGGAGGAGCGCGGCCACTGGTCGGCGCGAGCGCACGCCCACAGGATCACCCCCGCGATGGCCTTCGCGACCGCGTTCGCCGCCGTCCTGGCCGGCTGGAGCGCCACTCCCCGATTCCTGCTGAACGTACCGCTGTTCGACCGCGAGGACCTGCACCCGGACGTACCGCGCCTGGTCGGCGACTTCACCGGTTCCGTGCTCCTGGACGTCGACATGTCCGAGCAGCGCTCCTTCCTCGATCACGCCCGCGCGCTCCAGCTGCGCATGCATCGCGACGCCGCGCACGCCGACCACTCGGGCCTGCACGTGCTGCGCGATCTCGCCCGCGCCCGCGGCGAACAGGTACTCGCGCCGATCGTGTACACCAGCGCCCTGGGCCTGGGCGAACTCTTCGACCCCGACGTGCGCCGCCTGTTCGGCGAACCGTCCTGGATCGTCTCGCAGGGACCGCAGGTGCTGCTCGACGCCCAGATCACCGAGGTGCGCGGCGGTCTGCTGATCAACTGGGACGTGCGCGAGGACGCCTTCCCCGACGGGGTCGCGGACGCGATGTTCGCCGCCTACCGCGAGTTGCTCACCCGCCTGGGCACGGCGCGGGCCGACTGGCGCGAGCCGATCCACGAACTGCTGCCCGCCACCCAGCGGGCCGTCCTCGATCGGGTCAACGCCACCGACGGCCCACGCTCGCACCGCGCCCTGCACGACGGCTTCTTCGCCCACGCCGCCACCCGACCGCACGCACCCGCCCTCGTGTGGGGCCTCGCGGACACCGACGGCGGCACCCTGACCTACGGCGAACTCGCCGACCGCGCACGGCGCGTGGCCACGGCCCTGCGCACGCGGGGCATCGCGCCCGGCGACACCGTCGCGATCACCCTGCCCAAGGGGCCGGACCAGATCGTGGCCGCTCTGGGCGTACTCGCGGCCGGCGCCGCGTACGTCCCGATCGGCGTCGAACAACCACCCGCACGCCGCGAACGCATCCACCGCACCGCCCGGGCCCGCCTGGCCCTGGACGCCGACGGCGCCACCGGCGACTCGCCGCTCGCCGCCGCCCTCGCGCTCACCGAAGCCCTCGCCCACCCCGCCGAAGACCTCGTTCCGGTGCCCGTCGACGAGGAGAGCGTCGCCTACGTGCTCTTCACGTCCGGCTCCACCGGCGAGCCCAAGGGCGTCGAAGTCCCGCACCGCGCCGCGATGAACACCATCGACGACCTCGTCGACCGGTTCGCGCTCGGCCCGGACGATCGCGCACTGGGCCTGTCCGCACTCGACTTCGACCTGTCGGTGTTCGACGTCTTCGGCCTGCTCTCGGTCGGCGGCGCGGTGGTCCTGCCCGCCGACGAGGACCGCCGCGAGGCCGGCCGCTGGGTCGACCTGGTACGCGAGCGGCACGTCACCGTCGTCAACTGTGTGCCGGCCCTGCTCGACATGCTGCTCACCGCCGGCGCCGCGGCCGGCTCGGCGGGCCTGGGCACCGGGTTGCGCGTCGTGCTGCTCGGCGGGGACTGGGTCACCGTCGACCTCCCGGGGCGGCTGCACGCGCAGGCCCCCGGCTGCCGCTTCGTCGCACTCGGCGGCACCACCGAGACGGCCATCCACTCCACCGTGTACGAGGTGCCCGCCGGCACCGAACTCCCCTCCCACTGGCAGGCGATCCCGTACGGCACCCCGCTGCGCAACGTCCGCTGCCGGGTCGTGGACGCGGTCGGCCGGGACAGCCCCGACCTGGTGCCGGGCGAACTGTGGATCAGCGGCGAGGGCGTGGCCGCCGGCTACCGCGGCGATCCCGCACGCACCGCGGACCGCTTCCGCGAGGTCGCGGGCCGCCGCTGGTACCGCACGGGCGACCTGGCCCGGCGACTGCCCGACGGCATCCTGGAGTTCCTCGGCCGCGCCGACCACCAGGTCAAACTGCGCGGCTTCCGGATCGAACCCGGCGAGATCGAGGCCGCCCTGGCGGGCGTGGCCGGGGTCCGGCGCGCGGTGGCCGGCGTGCACGAGGGCGCCCTGGTCGCAGCTGTCGCCGCGGAACCGGACGTGAGCATCCACCGCCTGCGCGACGCGGCCGAGAAGTCGCTGCCGGCCCACATGATCCCCGAGCACATCGCCCTGGTCGACGAACTCCCGCTGACCGCCAACGGCAAGATCGACCGCCGGGCGCTGGCGCCCGTATGGGCACGCGGCCCCGCCGGCCCGCCGCCCGAGCCGCCGCGCACCGACCTCGAACGCCTGATCGCGTCGATCTGGCAGGAGGCGCTGCCCGCCGGCACCCGCGAACTCGGCCGCGACGACGACTTCTTCGCCCTCGGTGGCGACTCGATCCTGGCCACGGCCATCGTCGGCCGACTCCGCGAAACCCTCGGCCCCGACACCGTGACCGTGCGCCGACTCTTCGCCTCCCGCACCGTCGCTTCCCTGGCCACCCACCTACGCACGCACGAGCGAACCCCCGGCCGCCTGGAGCACATCGCCCGAATCCACCTCCAGGTCGCGGCCCTCTCCGACGACGCGGTAAACGCCGCCCTGACCACAACCCCCGGCTCGCCGCCGGCCTGATCGCGGCCGGCGGGACGCACCACGAGGCCTCGCAGACAGGCCTGGTCACGGGTGCGACGGGAGCGGTCTGCGACGGGGGCGGGCCGCGACGCCTGAGGCCGGCTCGTGAGCCTGGTTCGTGCGGCCGGCTCGTGAGTCCGCTTCGTGCGGCCGGTTCGTGCGGCCGGTTGGCGAGCCCGGTCCGGCGGACAGGATCGCTTGGGACCCGTGGAGCGTGCCGGGCCACTACCATCGGTCCCGAGCACTCCACCATGGGTGATGCGCGCGGGCGGGTATTGCGCCGCGGGGGGCGAGTGCCGCCGTCGGAACGGCGCCGAGCAGACCTCCGGCGTGGCCGCCGCGTCCGCAACCGGGCGGCGTTCGCCGTACAGGAACACGTCACGTGGAGGTCACCCGGAGGTCCGGCGCGCCACCCGCGCCCGGCTCGCCCGGGCCGGGACGGCCGGGCGCGTGCATGGCCGCGGACGCCGCTTCGGCCGGGGGCGCGCACCGGCCCGCGTCGGAAAGATCCCGCCGCGTGCGAGGCGACTCGCGCCCGCCCACCCCGCCGACCGCGTTGCCGTCGCCGACCGCACAGTTGCCGACCGCGTCGCGGTCCCCGGCTGCCCCACCCGAGTGTCGCTCTTGGTCAGAGGCGGCCGAGCGGGGTAGAACGATAGACATGGCCGACAGTTTCGGCCGATTCCGGGGCGCATCGGTTCAGTCGCCGTCCGACCGGCGCCCGAGAAGCGTCGCCGGGCAGGTTTTCGTACTGCAAGTGGCCGTCGTGATCCTGCTCGTGGCAGGCGCGGTGCTCGCGCTCGTGCTCCAGTCCCGGTACGACAACGACCAGGAGGCCCGGCAGCGAGCGATCTCCGTCGCGCAGGCTTTCGCGCACTCCCCCGGCCTCGTGGCCGCGTTGGAGTCCCCCGACCCCAGCAGCGTGCTGCAACCGCTGACCGAGGCCGCCCGCCGGGAGGCCGACGTCGACTTCATCGTCGTCACCGACACCCAGGGCATCCGCTACACCCACCCCAGACCGGAACTGATCGGGCAGCGCGTCGTCGCCACCATCGAACCGGCGTTGGCCGGCCACACCCTCGTGGAGAGCGTCCACGGCCCGCTCGGCCACGAGGAACAGGCGGTCGTGCCGGTGATGGATGCCGCCGGCACCGTGCACGGCGTGGTCATCGCCGGCCTCAAGGTCGAAAACGTGAACGGCGTGCTCGACCGGCAGCTGCCGATCATCCTCGGCACCGCCGCGGCCGGTCTCGCGGTGGCCACCGGTGGAACCGCGCTGGTGACCCGTCGGTTGCGGCGCCAGACCCACGGCCTGGACCCCGCCGAGATGACCCGCATGTACGAGCACCACGACTCGGTGCTGCACGCCGTCCGCGAAGGTGTGCTCATCGTCGGCGCGGACACCCGCCTGTTGCTGGCCAACGACGAGGCCGCCCGGCTGCTCGATCTGCCACCCGGCGCCGAGGGCCGGCGGATCACCGACCTGCCCGACCTCGACCCGGGCATGGCGCAATTGTTGGCCTCCGGTCGCCTGGTCACCGACGAGGTACACCTCGCCGGAGGCCGGTTGCTGGCGGTCAACCAGCGGCCCACGGACCGTCACGGCGGCCCCAGGAGCTGGGTCGCCACCATCCGCGACTCCACGGAGCTGACGGCCCTCGCCGGCAAGGTCGAGACGGCGGGCAGGCGACTCAGGCTGCTGTACGACGCCGGCGGATCCATCGGCACCACCCTCGACGTGGTGCGCACGGTCGAGGAACTCGCCGAGATCGCGGTCCCCCGGTTCGCCGACTTCGCCACCATCGACGTGGCCGACCCGGTCCTGGCGGGCGGCGAGCCCACCGGAAACGACGCCAGGATGCGCCGGATCGCCGTCCGCGGCATCCGCGACGACCACCCCCTGTACCCGCGCGGCATGCTCATCGACTTCGTCTCCTCGACCCCGCAGGCGCGCGGACTCGGCAGCGGCCGACCCGAGATCGTCGCCGACCTGTCCACCGCGACCGGGTGGCATGCGCAGGATCCGGAGCGGGCGGGCGAGATCGTCGCGTACGGCATCCATTCACTGATCACGGTCCCGGTCCAGGCCCGCGGCGCCGTGCTGGGCGTGGCCAACTTCTGGCGCCTGGAGCGGCCCGAGCCGTTCGACGAGGAGGACCTGTCCCTGGCCGAGGAACTGGTCGCCCGCGCCGGGGTGAGCATCGACAACGCCCGCCGCTACACCCGCGAACACACCCTCGCGGTGGCCCTGCAACGCAGCCTGCTGCCGCGCGCCCTGCCCGAGCAGAGCGCCCTGGAGGTCGCGCACCGCTACCTGCCCGCACAATCCGGAGTCAGCGGCGACTGGTTCGATGTGATCCCGCTCTCCGGGTGCCGGGTGGCGCTGGTCGTCGGCGACGTCGTCGGCCACGGTCTGCACGCCGCCGCGACCATGGGGCGGCTGCGCACCGCCGTGCACAACTTCGCCACGCTCGACCTGCCCCCCGACGAACTCCTGGATCACGTGGACGACCTGGTCGCCCGGATCGACCAGGACGAGACCGATTCCGCCGTCGGCTCCGGCATCATCGGCGCCACCTGCCTGTACGCGATCTACGACCCGGTCTCCCGACGTTGCACCATGGCCCGGGCCGGACACCCGCTGCCCGCGCTGGTCGACCCCGACGGCCGCGTGGAGTTCCCCGACCTGCCGGCCGGGCCGCCGTTGGGACTGGGCGGCATGCCGTTCGAGACCGCCGAATTCGAGGTGGCCGAGGGCAGTTCGCTCGTGCTCTACACCGACGGCCTGATCGAGGATCGCACCCGGGACTTCGACGTCGGGATGGACCTGCTGCGCCGGGCCCTGGCGCACGCGGGCCGATCGCCGGAGGAGAGTTGTCTGGCCGTGCTGGAGGCGCTCCTGCCCTCGCGCCCCAAGGACGACGTGGCGTTGCTGATCGCCCGCACCCGCGTCCTGGGGCCCGACCGGGTGGCCGACTGGGACGTGCCCGCGGATCCGGCCGCCGTCGCCGGGATGCGCGAGGCGGTGTCCGCGAAACTGGACGAATGGCAGTTGGAGGACCTGTCGTTCGGCACCGAACTCATCCTCAGCGAGTTGGTCACCAACGCCATCCGCTACGGCACCGAGCCGATCAGGGTACGGCTGTTGCGCGACCGCAGCCTGATCTGCGAGGTCACCGACGGCGGCAGTACCGCACCGCACATGCGCTACGCGGCAACGATGGACGAGGGAGGCCGCGGGTTGTTCCTGGTCGCCCAGGTGGCCGCGCGGTGGGGCACCCGCTACCTCCCGGAGGGCAAGGTCATCTGGGCGGAGCAGCCGCTGCCGACCACCGGACCCGCCGGCGAGGGCAAAGGCTGAGCCGACCGAGCCGAGCGCCCACCTCGACACGCCGACAAAGCAGCATCCGGGCGGGCGGCGACGCACCCACCCGCCCGAAAATTCTAATGCCTCAACTCATCTTGACGCATTAGATAGTTCGCCTCTAATGTTCATGGAGTCACCTTCGCATTAGAAGAAGCGGGCTGGGTGTCATGCCGACCACCGGACCCGCCCCACGGCACCATCGACCTCGGAGCACTGCCATGAACCCCATCGCCACCACTGCCACTGCCACTGCGGCCACCGAGACCACCACCGCCGCCGACGCCCGTGTCGTGCGCAGCCACACCGTCGAGATCGACGGTCTGCCCGTGTTCTACCGCGAAGCCGGGAACCCGGCGGCCCCGACCATCGTGCTGCTGCACGGATTCCCCTCCAGTTCCGCGATGTTCCGCGACCTGATCCGCGAACTCGCCGACGACTTCCACCTCGTGGCACCCGACCACATCGGCTTCGGCCGATCCGCGATGCCGTCCGTCGACGACTTCGCGTACAGCTTCGACGCACTGACCGACATCACCCTGGCCCTGCTCGACCGACTCGGACTCGACCGCTTCGCGCTCTACATCCACGACTACGGCGCCCCCATCGGCCTGCGCATCGCCTCCGCGCACCCCCAGCGCGTCACGGCGATCGTCAGCCAGAGCGGCAACGCCTACGTGGAGGGCTTCACGCCCTTCTGGGACATCCTGTTCGCCCATGCCAAGGACCGCGCCACCCACGAACCCGACGTCCGCGCACTGTTGGAAGCCGACGCCACCCGGTGGCAACACACCCACGGCGTGCCCTCCGACCGTCTCGACCGCGTCGACCCGGACGCCTGGCACCTCGACCAGGCCTACCTGGACCGGCCGGGCAACAAGGAGATCCAGCTGCAACTGTTCTGGGACTACCAGTTCAACCTGGACGGCTACCCGACGTTCCAGGAGTACTTCCGCACGCACCGTCCCCCGACGCTGATCACCTGGGGAGCCAACGACGAGATCTTCGGCGCCGAAGGCGCCCGTGCCTATGCCCGCGACCTGCCGGACGCGGAAATCCACCTCCTCGACGCGGGCCACTTCGCCCTGGAAACCCACGGTCCCGAAATCGCCGACCACATCCGCGACTTCCTCGGCCGCAACCGCACGTGACCGGAATCAGCGCGGCGCGGCGGGAGTGAACGCGCCCGGGCCCGGCCCACTTTCGGGTCGGTCGAGGTGGTGCCTGCGGGCCGCCGCGTAGCGTGCGCGGACGGCGGCGTCGGAGCGGCCCGGGGTCAGCACGGTATGCGGTCGGTGCCAGGTCGGCGGGAGGGCGTCGTCCCCGGCCAGGGCCCAGGCGGCCTGGCGGGCCGCGCCGAGGGCGACGTACTCGGCGGGTTCGGGCAGCACGACCGGGCGTTCGAAAAGCGCGGGGGCGATCTCGGCGACGGCCGCGGACCGGGCGGCGCCGCCGGTGAGCACGACCCGCTCACCGGCGACGCCGGCGACGGCCAGCGCGTCGAGGGCGTCCGCCAGTCCGCACAACATGCCTTCCACCGCGGCCCGGGCCAGGTGCGCGGGGGTGGCGGTACGCACGGTGAGGCCGTGCACGGCGCCGGTGGCGTCGGGGAGGTTGGGAGTGCGTTCGCCGTCCAGGTACGGCACGAGCACCAGGCCGTCGGCGCCGGGTGGGGCGGACACGGCGAGTCGGGCGAGCCGGGCGTGGTCCACGCCGAGCATGCGCGCGGCGGCGTCGAGCACCCGGGCCGCGTTGAGCGTGCACACCAGCGGCAGGAACGCTCCGGTGGCGTCGGCGAAACCGGCGACGGCGCCGGTCGGGTCGGCGGTGGCCCGGGTGGTGCGCGCGTACGCGGTGCCGGAGGTGCCCAGGGACACGACGATGTCCGTGCCCGCCGCGCCCAGGCCCAGGGCGGCGGCCATGTTGTCGCCGGTCCCGACGGAGACCGGCGTGCCGCGGTCGGTGTGTCCGGCCAGGGCGCGGGGTCCCGACACCCGGGGCAGCACGGGTGTGCGACCGAAGGCCAGGCGCAGCAAGTCCTCCCGGTAGGCGTCGGCCGCGGGCGACCAGTAGCCGGTGCCCGACGCGTCGCCTCGGTCGGTGACCAGGTCGGCGAGGTCACGACTGCCGGTCAGCCGCCAGGTGAGGTAGTCGTGGGGCAGGCAGACCGCGGCCACGCGGGCCGCGTGGGCGGGTTCGTGTTCGGCGAGCCAACGCAGCTTGGTCACGGTGAACGACGCGACCGGGACGCTGCCGACGGCCCGGGCCCAGGCCGTCGGGCCGCCGAGTTCGCGCACCAGGTCGGCGGCGGCGGGCGCGGACCGGGTGTCGTTCCACAGCAACGCGTCGCGGACCACCCGGCCGTCCTCGTCCAGGCAGACCAGGCCGTGTTGTTGGCCGGCGATGCCCACGGCGGTGACGTCGGCCAGGCCGCCCGCGTCCTCGATCGCGCGACCGAACGCCTGCCACCACGCCTCCGGGGGCACCTCGGTGCCGTCCGGGTGCGGGGCGCGGCCGTGCCGCACCACCGTGCCGGTGTCCGCGTCGCAGACGACGACTTTGCAGGACTGGGTGGAGGAGTCGACGCCGGCGACGAGGGTGTGGGCGGCGGGCATGTCAGCGGGCTCCCAGGATGTGCTCGACGGCCAGTTGGTCCAACCGCTCGTAACCGAGGCCGCGTTCGGCCGCCGCGGCCGGGTCGAAGTCGTCGCCGACCAGGTCCGCGTAGGTCTCGCCGGCGGCGAGCGTGGGCACCGCGAGCCGGTCCAGGCCCGCGGCGGCCATGGCCTCGCGGACCTCGGGGTCCGCCCGGAAGGCGCGGGCGCGCTCGCGCAGCAGCAGATAGGTGCGCATGTTGGCCGCGGCCGAGGCCCACACGCCGTCGGCGTCCTCGGTGCGCAGCGGCTTGTAGTCGAAGTGGCGCGGCCCGTCGTAGCCGCCGTGTTCGAGGAGGTCGACGAGGAAGAACGCGCTCTTGAGGTCGCCGTGGCCGAAGACCAGGTCCTGGTCGTACTTGGGTCCGTGTTGGCCGTTGAGGTCGATGTGGAACAGCTTGCCGGCCCACAGCGCCTGCGCCACGCCGTGCACCACGTTCAGGCCGGCCATCTGCTCGTGCCCGACCTCGGGGTTCACGCCCACCATGTCCGGGTGTTCCAGCCGTTCGATGAAGGCGAGGGCGTGGCCGACCGTGGGCAGGAAGATGTCGCCGCGCGGCTCGTTGGGCTTGGGTTCCAGCGCGAACCGCAGGTCGTAGCCGCGGTCGAGGACGTAGCCGCACAGGATGTCGACGGCCTCCTTGTAGCGGTCGAGTGCGGCGCGTACGTCGGTGCCGGCGTCGGATTCGCCGCCTTCGCGTCCGCCCCAGAACACGTAGGTGTGCGCGCCGAGTTCGGCGGCCAGGTCGAGGTTGCGCATCACCTTGCGCAGCGCGAACCGGCGTACCGAGCGGTCGTTCGCGGTGAACGCACCGTCCTTGAACACCGGGTGGGTGAACAGGTTCGTGGTCGCCATCGGCACCACGAGGCCGGTGGCATGCAACGCGGCACGAAACGCGGCGATCCGCTTGTCCCGGACGGGCTCGTCGGCGCCGAACGGGACCAGATCGTCGTCGTGGAACGTCACCCCGTACGCCCCCAGTTCGGCCAGCCGATGCACGACCTCGACCGGCTCGACCGGCGCCCGAGTGGCATCGCCGAACGGATCACGCGCCTGCCACCCGACCGTCCACAACCCGAAACTGAATCGATCCCCCGGCCGCGGCGCCAAGACGCTCACAGGACCTCCACCCCAATAAGTCTACCCACTGGACTAAACCCCCACCCAACCCCCACCCACCCGACCCTGTCAACCAACCCCGGCCGCCCGACCGCCTGCCCGGGGCGCAACGCGGCGCGGAGAGCGAGGCAAGCGGGCTGCGACGCAGCGTGGGGCGGAGCGGAGGCACGGAGCGTGGGGCGGGGCGGGGCGGAGCGGGGCGGAGGCACGGAGCGTGGCAGGGGCGCGGCAAGGCGGCGAGCGCGGCGGGGCGCGGCAAACGCGGCGGGGCGGAGGCGCGGAGCGGCGCTAGGCGAACGAAACGCGGCGCGGCGCGCTGTGGCAGGGCGTCAGGGCGGCGGGGCAGCGCGGTGCGGCGGGGCAGCGGCGGCGGGGGGGGCGATGCGGTGAGGGGCGGCGCGGTGGAGCGGGGTGTGGCGGAGCGCGGTACGGCGGGGTGCAGTGGGGCGCGGCGCGGCGCGGCGCGGCGCGGAGGAGCGGGGTGCGGCGGGGTGCGGCGCGGTGGGGCGCGGCGCGGTGGAGCGGGGTGTGGCGGGGTGCGAGCGCGGTGGGGCGCGGCGCGGCGCGGTGGGGCGCGGCGCGGCGCGGCGCGGCGCGGAAGAGCGGAGTGCGGCGCGGTGCGGCGCGGAAGAGCGGAGTGCGGCGCGGTGCGGCGCGGAAGAGCGGAGTGCGGCGCGGTGCGGCGCGGAAGAGCGGAGTGCGGCGCGGCGCGGCGCGGAAGAGCGGAGTGCGGCGCGGCGCGGCGCGGCGCGGAAGAGCGGAGTGCGGCGCGGCGCGGCGCGGAAGAGCGGAGTGCGGCGCGGCGGGAGCGCAGCGGCAGGTACGGCGCATACGGCGGGGGTGGGTATGTCAGCCGAACGGTGCGGGGGGTTCGGCCGATGCTGCGGGTGCACGAAGTGCGGCGGGGGCGGTGGGTGCGGGCCGAGTGCGGCGAAGATGGCCGGCGCGGGGTGGGGCGAATGCGGCGAGGTGGCGGCGCGAGGACGTGTCGTGGGCGGCGTGGGAGTGCGTGGTGGGTGGGGTGGGCGGGGGCGGTGCGAGGATTGTCGGCATGAGTACGCCGCGGCCGACGCGCGTTGGCACCATGCGTGAGCGCAACCTTGTGTTGGTCCTCGGCGAGATCGCTCGGCACCAGCCGGTCACGCGTGCCCGGCTCGCCGAGTTGACCGGGCTGACCAAGACCACCGTGACCGCGCAGGTGGCCACGCTGGAGGAACTGCGCCTGGTCACCGGTGCGCTGCCGGTGCGCGAAGGCACCCGGGGACGCCCGGGGGCGCCGCTGTCGCTCGCCCCGGGACCGGTCGCGGGCCTGGGCCTGGAGGTCAACGGGCACTACCTGGCGGCCTGCGTGCTCGACCCCACCGGCGCGGTGCGGGTGCGCGAGAGCCTGGTCTGCGACAACCGGGGCCGCGAACCGCAGGAAACCGTCGCCGCCCTGGCTGCGTTGGCCCGCCGGATCACCGCCCGGGCCGCCACCGCCGGCCTCGACGTGGTCGGAACGGCCGTCGCCCTGCCCGGCGTCATCGTCGAGGACCGGGTCAACGCGCCCAACCTCGGCTGGGAGGCCGTACCCGCCGCAGCACTGCTCACCGACGCGCTCCCGGCCCAGGCGCTCGGCGTCACGGTGGACAACGAGGCGAACCTCGGCGCGCTGGGCGAGCTCTGGTACGGCGCGGGGCGCGGCGCCGGCAGCTATCTGTACCTCTCGGGCGAGACCGGAATCGGCGCCGGCATCGTGGTCGACGGCGAACTCTTCCGCGGCGCCCACGGCGCGGCCGGCGAACTCGGCCACGTCGTGGTCGACCCCGACGGACCCGCGTGTCGCTGCGGCGGGACCGGCTGCCTGGAGCGGGTCGCCGGCCTCGACGCGGTACTGGGGGCGGCGGGCGTATCCGCTGCGAGCGGACGGTCCGAAACCCGACTCGCCGAGTTGATACGGCGTCTGCACGACCACGACCACGACGCCGTGCTCGCGGTGGGTGCCGCCGGACGCGGGCTGGCCGTCGCCCTGGTCGGAGCCGTGAACCTCCTGGACCCGGACACGATCGTGCTCGGCGGCCTGCACGCCCGCCTCGCGCCGTGGCTCATCCCGCCGATCGAGGCGGCCCTCGCGCCCGGCGGCGGCACGCTACGCGGCCGCACCCCCGCCCTGCGCGCCTCGACCCTGGCCGCGGAGAGCGCCGTACGCGGCGCCGCCGGAACCGTCCTCGCCCGGATCCTCACCGACCCGCTCGACCTCGCCTGACCGGCCCCGGCCGAGCACAGACAAGCGCGAACGAACGCGGCCGAGTCGAGGTCGCCACGCCGGTGCGCCCCCGGTCACCCACCCGCGTCGCCCGGATAGGCGATCTCGACGAGCCATTCCGCGCGGGCGAGTGCGTTCAGGTGTTGTTCGGCCATCCGCCGGGTGATGTGCTTGGGCACCAGGCAGGTCGGGCACGCCGTGGGACCGGCCGTGACGGTCAGCGTGACGCCGAGGGCGCCGGTGCAGCTCACCTCCAGCCGGAAGTCGTCGGCGGCGAGCACCGTCGACAGCGGCTCCAGGGCGCGGGTGATGTCCTCGGGGGACGGCGGCATCCTGCTCTCCTTCTCCTGCTGTTCGCCGTGGTCGACGGCGCGCCTCACCTTAGCCGTGTTCGAAATAACCATCAACGAAGTACGAGTATTCGAACCACTCTGCAACTGCCGGCCGCGTCGCGTTGTCCCGGGTGGCCCGGACTTCTAGGATTCGAATATGCGACCTGCTGATCCGACTATCCGGATGCCCCTGGTCGTCGACGCCCACGTGCACGTGGCCTCGGCGGACCGTGAGCGCTTTCCGCTCGCGCCCTCCGGGGTCGGCAGCCCCTGGTTCCACGCGGACGACGTCGGCGCCCGCGAACTGTCCGCCGCGATGCACGCGGGCGGGGTGCACCGCGCGGTGGTGGTGCAGGCGGTGGGCGCCTACGGCTACGACTGCTCGTACGCGATCGACGCCGTGCGGGCCGACCGGGACCGATTCGCCCTGGTCGGCGCGGTGGACATGGACTCCGCCGACCCCGCCTGCGCCCTCGCCGCCCTCGCCCGCCGGGCGGGCGAACTCCTGCGCGGGGTCCGGATGTTCGGCGCACACGGGCACCGGCCGAGCTGGCTGGAGGACGGCCGCGCGGACGAGGTGTGGGCCCTGGCCGGCGAGCTCGGGCTGACCGTGGTCCCGGTGCTGTTCCCCGACGCACTGCCCCGGCTGGGCGCGGTAGTCGCCCGGCACCCGGACGTCCCGGTGGCCCTCGACCACTGCGGCTTCGTGGACCTGACGGGCGGCGCCCCGTTCGCCGCCGCGGCTCCGCTGTTCGACCTGGCCGCCCTCCCGGCGATGCGGGTCAAGGTCTCCACACACGTGCTGAACCGCGCGGCCGTCGAGGGCGACCCGGCCGACCTGGTGGACCGGCTCGCGCAGACATTCGGCGCGGACCGGATGGTGTGGGGATCGGACCACCCGCAGACCGTCGGCTCGCCGTATCCGGCTATGGTCGCCCTGGGCCGGCGGGCCGCACGCCGACTCTCCCCCGCGGATCGCGACGACTTCCTCGGCCGCACCGCACTCAGCCTCTGGTGGAGCGCCACGTGACCATGCCCCAGCCGCCCCACCCGCCCGGGCACGCCCCCGCCGACTCGGGCGATCGATCCGCGTCGCCGCCCACCGACCGGGTGATCGCCGTACTCGACCTGCTCTCGGCCCATCCCGGCCGCGAGTTCACGCTCACCGAGATCATCCGGTACAGCGGGATCAGCAAGGCGACCTGCCACGCGGTGGTGCGCCGACTGGCCGACGCGCACTACCTGTTGCACACGCCGACCGGGTACTCGCTGGGGCCCGCGCTGATCGCGGTCGGCCACTCGGCCGAGCGCTCGTTCCCGGCCGCGCGGGCCGCGCAGCACCATCTGGTGTCCCTGGCCGAGGAGTTCGGCGTACCGTGCACCGCCGCGGTGCACGACAGCAAGACGATCACGGTCGTGGACGCGGCCGGGCCGCGACCCCCCGGCGACGCCTTCGGGAGCGGCCTGCGCATCCCCCTGGTGCCGCCGTACGGCGCGGTGCAGATCGCCTGGTCGGGCGAGGACGAGATCCGAGCCTGGCTCGATCGTGCACCGCGCGCCGACGAGGAGTTCCGCAATCGACTGATCGGCGAACTGGAGACCATCCGCCGGCGCGGCTACGACGTGCATCGCGAGAGCACGGCGTCGATGCGGCTGCGCGAGGCGCTGTACGGGCTGATGCGCGAGGACCTGTCCGCGTCCCAGCAGGAGGCGGTCACCCTGCTCTACACCGAGCTCAGCCACATCGATTCGCTGCCGGAACGTCTCGACGACCGCACCCGCTACAGCGTGAACACGATCTCCGCCCCCGCGTTCGACGCCGACGGACGCACCTCCGTCGTGCTCTCCCTGCTGATGGCCAAGCCGCTGCGCGGCGCCGAGATCGCCCGCGCCGGCAAACGGCTGCTGGCCGCCGCCGCCGACATCACCAGGTCCACGGGCGGCCGGCCCGCCGAGCGCAATAGGGAGTCCCGCCCCACCCGCGCGCCGAAGTAGCGCCGACCCGGCACCCGAGTAATGCTCGAGTAGCGCCGAGCAACCCGGTCCGCATCCCCTATCCGGCAGCCTCCTGCTTGGCGGCCTCGTCGAGCCATTGCAGGATCTCGGGGGTGACCGGGTCGGTGATGTCCGCGAACTCCTCGTGCTTGCCCAGGAATTGCTTGACGTAGGGGCAGACCGGCACGATCCGCTTTCCCGCGGCGCGCACGTCGTTCAGCGCCTCCCGCACGAGTACGGAGGCCAGGCCCCGTCCGGAGAAGGCGTCGTCGATCCTGGTGTGGTAGAAAACACGCTGCTCGCCCCGGTCGCGGTACATCGTGAGACCGGCGAACGCGCCGTCGATCCGAATCTCGTAGCGGTGCCTGTCGGCAACGTTTCGAACGGTGGGTTCCACGGCCTGACCCGTCATCCGCATTTCCTTTCCCTGCCATAAAGTTCCAATTTCAACAATTCCCGAATCGATGATAGGACGAGCGACGAGAGATCGCGCGATGAGGGAGTGCACGTGACGGAAGCGGCAATGGCAGTGGCGACCACCGGCGGACGGGTGTACGTCGACAAGCAAAGCCCGCGGGCGTACAAGGCATTGGTCGCGACCGCCGAGGCCGTTCGGGAGGTCGCCGCCGAGGCGGGCCTGGACCGGCCGCTCGTGGAGCTGATCAACATCCGCGTGTCCCAGCTCAACGCCTGCGCGTTCTGCCTCGACCTGCACACCCGAACGGCCCTGCGCGCGGGCGAGACGACCCAACGGCTGGCGGTGCTGCCCGCCTGGCGCGACACCGCACTGTTCGGCTCCCGGGAACGGGCCGCACTGGCCCTGGCCGAGGCCACCACGCATCCCGCGGACGCCGGCGCCCAGGAGAGCGCCTACGCCGCGGCGCGGACCGTGCTGTCCGACGACGAGATCTCCGCGGTGATCTGGGTCGCGATCACCATGAACGCCTTCAACCGGGTGTCCGTCATGAGCAAGCACCCCGTGCGCCCGGCCGTCCCGACGCCGTCGGCCTGACCGGCGGGTCACCGAGGCCGACCGAGGAGCCCGACCCGGCGACCCGCCGGGCCGGGGTCGGCGTTCGTGCCACGAGCCGGGTGCGGCCGCACGAAGGCCCGAGCGACGATGGGCGAACCGGCGTCAGCCGAGGTCCCATACGTCCGCGGCCGGCGCGATCTCCTGCTCGGCCCAGATCGTCTTGCCGCGCCGCTCGTAGCGACTCCCCCAGCGGCTGGTGAGTTGCGCGACCAGGAACAGACCGCGCCCGCCCTCGTCGGTGGAGCGGGCGCGGCGCAGGCGCGGTTGGGTGTTGCTGGGGTCGGAGACCTCGCAGATCAGGACGTCCCGGCCGCGGACGAGCCCCAGCGTGATCGGGCCGTGTTCGCCGTAGCGGACGGCGTTGGTGACCAGTTCGCTGACGACCAGTTCGGTGGTGAACACGAGGTGGTCCAGGTCCCAGGCGCCGAGTTGCGCGGTGGTCAACTCGCGGGCCCGCGCC
The DNA here is from genome assembly GCF_042956465.1 of Embleya sp. NPDC008237. Taxonomy (NCBI): domain Bacteria; kingdom Bacillati; phylum Actinomycetota; class Actinomycetes; order Kitasatosporales; family Streptomycetaceae; genus Embleya; species Embleya sp. NPDC008237. The sequence goes on from NZ_JBIBGL010000004.1 coordinate 536,558, forward strand.
ACGTGTTCCGGGTCGGCGGGCAACTCCCAGAACACGCTGTCCCGGTCGGGCAGCTTGCGCACCCGGGCCAGCAGCAGGGTGGCGTCGTCGTCGCGCGATCCGGCCGCCCCGGCGTCGAGCAGTTCGCGCCCGACGTCGCCCAGGTCCCGATGGGTGAGGCCGCTGTGTTCGAGGCGCCCCCGAAGGCGGCGCATGCCCGCGGCGAGGTCGTGGTCGGGTCCGGAGACCAGGCCGTCGCTGTAGAGGATCAGCACGCTGCCCGGGGCCAGGTCGATCTCGGCGATCTCGAACGGCATGCCGCCGACCCCCAGCGGTGGGCCGGCCTCCAACTCCACGAAGCGGGCGCGCCCGTCGGGTTCCAGGACCACCGGCGGCGGATGTCCGGCCGAGGCCATCCGGCACCGGCCGATCACCGGGTCGTATTCCACGTACAGGCACGTGGCGCCGGTCACCTCGGCGGTATCGCTCGACCGGCTCGGGAAACGCTGGACCAGGTCGTCCACGTGGGTCAGCAACTCGTCCGGGGGCAGGTCCATGTCGGCGAGCGCCTGAACGGCGGTACGCAGGCGGCCCATCGTCGCGCTGGCCTGGAGGCCGTGCCCGGCCACGTCGCCGAGCACGAAGGCCAGGCGCAGCGAGGACAGCGGGATCATGTCGTACCAGTCGCCGCCGATCCCGGCCGAGGAGGAGGTGGGCAGGTAGGCCGCGAACGTCTCGGCGGCCGGTTCGTCGGTGCCCTCCTCGGGCAGGAGGCTGCGTTGCAGGGCGAGCGCGACGTTGCGTTCGCGGGTGTAGCGACGCGCGTTGTCCACGCTCAGCGCGGCGCGCGAGGCGATCTCCTCCAGCAGGCGGGCATCGCCCTCGTCGAAGGGTTCCCGGCGGTCGGTGCGCCACAGTTGCACGGTGCCGAGCACATGGCCGCGGGCGAACAGCGGTACGGCCAGCAGACTGTGGGCGTTGTCGGGCACGACACCCACGGCGTCGGCCGGGAGCACGGCCAGGTGCGGGATCAGCAGGGTGGCGCCGCTCTCCATGGCCCGGACCTCCGGGATGTCGGGCGGGACGGGCAGGCGTTCGCCGACCTGGACCAGTGCCGCGGGCCATGCCTCGCCCGTTTGGGCCACCCCGGCGCGGACCTCGGGCGTGTAGCCGGTCACCGGGTCGACCGCGGGCTCCTCGCCGGCCAGGACCGTCTCGGCGAGGTGTACGGCGGCCAGGTCCGCCAGGCGCGGCACGACCAGGTCGGCGAGTTGCCGGGCGGTCTCGGCGACGTCCAGGGATGCGCCGATGCTCTCGGCGGCCTCGCGGACCACGTCGAGGCGGGATTCGGCGCGCGCCAGCTCGGTCGTGTCGTTCATCGTCACGAGCAGGCCGAGGGTGCGACCCGGCGTGCGCTCGACGCGCAGGATGCCGACGCCCAGATGCAGGAGGAGGTCGCCGTTCGCGGCGCGCGCGGGGAGCGGTTGCCATCTGCGCAGGACCGGGCCCGCGGGCGACAGCGCCGCTTCGAGGGCGGGCACCAGCTGCTCGAGGCCGAGGGTGGTGAGGGCGGCCCGCATGTCGTCCCCTCGGCTCATCGGGGTGCGCGGGAAACGTTCGGCGGACGCGTTGGTGGCGATGATCCGAAGGTCGGGGTCGACGGCCGCGAGGACCATCGCACCCTGGTCGAAGACGGCGCGCGCCAAGGGTCCCGTCCACTCCGCGGGCAGCTCGAGGTCGGACCCGCCGTGACCGTCTTCCGTCACCCTTCGATCCCTCCGGACACCGAGGACGATTTGCCCAGTATCTACCACTTGGCACGGCCATCCACACGATCCCGGACCGAACGGGGTCACGCCCTGCCGCACCCGGAGCGCCCCGGGCACGCAACGGCCCCTGCCCGTTGATCGACGGACGGTCGAGGCGAATTCGGGTACCGCCTCACCCGCCGCCGACCCCGAGCTCGGCCCGGGCGTGTTCGGGGACGCGCAGCCGGCAAGGGCGCGTCGTCGCACGGCGGCACCGGGTCTCGGTGCGCCCGTCGAGCACGAGGCCCCGGGCCTCGCACGACTCCGCGGCGACCGCTCGGATGACCGCTCCCGACGCCGGCCCCGGCCTGGTCGCCCGGGCGGGCGAGCCGGAGATCGCGCGCCGGCTCGGCCGCGCCCCGCACGCCGACCCCGCCCGCACCCGTCACTTCCGCGACGTGCCGGCCACCGTGCGCCGGCGCGGCTACACCGTCGAGAGCGACACGCCCGCCTCCCGGCGCCTGCGCGCCCTCCGGGTCGAACTCGACTCGCTCTCGCCGCGCCAACGCCCGGCCGTCACCGAACTCCTGCACGAGATCGGCACCATCGAGTACCTCGACGACGACCTCCGCGAGGCCCGCACGTACTCCGTGGGCGTCATGTCCGCCCCGGCCTTCACCGGCGACGGCGCCGGCGCACTCGACATCAGCGTCTACGTGTGGGCCGACCCGGACCCGGCCGGCATCCGGGCGATCGGCGACCGCCTGCTCGCCGCTTCCCGAGCGATCACCCACAACCTGGGCGGGACGGCCCCACCCGACTTCCCGCAGACCTCGGCCGACACCTGAACACCGGCCCCCCACCCGCCGCGACGCCCATGGGCGGCCTCGCCGACAACGCCCGGGCCTGCCCCACGAGCGCGAGACCGATGCCTGACGCCGGGACGTCCGGGGCGGTGGGCGGCACGGATCCGGCCGGGCCGGTCCCGAAGCCGCCCGCGGGCCGCGTGAACGCGACGTCCGATTGTCGCCGGACTTCCTGTCGGAGGCGCGGGAGCATCGATCCCGTCTGCACATCCGATCGAGGGAACGAGCGAACATGACTGCGGTATTGCACGGCAAGGTGGCTTTCGTGACCGGTGGCAGCCGGGGCATCGGGGAGGCCGTGGCGCTGCGGTTGGCCGAGGACGGGGCCGATGTCGCGGTGACCTACCGGGACGGGGCCGAGGGCGCGGCGGATGTGGTCGAGCGGATCGAGGCGCTGGGCCGGCGGGGCCTGGCGGTGCAGGCCGACAGCGCGGACCCGCGCGCGGTGCGCGACGCGGTGGATCGGGCCGCGGCGGAGTTCGGGCGGCTGGACATCCTGGTCAACAATGCCGGGATCGGCGTGCTCGGCGCGGTCGAGGACCTGTCGTTGGACGACGTCGACCGGGTGCTGAGTATCAACGTGCGGGCACCGTTCGTCGCGGCACAGGCCGCCGCCCGGCACATGGGCGAGGGCGGGCGGATCGTCAACATCGGCAGCTGCATGGCCGAGCGGGCCGCGGTCGGCGGGGCTTCCCTGTACGCGATGAGCAAGACCGCGCTGATCGGCCTGACCACGTCGCTGGCCCGGGAGTTGGGCCCGCGGGGCATCACCGCCAACATCGTGCACCCCGGTCCGATCGACACCGACATGAACCCCGCCGACGGGGCCTCGGCCGACACGCAGCGGGATTTGACGGCGCTCGGGCGCTACGGGAAGCCGTGGGAGATCGCCGCGACCGTGGCGCACCTGGCGGGCGACGGCGGCGGGTACATCACCGGCGCGTCGGTCGCCGTGGACGGCGGCTTCGCCGCGTGAGCCCCGGGTGGTCGGCGGGCCCGGGGGCGCCGACCACCCGCAGGTCGAACGCGTACCTCGGCCCGGCGTACGTCCTCAACGGCGTCGGTGGCTCGGTGGCGCGTCCGCGGGCCGGGCGCCCCTGCGCCACAGGGCGCTCGGCCACCACATGCGCTCGCGCAGGTCGAGGATGAGGGCGGTGACGACCACCGAGCGGACCACCATGGTGTCCAGCAGCACACCGAGCGCCACCGCGAAGCCGATTTCGGCGAACCCGACGATCGGCAGGGTGGCCAGGGCCGCGAAGGTGCCGGCCAGGACCAGCCCGGCCGAGGTGATCACGCCGCCGGTCGCGGCGAGCCCGGTCAGCGCACCGGTGCGAGTGTCGCTGCGGATGCTCTCCTCGCGCACCCGGGTGGTCAGGAAGATGTTGTAGTCGATGCCCAGGGCGACCAGGAAGACGAAGACGAGCAGCGGGAACGAGGTGTCCTCGGCGGCGAAGTCGAACACGTGCCGAAATGCCAGCGCGCTGATGCCCAGTGCCGCGGTGAAGGACAACACCACGGTGGCGATCAGCACGACCGGGGCGACCAGGGCGCGCAGGAGCAGCCCCAGGATGATCAACACGACCGCGAGGATGACCGGGATCAGCAGCTTCTCGTCGCGTTCCGAGGCCCGGTTGCTGTCGAGCTGGGCCGCGGTGCCGCCGCCCACGAGCGCGTCGGCCTGCGGTACCGCGTGCACGGCGGTGCGGGCGTCGTCGACGGTGTTCCGGGCCGCGCTGCTGTCTGCGGCGTCGACCAGGGTCGCCTCCAGGTACGACCGCCCGTCGCGCTCCGCCGGCACCCCCGGCGGGACCAGCACGCTGTCCGGGACCACCCCGGGCACGCCCGCCAGCGATGTGCGGACCGCGTCCACCGAACCGGTGTCGGTGATCACCTGGAGTGGTTGCCCGGTGCCTGCCGGGAAGTAGCGGGCCTGGACCTCCTGGCCGACCACCGAGTCCGGCTTGTCGGTGAAGCTCTCGGCGGTGGTGAGGCCGGTGGAGTTCAGGGCCAGCATGCCCAGGGAAAGCGCGGCCAGGATCGCCGAGGTCCCGATCCAGACGGCGCGCGGTCGGCGGGCGATGCGTCGGCCGATCCGGGCCCACAGCCCGGTCTCGGTCGGCTCGGGCGAGCCCAGGTGCGGGATGACGGGCCAGAAGATCCACCGCCCGACGATGAGCAGTACCGCCGGGAACAGGGTCAACATCGCGAGCAGCGCCACCGCCACACCGATCGCGGCGACCGGTCCGAGGCCGTTGGTGGAATTCATCTCGGCGGCGAGCAGGCACAGCATGCCGATGATCACGGTGGAGGCACTGGCGATCACCGCTGGGCCGGCACGGTGCAGGGCCAGTGCCATCGCCTCGTGTCGGTCCTCGTGCCGACGCAGTTCCTCCCGGTAACGGGCGACGAGCAGCAGCGCGTAGTCGGTGCCGGCGCCGAACACCAGGACGGTCAGGATGCCCGCGCTCTGCGCGTTGACCACCAGGGACGCGTGTCGGGCCAGTACGTAGATCACCGCCTGGGCGGCCAACAGGGCACCGACCACGCAGAAGACCGGGACCAGGAGCAGCGTCGGGCTGCGATAGGTGAACAGCAGGATCACCACGACCACGCCCAGGGCCGCGAACAGCAGGGTTCCGTCGATGCCCTCGAACGCGTCGCTGCTGTCGGCGGCGACGCCGCCCGGCCCGGTGATGTGGGATTCCAGCCCGGTGTCGGGATCGGCGTCCAGGATCGCGCGGATGTCGTCCACGGCCTTGGCGATGCTGTTCCAGCCGTTGTCGCCGAAGGTGATCGGCACCAGGACCAACGCGGCACGCGGGGCGACGGGGCGGTCGGGGACGGGGCCCTGTACCTGGGCGCCGACGATCCCGTGCTCGGTGAGGGTGCGCATCCGTGCGGCATCGGCGGCGATGGTCGCCTCGTCGGCCGGGGTCAGACCGGATGCGCGGGCGAACACCACGACCGCGGTGACGTTTTGCGGCAGGAATGCCTTCGATTGGTCGACGACCTTGGTCGACTCGGCGTTGCCGGGCAACCACGCGGAGGCATCGTTCTTCTCCGCGTCCATCAGCTTGCTCGCGGCCGGCCCGGCCACGACCAGTACCAGAATCCAGATCACGAGAATGATCCACTTGGCACGCCGGCCGCAGACCAGTCGCGCGACTCGCCCCGCTCCGCCCATCCCGGCCACCTCCACCGCTCGAACGTGTTCCGGTGTCGCCCGAGGAGCACTCTCCTCAGGATGGCATCGGGGTCGGCATCACGCGTCCGCTGGCGCGGCACCGGGCGTCGCGGGTGCGGCGATCGGTTCCCTCCGGCGGGCCCTGCGGGGGGATGCGCACGGGCCGCTGCGGACCTGCCGAACGGGTCCGGCGGGGGTGGCCGATCGGGTCCCGGTGCGCGACCGTGGAAACCATGAGCGACAAGGCGCACGGCCGTTTCGACCTCGTGGTCGAGGCGTATCGCCCGGGTGACGACTACCGGCTGGTGATGCTCGCCGACGGCACCTACCGGCAACTGCACAGCCGCCGGGAGCTGGACGACCTGGCCGCCCGGCTCGGCCTCGACCCGACCGATCGGGACCGGGTGGCCTGGGAGGGCGGCGACGAGTGGCCGGCGGACGACGCCGGGTGACGACGCCGGCTGACGGCGCGAGGTGACGGCGCGGGGTGACGGCTGAGCCCCATTCGACCGCTCGGTGTGCGCTCGGCCGCTCTCGGGACCGACTTCACACCCCGCAAGCGTGATTCGTGATCGATCCGCGTGGCGCTGCGATCCGGCTCCGGCTACGCTTCGGCGGCCGTCGGACGTGCCGGTGTGGGCCGGCCGGTCGCCGCCAGGCCCGGTGCTGCCCTCGATTTCGTCTCGTTTGCGTATCGGACCGTGCGGGGACTCCCGGCGTGCGGTGGACTCGAAGAAGCGGAACGCCCCGCCCCTGCGGGCGTGTTCTTCGACGTGGGATGGGGGAGACAGTGGTCGACACCTGGGCCTGTGAGTGTCTGGTGGAGCAGGGCCGTGCGCGGGTGGTGGTACCGAGGACCGTGGACGCGTCCGTCGCGCACCGGCTGCGCAAGGATCTGGTGGCGCGGATCAACGCCCTGCCCGACGACGTCGTCGAGGTGACGTTCGACCTGATGGACACGGACGTACTGGACGAGGCGGGCGCGGCGGCGATCGCCTCCGCCTACCGACACGCCTTCCTCCTCGGCCTGCGCCCCACCTGGTGCGCCGCGGCACCGACCACGCGCGCCACGCTGATCGGGGCGGACGGCGAGCTCCGCACCGGCGAACACGCGTTGTACGCCCATCCCGGGTGACTCGCGTACCGCACACGTGCGTACGAGCACGGTGGTCGCCGCTCCCCCGAGGGTTCGGGCCCCGGGGGTTCGGACCTCGATGGTTCGGGCTTCGGGGGTTCGGCCCCCCGGGGGTTCGGGCCTCGGGTCCGCGGCGGAGTCCGCCGGGCTCCGCCGCGGGCCATCGGCTGCGACGAGTGGGCGCAGGCTACGCGGGTGACCCGGGGAAGACCTTCGCCAGGATGAGTTTGGTGAGTTCGTTGGCCGGGGCGTTGCCGTCGGGCGACTGGTTGAGGTTGACCAGGACCACGACGGTCGCGCAGGACTGCGGGTTGTACCCCACGAAGCTGTTGTAGCCGGGCAGTTGGCCGTCATGGCCGAGGAAGCCGGCGAAGTCCGCGATGGCGAGGCCGTATGTGGGCGCCCCGGGTTGGTCCGACGCGGGCACGAACTTCAGCCGCTCGCGCTGGATCTCGGGGCTGAGCAGGGTGCCGGTGGCCAACGCCGGGGCCCAGCGCAGCAGATCGTCGACGGTGGAGACCGCGGCGCCGGCCGCCCAGGCCCACGAGGGGTTCGCGTCGGTGACGTCCTTGGGATTGCCGGCCGACCAGTCCGCCCAGGCCGCTTCCTTGCCGGTCAGTACCGGCGCGGTCAGGCTCTCCACGTTCCCGATGAACTCGTAACCGTGGGCGTGCGGGAGCGGCAGTCGGGAGTCGTTCGGCAGGCTGCTCTCGGACATGCCGAGCGGGCGGAAGATGTGCTGTTGGTACAGCTCGGCGAGCGGTTGGCCGGTGAGCTTCTCGGCGATCAGGCCGAGCAGCACCGTGTTGGTGTTGGAGTAGTGGAATCCCCCGCCGGGCGGGAAGTACGACGGATGCCGGAACGCGATCGCAAGCAGCTCGTCCGGAGTCCACCGGGTCTGCGGCCGCTCGTCCAGAGTGCGGTTGAAGTCGGGATCCTCGGTGTAGTTGTACAGACCGCTGGTCATCTGGAGCAGTTGGCGGATGGTGATGTGTTCCCCGTCGGGTACGTCCGACCGGAACGCGGACACCGGGTCCTCCAGCGACAACCGTCCCGCCTGAACGAGTTGCAGGATGATCGTCCCGGTGAAGGTCTTCGTGATGCTGCCGACCCGCATGTGGTCCGCGGTACGCATGGGTGTGCCGTCGGCGAGGTCGCCCGTGCCCAGGGTCGTGGTCCACGTGCCCCACTCCGGGGTACGGATGGACACGATCGCCCCGGGGATGCGCAGCCGCTGCATCATCGCGACGAGTTCGGGGGTCAGCGTCTTGACGAACGACGGCACCTGCTGCGCGGATCCGGCCGGGGCATCGGATCGCACCGAGGTGCCCGACGGCGGTGCGGCGGCCGTCACGCTCAGCAGCGCCGCCACCGCCACCGCGGCGATTCGGGCACGCCTTCGGGCCGACCCGGCGCGGCGTGGACGTCGTTCGGGGATCGGGAGCTGACGCGGCAGTCGGGTTCGCACGAGGAGTCCGTTTCTTTCGGGAGCGAGGGACCCCACACATACCTGGCCGATTCGGCCCCGGACCGATGTTGCGCCACCGGTGGGCGTGTTCGCACACCACCGCAGCGCGCGTCGAGCGCCTGCCCCCGGTCCGGTGGGGGCTACGCGCGAGATGTGGCAGGCGGCGCGGCCCACACCAGGATCCACCGGGCGCGGCACTAGCATGCATGGCATGTCGGATGCTCTGCCTCGCCCGGAACCGTTCACCTCCCGGACCGCGGCCGCGGATCTCGAGGATCTTCGGGCGCGGTTGCGCGCGACGCGTTGGCCGGACGCGCCCGAGGAGGCCGGGTGGTCGCTCGGTACCGATCTCGACTATCTCCGTGAGCTCGTCGCCTACTGGGCGGACGGCTTCGACTGGCCCGCGCAGGAGGCGGCACTGGCCCGGCTGCCGCGCTTTCGCGTCCCGCTCGGCGGGCTCGGGATCCACTTCGTGCACGCTCGGGCCGTCGCACCGACCGGGCCCGTGCTGCCGCTGGTGCTCGGCCACGGCTGGCCGGACTCGTTCTGGCGGTACACGAAGGTCGTCCCGCTGCTCACCGATCCCGGCGCGCACGGCGCCGATCCCGCCGACGCGTTCGACGTGGTGGTGCCCGACATGCCGGGCTACGGGTATTCCGACCGCCCCACCGGCGCCCCGCTCGACTCGATCGCCGTCGCCGGCCTGTGGGCCGAACTCATGGACGTCCTGGGCTATCCGCGCTTCGGCGCGGCCGGTGGCGACATCGGCAGCCATGTCAGCCGTTACCTCGCCCTCGACCACCCCGACCGGGTCGTCGCCGTGCACCGGACCGACGGGGGCGTGCCCCTGTTCACCGGGGACCCGGCGGAACTCACGCCCGAGGAACGCGCCTGGATCGAGAGCGTCGCCGTCTGGGGCGGTGCCGAGGGCGGGTACGCCGCGATGCACCGCACCAAGCCGCAGACCGCCGCCGTCGGGCTCAACGACTCGCCCGCCGGTCTCGCCGCGTGGATCGTCGAGAAGCTCCGGGCCTGGAGCGATTGCGACGGCGTCGTGGAACGGTCGTTCACCCGGGACGAGATCCTCACGAACCTCACGCTGTACTGGTTCACCGGGACGATCGGCTCGTCGATGCGCATGTACCACGCGAACTCCGCGATCCCGCCCGCGCAGCTCGCCCGCCGGGTGGAGGTACCGTCCGGCTTCTCGCTCTTCCCCGGTGACATCGTGCGCCCGCCGCGGGCCTGGCTCGAACGTACGACGAACCTCGTGCGGGTGACCGAGCCCGCACGCGGCGGGCACTTCGCGGCGTTCGAGGAGCCCGAGTTGTACGCCGAGGAACTGCGCGCGTTCTTCCGGCCCTACCGGGCGGCGATGACGCGGTGACGCCCCGGCGGTGTGCCGGCACCGCACACCGCGCACCCGGAACGGGCATCGCGAGCGCGCCGACCCGGGATCCCTGCTCCCCCGCACCGGAGCGGCCCGCGCTGCCCACTCCCGGCGCGTGTCAGTGGAGGGCCGTGACGACCGCGCGGTCGCGGGGGCCGGACAGGGGGCCTCGGTAGTTGATCGTCGCGGTGGTCGCGTCCCGGAAGCCGGCCTCTTCGGCTTCGTCGGCCAGGGCGAGGGCGCACAACCAGGAGAAACCGGGAACGTCCGGGCCGGTCCGGGCGTCCGGGTCGACGTGGAGCGGGTCGTCGGACAGGACCAGGCTGCCGATGCCGGGCTGCGACCAGGTATGGAAACGTTCCAGGGCCGGGCCCAGACCCCGGGTGTACCGGTGCAGGTCGCCGGCCAGGCCGTCGGCGTAGACGACGGTCCAGGCGCGGGTCGGCGGCGTCCACACCAGGACGTCCGCGCAGACGGCGTCCACGCCCTTGCGGTGGGCGAGGTCGACGGCCTCGGGCAGGGCGTCCACGGCGAGCACCCGGTGGCCCGCGCGTACCAACTCGGCCTCGACCATCGCATTGCCGCAGCCCAGGCTCAGCAGCGCGGAGTCGGGGCGTCCTCGGTCCAGCAGGCGTGCCAGATGGGCGACCATCCAGGTCCGGTACTCGGGATCGCAGGTGGCCGGGGTGATCGAGTCGCCCACGGCGCGGCCGACTTCCCATGCCTGGTAGCGGCTGGGGCGGCCGTCGGGGGTCGCGGCGTAGTGGGCGCGCAGCGATTCGAGGTCGGTCATCGGTGCCTCGGATTCCTGGCAGGCGTCCGGTCGCCGCACGGCGGCCGGACGGGCGGGCGGGATCGGGCCGGCGGTGCGGTGGGGTGGGCGACCGCGGTGATTCGCTTCCGCCCCACACCTGCTCCCGTCCCGCGGATCACATCATGGGCGGCCACACCCGACGACGACGCACCGATGCCCGGTGTCGCGTGTGCATCCGTGCCCGACCGCTCGGCCCGCGACGCACGCCGCGGACGGAGTGCGGAGGCACGAACGGGGCGCGTCCTCGTGGGAACGTACGCCCTTGGACCTCACGGCGAGCCGGTCGGCGGTCCGCCGCGCGCTCCTGGTGTTCGACGTCCCCATGCAGCCGATTGGAGCGTAGGAGACCCCTCGACCACATGCAACGCACGTGCAGCAACTTGCCGATGTCAAACGCTGATCCGAGCCCGATTCCGTCGGTGGCGACGGCACCGGTCGGGCGCCCGTCCGTTCCGTCTCGGGGGCGTCCCGTCCCGGTCGTGCGCACACGAAGGGACCTTCGCCGGAACCGACCGGGCCGAACGGCTCTGCCCGACGTTGCGGACGGGGAGCAGAGTCGGGCGTGCGGGCCGGCCCAGCGGGCAGGCTCCGGTAGCCACGGGTCGAACCCGATCGACGTCGCTCCGTGCGCACCCATGATCGGCCCGGCCGCCGTACCCATCGCCCGGGAAGGCGGCCGGGCCCAGGGCCGCCCGCATCCGCGCTGCGCCGCGTTGCGTCGGTGGCGGGCCGCCCCCGTCGTTCCTGCCCCGCCCGGCGCAACTCGCCGTCGCCTGGGTGCGTTCGCAACGTGCCCGTCCCACGAGGTCGACCCGGTCCCGGCGGCAACCGGCCGTTGGGCCTGTGGGATCGGGTCGGTCGGCCCTGGTCTGGGCGTCGGGCGCGCGGAAGGCTGAGGTCAGGGTCCGGGAGAGCAGACGCGCGGTCGAGCGCGCGGGGCGTCGGGCCCGGCGTCGACACGAGGGAATCGACCGGCACGAGCCCGTCGGCCCCGTGTCGGCGCCCGCGCGGGATTCGAGGGTTGAGACATGAGCGAACACGCCGTGATGAAACGCCCCCTCGGGCGCCACGAGGCACTGGAGCTGATGGCGAGCGCGGGGGTGGGACGCGTCGTGGTGAGCGAGGGCGCTCTTCCGGCCGTGCATCTGGTGGCGTTCGCCCTCGACCGGGAGTGCGTGGTGTTTCGGGCTCCGACCGACTCGCCCCTCGCGAAGGCCGCGCTCGACACGGTGGTCGCGTTCCAGGCCGACCGCATCGACCGCGCGGCGCAAACCGGTTGGACGAGTACGGTGACGGGCCACGCCTCCCGGGTCCGCGATGCCTCCGCCGTCGCGCACCTGGATCGCCTGCTCCCCGACATCGACGGCGACGGCGCGGAAACGGTGTGGATTCGGGTCACCACGGAATTCGTCACCGGACTCGTCGCCGAACGCCGGGACCACACCGGGAGGCCCGCGGGACCCGACCTTCCCTACGCCCGGAAGCCACCGCCCGTGGCCTGACGCACCAGGCCGGTCGCGGTCGCCGGGACCGGGTCGGCTGGACTTACTAGGACGTCCGACTATATCGTCTTCAACAACAAGGTCCGCGGTGCAGGGAAGTCGGTGCGAATCCGACATGGTCCCGCCACTGTGACCGGGGAGTGCGCTGCCGCAGCACCAAGCCACTGGCGAAGGCCGGGAAGGCGGGCATCGTGCGTAGATCCGGAAGTCAGGATACCGGCCGCGGGTATATCCGTGTTGTCCACGAGGATGGAGCAAACACGCATGACACCGGTCTGCGCACCCGCCCCGGATGATCCTGCGAACGTCGAACCCACCAGGTTTTCCTGACCACTTCGACGTCGACCCGCCCGGGCAACCACGCGCACCCGCGCCGACGTTGCGTGGTCGGGTCATGCCCCGCCTCCGGATCGCACCTGACGAGAGACAGGTCGTTCATGATCCGCGAGCTTTCCCACTTCATCGGCGGCAAGCACGTCCTCGGCGCATCCGGCGCGTTCGGCGACGTGTACGACCCCAACACCGGGCGGGTACAGGCACGCGTTCCGCTCGCGGATCGCGCCGACACCCTGGCCGCGATCGACGACGCCGAGCGGGCCCAGCCGGCCTGGGCCGACTGGAACCCGCAGCGGCGCGCCCGGGTCCTGGCCCGCTTCCTGCAACTGATCGAACCCGAACGCGAGTCGCTGGCCCGCCTGTTGTCGGCCGAGCACGGCAAGACCATCGCCGACGCCCACGGCGACCTGCAACGCGGCTTGGAGGTCGTGGAGTTCGCCATCGGTATTCCGCACCTGCTCAAGGGCGAGTTCACCGACAACGCGGGCACCGGCATCGACGTGCACTCGCTGCGCCAGCCGCTCGGCGTGGTCGCCGGCATCACCCCGTTCAACTTCCCCGCGATGATCCCGCTGTGGAAGATCGCCCCGGCCATCGCATGCGGCAACGCGTTCGTGCTCAAGCCCTCGGAGCGCGACCCCTCGGTGCCGCTGCGCCTGGCCGAACTCTTCCTCGAGGCCGGACTGCCGCCGGGCGTGCTGAATGTGGTCCACGGCGGCAAGGAGAGCGTGGACACGCTCCTGGAGGACCCGCGCGTGCAGGCGCTGGGCTTCGTCGGCTCGACCGCGATCGCCGAGTACGTGTACACCTCGGCCACCGCGAACGGCAAGCGCGCCCAGTGCTTCGGCGGCGCCAAGAACCACCTGATCGTGATGCCGGACGCGGACCTCGACCAGGTCGTCGAGGCGCTGATCGGCGCCGGATACGGCTCCGCCGGCGAGCGCTGCATGGCCATCTCGGTGGCGGTCCCCGTCGGCGCCGAGACCGCAGACGCGCTGGTGGACAAGCTCGTCGCGCGCATCGCCACCCTGCGGGTGGGCCCCTCCCACGACCGGGACGCCGACTTCGGCCCGCTGGTCGGCCGGGACGCACTCGAACGGGTGCACGGCTACCTGGACATCGGCGTCGCCGAAGGCGCCGAACTGCTCGTCGACGGCCGCGACGTGCACGTCCCCGGCCACGAGGACGGCTACTTCGTCGGCGCGTCGCTGTTCGACCACGTGACGCCCTCGATGCGGGTGTACCGGGAGGAGATCTTCGGCCCGGTGTTGTCCGTGGTCCGCGCGGCCTCCTACGAGGACGCGCTGCGCCTGGCCAGCGAGCACGAGTACGGCAACGGCGTGGCGATCTTCACCCGGGACGGCGACACCGCCCGCGACTTCGGCCGCCGAGTGAACACCGGCATGGTCGGCGTCAACGTGCCCATCCCGGTGCCGGTGGCCTACCACACCTTCGGCGGCTGGAAGCGATCCGGATTCGGCGACCTGAACCAGCACGGTCCGGACTCGATCCGCTTCTACACCCGGACCAAGACCATCACCTCGCGCTGGCCGTCCACCGCGCGCGAGAGCGCGAACTTCGACATCCCCACGATGGACTGACCCGATGACCGCACTCACCGACGACCAGCTCGCGATCGTCGAGACCACCCGGGACTTCGCCCGCGAACACCTCTCCCCGCACGCGATCGAATGGGACCGCACCGGCCACTTCCCCGTCGACGTCCTGCGCAAGGGCGCCGATCTCGGCCTCGGTGGCATCACCGTCGGCGAGGATCGGGGCGGTTCGGGGCTGAACCGACTCGACTCCGCACTGATCTACGAGGCGCTGGCCGGTGGTTGCCCGACCATCGCCGCCTACTACTCCATCCACAACATGGTCGCCTCGATGATCGACCGGCACGGCACGCCGGCGCAGCGCGCACGCTGGCTTCCGGGTCTGTGCTCGATGCACGACCTGGCCAGCTACTGCCTGACCGAGCCGGGAGCCGGCTCGGACGCCGCCGCGCTGACCACCCGCGCGACCCGCGACGGCGACGACTATCTCCTGCACGGGGTCAAGCAGTTCATCTCCGGCGCCGGATCCTCCGCGGTGTACGTGGTGATGGCGCGCACCGGAGCGGACGGCGCCGACGGGATCTCCGCGTTCATCGTGGAGGACGACAGCGCCGGGCTGTCCTTCGGACCGAACGAGCGCAAGATGGGCTGGCATGCGCAGCCCACCCGCCAGGTGGTCCTGGACGGCGTGCGCGTGCCCGCGACGCACCGACTCGGCGCCGAGGGCGACGGGTTCAGGATCGCGATGGGTGCCCTCGACGGCGGCCGGATCGGCATCGCCGCGTGCTCGCTGGGCGGCGCACAGGCCGCGCTGGACGCCGCCGTGCGCCATCTCACCGACCGTGCGGCGTTCGGCTCGCGGCTCATCGACGCGCAGGCTCTGCGCTTCCAACTCGCGGACATGGCAACCGAGCTCGAAGCGGCCCGCACGCTGGTGTGGCACGCGGCCTCCTCGCTCGACGAGGGCGATCCCAGGGCGTCGCAACTGTCCGCGATGGCCAAGCGGTTCGCCACCGACACCGCCTTCTCGGTGGCCGACCGCGCGTTGCAACTGCACGGCGGGTACGGCTATCTCGCCGACTACGGCATCGAGAAGATCGTGCGCGACCTGCGGGTGCACCGCATTCTCGAAGGAACCAACGAGATCATGCGCGTGATCGTCGCGCGCGGACTGATCGGAGCGGCCCGATGACCCCCACCCCCGAGCAGGACCCGGTGCAGACCCACCGGCAGGCGGCCATGGGCCGGATCGTGCTGAACCGGCCCAGGGCGCTCAACGCGCTCACCCACGACATGGTTCGGCGGATCGACGCCGCGCTCACCGCGTGGGAACACGACGACGGCGTACGGCTGGTGGTGATCACCGGTGCGGGCGAGCGCGGCCTGTGTGCGGGCGGCGACATCCGCGCCATCCACGCCGACGCCGTCGCCGGCGGCACCGCGAGCCTGGACTTCTGGCGCGACGAGTACCGGCTCAACGCCCGCATCGCCCGCTACCCCAAGACGTACATCGCCGTCATGGACGGCATCGTGATGGGCGGCGGGGTCGGCATCTCCGCGCACGGTGCGTTGCGCATCGTCACCGAGCGCTCGACGGTCGCCATGCCGGAGACCGGAATCGGGTTCGTTCCCGACGTCGGCGGCACCCACCTGCTCGCCCGGGCTCCGGGCGAGTCGGGCACGCACCTGGCGCTGACCGGCTCCTCGATCGGCGCCGGCGACGCCATCGCCTGCGGCCTGGCCGACCACTTCGTGCCCTCGCATCGGCTCGACGCGGTGATCGAGGCGCTGGCCACGCGCGAACCGGCGGAGGTCGTCGCGCGGTTCACCGAGCCGGCCCCGGCCGGCGAACTCGCCGAGCGTCGCGCCTGGATCGACTCCTGCTACGCGTGCGACACCGTCGAGGAGATTCTCGAACGCCTCCAGGGCAGCGGGGAACCGGCGGCGAAGCAGGCCGCCGAGCAGATCCGTGCCAAGTCGCCCACCGCGCTCAAGGTGACCCTGGCGAGCCTGCGCCGGGCTCGCGAACTCGGCTCCCTGGAGGCCGTGTTGGAGCAGGAATACCGGGTGTCGAGCGCGGCGCTGAGCGCGCCCGACCTGGCCGAGGGCATCCGTGCCCAGGTGATCGACAAGGATCGTGCGCCGCGTTGGTCGCCCGCGACGCTGGAGGCCGTGGGGGCCGAGGACGTCGCCCGCTTCTTCCGGGCGCCGGCCGAGGGTGCGTCGAGCCTGGAACTCGCGTCCGCGACCTCGGAGGCCGGCCGATGACCGACACCGTCGCGTTCGTCGGGCTGGGCAACATGGGCGGCCCGATGGCCGCCAACCTGGTCGCGGCCGGACACGTCGTCACCGGGTTCGACCCGGCGCCGCAGGCCCTGGAGCAGGCCCGGGACAACGGTGTGCGGATCGCCGGGTCGCCCGCGGAGGCCGTCGCCGGCGCGGACGTGGTGATCACCATGTTGCCCGGCGGGGCACACGTCCTGGACTGCTACCTGGGCCCGGAGGGCCTCCTGGCCGCCGCACCCGCCGGCGCGGTGTTCGTCGACTGCTCGACGATCGACGTCGCCGACGCACACGCCGCGCACGAGGCGGTACGCGCGTCCGGGCGCCGCGCCCTGGACGCGCCGGTGTCCGGCGGAGTGGTCGGCGCGGTCGCCGGCACGCTCACGTTCATGGTCGGCGCCGACGACGCGGACTTCGCCGCGATCGAGCCCGTGCTGACCGCGATGGGGCGCCGCGTCGTGCACTGCGGACCGCCCGGGGCCGGACAGGCCGCGAAGATCTGCAACAACATGATCCTGGGCGCCACGATGATCGCGGTGAGCGAGGCGTTCGTGCTGGGCGAGCACCTCGGCCTCTCCCACCAGGCGTTGTTCGACGTCGCCTCGGCCGCCTCCGGACAGTGTTGGGCGCTGACCACGAACTGCCCGGTGCCCGGACCGGTACCGGCCAGTCCCGCCAACCACGACTACCGACCCGGCTTCGCCGGAGCCCTGATGGCCAAGGACCTGCGGCTGGCCGCCAACGCGATCCGCGCGGGCGGCGTGTCCGCCGAACTGGGCCTGCACGCGGCCGAGATGTACGCGGCGTTCGCCGAGAACGGCGGCGCGGAGCGCGACTTCTCCGCCGTCATCCACACCATCAGGGACCACACCGCCACCGCCACCGGCGAAGGGAACGACCCGGCATGACCGAGTACGAGACCATCCTGGTCGAGCGTCACGATCGCACCGCGCTGATCACGCTCAACCGTCCCAAGGCGCTCAACGCCCTCAACCTGCAGGTGATGGCCGAGGTCGTCGACGCCGCGACCACGCTCGACCGCGACCCGGACGTCGGCGCTCTGGTGATCACCGGGTCCGCGAAGGCCTTCGCCGCCGGCGCGGACATCAAGGAGATGCAGCCCAACGACTACATGGACGTCTACCTCTCCGACTGGTTCTCCGCGTGGGACCGACTCGGCGACGTCCGCAAGCCCACCATCGCCGCGGTCTCCGGCTACGCGCTCGGCGGCGGCTGCGAACTCGCCATGATGTGCGACGTCCTCCTCGCCGCCGACACCGCCGTCTTCGGCCAGCCCGAGATCAAGCTCGGCGTCATCCCGGGCATCGGTGGCTCACAACGGCTGACCCGCGCGATCGGCAAGGCCAAGGCGATGGACCTGTGTCTGACCGGCCGCACGATGAACGCGGACGAGGCCGAACGCGCCGGCCTGGTCTCGCGCATCGTCCCCGCCGCCGACCTCCGCGCCGAGGCGCTGGCCACGGCTGCGACCATCGCGGGCATGTCGGCCCCGATCGCGATGATGGCCAAGGAGAGCGTCAACCGCGCCTTCGAGACCACGTTGGCCGAGGGCGTGCGCTTCGAACGTCGGCTGTTCCACGCCACGTTCGCCACGGCGGACCAGAAGGAGGGCATGGCGGCGTTCACCGAGAAGCGCTCGCCGTCGTTCACCCACCGCTGAGTCGGTCGGGACGTCGGGCGGCGCCGCCGCCCGACGTCCTCGGTCGTCCGTGCCCATGCGATGCGATCGGTCCTGAATGTCACTGTTCATCCGACTATTCAAGTATCCCGGTGATCGGTCGATGGCCATGACGTGAACGTATTTCTCTCTCTCCGCCGTGCGGCATCCCGGCCCGACGCGGCGGCCTCCCGCCGGCGCTCGGGCCCCGCGCGGCGCCGGCGTTCGACCGGAGTCGTCCTGGCCGTCGCCGTGTCCTCGGCCCTGGTGACCGGCTCGGCCGGCCCCGCGCCCCGGCACGCCGCGCAAGCGGTCGCACCCACGGGTGGCAAGAAGGCGGTCGCAATCACCCTCGACGGGGACCACCTGACGGTGGCCCAGATGCGGGCGGTGCTGCACGGCAACGCCGGACCGGTGCAACTGGCGCCGGCCGCCGCCGACCGCATGCGCGCGGCTCGCGAGGGTGGGTTGCTCGCGCTGAGCCGCGGCCAACGCGTGTACGGCTGGAACCAGGCACTGGGTCCGCTCAAGGACCGCCCCCTCACCGACGCCGAGCAGCGCGACTTCCAACGCCGGGTGCTGCGCTCGCACGCGGCCGGCACCGGAGAGGAACTCCCGCCCGGTGTCGCCCGGTTGGCCCTGGTGCTGCGGGCGAACGCGATGGCCCGGGCCCGGATGGGGGTGCGGCCCGAGATGGTCGAACGCATGCTGGCGCTGGTCAACGCGGGCGTGACCCCGGTGATGCCATCGATCGGATCCCTGGGCACCGGGGACCTCCAGCCGATGGCCGCCGCGGGGCTCGTGCTCACCGGCGACGCGGGCACGGCCCGGCTGCGCGAGGGGCCCGCACGCGGGGCGGCCGAGATCCTGCGCCAGGCCGGTCTGCCGGTCGAGTTCCCCTTGGAGGCGGGCGAGACGCTGCCGCTGATCAGCGGCAGCGGTGTGCTGACGGCCCGCTACACGGCGTCGGTCGACCGGGCCGAACGGTTCCTGGACCAATTCCGCGGCGCATTCGCCCTGTTCCTGGAGGCCACGCGCGCCGAGGCCGGTTCCCTGGACGAGCGCACCCACGCCGAACGCCGCATCCCGGCCCAGGAGCACGAGGCCGCCCGGCTGCGCGAACTCACCGCGGACAGCGCCTGGATGACCGAACAGGGCCGGGAGAGGTACGGCGAGAAGTCCCCCCGCGTGCAGGACGCGGTCTCGGTCCGCGCCGCCCCGCACATCACCGCGACCGCCCGCCAGACACTGGACGAGGCCCAGACCATCATCACCCGCGAGGCCAACGCCTCGACGTCCAACCCACTCCTGTTCGAACGCCCGGACCACACCTGGGAGTTCGTGATGGGAGGCAACTGGGACGGCGCCCGGATCGGGCACGCGATCGACACCCTCAACGCCCAGATCACCGATGTCGCCGTACTCTCCCACGAGTTGTCCGGTCGCCTGATCGCCTCCAAGTGGAGCTACGGACTGCCCGACAACCTCGCCGGCCCGCCGGTCGGTCTCAACTCCGGCCTGGTGCAGGTACAGACCGTGGGAGCGGCCCTGATCCCCGAGATGCAGACCCGCGCCATGCCGGCCGGAGTGCTCTCGCGCCCGGAGAAGTTCGGGCAGGAGGACCACAACACGATGGCCATGGCCTCGGTGCGCAACCTCGACGACAACCTCTCCCGCGCCGAGATCGTGCTCGCGGTGCAATTCCTGCTCGCCGCCCAGGGCATCGACCTCGCCCGACCCACCATGGGCGACCTGCCCCTGGCCAAGGCAACCGACGCGCTCCACCACCGACTCCGCGAACGGGTCCCCGCCCTCGGCGACGACCGCTGGCTGACCCCGGACGTCGACGCCGCCATCGACATGGTCACCCACGGCGCCCTGCGCCCCGACGGATCCTGAGCCCGCCCGCCCGGGCCGACGGCCCGGGCGGCACTTCCGGCCCCGGCCGGCCGCCGGGGCCGGCTCGGCGACCGGGTCCAAGCCCGCGGATCACGACCCCGAGGATGTCGGCGCGTTCGAGGTAGCCGATGTGGCGGGAGTCGTGGCTGTGCGCGGCGTTGTCGCCCAGCAGGACGAACCGTTGCGGCGGCACGGGCCGCCCGGCCTCGGCGGCGAGGGCCGGGCCCAGGCCCCGGGGAACCGGATCGCCGGGGCCGGCCGCGACCCGTTTGATCATCCGGCCGCGGGCATCGGGCGGCGCGCAGGCTCGCCCGTCGGGTGACGTGTGCGGCGCCGCGGGCTCTCCCGGCGGCGCACCCGAGGGTGGTCGCCACGTGGCGACCACGACCCGACCGGTGACCGAACCGGCCGGCTCGCGCCGGCCGAACCGCCGCACCAGCACCCGGTCGCCGCTGCGGTAGGCCGGTTCCATGCTGGCGCCGGCGACGGTGATCACGGCGAGCAGACGCCGGGCCGCCAGGGCGGCCGACAGGGGCGTCCCGATCACCACGATCGCGAGCGGCAACAGCCGTCTGCCGACCGGCCACATGGTGTACCTCCTCAGGAGACGAGCGAGTCGGGGACGTCACCGGATCCGCGCCGGTAGCCGTCGGCCTGCATCGTGAACAACCGGGCGTAGGCCCCGCCCGTGCGCATCAGTTCGTCGTGCGTGCCCTGTTCGACGATCCGACCGTGTTCGAGCACGACCAGCGGATCGGCGTCGCGCAGCGCGCCGAGCCGGTGCGAGATCAGCAGGCTGGTCCGGCCCGCTCGGTGTTCGCGCAGCCGCAGATGGATCTCCTGCTCGGCTTCGGCGTCGAGTCCGGAGCTGGGTTCGTCCAGGATCAGCAGGTCGGCGTCCGCGCGCAGCAACGAACGCGCCAGCGCGATGCGCTGCCACTGTCCGCCGGACAGGACGACGCCGGTGCCCGGGTCGCCCTTGTCCTCCTCGGAGAAGAAGATTCGGCTGAGCATGGTGCGGTAGCCGTCGGGCAGGCGGGATATCGTTTCGTGCATGCCGGACAGGCGCGCGGCGCGTTCGATGGCGTCCCGCTCGGTCAGCCGGTCCAGGTCGCCGAGTCCGATGTTCTCGCCGGCGGTGAGGTCGTATTCCATGTAGTCCTGGAAGGTGGCCCCGATCCGCCTGCGCAACTCGACGGGGTGGAACGCCCGCAAGTCGGTGCCGTCCCACAACACTCGGCCGCGCTCCGGGTCGTACAGCCGACACAGGAGCTTGATCAGCGTCGTCTTACCCGCGCCGTTGAGCCCCACCAGGCCCACGCAACGGCCCGCGGGAATCGTGAGGTTCACCCCGCGCAACACCCAGGGGTGGTCCGGGCCGTAGCGAAACCACACGTCGCGCAGTTCGATGCCGTGCCGGAGCGCGGGCACCGGCTCGGGGCGGGCGCGCACCGGCAGGTCGTCCCCCGTCTCCCGGACGACGACGTAGTGGTCGAAGAGCAGGAGCGCCTGGTGTCCACCCGCGATGTCGTTGGCCAGCGCGGCGAGTGCCGTCTGTACGGCGGGCAGTGCGGCCACGAGCAGCGCGACGTCGCCGATGCCGATCCGGCCCCGTCCCGCCTCCCGGACCGCCCACAGCAGGCCCAGTCCGGCCACCACCGACGCGAGCACCCCGAGGCCGATTTGGATGGTCAGCTCCCGGCGGTCCACCGCCTGTTTCGCCGCGTCGGCCCTGCGTCGTTCGGTGAGCATGCGCTCGCGCAGGAATCCGCCGATCCCGAACAGCCGGATCTCCTTGGCGGCCTGCGCGTTGGTCAGCACTTGGAAGTAGAACATCTCACGGCGCTCCGCGGGCCCGATGTCCCAGAGCATCGCCGCCCGCCGCCGGCTCATCGCCAACTCGCCGAGCAGCACCGGCACCCCGGCCAGGAGCACGGCGGCGGCCAGGAGCGGGCTCACGACGATCAGCGAGCCGAGGAAACCGCCGATGGTGAGCACCCCGCCCAGCACCCCCAGTGTGCTGTTGACCGCCTGCATCGGCGTCATGCCGCCGGCTTGCTGGGCCAGCCGCAGCCGGTCCAGGAACCTCGGGTCCTCGAACCTGCTCAGACCGGTCAGGCCGTCGACTGCTCGGTAGAGGGAGTCCTGGGCGCGCAGCGCGGTCGCGCGCTGCGTCTGCGCCTGTACGTACCGCGCCAGATGCGGCACCGCAGCGGCGGCCACTCCGGTCGTGGCGAGCAGCCCGGCCGGCACGAGGAGCGCCTCGACCCCGCCGCCCGCGGCCAGCCGCTCCAGCACCGCCCGCACGGTCCACGCGGCGGCGATCGGCAACACCGCGCCCAGCGCGGTCAGCAGCGTCAGGACCGCCAGATGCCGGGGCGCCGCCCGAAAGGCCAGTCCCGTCGCCGATCGCAGCACCGCGGCCAACCGCCGCGACCCCGGCGACGACGCCGTCTCCGCACTCACGGGACCGCGGGCACGAGGGCCGGCAGCACGTGGTCGCCGACGGCCTCCACCACGAGTTCGTCCCCGACGGCGCGCACCCGGCAGATCACCGGGAAGGCGCGGGCCGCGAACGCCTCGGTCACGGGTCCATCGACGGATTCGTGCACGACCCGGGTGACCGGTGCCAGTTCCTCGATCATCTGCCGGGTGTCCGGATCCGCGGCCCGTCCGCCCGCGACGACGACAACGGCCGCATCCGCGGAAGTTGCCCGCAGCGCCGCCGCCACCCGCGGCAACTTCTCATGGCACGGCGGGCATCCGGGCGACATGAACACCACGACGGTCCCGGTGCGAAGGTCGCGCCTGTGCAGGGGTCCGCCGTCGACGGTGCGGGTCTCGAAGGCCCCCACGAGGGCGCCCGGAGGCAACATGCCTTCGTCGTCGACCATGTCCGGGGACCGGCGCGGGCCCTGGGCCTGCTGCGTGCGCAGTCTTCGAACCAGGCCCACGGTCAGCAGGAGGTCGAGCAGACACAGCGCGCCGACGAGCACGACGGCCGCGATGAGATACGGCATGGTCACCCTTGCCCTTTCCGTGCGGCGACGGGGAAGGCGTCGCGCAGCAACTCGGATACGTCGTCCAGAACGGTCACCGTCACGCCCGTGATCAGGCCGATGCCGATGGTGACCGCAAGGCCGCCGGGGGCGTCCGGCAGGCCGTGGGGCGCCCCGACCGCGCCGATGGCCGCCACGACGATCAGGAAGCCGTTGCGACCGAGTTGGAGCGGGCCCGTGTCGATCGCGGAAGCCCCGAAGCAGCGGCAGGACACCCGCACGCCGCGTCGAAGCGACACCGCCATCGCGAGGGTGAACACCGCGAGCAGGCAGCCCACCAGCACGAATCCCACGAACGCCGCCGGTCCCGGCGACGACAACAACACGATCCCGGCGGTTTCCGCCCCGACGACAAGGCAGCCCACGGCACGGGCGCGGCGGGCGGGCACCACGGCGAACGCCCGGACCGAGCGCACGAACGCCGCGAAGGATCGCGCGGAGTGGAGCTTGCTCACCACCGCGACCGCGAGAACGACCCACAGCAGGGCCCGGCAGGACATCGCGGCGAGTTCCATGGCGCAGGCCACCCTTCGATCGTGACGGCTCGACGCCGTCGGGCCGGTCGGCCCACGAAGCGAGAACAGGGACGGGGACAAAGACCTGACACAGGGCGTGAACGGGAGTCGAGAACAAGAACGGGACAGCACCCCCGGAAACGGATCGGGGGCGCCGGTGGACCCGCGTGGAGACCACCGACGCCCCCTCACTCCTGCGGTACGGACCGAGTCCGCCCCCGTGCCCGAGGACTCCTCCGACCGGCCGGCGTCAGCAGCCGCAGTGGCCGAATGCGTAGTAGTAGCTGCCGTCGTCACAGTTCATCCGGTACTGGGTGTACTTGCTCTGGCCGGCGCAGCTGCCGTTGATGCACTTCGAACCGGCCTTGTGGCAGGCGACCGCGTGGGCCGTACCTGCGGGAACGAGCCGTTCCACCAGGCGATCGGCGATCGCTCGCGTGAACTTGGTCATGGATCTTCTCCTTCGCTGACGCCGCGTCGCCGTTGCTCGACGCGGTCGAACCGGAATGCCCTCGGCCCGGCGGGCCACGACAGAGCCTGGGCGAGCGGGCCCGGCGCCCACAACGGCCCGGGCCCGTTCCGAACAGCCCGGCGGCCGTCCGCCCTGGTCAAACGGCTGTCCGAGCGTCGTTCGGGACGACCGGAACAGCAAACGGAACAGTTGGAATCGCGGGCTCCGACACTCGCGGACCTTCGTGGGGATGCTCCCGACGCCGGGCATGCGGACGGCCGGACCGGTCCGAGTGAGTCGTTACAGCACTACCTCCCGGGCCTGCTCGACGGGTCGTTCAAACCCGTCACCGTACGGCAGTTGCCGAACCACACCAGCGGCATCCGGGCCGGCGACGGTCTCGGGGACTCCCACGGTCCGGCCGACGTCGAGACCAATTGGACCGACATGCGCTCGCGCAGTCCGGCCGAATCGATGGACGCGACGACCGGCCGAGCCGTGCGCCCGCGGGTATTCGGGCAATTCGCTCGCGGCCCGCAAGCGAGTCGATTCCATTACCGGAACAAGGATGCGGAGAGGTTAGGACGCGCCGGGCAATGACGCGAGAGACAACGAGAAAACCCCGAGCGTCGAGACGCTCGGGGTTTCTTGACATCCGGGGTTTTGCACGAGGTATATTGGATGGTTCTGAATACCGGTTGTTCACAGTATTCGGGAAGCTGAATGACGACATTGTATCCGGCCGGGAGTCGAATTGTCAAACGCCGAATTGCGACACGAGCAGGAATTCGTCGATGTGTTGTACGCACGCCTCGCGGAGCTGCGTGCCCAGACGGAGGCCGCCGTGACGAGCGCGCTCGGGCGCGAGCACGACGGCACTCGGCAGGCGCGCGTCGAGCGGGACATCGCGGTGTTCGAGCACTCGGGTCTGCTCGCGGCATTCGACGCCGGCGCGAACGGCCTGTGCTTCGGGCGATTGTTGTTCCGCGACGGCGCCGACCACCACATCGGCAGGATCGGCATCCGCCGCGACGACGCCGAGCACACCCCGATGGTGATCGACTGGCGCGCCGACCTCGCCCGGCCGTTCTACCTGGCGACCGGGCACACTCCGATGGGTCTGCGGCGCCGGCGGCACATCACCACCTCCGGGCAGCGGGTCACCGGGCTGCACGACGAGATCCTCGACCTCACCGACGACACCCGCACCGGCTTCGAGGGCTCGGACGCCGACGCGGTCCTGCTCGCGTCGCTCGACGCGGCACGCACCGGGCGCATGCACGACATCGTGCAGACCATCCAGGCCGAGCAGGACCGGATCATCCGTGCGCCGCACCGCGGCGTGCTCGTGGTCGAGGGCGGCCCGGGCACCGGCAAGACGGTCGTCGCCCTGCACCGCGCGGCATACCTGCTGTACGCGAACCGCGAGCACCTGACCCGCCGCGTCGTACTCGTGGTCGGCCCCAACCCCGCCTTCCTCGGCTACATCGAGGACGTCCTGCCCTCGCTCGGCGAGACGGGCGTGCAGTTCGCCACGCCCGGCGAGCTGTTCCCGGGCGTCACCGCGACCGCCATGGACACCCCGGAGGCCGCCGAGGTCAAGGGCCGGGCCGCGATGGCCGAGGTGCTGGGCCGCTTCGTGGCCGACCAACAGACGGTGCCGGCGACACCGTTGGTGATCGGGCACGACGACGGCGACCTGTTCCTCGACGCGGACATCGCGAAGGCCGCCCGGAGCAGGGCGCGGGCAACGCTGCTGCCACACAACCTCGCCCGGGCGGCGTTCGCGTCGCGCGTGATCGACGGCCTTACGGAGCAGTTGGTCGACCGGCTCGGTGCGGACCCGTTCGGCGGGCCGAACTTCCTCGGCCCGGGCGAGATCGCGCAGTTGGCGATGTCGGTCGCCGAGAGCCCGGCCGTGCAGGCGGCCGTCGACGAGTTGTGGCCGCGCCTGACTCCGCAGGGCCTGGTCGCGGACTACCTTGCCGAACCCGTGTACCTGTCCGAGGAGGACGCGGCGGCGGTCCGGCGTCCGGCCGTGTACGACCCGGTCTTCGGGACTTGGACGAGCGACGAATGGACGGTGGCCGACGTACCGTTGCTCGACGAGGCCGCCGAACTCCTGGGTGAGGACGACTCGTTGGCGCGGGCTGCGGCGGCGGCCGAGCGGCGCCGGCAGATCGCGTACGCGCAGGGCGTGCTCGACCTGTCGTACGGCTCACGCACGCAGGAGTTCGAGGACCGCGACGACGAGGAGTCCGAGGTGCTGAGCGCCCACGACCTCGTGGACGCCGAGCGCCTCGCGGAACGTCAGGAGGAACTCGACCACCGCACCTCCGCCGAGCGCGCGGCGGCGGACCGCACCTGGGCGTACGGCCACATCGTGGTCGACGAGGCCCAGGAACTGTCCGCGATGGCCTGGCGGTTGCTGATGCGGCGCAGCCCCACCCGGTCGATGACCCTGGTCGGCGACCCCGTGCAGACCTCGGAGCCGGGCGGGTGCGGGTCGTGGGAACGCATCCTGGTGCCGTATGTCGAGGGCCGCTGGGAACGGGTCCGGCTGGGCGTGAACTACCGTACGCCGACCGAGATCATGGACGTCGCGGCCGAGGTCGTGCGGGCCGCCCACCCGGGGTTCGAGCCGCCGAAATCGGTGCGCTCGACCGGCGTGAAGCCGTGGTCGCTCCACACCGCGGACCTGCCGGCGGCCGTGGCGTGGGCGGTCGCCCACGAGGGGGTCGCCGACCCGGCGGCCGCTCGGGAGCCGGGCACGCGGGAAGGCACCGGCGGCGGCGAGCCGGGCACTCCGGTCGACGGGCGGCTCGCCGTGATCGCGCCGCGCGAGCTGATCGATGCGGTGGCGGCCGCGGTTCCGCACGCCGAACGAGGCGTCGAGCCGGACCTCACCCGGCCGTTGGTCCTGCTGGACCCCAAGCAGGCCAAGGGGCTGGAGTTCGACGCCGTGATCGTGGTGGAGCCGGCCGCGTTCGCGCTTGCCGACCTGTATGTGGCGCTGACCCGGGCGACGCAGCGACTCGGCGTCGTGCACACCCGCGACCTGCCATCGGGCCTCACCGGCCTCGCCCCGGCGGGGTGACGGGGGCGGTCCCGACGGAGGGTCGGGGGCCTCGGACGAGGTACCGGAGCGGCCCCCTCGAAGTACCTCCACCCGGCCTGCTCCCGCCGCGGTGACCGGCGGGCAGGCCGGGCGGGGGTGACCGGGGCGGCCCGGCGGGGTGACCGGGGCGCCGGGGCGAGGCCCATCCCGCTCGCGTGCGCGCGCCGCCCGTCCGCCCCCGTCCGGGCGCGGCCACGCCGTTCCGCGCCCGCGCCGCGCGGGTGGGTCAGATCGGGGGAATCTCCACGTCGAAATTGATCCGGCGCCCCCGGAGCATCTGCTGGTACGTGGGGTGTCGGCTGCCCGAATGGGACTCGACGCGTGCCATCGCTTCGCTGACCTCGCGTTCGGCTCCCGGAGCTCCGGACAGTCGGCGCTCCAGCGCCGCGTTGTAGGCGGAGCACAACACCCGCGGGGGATGATCGGGAGCGAAGACCCGGCGGAATCCCGCGTTGGCGACGGCGTCCTCGGCCGCCGCCTCCTCGTGCCGGCCCAGGACCGAGAGAGCACCCGCACGCGTGGTCCGGCAGGCCAGCGTCATCGGGTGGTCCGCGCCCAGGGCGTCCTCCATCGCGACCAGCGTCACCGTGCTCGACCGGAGCGCGAGGGCGGCTTCGCCGTACAGCGTGTTGAAGATGGCCAGGTTGGTGGCGCAGGCGAGCGAGAACGGATGCGTGTCCCCGAGCCGATCGCGGTACCGCTGGTAGGTCTCCGTCGCGATGTCCACCGCCTCCGCGTAGTTGGCGGGGTGTTCGCGCCCCAGCGTGGCCAGGTCGCACGCAAATCCGATCGCGCACGCCAGCGTGTCCGGGTGCAGTTCGCCGAATCGGCTGCGCAGCGTGGTCAGGATGTTCCGGCTCAGCGTCAAGGCGGCTTCGGCATCGCCCATCCGCCGGTGCGTGACGGTCAGGAACCGGTCCGTGACCAGGACCACGTCCCCGCTCTCGCCCTCCTTGGCGACCTGCCGTTCGCGCGTGTCCAGCAACAGGCTCAGCGATCCCTGGTAGTCGCCGGTCTCCCGGCGGTCCAGCGCCAACCGGTTCGCCGAGTGCCAGGTCGCCGGGTGGTTGTCGCCGAAGATCTGCCGGCGGCGACGATAGTTCTCCTCGTTGAGGCGCAGCGATTCCATCGGGCGCCCCACGAGGCTGAGCGAGATGCTCAGGTTGTTCGCGGCGCGGAGGGTGTCCGGGTCGTTCGGGCCGAACGCGCGCTTGCTCAGTTCGTAGGTGCTCTGTTCCTGCTCGAAGGATTCCCGGTACCGGCCCAGGGCGCGCAGGTCGGCGCCGTAGTTGCGGGCCGTGACCAGGATGTGGCGTTGGTTCGGCTCGACCAGCAGGCGCTGTTTGCCCAGGGTGTCCTTGTCCCGGTCGTGTGCCTCCTGGTAACGCCCCAGCGAGCGCAGCGGGTTCGCGACCTGCGCGGCGAGCCGCAGGGTGTCCGCGTCGTCGGGAACGATCCGTTCCCGCCATCGGGTCAGCACCTCGTCGCCGAGGTCGACCGCCGCCTCGTGGTCGCCGGTGCGCCACATGTGCCGGACCTGACCCACGATCCATTCGCGCACTGCGGGAGCGGCGCTGTCGATCGCTCCGGAGACCTGTAGGTGTGGCAACAACTCGGCGTATTGCGCGCGGACTTCGGCGCTGCCCTCGTTCACCCCGGTCATCGGGCGGGCCGCGGCCAGCGCCTCGTGCACCAGGTGCCGGGTCGCCTCGTACGTCTCGGCGTCCTCGGCCAGCCACTCCCGCACCGCGGCCTGGAGGAGCCGGTGGACCTGCACCGTCTCGCGTTCCACCCGGGCCAACGCGTAGTGGCCGAGGTCGCGGATCAGGTCGCCGAGCACCATCGGGTCCCGCACCGCCGGTTCCAGCTCCGCCAGGTGGCTGCCGACCACGTTGCCGTACAGCAGTCGGGTGGCGATCGGCTCGGGCGACAGGAACGCGCACAGTTCCAGCAGGCGAGCGGCGGCGGGCCGTTCGGCCTTCAGGCGGTTCACCGAGAGCCGCCAGATCGCGGTCAGCGGGGTGCCGTCGGAGGACGCCGTGCCCTCTCCCATGTTCCCGACCACGGCCAGTGTGCGGCCCACTTGGCCGCGGACCTGCTCCAGGTAGGTGTCGACCGGCATGCCGGTCTGCCGCAACCAGGCCGCGGCCTGCTCGACGGCCAACGGAAGGTCGCCGAGTTCGGCGGCCACCGCGGACGCGTCGTGTACGGACAGGTTCCCGACCCGCCGCCGGAGCAGTGCGATGCTCTCCGGGCGGGAGAAGACGTCGACCTGGAAGGGCTCCGATTCGTCTCGGGCCGCCGCGTCGCGGGAGGTGATGATCACATGTCCCGGGCCCCGGGCCGGCAGGTAGCGGCGCAGCCCCTCGGGATTCTCCTCGCTGTCCGCGTTGTCGTAGACCAGCAACCACGGCCCGTTGGCGTCGCTCTCCAGCGCGATCAACGCGGCCTGGCTGCGTTCCGCGACGTTCGAACCCGCCACGTGCAGGTGGTCGCCCAACTCCGCCAGGGCCGGCGGGATCCGACGGTGCTGGTTGGCGCCGATCCACCAGATCACGTCGTACTGCGCGCCGTAGCGGTGCACGTACTCCAACGCGATCTGGGTCTTGCCGATGCCGCCGAGGCCGTAGACCAGCGCGACGCCGGGGGGGCTCGTGCCGTCGAGGGGGTGGGCGCCGAGCAGGCCGCGAAGGTTTTCCAGGAGTTCGTCGCGACCGGTGAAGACGCCGTAGCGCGGTTGGGCGTTGCACACCCTCGCCTCCCGTCCCGGGAACCTGGGGTCGGGCGACACCGGCGTATCGGGCGGGGTCAGGGCGAAGGCGCCCAGGATCACCGCACGCGCCTCCTCCGCACCGAGGTTGTTCAGCGCCACCAGCGTCGCGCCGGGCAGGTTGAGCAACACCGGTTCGTCGAGCACGGGTTCCAGCGGCTGCACGCTGATCACCCGCGGCGCGTCGGGCCTGGTGTCGACGGCGAGTTGCAGCACCTCCCGGGCGAGCGGAGTGAGCGCGAACTCGTGCGACAACAACGCGATCACCACGTCCGGCGCGCCGCCGGCCGCGGTGGATCCCGCCGGCATCGGCGGCGGTTCGACCGCGACGCCGGCGGCCCGCAGCGTGACCGTCATCCCGACGGCGCGCAACTGCACGGCGATCCACTTCGCCCACATCCGGTCCCGCTGCGCGTACTCGATGCGGACCCGGGCGGAGGCCGCCTCGGCCTCGTGCGGGCGGACCCGTTCGAACCGGGCCAGCAGCGTGCGTCGTTGCTCCTCCGGGATCGCCACGAGCGACCCGACCCGACCGCGGCTGATCACCGAGGTCAGGCGTTCGTACGCGGCCAGCAGGCTGGTGTCCTGGCGCGGGCGGTCCCCGATGGTGGCCAGGATCTCCTCGTAGGAGTAGAAGGGCTTGTACGGAATCTCCACGTCCGCCCAATACTTCTCCCGCCCCGCGGCGGAGAGGTGGGCCAGGAAGGGCTCGAACCTGCGGCGGGCGTAGTCCCGGCTGACCTCCAGCTTGATCATTTCCGAGTAGTCGACCCGCATCGGCACGGGCAGGATCCGCACCCGGGGGGCCGCGTGTTGCACGTCTCGGGCCACGCTCGCCGCACCGTCGACGGCCTGGGTGCTGAGCGTGAAGCAGTTCACCAGCACGTCGGGGAGCAGCAGGGTCGTGATCCCCGAGGTGTCGCTGAAACCGGTGCGACTGTCGATCAGGACGTAGTCGTAGTGCTCGCGGATGTCCGCACCCAGCGCGAGCAACAGCTCCTTGCCGTCCCGCCGTTCGTAGAAGCCGCGCCAGTCGTAGGTGTTGACCGTCTCGGAGTACTCCGGTGTGCGCTTGCCCGAGGAGACGAAGTCGATGTAGCCGCCGTCGGCGAAGTTCCAGCGCAGCGAGGACGCGTAGCGGTCGACCCGGGCGTACTCGCGAAGGTGTTCGGGCGCCGGTTTGGGTTCGAGCATGTCGAAGGTGCGCACCAGGTCGATCACGCCGGGCGTGGAGTCGAGGCCGCGGTCGCCCAGAAATGGACCGAAGTACGGGTGCAGGCCGGGGGCTTCGAGGTCCCAGTCCATGGTCAGCACACGCAGGCCGTTCCCGGCCAGGATCCACGCGACGTTGGCCAGCGCCATGGTCCGGCCGGTGCCGCCCTTGAAGGAGTAGAACGTCACCACGGTGCCGGGGGCCGAAGGTTCGGGGGCGGCCGGGTCCTGGTTCACGAGGAGGAACCTCCAAGCAGGGGGAGCCTGTCGAAACTTCCGGTCGGCATGACGGGGGATCGTCGGTACGTGTCCGCCTTCATGGCGTCGTTCTGTGCCCGTGCCAGCGTCTCACGCAGGGCGCGGGTGAAGCGATCGCGATCGGGCACCGCCCAACAGCCGCTTTGTACCGGATACTTGCCGCGCAGTCGGGGCAGACATCGATCCAGGGCTGCGTCGAGCACGTCCGCGTGGGCGGCGGACTCCGTGTCGTCTCGTGCTCTGGGCTCCAGCACGGCGGCCGAGACCACGGCGTCGTCGACGGATGTCAGCAGCGAACACAGGGCCGCCGTCCGGGTGATCCAGGCGTCCAGGAGCAGCACGGTCAGCTGTCTCGGGTTCGGCCGCCGGTCGGTCAGCGCGGGCAGGGTCTCGTCGAGGAGCTGCACGGTCGAGGTGAACTCCAATTCGCCCGCGGTCTCCCGGGCGAGCGCGACCAGGGACCCCGTCTCGGTGGGATCGTAGGGCGCCCAGTCGAGCGGATCGGCTCCGTAGAACCTTCGATTCGTGCGCTCGGCCGGGAGTTCGTCCACCCCCGGGGCGGACAACACGAAATCCACCGTGTGGTGCGGCGCGGCGACCGGAACCGGCCGGGCCCGCCCGTTGAGGCCGTGGCCCGGCGGCGCGACCCGGGCGCGGGGGGAGGTCGACGGGGACAGCAGGCGGTCGGCGACGGCGTGCAGGACCTCCTCGTACTCCCGGTGGTAGCGCGGCTTGAACCGCAGCAGGTGCAGCAGTCCCTCCTGCTCGTAGGTCGGCGACGAGACCCGGATCTCGGCGGGCCAGTCCCCGCTCGGTGCGATCCGCTCCACGCCCGGCGGCATCGGGGTCCAGATGATCGGGACGATCACGTCCATCGAGCGTTTGGTGCGCGACCAGTGCACCTCGGTTCGCTGTTGGAAGAAGGCCCACTCCCGGGTGCAGTCCTCCCGGGTGAAGTAGCGCGACGAATGCAGTACGACCAGCTTGAGACAGCGGTCCATCAGGTCGGCGGACGGCGGGCCCGGGCGCCGGTCGGGCAGCACGCCCACCTGTTCCGTGGATCCTTCGGTGCGTTCGGCCACCACGAGCGACAGATCGCCGAAGAACTCGCGGACCCACAGATCGTCCGTCCTGCGGACGTGGCTCAGGTAGAAGTAGTGGCTCGTCGTGTCCCCCATGCGTCCCCCTTCACACATCACACGATTGCCGGATCAGCGATCCGGGCGGTGCTCCCGCAACCACGTCGTGGCGAAGCCGACGGCCTCGTCCAGTCGGAACAGCCTCGCCCGCCGCTGCCCGGCCGCGGCCACGCGCACCGCCCCGGTGCGTTCGAACGCCTCCCCCAGCACCGCGAAGTCGTGGTTGCCCAGTCGGGTGTCCACCGTGTCGACCCATCGTCGGTCGCCTCGGGCATCGCGCACCAGGCTGCGGTATCCGGTCGTCGGCGGCTGCCCGACGCGGTATTCGGCCAGGTGGAAGGCGATGTTGGCGGCGAAGCCGACGTCCCACAACAGCACGTGCGCGCCGACCCGCTCCATGCGGCCCAGCGGTGAGCGTTCGCCGTAGTGGCAGTCGGGCGCGTGGCCGCGCATCAGGGCCGTGGCGTGTGGCCCGATCCCCGCGAACGATGTCCTGGGGTGGTCGCTGCGCACGGCTCCGGGCAGTCGGCGTACCTGCTCTGCGAGCGCGCCCATCCGGTGGCTCGGCGTGTGTGCGGGTTCGAACGGCGGCATCTCCGCGCGCAGTCCCGGCCACCAGTCGGCGGGGACCGGGCTGCGGCACGTGCGATGCCAGGTCGAAGGGTCGGTGTTGTCGCTGGTGGCCGTCGGTACGACCAGGGTTCCGTGCTCGCCCAACGCCTCGCGCAGCGCCCCGATCAGCGGGTCGGGGCCGCCGTCGACGCGGGCGAGCGGGGTCGAGGGTGCCAGCACGAGCAGCACCGCTCCGCTCCCGAGCCCCAGGTCCGCCAGCGCCGCGGCCGTCTCGCGGGCCGGGTGCGCGACCCGGCGGCTGCGCACGACGCCGGGTCGCGGCGGGCCCATCCGGTCGACGCGGGCGCCGCGTGTGCGGTCGGCGGCCTCCGCTGCCATGTGGTCGACGAATCGGCGTCCCAGCGCCGTCAGTTGCCGACAGTCGCCGAGTACCGCCAGCGCGGCGTCCACCTGGTCGCGGTAGCGTACGAACCGCCGTTCGGCGCGGGTTCGGGCGACCGGCGGCACCAGGTGTCGGTAGTGGCCCCACAGACCGGTCAGCGCGAGGTGTGCGTAGGTGCCCTGGAGCACGGCCTCCAGCGGGCGCCGGTCCGGTCGCCAGCCCACGGTGTACCGCTGGGTCGCGCCCCATTCGTGCAGGTCCACGAGGTCCGTCAGGGCGCCCAGCGCGATGTGGCTCGTCTCGTGGACCAGTGCCTCCGCCAGCCGCACCGGATCGGCCGCCTCGGTGATCCCGATCGCGCCGTGCGCGTCGCGCACCGTGACGCTCATCGCCCGGCCGGACCGCGGCGCGAGCGGCACCACGCTGGTGCACAGGCTCGCGCAGATCCGGGCCCGATCCGGGAAGTGCTCGCACAGCACGGCCCAGGCGTGGCGCAGTGCCGTGTCCCACCGCGCGGCCCGTTCCGGGGTGAGCCGCGGCGCGATGTCCTCGCGGTGCGCGTCGCGATAGGGATCGCCGTCCTCCAGCACGACGCGCAGCACCGGACCGGCGTCGGGCGCGTGGGCGGTCACGACGCGGGTGGGTTGCCAGTACGGGAGCGCGCCCTCGGTCGTGCTCGCGCGCACGTCGCGGGCGGGGCCGGCGGTGTCCGTGATCGGCACGCGGGCGTGGCCGCCGGGGAAGTGGAGCACCCCGTCCTCGAACCGCACCACGGCGATGTCGGCGGGCACCCGCATGGACCCGAGGGTGGGCAGGGACACGATCCCGGCGCGGACGGGCAGTTCCAGCCGCGCGGGAAGTCCGGCGCGGGTGGCCGCGGCGGCGGCGACGGCGGTGAACCAGGCGAGTTCGTCCCGGATCCGGAAACCGGGCGACCTGCCGTGCAGCCCGCGCAGGCAGCGGGTGGCCCAGACGCCCAGGTGGGGGTGCATCAGGACGGTCTCCAGGGCGCCCCGGTCGTGCCGGGTGACCTCGGTCAGCACCGCCTGTGCGTGCTCGGCCCCCGATTGCCGCCAGGGCATGGGAAAGCGGGTTCGGGCCGTCCGGGCCAACGTGTGGATCAGGAGCAGCCGACGGCTGAGCTGACCGGTGCGCAGCGTGTGCAGGGCGGTGGGCCCGGGTCGGCCGCGGGCCAGGTCGTCGAAGTCCCGGGACGTCAGACGCACGCCGGCGAGTCCGGCGATCACGGCAGGCTCCGCAGGAGTTCGCGGGTGTCGGCGCGAACCCGATCGCGGATGTGGCCGGTCAACTTCTCCAAGTCGGCGCAGTAGACGGAGGGGTTCGCGAATCCCGAGGCCGGCAGGTAGCGGTGCGCGCGGATCCCACCGCCGCACAGCTTCATCACCTCACACGCGCGGCACGCGTCCGCCAGCCCCGCCTCGCCCAGGCGCCATTGCGCGATCTGCGGGTGTCGGGCGGCCGCGTCGAAGTCGTGCGCGAGGACGTTCAGGCCGGTGGCCGCCGCCCGGTCGTAGCTGGAGTGCAGCGAGTCGGCCTGCTCGATGGCCCCGTCGGTGGCCACCACGAGAAATCCGGGTACCGACAGGCCGACGGCCTCCGAACGCGAGGAGCCGCCCAGGCACACGGCCATGATGTCGTCGAACAGGCGCACGGACGTCTCGCGTACGGGGCTTTCGTACCAGCGGGTGAAGACCGCGAGCAGCCAGCGCGCGTAGGGCGTGCCGAGCGGGTCGTGGCCCGGGGGCGGGAATTGCCGGTTGGCGTGCGGGAGCAGGAAGTCGATCCGGGCGGGCTGGTGCGCGAGCAGCGCCTCGTAGGTGCGCACCGGGTCGTTGGCGAGGTCGACCGTGCACAACAATCCCGCGTACAGACTG
The DNA here is from genome assembly GCF_042956465.1 of Embleya sp. NPDC008237. Lineage (NCBI taxonomy): Bacteria > Bacillati > Actinomycetota > Actinomycetes > Kitasatosporales > Streptomycetaceae > Embleya > Embleya sp. NPDC008237. The sequence goes on from NZ_JBIBGL010000004.1 coordinate 571,771, forward strand.
CGGTGTTCGGGGCGGCGCAGCAGCGCGATCCCGGCAATGGCCGCGGTGTGGCTGCCGGTACCGTCGCGCCGGCGCCGGTGCCGGTCGTTGGCGTCCGCGTCGCCGTCGAGGCTGACTCCGACGCGGATGCCGTGGCGGTGGAACAGGGCCATCCACTCGGGGTCCACAAGCGTGCCGTTGGTCTGCACGGACAGCTTCAAGGCGGTCGCGGCGGGCAGGGCCGCTCGCAGTGTGCCGGCCAGTGTGTCGACCCGGTCCCGACCGGCCAACAGCGGTTCGCCGCCGTGCAGGGCCACATGGACGACGGGCAGCTCGTGGCGGTCGGCGTGCCGGGCGATGCGTTCCGCGAGTCGGCGCATGATCGGCGCGGACATCGCCCGCGGCCGGCTGCGCCAGGACGTGTCGCGTGCCTCGTAGACGTAGCAGTGATCGCACGCGAGGTTGCAGCGGCTGTGCAGCTTGACCACGAATTGGCGAAAGGGCGGCGGCTGCGTCATCGTGCCCCCCGGGGACCCGAGTCGGGGCGCCTGGGCATCGTTTCAGTCCTCGAACGCCGAATCGAAGGCGCAGAAGACGGATTCGTCGCTCAGCGCGTCCCGCAACACCCGCCGCAGTGCCGAGGCCAACGCCGTGTCCGGCAGGGCGTCCAGGTCGCCCGGCGTGAGGTCGGAGAGATCGAGTACGTCCGAACGCACGTCGTCCGCCGCCCCGGTCTGCGTACCCGTCGGCGGTTCCTCGACAGGGGACACGCGGCCAGACCTCCGTCCACGTGGCGGCCGACAACGTCGGACCCTGCCGAAATACCGGGTCGATGAACTGCGTTGCCCAGCCTAGCCGATTGTCGACGTCATTCAGGCGGAGTCGCGGCCATAGCGCTCGACGAAGATGCCTTGTGCGTGCAGCGTGCCCGGGTCCGCTGCGCCCAGGTGGGTCCGGTGCAGTTCGAGCGCGTCGACGAACAGGGGGCGGGCGGCCGCGAGCCCGTGCACGCCCGCGGTCGCGAGGGCCAGGTCGAGCGCGGTGCGCAGGGTGTCCGGATGGCCCGCGCCCAGCAACCCCTGCTGCCGCCGCAACACTTCCTCGTACAGCGGCAGGGACGCGCGCGGATCGGGCGACTCGTCCGTGACGACCGCCAGGTTGTGCATGGTCTGCAGGGTCGCCCGGTGATCGGAACCCAGCGTGGCGCGCTGGCGATCGAGCACCCGGGACAGGATGGGCAGCGCGACCGAGGGGCCCTCCAGCGCCCGAACGACCATGGCCAGGGCATGCCAGGTCTCCAGCGCCGCCGGGTGATCGCGGTCGAACGCACGCTCCTGCCGCGCCAGTACGTCCTCCAGCCGGGCGCGCGCCGCCTCCGGGCCCTCCGACTGCCAACTCGACAGGGCCAGCCGGTGCAGGGTCGCGAGCGTGGAGGGATGGTCGGCGCCGAGCACGCGTTCCCGGTCCTCGTGCACCCGCTCCAGCGCCGCCGCGGCGGCCTCGGCGTCACCGAGCTCGTGGATCACCAGGCAGCGGTTGTGTCGGGTGCCCAGGGTCGAGGGATGGTCGGATCCCAGCACCCGGCGTTGCCGCTCCAGTACCTCGTCGAGCAACCGCAGGGCCGCCGCGGGCCCTTCGAGCCAGTCGAGGACCAGGGCGAGCCCGTGCCGGGCCCCGAGCGTGTCGGGGTGGTCCCGGCCCAGGTTGTGTTCGCGCGCCTCCGCGACGTCCAGGAACAGGCGTCGGGCCTGTTCCGGTTCGGTGTCCGTGCACAGGACCGCGAGCAGGTGCAGGCTCTCCAGGGTGCCCGGATGCTCTGCGCCCAGGGCCCGCGCGCCGTCCGCCGCGACCGCCTCGGCGAGCCGGACGGCCTCGGCCTGGTCGCCCGCCGCCCAGGTGAGCGCGGCGAGCGAGCGCCGCAGGGCCAGGACGGTGGGGTGGTCCGGGCGCATGCCCCCGGCCGCCCGCTCGACGAGTTCCACGAGCGACGCGCGGGCCTGCCGCACCTCGCCGGTGTCCCCCACGGCCAGCGCGTACGCCCCTTCGGTCTCGAAGGTCGCGGCGTCGTCCGCACCGAACACCGCCCGGAAATCGGGCACCAGATCGGCCAGCATGTCGCGGGCGGAGAACCAGTCGCCGCGTGACCTGGCGACCATGGCCCCGCCGCGCCGCGCGGACAGCACGATCCGGTCCCGGGAGCCGTATCGGGCGGTGTCGGTGCGGATCAGCCGGGCGTACTCGGCTCGGGCGTCCTGCAACCAGCCGCAGCGCCAGGTGAGTTCCGCGCGGAGCAGGCCGGCCCGGCGGGTCAGCGGGTGCTCCTCGCCCAGTGCCCGGGCACAGTCGTCGAGGACGTTGCCGGTCAGGTGCAGGGCTGCGGCCGGTGCGCGCACGTGTCGGGCGAACAGCGCCACCGCGTAGCGGGCGGCCAGGCTGGTCGGATGGTTCGGGCCCAGTTCGGCGCGCGCCCGCCGTTCGAGGAGTTCGGCGCTCGTGCAGGCGAGTTGCGGTGCGCCGACTTCCTCCGCCAAGCCGATGATCACGAACAGCTTGCCCAGGTGTTCCAGTTCACCGGTCGGACCGAAGCCCAGTTCCGCCCAGGGCACTCCGAGCAGCGAACCGTCGAGCGGGGTCCGGTCCCACGCACCCGCCGGCTCGGTGGCGACCGGCGCATCCGGCCGCCGCGGCGATCGCCCGCGCGGTGCGGAGGCGTCGATGAGCGACTGCCAGCCCCGTTCCCACCACACCAGGTCGTCCAGCGGTGGCTCCACCGGCAGTTCGCCCTGACGAGCGTGGCGCAGGAGGCAGATCAGGACCGACCGTACCGGGTCCCACTGGGTACCCACCGGGGTGTTGCGGTTGTCCATGTAGTTCTGGGCCGTGCTGTGCGAGAAGGGCCGCATCGGCACCGACGGATTCGCGGCCGACCGCTCGGAGGATTCGGCCAGGGATCGAAATGTCGGGTCGCCCGCCATCGCCCGCAGCCGGCGCAACGACGCGCGGAACTCCGTCCACGATTGCGGCATTCTCGCCTCGGTCACGCTCGCCCCCTCGCGCACTGCGCGTCGGGCCCGCGACCGCAGCTGTCTTGGACACTCGGACAAGACACGTGACAGCCGGGCTTGGACACTCGAACACCGCACCGCGGATGTCTTTTTCGTCCGGATCACGTATTGGATCCGAACTCCCGGCCCCGGACCGGTCTGTACTCGAAGCCTAGCCGGGACGAGGTGCCCGGGAGGGATCGGGAGACGAGGATCCGATGACCACGATGGCGCTACACCTGTCCGAAGTCCCGCACTTGGCCGTGCTCTCGGTGATCCTGGTGCGCGCCGTGCTCGCACTGGTCGCAAGCGTACGGTCGGCCGACCGCAACGACGCACGGCCCACTCCGCCCGACCGCACCGACACGCCCGAGCCGGCCGGCGAGGACGTCGTCCGCCCGGACGCCGACGACGCGACGGCGGAGCCCGTCCGCCGCCGACGCCGGACGGGAGACGCCACGCTCGATGTCCTGGCACCCCTGGCGGATCTGCTGCAACTCCTCGTTCGGCGCTGACGTTTCGCGGGCCACCCACCACCCCGAAACACGGAGCGCCCCGGACATCTGGCTCGTCGGCGGCGGGGAGTCGGCCGGCGCCCTCTACGCCGAACTGCGTGTCCGGCCGCGTGCACCACGCACGCGGCCGGATACGGCCTACCGGCGAAGGGCGTGCTCGTCCAGCCAGGTGGAGACGGCCTTGGCGATCGCCTCGGGCTGGTCCTCGGTGGCGTGGTGGCCGGCAGGGCCGATGTGCTCGACCCGGAGAGCGGCGATGTTGTCCCGGCACCAGGCGGCGACCTCGGGGGTGATGAGGAGGGTCGGTGCCGAGTCGAAGGTGAGCAGGAGCTTGGGAACGTCGCGGCTGTCGGCCAGCCAGGGGCCGTACGCCCGGATCCGGGCGGTCACGTCGGCGGGGTCGCCGTCGATCGGCAGGGAGCGGGTCCAGTTCAGCAGCGGACGACGGCTCTCGCGGGTGGGGTACGGGGCCCGGTAGACCTCGATGTCCTCGTCGCCGAGCGGGTCGAGCACGCCCCCGGTGTAGGCCGCGTTCACCATGAAGTGCCCGTCGAGGACCAGCGACTCGCCCTCATCGGAGCGGAGCTTCACCGAGCGGGCACGAGCCTGTTCGGAAAGCTCGTTCGAGGCGATCGGGCGGACGATCGTCTCGAAGAAGGCGAGGCCACGCACCCGGTCCGGGTGTCGGGCCGCCCAGTCGAAGGCGAGCGAGCCGCCCCAGTCGTGGCCGACGAGCACGACCTCGTCCAGGCCGAGCGCGTCGAAGAACGCGTCCAGGTAGCGGGCGTGGTCGCCGAACCGGTAATCGCCGACGGGCTTGCCCGAGCGGCCCATGCCGATCAGGTCGGGGGCGATCAACCGGCCCTCTCCGACCAGGGGCAGGACGTTCCGCCACGTATGGGAGGAGGAGGGGTTGCCGTGCAGGAAGACGACGGCGGATCCGCTGCCGTGGTCCTCGTAGTGGATGGTCGAGTCGAGAACGTCGATCGTGGGCACGAGGTGCTCCTCGGAGGCTGGATGTGAGGGGTTGACCCGAACCGCGCCGTGGCCCTACTCGTTCGTCGAACGAATGTTTATGCCCCGAACGTTTCCGGTATGAACGAACCTATATCGTTAGCCCGACTAACGCAACGGGGTAGGATCACCGCCATGACCAGCGACGCCGAAGCGATGGACGTTCCCGACTGCGAGAGACGGACGCCGGACAGGCTGCGCAAACAGGCGAGCCGGTTGCTGGCACAGCTGTCCACGCAGTCGGATCGGCTGGTCGCCGAGGGCTTGGCCCGCCTCGATGCCCGCAAGTGGCACTACGCGGTGCTGGCCTCGTTGGAGGAGTACGGCCCGGGCAGCCAGGCGACGCTGAGCCGACGCACCGGCATCTACCGCAGCGACATGGTCGGCGTCCTCAACGACCTGGCCGCACGCGATCTCATCGAGCGCACGCCCGATCCCGACGACCGCCGGCGCAACATCATCACGATCACCGACCAGGGCAGCGGCCGCCTCACCCTCCTCGACCGGGCCCTGGACGACCTCCACGAACAACTGCTCGCGCCCTTGGCCCCCGCCGAACGCGAACAGTTCGTCCGGATGCTCACCCGCCTGCTGGACCACCACACCCCACAGCCACCGCACCTCGGCGCGTCGGGCGACCGCTAGCCGATCGGTGCGCAGCGCCGTGAGTACGTCGAGCTCGGCCGCGCGCGGGGCCGGCCAGGATGCCCACGATCGCCGCGAGGATCAGGAAGAGCAGCATCCTGTCCCACCGGATGACCACGGTCAGGTCCTTCGTGGAGCGGGCCATGCCCTTCACCCGCCCCGGCGATCAGTCCGAGCAGCACGCCCAAGAGGCCGCCGAAGGACGAGATGATCAGCGACTCCGGGCGGATCACCCGTCGAGTGCGCCGCCGGTCCAGTTCCGTCCGACGACACCCGCGGGGTCCCGGACCCACCGTGAACTCGCCCCGGTTCCGGGTCGGTTCGGGTGGCATCGGCTCAACCCACGCCGATCGCGTTCAGCGCGTACGCCACCGCTCGCGCGAGTTCGTCGGCGCTCACCGGCCGCAGCACCACCGCGTCCGGGTCGTCGGCGTCGCCGGTGCGCTGGTCGATGACGTCCAAGGCAAGGCGTTCGGCGAACTCCGTCACTGCGGCCCGCTCCTCTCGATCCGGATCGGTGTTGCCGGCGGGCGTCTCGAACACCAGGCCCACCCACAGCTCCGGGTCGCGCGTCACCAGGACCTCGCCCACGTGCACCCCGCACCCGGGCAGGCTGTCGCCGACCTCGCCGATCCCGGGCACCCGCCCCCACATCGGCACACCCCACTCGTCGGTGGGCCCGCCGCACGCGTGCGTCGAGTGCGCACCCAGCGGGCAGGGCCCGCCCTCGTCCAGGTCTTCGATGTGGATATCGGAAGTCATCACAGCTCCTGAGGGGACCCGTCGCCGATACGTCGACCGGGCCGCGGACACGTTCGTCCTCGCGCCCACAGCCCGGCACGCCATCGACTCCAGCACGCGCACCCCACCCGCGCGCCCGGAGCGCGCCGAACGGGCGGCCACAATGCCACGAATGCCGCAATCCACTCGACCCGGCGACCCGGACCCGCGCGCACGTCACGGCTCCCCCGCCGTGGCGGGCGCGCCGTCGTGGGCGCGCCGGCACCGGCGGACGCCCGTAGTATCGGAGTTCGATATCGGATTCGTCGCCCTTGGTGATGGAGCGGGAAGGTGGTCGACGCGTGAGGGAGTTCCAACGGGGCGCGGTGCGGCTGCACATCCTGCATCACGCGGCCGAGGAGGAGGTCCACGGTGCGTGGATGTCCCGGGAACTGGCGGGCCACGGCTACCGGATCAGCCCCGGCACGCTGTACCCGACCCTGCACCGGATGGAGGCGGACGGGCTGCTGACCTCCGAGCAGCGGGTGGTCGAGGGCCGCACCCGGCGCGTCTATCGGGCGACGGACGCGGGACGGGCGGCGCTGGCCGAGGATCGACGCGCGCTGGCGGAACTGGCCCGCGAGGTGCTGCCCGAGGCGGACCGGCCGCACCCGTAGCCGGTGCCCGATCCGGCGCCGGCCATGGCGGCTCCGGCCGGCCAGGCGCGGCCGATCAAGCGCAGGCGATCAGGCGCAGGCGATCAGGCGCAGCCGATCACGCGCAGCCGGCCGGCCGCGTCGGGTCAGGCGCGGCCGGTCGCCTTGCGCAGGCCGTACGCGGCGGCGCCGGCCGCAAGCACCGCGGCGCCCCACAACACCGAGGTCGGCGGCAGCGCGAAGGCCAGGACCAGGCACCCTGCCGTACCGACGATCGGCACGATCCGGGCCGGGCGGCCCTCGGCGGGGGTGAGCGTCCGGGCGGAGGCGTTGGCGACGGCGTAGTAGGCCAACACGCCGAAGGACGAGAAGCCGATCGCACCGCGCACGTCCGTGGTCGCGGCCAGGACGGCGACGACCGCGCCGACCGCGAGCTCGGCCCGGTGCGGTACGCCGAACCGGGGGTGCACGGCGGCCAGTACGTGTGGCAGGTGCCGGTCGCGGGCCATCGCCAGCGTGGTTCGTGAGACCCCGAGGATCAGCGCCAGCAGCGAGCCGAGCGCCGCGAGCGCGGCCCCGACGCGGACCACCGGGACGAGTCCCGGGGCGCCGGCCGCGCGCACGGCCTCGGCCAGGGGGTCGGCGGTGTGGGCGAGCCGGTCCGGCCCGAGCACCGCGAGCACGGCCACGGCGACGATCGCGTACACCACCAGCGTGATGCCGAGCGCGGTCGCGATCGCCCGCGGGATGGTGCGCTTCGGGTCGCGGACCTCCTCGCCGAGCGTGGCGATGCGCGCGTAGCCGGCGAAGGCGAAGAACAGCAGGCCGGCCGCCTGGAGCACGCCACCGAAGCCGGCGTCCGCGCCGATGCGCAGGTGCGCGGTCTCGCCGGTGCCACCGGTCAGGCACGCGGTGACCACGGCGGCGAGCACGGCGAGGACGGCGGCGACGATGCCCCTGGTCAGCCACGCGGACTTCTGTACGCCGACGTAGTTCACCGCGGTCAGCGCCACCACCGCGGCGACCGCGACCGCGTGTGCCTGCTCGGGCCACACGTAGGAGCCGGCGGTCAGGGCCATGGCCGCGCAGGAGGCGGTCTTGCCGACCACGAAGCCCCAGCCGGCCAGATAGCCCCAGAACTCGCCCAGCCGCTCGCGCCCGTAGACGTACGTACCACCGGACTGCGGATAGCGGGCGGCCAGGCGGGCCGAGGAGGTCGCGTTGCAGTAGGCCACCACGGCGGCCAGGGCCAGGCCGATCGGCAGGCCCGATCCCGCCGCGTCGGCGGCCGGGCCGAGCGCGGCGAAGATCCCGGCGCCGATCATCGAGCCGAGCCCGATCACCACGGCGTCGAACACGCCCAGGTGCCGTTTCAGCTCGCCCGCTTCGGCAGATGCCGCCGACGTCCCCATCGCTCGCTCCCCGAACATGGCCCACGACTGCTACGGCTCCCGATATCGGCACACGATATAGGACCGCGAATCCCTCCCCACCACTGAGTGGCGCCGCCAGGACGACGCGGTAGCGGTATCCGCGCGTGACGCCGCTCCCATTCGACCGCCGCAATCCGCGGGCGGGCCGATCGAGCAGCCCCGCCCGCACTACCGCCCCGAAGGAAGATCGACCCGAAGGCACATCAGCGCGCGCCCGGCAGGACCGGTACGAGGTTGTCCCAGCGCGCGATCTCGCACCCGTTGGTGCGGTTGAAACCGGCGTCGACCGGACGGCCCGCCCAGGTGCCGGTGATGCGCGCGGTCGCGGGTCCGCCGTAGATCATCGTGCACCGCGCGCCGGCGGGGACCGGCGCGAACGGGTCCCCGTCGGCCGTCGTGGCGTCGAGCCGATCGCATGCCCCCGCGGGCCCCGGGTGACTGCCGCCGGCGGGGTGACACTCCAGCGTGTACGTCTGCACTCCCTCGGGGTTGTCGGCCACCGTCACGATGAGCCGGTCCACCGTCCGGGCGGCGACGGAGGGAATCGGGCACTGAGCGGCGACGACGACGGCTGCGGCGACGACAAGGCGACGGAACAACATGGGCGACTCCGGGGATGAACGCACGCCATCGCATGCGGGGGGGTGGGCAAGAGATCGAGGCGAATCCGCACGCCCGGCCCACGCACCGCCGATCCGACCGGGCACGACCCCGAACGGCACCCGAGCATGGGGCAGCGGCGGAAGAGCGAAGACGTCGCCGCACGGACGCATCAGCGTCGGGACGCGGACGTCGGTCCGGACGTCATGGATCCGGACGATGGCGCGGCGGATCGAAAACCCACGCGCCGAACGGCTCCGGCACGCCACGCAGTTCCCTGAACGATCCAAGCTCGATCATGGCAACAGCGTAATCAACCAGACACGCTGCGCGAGCATCCGGCGACAAATCCCCCATCACCGTCGCTGTCGCCGTCGCGGCTGTCGCTGCCGTCGCCGTCGCCATGGCCGCCATCCGCACCCACACCCACACCAGGCAGCGCCCGCAGCTCACCCAGGCCCGCCGTCCGCCACCAACGCCCCCGACCCCGCGCACGCCCGGCGCCGACCCCATCCCGCACCGAGCCAACGCATTCGGCGCGCCCCACCCGCCCCCTTCCCGACATCGCGACCCCGCGCGGCTCCCGTCCCCCGGCACCCCACCCCACCCCACCCCACCAGGCACTCCCCGTCCTCGCCACCGTGCGTCCCGATCTCGTGACGGGTCGTCAAAAGACGCCGGCGCACCGCCTCGTGACGTGTTGGAAACCTCCTCGCCATGCGTGAGATGCCTGCTCGCAAACCCTTGCGCGGGAACGTTCCCGCGTCAATACTCACCGGCACCTGTCCTGACGCGTGCCATGCCGCATCCGTCTCCGTGCCTTCGCCGTCCCTCCGAAAGAGGTGGGTTACTTGCGCATGCCCAAAACCGCCGCCCTCGCCGCCGTCGTGGCCCTGACCGCCGTCGGGTGTTCCGGCGGTGGCGGCGACGACTCGTCGGCCGCGGACCCCGGCTACCGCATCACCAAGGACAGCCCCGCCGCCAAGGGGCCGCTCGACAGGGTGAAGTGGTCGCTGTACGCCGAACCGCAGACGCTGGACTACGCATACGGTTTCGACTACCCGATCAACACCGTGCTCGCGAACGTGTGCGACCAACTCCTGCGGATCAACCCGGACCTGACGATCACCCCGGGGCTGGCCGCCAAGTACACCAACCCGGACCCGCTGACCTGGGTCTACACCCTGCGCGAGGGGGTCAGGTTCCACGACGGCACCACCATGACCGCCCAGGACGTCGTGGCGAGCCTCAAGCGCCAGATGGACCCCGAGGTCGGCGCCGCGTACAGCACCGCCTTCAAGGACGTCGAGTCCATCACCGCCTCCGGCCCGCTCGAGGTCACCATCAAGCTCACCCGCCCCAACGTGCTGCTCAACCAGCAACTGGGCGCGTCGGCGGGCACCATCGAAAGCGCCGCCTTCCTGGCCAAGGCCGGCAAGGACTACGGCAACCCGCAGGGCGGCGTGAACTGCACCGGACCGTTCTCCGTCAAGGAGTGGAAGCCCGGCACGTCCATCACGCTCAAGCGCAACGACGCCTACTGGGACAGCACGCTCATGCCCAAGACGGGCGAGGTCGAGTTCGTCTTCATCCAGGACCCCGCCGCCCGTGCCAACGCGCTGCTGACCGGCGAGGTCGACGGCGGGTACCTGCTGCCCAGCAACTCCTACGACAAACTCAAGTCCGGCGAAGGCAAGCTGTACTTCGGTGACATCACCGGCAGTTACTCGGCCGCGATCACCAACCTCAAGGGTGCCCTCGGCGACACGCGCGTGCGACGCGCGCTGTCCATGGCGATCGACCGCGAAGGCATCGTCCGGGCGGGCCTGAACGGCTACGGAACGGTCGCCAAGGCGCCCGTGCCCGTCTCCGGTTGGGCCACCATCCCCGCGGAGCAGGCGCAGAGCATGTACAACGCGCTGCCCGCCGTCACCACGGACGTCGCCGCCGCCAAGAAGCTCGTCGCGGAGGCCGGCGCGACCGGCAGGAAGGTCGTCGTCGCGACCAGCAACCTGGCCCCGGAGATCAGCGTCGCCGCCAACGCCATCCAGGCCGCGGGCAAGTCCATCGGCCTCGACGTCGAACTCAAGACCGTCGCACCGGACGCGTACACCGCGCTGTTCACCGACCCGTCCACCCGGGCCGGCATCGACGTGCTGGTCACCAGCGGCTACGACGTCACGCCCGATCCGCTGGAGTTCTACCAGACCCTGCAGACCGGGGAGTTCGCCAACTACGGCAACTGGTCCAACCCCGAGTACGACGCGATCGCGCAACAGGCACTGGGCACCACCGACCCGGCCGCCCGCGCCCAACTGACCGCCAAACTCCAGGAGATCGCGCTGCGCGAACTGCCCGGCATCCCGTTGTGGGACTCCCCGCTGTCGCTCTACCAGGGCAAGCGCGTCACCGGCGCCACCCCGAACATCACCCAGCTCTCCTTCCCGTGGGCCGCGACCCTGGGTGCCGCGAACTGATGAACCGTCCTCTGCTCCGCTTCCTCCTGGGCCGCCTCGTGGGCCTGGTACTCGTGCTGCTGGCGACCTCGTTCGTGGTCTTCAGCGCCGTACACCTGGCCCCGGGCGACCCGGTGTCCTTCCTGATGCGCGGCCGCCCGGTCACCCCGCAGGCCCGCGCCGCGCTGACCGCCCAATACCACCTGGACCAACCGTTCGCCAAGCAGTACCTGCTGTGGCTCGGCGACGTGCTCGGCGGCGACTTCGGGCGCTCGGTGCAATTCCGTCAGGACGTCGGCGAGTTGATCTCCCAGAAGTTGCCGACCACGGTCTTCCTGGTCGGGTACGCGATGGTGCTGGTCACGGTTGTCGGGCTGATCCTGGGCATCGCCTCCGCGCTGCGGCCCGGCCTGATCGACAAGCTCGTGCTGGCCTGGACCGGCACCTCGATCGCCATCCCGTCCTACATCGCCGCGACCGTGCTCACCTCGGTCTTCGCCGTCAAACTGGGGTGGTTCCCGCTCTACGGCGCCGGCGAGGGCTTCGGCGACCGGTTGTGGCACCTCACGCTCCCGGCCATCGCCCTCGCCCTGACCTTCACCGGATTGCTGGCCAGGGTCACCCGATCCGCGATGCTCGACGAACTCTCCCGCGAGCACGTCGAGGTGGCCCGCTCCCGGGGCGTGCCCGAGAGCCGGGTCATCCGCAAACACGTGCTGCGCAACGCCCTCGGCCCGATCGTCACCGTCGTCGGCACCATGGTCGCGAGCATGCTCGTGGCCACCTCGATCGTGGAAACGGCGTTCAGCGTCAAGGGAGTCGGTTCGCTGCTCATCAACTCCGTCACGGTCAAGGACTTCCCCGTGGTGCAGGCACTGACCCTGCTGGTGGTCGCCGCGTTCCTGATCGCGAACCTGATCGTCGACCTGCTCCAACCACTGATCGACCCGCGCGTCGCGCTGGGAGGTGACCCGAAGTGAGTGCCTCCGCCCCCGCGTCCGTCAAGGACGCGACCGCACCGACGCCGCCCCTGCGGCGCGGCGCACCGGCCAGGATCCGCAAACTGGCCGCCCAGGGGCCGCTGTTCACCGCGGCCGTGCTGGTCCTGGCGCTGCTCGTACTGCTGGCGGTGTGCGCACCGCTACTGGCACCCTACGAACCGGACGCCATCGACCTGAAGAACTCGCTGGCCGGCACCGGCCCGGAACACTGGCTGGGCACCGACCAGTCGGGCCGCGACATCCTCAGCCGGCTGCTGTACGGAGCCCGCACCGGACTGCTGGGACCGCTCGCGGTGGTCGGCGTGTCCACCGTGCTCGGCATCGCCATGGGCGTCGTTGCCGCGTGGCGCGGCGGCTGGGTCGACGCGCTGCTCTCCCGCTCGATGGATCTGCTGTTCGCCTTCCCCGCGATGTTGCTGGCGATCCTGTGCGTGGCGGTGTTCGGCGCGGGACTGACCGCCCCCGTCATCGCCATGATGATCGCCTACACGCCGTACGTCGGCCGCCTGGTGCGCTCCATCGCCCGCCAGGAACAGGCCCGGCCCTACATCGAGTCCTACCGGGTCCAGGGCTGGTCCGGCTGGTCGATCTGCACACGGCACCTGATCCCCAACATCACCCCGACCGTACTGGCCCAATCGGCGATCAACTTCGGCTACGCCCTGATGGAACTCGCCGGCCTGTCCTATCTCGGCTTCGGTGTCCAGGCACCCACCGCCGACTGGGGCGTCATGGTCAGCGAGGGCCAGAACCCGCTCCTCAAGGACGTCATGCTGCCCGCCCTCGCCCCCGCGACCGCCATCGTCATCGCGGTCGTCGCATTCGGAATCGTCGGCGAGGGCCTCGCCGACCGCGTCTCCAAGCGGGAGAGGTGAGCGCCGTGTTCGACAAGACGACGGCCGACGACCCGGCCACCCGGCCCGCCGCATCCGGCACCCGGGCCGACGCCCGCGCGCGCGCCGACTCGGGTGAGCGCGACGTACCGCTGCTCGACATCACCGGCCTGACCCTGCGCCTGCCGGACCACGCCGCCGCGCGACCCATCCTGGACCGGGTCGACCTGCGGGTCGAACGCGGCGAAACGGTGGGCCTGGTCGGCGAGTCCGGCTCGGGCAAATCGGTGGCCTGCCGCACCGTGCTGGGCCTGCTGCCCAAGGGGGCGAGCACCGAGGGCAGCGTCCGCGTGGAAGGCACCGACGTACTCTCCCTGGGCGCCGCCGGACTGCGCGAGGTACGCCGGAACAAGGTCGCGATGGTGTTCCAGGACCCGCGCGCATCGGTCAACCCGATGCGCCGGATCGGGGACTTCCTCACCGAGGGACTGCGGATGCGCGGAACCTCCAGGGACCAGGCACTGGCCCGGGCACAGGAATTGTTGACCGAGGTCGGCATCCGCGATCCGCACGGCGCGCTGCGCCGCTTCCCGCACCAGTTCTCCGGCGGCATGCTCCAGCGTGTGGTGATCGCCGCGGCCCTGGCCGGCGACCCCGCACTCCTGCTCGCCGACGAACCCACCACCGCACTCGACGTCACCACCCAGGCGGAAGTCGTCGGCATCCTGCGGCGCCTGCAACACCGGCACGGCACCGGCATGTTGTTCGTGACCCACGACCTGGAACTCGCGGCGGCGATCTGCGACCGCATCTACGTCATGTACGCGGGACGCATCGTCGAATCCCAGCCCGTCGCCGACCTGTTCGCCCGACCCAGGCACCCCTACACGGCCGCGCTGTTGGCCTCCACACCGCGCCTGGAGGCGGACGCCGCGCCGCCGCAGCCGATCCCCGGACGGCCCGTGTCGCTCGCGGAGGCGCCCACCGGCTGCGCCTTCGCGGCCCGCTGCGCGTTCGCGATCGCGCGGTGCCGAACCGAGGCCCCCGCACTGGTACACGACGGTCCGGCGGCCGTCGCATGCCTGCGCGCGGACGAAGGGATCCTGCAGTGAGCACACCCGCCTCCCCGACTCCGGCCGCCCTCGAAGTCCGCGGCTTGTGCCGCACGTTCGGCGATCACAAGGCGGTCGACGACGTCGGTTTCACCCTGCCGCCGGGGGGCTCGCTGGGCATCGTCGGCGAATCCGGCTCGGGCAAGACCACCACCGCCCGCATGCTCGTCGGCCTGGAGACCCCGGACGCCGGCAGCATCACGGTCGACGGCCGCGAACGCGCCCACCGACCGCGCACCCGGGCGGAACGCCTCTCCCGGGCCAGGGAGATCCAGATGGTCTTCCAGGACCCCTACCTCTCCCTCGATCCGCGCATCACCGTCCACGACAGCATCGACGAGGTCCTGCGCCTACACGCCGGCGAAACCGACCGGTCCGGCCGCGCCGCGCGCCTGGCCGAACTCCTCGACCAGGTGGGCCTGGGCTCCCGCGAGGCCGGCGCCCTGCCGCGTCGGCTCTCCGGCGGCCAACGCCAACGCGTCGCCATCGCCCGTGCGTTGGCGGCCTCGCCCCGGGTGCTGATCCTGGACGAGGCGGTCGCCGCACTCGACGTGTCCATCCAGGCCCAGATCCTGGACCTGCTCGCCCGCATCCGCCGCGAGCAGGGCATCGGCTACCTCTTCGTCAGCCACGACCTGGCCGTCGTCCGACACATCACCGACGACGTGGTGGTGCTGCGCAACGGCCGGATCGTCGAATCGGGCCGCACCACGGAGGTACTCTCCGCACCGCGACACCCGTACACCAGGCTGCTGATCGACTCGGTACCGGGCGTGGGCTGGGACCCGGAACGCATCGCCGAAAGCAGAAGAGCACTCGCCGCACCGGAGGCATGACGGCCGGCGGGTCCGGCAGATCCCAAGAATCCGCCAGGGCCCGCCGGGCCGCCGCCATCGCGAACCATCCATCGATCCTGCTTGGGAGTCACCGTGTCCGCAGGTACATCCACCGACCTCGCCTATCTGACGGCGACGGAGGCACTCGCCGCCTTCCGCACCCGTGAGCTGTCGCCCGTCGAACTGCTCACCGCGGTCCTGGACCGGGCGACCGCCGCCGAACCCGTCGTCAACGCGGTCGTGGAATCCCTCCACGACCAGGCATTCGCGGCGGCCCGCGAGGCCGAACAGCGCTACCTCGGCAAGGGCCGGGGCGACATCCGGCCGCTGGAGGGCATCCCGGTCGCCGCCAAGGAGGAGCACGCCATCGAGGGACACCCCCTCCAGCAGGGGTCGTTGTTGCTCGCGGACGAGGTCGCCACGGAAACGCACCCGGTGCTCCAGCGGATCGCCGACGCGGGCGGCATCATTCACATCCGTACCAGCACACCGGAGTTCTGCGCCGCCGCCTTCACCCGATCGAAGCTGTGGGGCGTGACCCGCAACCCTTGGAACCCCGAGTACTCGTGCGGTGGTTCGTCCGGCGGCTCGGGCGCCGCGCTGGCCGCCGGATACGCGCCACTGGCCACCGGATCCGACATCGGCGGCTCGATCCGCATCCCGGCCTCGTTCAACGGTGTCGTAGGGTTCAAGCCGCCGTTCGGCCGGGTCCCGGCGATGCCGCCGTACAGCCTCGACCAGTACTGCCACGACGGCCCGATGGCACGCACGGTCGCCGACTGCGCGCTTCTGGAGAACGTCATCGCAGGACCGTGGAAGGGCGACGTGGTGTCGCTGCGCCCGAAGCTGGTCTTGCCCGAGCAGTACGCCGGCGCGAGCGGGGCGGAGGGCCTGCGCATCGCACTGAGCGTCACGCTCGGCGACCACTCGATCGACCCCGAGGTGGCGGCCAACACACGGGCCGTCGCCGAGGCCCTGCGTGCCGCGGGAGCGGTGGTCGAGGAGGTCGAACTCGGCTGGACCCGGGAAATGGTCAACCGCGCCCTGATGGCCCATTTCGCAGCGATCATGGGGGCCGAGGCGGGCGAGGCGATCAATGCCGCGCCGGACCTGGTGAACCCGTACCTGCGGGCCTTCCACGAGAAGGCGGCGGCCACCCGGACCTCGTTCGCCGAGGGACTCGCCCTGGAAGGCGCCATCTACGCCGAACTGGGCGAACTGCTGGACCGGTTCGACGCGTTGATCTGCCCCACCACGGCCATCCCGGCATTCGTCGCCGACGACGACTACACCGAGACCAAGGTCGTCGTGGACGGCAGGGAACTGGACTTCTACCTGGACGCCGCCCTCACCCCGCCGTTCAACATCTGCAGCCGGGTACCGGTACTGGCGGTGCCGTCGGGCTTCGCTTCCAACGGCGTGCCGACCGGTGTGCAGATCGTCGGAAAGACCTACGACGACGAGATGGTCTTCCGCATCGGCGCAGCCCTCGAAGTGGTCCGCCCCTGGTCCTACACACCGGAACGCCGCCCCTCCTGCTGAACCAACGCCCGCCCGGTCGCACCGGTCCGGCCCCGCATCCGCCGCTGGAGGGCGCGGCCGAGACGAGCAGGGCCGGGCAACCCGTCGACGGCCGCCCTCGTGGTCGGCCCGGACGCCCGGTGCGCCGTGGTCACCGACACCGCCGGCACCGGATCGCCCGCTCGACGGGTCCCGACGCACGGCCGTCGCGCCGTCGCCGCCACCCGCGGTGAGGGTGGCCGCACGACGCTCGGCCGGCCCCGCCCCGAGACGACCCGGGGCGTGGCCGGCCGGCGGATCGGATGGCGCGCGACGAGCCGGGCCTTCCCAGCGGGGCGCGCGGGCCGCGCAGGTCACCGCGGTGGCCGGGCATGCCTGCGGCCGGGTGGGTGTCGCCGGCGCGAGGCGTCCTCAGCGGGGCGTGGCGAGGGCCGAGCGCAGGGTGGCGGCGATGGTGTCGCCCGCTGCGGCGCGGTCGAGTCGGCCGGCGTCGACCTCGTCCGCCGCGGTGTGGATCACGCCGTAGTAGGTCGCGGTCAGCCACGCGGCCGGGAGGTCGGTACGGATGTCGCCTTCGCTGCGGCCGCGCGCGACGAGTTCGTCGACCCTGGTCAGGACCCGGGCGTGTTGGCGACGCAGGCTCGCCTCGCCCAGCGCCTTCAGGGCTGCCCGGCGCAGGCCGCGGGTGCGGTCCAACACCTGCCAGCCCTCGCGGGCGAGTCGTACCAGTGCCTCGTCGGCCGGTCCGACGGTGATCCCGACGTCGTCGAGCAGCACGTCGACTTCGCCCAGGGCCTGCCCGATCGCCGCCTCCAGGAGCACGTCCCGGGAGCCGAAGTGCCCGTACAGGGTCACCCGTCCGACGCCGGCCTCCCGCGCGATGTCGGTCATCGTGACCTCGGGGTCGCGCGCGAACGCGCCGAGCGCGGCGGCGAGGATGGCGGCGATGTTGCGTTCGGCGTCGGCCCGTCGCCGTACGCCCGGCGATGATGTCGCACCCATGCTGGTCAACCCTACTGTCGGAATCTTCACGCCGGCCGCGGCAGGCGAGGTCGTCGTGGTGGTCGTGTCGGTCTTCTCGCTCGTGCCGGATATCCCGGTCCCGATGCCATAGTTGCCGGGTTCGTCCCGGTCAAGGTCCCGGTCGCCGTGGTCAGTGCACGTGCCGCGGGCCGTCGGAGGCCGGCGGCCTGCCCGCCGGAACCAGTACGAATGCCACGAGCGCCGCGACCACGGCGGTGCCCGCGCAGGCGAGGAACGCGTCGGTGTACCCGCCGACTCCGCCGCCGCCCGCGATGCCGGGCGCCGCGATCGCCGACACCAGGGCGACGCCGATTGCGCCGCCGAGTTCGTGGAACGTGTTCACCACACCCGAGGTGATGCCGGCCTCGTCGTGGTGTACACGGGACATCGCCGTGGTGGTCGCCGCGACGAACGCGGGACCCAGGCCCGCCGCGGCCAGGGCCAGTCCGGGGACCACGTCGGACATGCCGCCGTGCTCGGGCAGCCGACTCAGCCACAACGCACCCGCCGCGGCGAGCATCAGGCCGCCCGCCCCCACCGGCCGGGCGCCGATGCGGCCGACCAGCAGGCCCCCGACGTGCGCTCCGACGGTCACCGCGACGGCGACCGGCAGGAAGGCCAACCCGGTCCGCAACGAATCGAAACCCAGGGTGTGTTGCATATGGAGCGAGCCGAGAAAGAACAGCGGGATCAGCAGTCCGCTCGCCACCAGCATCACGAACGCGCCGGAGATCACGGGCCTGCGGGTCAGCAGGGCCAGAGGCACCAGAGGATCGGCAATCGTGCGCTCGACGAGGACGAAGAGCGCGTAGCCGACCGCCGCGCCGGTCAACGACAACAACGTCCAAGGCGACGCCCATCCGACGTCGCCCGCACGGGTCACGCCCAGGATCAACGCCGCGGTCCCCGCCGTGGCCGCGAGCGCTCCCGGCAGGTCCGGACGGGTACCCGAGGCGATACGCGGCCGGGCCGGGATCACCGACGCGGCCAGGGCGAGTACGGCCACACCGATGGGCACGTTGGCGAAGAAGATCCATTCCCATCCCGGGCCGGCGGTCAGCAGTCCGCCGACCAGAACGCCGGCCGCCGCCCCGGTGCCGCCGATCGCCGCCCAGACGCCGAGTGCGCGGTTGCGCTCGGGACCGTGGAAAGTGACCGTCACGAGCGCAAGCGCGGCCGGCGACAGCAGCGCGGCGGCGGCGCCCTGCGCGACTCGGGCGGTGAGCAACATCGCGCCGTTCGGGGCGAACCCGGCGGCCAGCGACGCGGCGGTGAAAACACCCAGGCCGAGCAGGAACGCGGTCCGCCGGCCCAGCGTGTCGGCAATCCGCCCACCGAGGATCATCAGACCGCCGAACGCGAGCGCATAGGCGGTGACCACCCAGGTCAGCGGCTCCCGCCCCAGGCCCAGATCCGCGCCGATGCTCGGCAGCGCGACGTTCACCACC
This sequence comes from Embleya sp. NPDC008237, assembly GCF_042956465.1. Taxonomy (NCBI): domain Bacteria; kingdom Bacillati; phylum Actinomycetota; class Actinomycetes; order Kitasatosporales; family Streptomycetaceae; genus Embleya; species Embleya sp. NPDC008237. Next base: position 590,607 of record NZ_JBIBGL010000004.1, read on the forward strand.
GTGACGTCCAGGATCAACATGAACTGCGCAAGGCACACCAGGGTCAGGACGAACCAGCGCCGCGGCGTGGGCGCATGTGCGTGAGTGTGGCCGCCGGCGGTGTCGCCGTGTGGGTCGTGCGCACCGTGTGGGTGGTGTAGGTCGTGTACGTCGTGCGCACCAAACGCGTCGTGCGCGTCCTGCGTCGATCGACTGTCGCGAGACATCGTTTCGCTCCTCGAAGTGCCGCCCCGAGCGGGCGGGCCGCCGACCGGGTTCGGCCGCCGAAACCGCCCGGCACATCTCGTACAGGCGTGTTCGAGTAAGCGAATCGCATCCACCCATGCCGTACAACCGTGTTCGAGTTAGCCGCTCGAGCCCCGGCGAACGTCCTGCCGCGCGACCTGCGCAGCCCGTGCACCTCGTGCGACCCGCGCACCCGCGAGGCCACGGATCCCGGACCGCCGCGCTACGACGACACGTCGACCGGGATCACGTCGCCCCTTCTCCCAACGCGACGCAGTGGGCGGCTTCGGCGGCTACTTGCCGTCGGTGCACTGCGTGCCGGCGGCCGGCAGCTTGCCCTCGATGATGTAGGCGGCCACCGCCGCGTCGACACACTTGCTGCGGCCGAACGCGCCGTGGCCTTCGCCCTTGAGGGTCAGCAGGCTCGCGTGCGCGAGGTCCTTGGCCAGCTTCTCGGACGCGGCGTACGGCGTGGCCGGGTCACCGGTCGTGCCCACCACCAGGACGGGCGCGGCGCCCTCGGCCCGGATCACGTGCGGCTTCTCGGGAGTCTTGTACGGCCAGAACTCGCAGCCGGGGCCCTCGATGTCCGATGCGACGGTGTCCTTGGAAAGCAACGGAGCATCCGCCTTGAGCTTCGCCAGGACCTGTTCGATCCGCTCGGGGGAGGGCGCCGGAGCGGCGCCGTCGGCACAGCGTATTGCCGAGCGCGAGTCCGTGCTGTTGTCGTAGTGACCCTTTTCGTCCCGGCCGAGGTAGTCGTCGGCGTAGAAGAGCAGGGCGCTGCCGTCCTTCCTGTTCATCGCCAGGGCAAGGGCCTCCCGCAGGTACTTCCACGCGGTTTCCTTGTCGCCGTACAGCAGGCTGTTGGTGCCCGTCCAGCCGAGGGAGGAGGTCAGCTTGCGGCCGTCGTAGGCGGTGCGCAGCGGCTTGTCCTGCAACGCGTCGAGGAAGGTCGCGCCGATCTCCGCGGCCTTGGCCGGGTCGCCACCCAGCGGACAACCCGCCCGGGCCGCGCAGTCGGCGGCGAACGCGCGGAACGAGCGCTCGAAGCCGACGGTCTGGTCGATGCTCGCGTCGAGCTTGTCGGCCGCCGGGTCCACGACCGCGTCCAGGACCATCCGGCCGGCGCGGTCGGGGAACTCGTCCAGATACATGGTCCCGAGGTAGGTTCCGTACGAGATGCCCAGGTAGTTGAGCTTGTCGTCACCGACCGCGCCGCGCAGCACGTCCATGTCCCGAGCCGCGTTGCGCGTGCCCACGAACGGCAACAACTCGCCGGACTCGGCCTGGCACGCGGCGGAGAACTCCTTGCCGCTGCGCTCGCTGCGCGCCTTGCGTTCGACCGGATCGCGGGGCGAGTCCCGGGCGTTGCGCTCGTCACGGGCCTTGTCGTCCAGACACCGTACGGGCGCACTGTCGGCCACACCACGCGGGTCGAAGCCGAGGATGTCGTAGCGGTCGTGCAGAGGGCCGTCGAACTCGCCGAACCCGTACTTGACGAAATCCTGGCCCGAGCCCCCGGGTCCGCCCGGATTCAACACGAGCGAGCCGATCCGCTGATCGGGCTTGGCAGCCGGGTGTTGCATGACGGCGATGTCCAGCGACTTGCCGTCGGGCGCGGTGTAATCCAGCGGCACCTTGAAGGTCCCGCACCGGAATTCGCCCTCGTCCTTCTTCTTCGTCTTCGGGTCGTCCGGGCACGCCTTCCAGGAAATCTTCTGTTCGTAGAAGGCACGCAGCGCCGGGTCCGCCGCTCCCTTGGGCTTCGGCGGGGTGGCCGCGGCCGTCCCGGTCACCTGCGTGGGGACCGGCTTGCCGTCGGCCGTGTTGGACGCGCCGTCACCGGAGCCCCCGGTACACCCGGCCGCCAGCAACAGGGCCACGGCCACGGGTATGGAACGACGGAAGGACGCCGCCTGAAAAGGAGTGATCACGCGCCAAGGACTATCAGTCGCCGCTCCGGCACGGCACACCGATATCCCCGCCACCGGCAAAGGCACCGTCCGCACCGGACGTTCCACTCAAAACGGCCTTCGAAACGATGCAATACGTTCGAACCGGGCGCAAGAAGGCCGGCGGGCACGCCCCGCCCGCGCAGGGTGAACGCGCCCCTCGCCGGGTACGGCCACCGCGCCCGACCATCGGACCACGTCCGGGCGCTCGACGCGCCCGCCCGCGCCGGCCGGAGGTACGCGGACGAGAGCGCTCGCGAGCGTGACGGTTCAGTCCTCGGCCCGTTCGTAGCGCAGCATCACGGTGCGTGCGTCGAAGATCCGCGAGTCGATCAGGTTCAGCGGGCGACGCCGCTCGTCGGGGCGGAAGACCGGCCTGCCGCCGCCGAGCACGACCGGGTGCACGAAGATCATGTACTCGTCGATCAGTCCGAGTTCGGTGAGTGCGTTCGCGAGTTCGGCCCCGCCGGTGAGCAGAATGTCCTTGCCGGGTTCGTTCTTGAGCGTGGTGATGTCCTCGGCGAGGTTCTTGCCGATCACCTCGGCGCCCCACTCGGCCCGCTCCAGCGTGGTGGAGACGACTACCTTCCGCATCGCGCGCCAGATGGGCGCGAACCGCAGGTTGTGCGGGTCCGTGGAGACGGAGTCCGCAGTCGGCCAATACGCCGCCATCATTTCCCACACCACGCGCCCGTACAGGAACGTGTCGACCCCGTCGTTGACGGTCCGCCCGAACTCCGACAGTTCGGGAGTCATCCGCGGCCAGTCGAATTCGCCCTTCGGACCCTCGATGTAGCCGTCGACCGACTGATGGACCAGGTGGATGATCTTCCGCATCTTCGACTCCCGTGCAGTGCACTGCTCGTATCCGGTGTTCTCACGGGGAGGTCGGAGCCCATGAGCCGTTCTCGACATGCCTTCCACCGAATTCCCGAAAGAAATCTCTGCGCCAAGTCCCGTACCCCGAGTCGGCTCCGCCGTCGCCGGCTCGACGCACCGCCCATCCGGAGGCGACGCCGGCGTCTACCGAGGCCCCGCCCCGCCGGTGCGAAACGGCGAACGAGGGGCACACGCGGAGCCGGCGGTCTCCGGGACCGGTGATCGTCCGGTGGCGTCGGGCGGGTCAGGGGCGGTCGTGGAGCGTGACGTGGTAGCCGTCGGGGTCGGCGAAGGTGAATGTCCGGCCGAACGGGCCGTCGATCGGTGCGGAGACGATGGTGTGACCGTCGGCGACGAGAGCATCGTGGATGGCCTGGACGTCGGTGGCGTGGAGCCAGATCGCGGCACCGATGCCGGGCTGGGCAACGGATGCGAGATCGGTGCCGGGAACGATGTCGCGGAGTGCGAACGCGATCGGTTTCGTCTCGAAGACGACGGCGTGCGGAGGTCCGGCCTGCGAGCGGACGAGGCCGAGGTACTGCTCGTAGAACGCCTGCGAAACGTCGAGGTCGCGCGCCTGGAGCGAGATGAAGTCGGGGCCGGTGGCGGGCATGGTGATACTCCTTCTCTCCGTGTCAGATTCCTGACACGGATCAATGTATGTCAGAATTCTGACATGAGTCAAAACGGTGCCGGCGTCGACCTGGACAAATCACTGGGCTACCTGCTGAAAGAGGCTTCGAGCGCCCTGCGCGCAGCCATGGAGGAGGTGCTGCGGCCGCTCGGGATGAGCGTGACGCACTACTCCTGCCTCGAGCTGCTGGCCCAACGGCCGGGCTTGTCGAACTCCGAGCTCGCGCGGGGCGCGTTCGTGACCCGGCAATCGATGAACGTGCTGCTCCAGGCCCTGGAACGAGATGGCTACGTGACCAGGCCCGCGGAGGCACCCGTCGGGAAGGTTCTCCCCACGCGGCTCACGCCTCGCGGCCGACGAAGCCTGGAGAAGGCGACCGTGGCGGTCCGATCCGTCGAGCTCAGAATGCTGGCCGGCATGACCGAGACCGAACAGTCGAGCGCGTTCCGGATCCTGCAAAGCATGATCCACTCCCTACGCGAGAGCAACGACGGTGCATAGCCCCTTCCCCGCCGCCGGCCCTGGCGCCCGCCGCCGCGTACACGCCCGGTTGGAGCACTGATCGGCAGCCGGCCCCCGGCGCTCGGTTCGGTGAAGTCCCGTCGCCGGCGGGTGGGCCGGGTCCTGGCTCAGCGGGCCTGGAAACTTCCGGTTGCAAGGTACGCGTGGTACATGTCCAGGACGGCCCGGGTCGGGGGATGCAGGGGCTGGGGTGGCCGATCCCGTGGGAAGAAGGCCGCCTCGACGACCTCCGCTTCTTCCGGCGCCATGTCCCCGGTCCATCGATGGGCGGCGAAGCACAGGGCGAGGCAGTGGATCAGGTCGCCGTTGGGGTATTTCACGACGTGGACCGCCGGGTCGGAAAGCGAGCCGAAGGGGATCAGATCCTCCGGCCGTACGGAGAGTCCGGTTTCCTCTTCGAGTTCCTCGATCGCGGTGTCGGTGAAGCTGCTTCCCTCCTCGCAGGAGCCGCCCGGAAACTCCCAGACGCCGGTGTCCCGCCGACGCTGGAAGAGACACTCCCCCTGCTCGTTCACGAGCATCACCTGCGCCCCGGGAATCAGCAGCAGACGGGATCCGAGTTTTTGCCGGATCACCCAGATGTAGGACCCGATATAACCCACAGCTCTCCCAGGCTCGAGATCGAGACCGTTCCGCGCCTGCCGGAGCCCGGCGGTGGCGGACCGGACCGTGGCGGGCCGGACCGTGGCAGCCCGGACTGTGGCCGACGCAGCACCATGATCGCCCGCGGAGCCGGGCCGGTCTCGGGAATGGCCGATTCCCCGCGAAGTCTTCTCCGACCGCACCCACGAGGCCACGCATCCACCAATCCACGGACTCACGCGCACACGAGCGCACGGACACACCCGCACACGGCCCACGCGCGCATCGGCCCCCGCCGTCACTCGTTGGAAGCACCCGGCTCGCCGGAAGCCGTGGGCTCCGGTCTCCTGAGGGGTGAACGGTGTCTCGTCCCCGGCCGATACCGATGTCGGGGCCGGGCCCGGCGCCAGGGTCGGTGAGGCCGGGAACCCTGCCGCCGCCCTGGTGGCGGCAGCCCGGCGCAGCGGCGGCGGCGCCGACCGGTGATGGCGGGTTTGTCGATGCGGGTCCGGAGGACATGTCATGACGCCGAAGGCGGGTACCACCGCGCGCGATACCTCGTGGCCGTCGCCGCGGGAACGGGCCGATCGTGGCAGGGCGGCGCGGACGAAGGCGTCACGGTCCAGTCATGGCGAGTACGCGCCGGGTCCGCGCCGGCCGGATCCGGTGGACGTGATCGAGGCGCAATCGGCCTCGCGGGTACCGGAGTTGGTGCCGATTCGCTATGGACGCATGTCGGAGTCGCCGTTTCGGTTCTATCGGGGAGCCGCCGCGATCATGGCGGGTGATCTCGCGGATACGCCGGCGTCGGGACTTCGGGCGCAGTTGTGCGGTGATGCGCACATGTTGAATTTTCGACTGTTGGCCTCGCCCGAGCGGCTTCTGCTCTTCGACCTCAACGACTTCGACGAGACGTTGCCGGGTCCGTGGGAGTGGGACGTGAAGCGGTTGGCCACGAGTCTGGTCATCGCGGGGAGGGAGAACGGCTTCTCGGATCGGGAGCGTACGACGGTGGTCGGCGCGACGGTGCGTTCCTATCGGGAGCAGATGCGCCGGTTCGCCGGGATGCGCAATCTCGACGTGTGGTACGCCAAGGCCGATGCGGACCTGCTCCGGGCGTTGGCGGCGGGGCAGTTGCACAAGCGTGGGCGCAAACGCATGTCCCGGGCGCTGGCCAAGGCGCGTACCCGGGACAGCCTCCAGGCGTTCGGCAAGCTCACCCACGAGGTCGACGGCCGGCCGCGGATCGTCTCTTCGCCGCCGCTGATCACTCCGGTCTCCGAACTCATCCCCGACGGCGAGCACAATGCCTTGCAGGAGCGCCTCGACGAGCTGTTCGAGCGGTATCGAGGCACGCTGCGCTCGGACCTTCGTCATCTGCTCGGGCAGTACACCGTGGTGGACATGGCCCGCAAAGTGGTGGGGGTCGGCAGTGTCGGCACCCGCTGCTGGATCATCCTGTTGCTGGGGCGGGACGGCCGGGATCCGCTGTTCCTCCAGGCCAAGGAGGCGGACGCGTCGGTGTTGGCGGCGCATGCGGGCGCGAGCGAGTTCCCGACGCAGGGGGAACGGGTGGTCGCGGGTCAGCGCCTGATGCAGGCCGCGGGCGACATGCTCCTTGGCTGGGAGCGCCTGGAGGGCATCGATGGTCAAGAACGGGACTTCTACGTACGCCAGTTGCGCGATTGGAAGGGCATCGCGGAGCCTTCGCTGATGGTCCCGCGGGGCATGCGCGCGTTCGGCGAACTGTGTGGCGCGACGCTGGCCCGCGCGCACGCCAGGTCCGGGGATCGAATCGCGATCGCGGCCTACCTGGGCGGCGGTGACGTGTTCGACCGGGCGGTGACGCGCTTTGCGGAGTCCTACGCCGACCAGAACGAGCGCGACCACGCGGCCCTGCTGGAGGCGGTGAAGTCGGGACGGGTGGCCGCCGAGGACGCGTAGCGAAAATCGCAAGGCGCGGCGGCCACGACGATGGGTCATCGCCCAAGCCCACACGCCGCCGCCCGCCGCCACCCCGGGCAAAGGGGATGGCAGCGGGCGGCGCGCCCACGTGGCGGCGACTATTCCTTCGCTCCGACCGCGTCGATCGGTTCGATGCGGAGGAGGCGTCGGGTGACCGGGGCCACCGAGAGGGGGGCCAGGAGCAGAGCGGCGGCGCTGATTTCCAGGAGCAGCGGGATCGGGATGTAGGGGGTGCTCTCGCCGAAGGCGCCCTTGCCGAACGGGACGAGGGTGATCATCGCGATGGTCAGGCCGAGGGCGAGGCCGATGACGCCGACCAGGACGGCTTCGCCCCGCATCACGCCGCGGACCTGGGCGTGGGTGCTGCCGATCATGCGCATGAGGCCGAGTTCGCGGCGTCGGGCGACGGTCGAGACGATCATGGTGTTGACGGCGGCGATGGTGGCGAAGCCGGCCAGGATGATCAACATCACCTGGTTGACCCACTTGTTGGTTTCGCGGGCCTGGTCGCGTTCGGCGGCGTATCCGGCGCGGTCGGCGATCTTGGCGGCGGGGTGTTGTCCGGTGACCTTGGTGAGTGCGCTGTCCACGGCGGCGGGGTCGGCGCCCGCGGCGAAGCGCACGAGCAGTCGGCCGTCCAGGGCGGCGTCGACGTGGTGCTCCACGGTGGCGCGCGGGAGGGTGACGGCGGCGGTGCCCAGGCCGCGGTCGTACGTGGCCACCAGCGTCGGCTTGATTTTGGTGCCGTCGCCGAGGCGCATCTCGATGGGCTTGCCGACCCGCGCCTTGACGGCGTCGGCGGTGAGTCGGTCCATCGCGACCGCGCCGCCGGCGGGCTGGGCCGCGCCGGGGCGCAGGGCTTCGATGCTGCCCTTGCGGATGCCGAGGTCGAGGACCTTGGCGAGGTCGCTGTCGGTGCCGCCGATCGCCTGGGTGGGGTACTTCTCCAGTGCGTCGGAGGTGGACATGACCACGCTGGTGGTCAGGACCGAGGTGACCGCGTCGACTCCCGGGATGCGGGCGACGTCGCCGGCGGCACGCGCCGGGAATCCCGGGCCGGTGACCACGCGGTCGGCGGTCAGGGCGGCCTTGGACTGCTTTTCGCTGTAGTGGTCCTGGGCGGCGAACATGAACATGAGCGTGGTCGCGAAGGCGACGGTGAGCGTGATCGGGGTGATCGCGGAGGCGAGCCGGCGCGAGTTGCTGCGGGCGTTGTCGAAGGCGAGTTGTCCGGGGGCACCGAACAGCCGCAGAACGACCCCGGCGAGCCGAACGAACAGATGTGCGATGAGCGGGCCGAGCAGGCCGATGCCCAGCATGAACAGCATGATCACGCCGGAGGCCGCCGCGACCGCCTGGTCGCCGCTGACCTTCATGGCGAGGCCGGAGAGGGCGGCGGCACCGGCGACGGCGCCCAGACCCAGGACGAGGCGGAACCAACCGAGGCGGGCCCGCTCGATGCCGGCTTCGCCGAGGGCCTCGGTGGGCTTGGTACGAGCGCTTGCCCTCGCGGCCAGGAGTCCGGCGAGCACCGCGGAGACGACGCCCGCACCGACGGCGGCGAGCATCGGAAGCGGGCCGATCGCAAGGGTCACGCCGCTCTCGATCATGCCGCGGTCGACCATCCGGTCGAACCACAGCCGGGCGAGCAGGGTGCCGGGCAACAGTCCGACCAGGCCGGCGACCAGGGCCACGCAACCGGCCTCGGTGGCGATCATCCGGCGAATCTGCCAGGGAGTGGCGCCCACGGCGCGCAGGAGGGCGAAGTCGCGGCGGCGTTGGGCCACGGACAGCGAGGTGGCGCCGGCGACGACGAAGACGGAGACCATGGCGACGACGCCGCCGAAGGATGCGCCGACTCCGGTCAGCATGGCCTTGGTGTCGCCCAGGCCGGGGTGGTCGACCTCGCCGCGCCCGTCGCCGGTGCGGACCTTCACGTCCGCGCCCGTGAGGGCCTTGCGCAGGTCGCCGGCGACCTTTCCGGTGGAGGCGCCGTCGCCGAGGAGCACGCCGAACGCGGTCACCTTGCCGGGATTCCCGGCGAGTTTGGGTGCCTCGGCGTCGGCGACGTACAGGTGCGCACCCCGGCCCGGGACCACGGCCGCGACCTTGAGGGTGCTCTCGCCCGAGGGGGTGGTCACGCGCAGCGTGCCGCCGGGGACGACGCCGCTGCCGGCGCGGGCTGCGGCGTCGGCGGTCAGGATCGCCTCGCCGGCCCGTGGGGCCGTACCGCTCTGCGGGGTGCCGGCCAACCGGGCGGCGGACCAGGGGTGGGCGTCGAGGACGGCGGTGGGGGTCTGGGCGGGGAAGGTGAGGTCGGGCAGGACGGTGGCGACGCCCGGTACGGCGGCGATGCGCGCGGCGAGCCCGGCGTCGATCCGGGAGCGCTCGGGCAGGGCGACGGAGACCTCCTCCTTGTCCTCGCCGCTGCCGAAGGTCTTGTGCACGCTGTTCTGGCCGGCGACGACGATCGGGGTGTCGGCGTAACGGCCGGGCGGTACGTGCGCGCGCAGCCCGCTTTCGAGGAAGATCCCGCACATCGTCACCAGGGTGGCGGCGAACAGCAGGGCGATGAAGGATCCGGCGAAGGAGGCGGGCCGAAACCGCACGGAGGTACGGGCGAGCCCGTTGGTGCGCAGCATCAGGCGGCCTGCCCCTGCGCTCGGGCCGGCTGCGACAGCGCGACCATACGGGCCGCGACCGCTTCGGGGGTGGGTGCGTGCAGGTGGCCGGCGAGTCGACCGGCGGCGAGGAAGACGACGCGGTCGGCGTAGGAGGCGGCGACCGGGTCGTGGGTGACCATGACGATGGTGGCGCCGCTCTCGTCCACGGCCCGACGCAGCAGTGTGAGCACATCGGCGGCGGTGGTGGTGTCCAGCGCCCCGGTGGGCTCGTCGGCGAACAGCACGTCGGGTCGGGTGACCAGGGCGCGAGCGATCGCGACGCGCTGTTGCTGGCCGCCGGAGAGTTGCGCGGGGCGGCGGTTGGCGTGCTCGTGCAGGCCGACCATGGCCAGTACCTCGGCGGCACGGCGGCGGTCCGCGCGGTCACCGGCCAGGCGCAGCGGGAGCAGGACGTTCTTCTCGACGGTGAGCGAGGGCAGCAGGTTGAACGCCTGGAAGACGAAGCCCAGGCGGGTTCGGCGCAACCGGGTGAGCTGGTTCTCGTTCATCGCGGTGAGGTCGTCGTCGCCGAGCAGCACGCGGCCCGAGCCGGGCTTGTCGAGTCCGGCGGCGCAGTGCAGGAAGGTGCTCTTGCCCGAGCCGGAGGGGCCCATGACGGCGGTGAAGGTGCCCTTGGGGATCTGCAGGTCGACGCCGCGCAGGGCGTGTACGGTCTCCGCGCCGCTGCCGTAGGTCTTGACGACGCCTTCGAGCCGTACGGCGGGCACACCGTCGGCCGCGGGCGCCGGGTGGGTCGAGTGTGCGGGGTGGTCGGGGTATGCCCGGTGGGCCGCGTGCCCGGGGTGTTCCGGGTGCGCGGAGTGGCGCGGGCCGTCTTGGGGTCGGCCGCGGTGTGCGCCGGCGGCGGGTGCGGTGGCGGGTGCGTACGGGAAGGCGGCGGGCTCGCCGGGGTACGGGCCGGCCGGGTGCGGGCCCGCGGAGTACGGCTCGGCGAGGTGCGGGCGGGCCGGGTACGGGTCGGCCTGGTGCGGTGGGAGGTGGTGCGGTCCGGGCCGGTCCGGGCGCGGGGAGGCGGCGGGCCCCGTATTCGCCCGTCGGTCGCCTCGTTTGCCTCGCCCGAACATGGTGCCTCCCGTAGAGATTTCGACCGTCGAGAAATTCGGCGACCACGACGCGATGGGGTCTGCGGCGACGGATGTCCGTGCCGACCGGGGTGGGGGGTCCCGCACTCCGGCGGTGCGCGGGGCACCGGTGACTCGTCGTGGGGTCCGGCTGCGCCGAAGTGGCGCGGCCGAAGCTCGATTCGGGGACTCGATCGGTGTTCCGAACCGCCCCCGTGCCTTGTGATCACAACTCTGCCAGGGCATTCGGGGCGGTCCGTCGTGCGACGGGACGAGAATTCCGCGCGGGGGCGGTACCGGAGTACCGGTACCCGAGGTGCCCCTGCACGGGGCCACATCCCGCCCAGGGGGCGGTGCGGGGGCGGACGGGCGCGGGCACGAGGTCGGCCGACGCCGCGTGCCGGCCGGACGGGAGGTCGGGCGCACGACTCCCGACCTCGTGTGCCACGGGCCCCGAGCCGAAGCCGCCGAAGTCGCCACCGCCTCCTTTGCGGTGCGGCACGGCGCCAACCGGCTGCGACAGCAGGGCCACTTCCGCGCCTTGCTCGTGAACTCGGTTCTGCGGCAGGACAGTTCGACGTCGGACTCCGACGGCGCGCACGGACGTCGGTTCCCCCGAGCGGCGCCGCGCGGCTTCGGGGGGTTCGCGCCCGGGCGGTACGGGAGCCGTCTCGCAACGTACTCCGTACCGCCGGGCGTGCCGGGAGGCGGCGGTCAGCCCTGGACGGCGGGCTTGAGGACGTCGTGGCACCAGCGGCGGAAGTCGGTGGGTGCGGATTCCGGGGTACTGGGTGCGTCGATGCCGTAGAAGCCCTGGTCGTCGATGGCCGTGACCATGTCGGCGAGTCCCTGTGCCCAGGCTTCGCTCGTGCCGTGGCGCATGGCCGTCGCCTTGTAGTCCGCGCTGCCGGTCCGGTGCACGCGGATCGCACGTCCCAACACCTCGGAGGCCACCTGTGCCATGCCGTCCGGGGAGAGGTCGTCGGGTCCGACCACCGGGACGTCCTCCTGGCCGGTCCATGTGTCGTCGAGCAGCAACCGGGCCGCGGTGGCGGCGATGTCGCCCGTGGTGCAGGTGCGCAGCACGCGGTCCCGGGTCAGGGCCAGGAAGAACATGCCCGCGTCCCGGATCGACTCCGCCTGGCCCAGCAGGTTCTCCATCAGGAACGGCGCGCACAGCGCCCGGTAGTGCACGCCCGTGGCCTCGATCGCCTCGTCCATGGCGAGTGACGCCGAGATCTGCCCGGCATTCCGGGCCACGCCGCGGCCCAGCGTGGACACGGCGACGACCCGCCGGATGCGCCCGTGCCGGATCTCCTCGCACAGCGGCGTGGTGAAGGCACGGAAATGGCCCTCCATGCTGTCTGCCGTCGGGGTCGGGGGTACCAGCCAGAACACGCCGTCCGCATCCGCACAGGCCTTCGTCAGCACGGCGGGGTCGGCGTGCGATCCCTGGACGACCTCGACGTGCTCGCGCACCCGCGGGGACAGCCGGGCGGGGTCGCGGACGATCACTCGAATTCCCGGGTTGGTGGGGCCGGGGGTGTCGAGGAGCCGGTCGAGGACCTGTCGGCCGATCCGGCCGGTCGGGGTGGTGACGACAATCATGAACAACTCCGAGGAACGAGAGGGAGAAAGCGCGGAAGGCATGCTTCGCGGGGATGCTTCACAGGAAGGAGGGCCTCGCGGGATGCCCTCGAGCCTGCCGCGTGCCGAGCCGGAACTGAAGGACCGTCCCGCTCCCGCTTGTTACCCTCCGGGTAATACCGGGGGCCATACGGAGCTCCGCACCAGCCGAACCGAGGGCCGACCATGGAATCCCGCCCGCTGCGCTACTTCGTCGCCGTCGCCGAGGAGCTCAACTTCGCCCGCGCCGCAGAGCGACTGGGCATCTCCGCGCCGCCGTTGTCCCGCGCGATCCGCCGCCTGGAGGCCGACCTGGGCGTCACCCTGTTCGAGCGAACCACCCATACCGTGGCGTTGACCTCGGCCGGTACCGTGCTCCTCGCCGAAGCCCGGATCGCCCTGGATGCCCTGCAGGCCGCCGTACGCCGGGCCCAGCGCGCCGCCGACCCGGAGTCGAAACTGGTCCTGGCCGTCAAGGCCGACGGTGACGCGGGACTGCTCGAACCGATCCTGGATTGCTACGCTCGCGAGCCCGGCGCCGTTCCGGTCGCCATCCGGCTGTGCGGATGGCACGAACAACCGCGTCTCCTGCGCTGTGGCGAGGCCGATGTGGCCCTGATCCACGAGCCGTTCGACCACACCGGCCTGGACGCCGAGCCGCTGACCGCCGAACCTCGCGTGGTCGCCCTCGCCGCCGCCCATCCGCTGTCCGACCGCGACCACCTCACGCTCGCCGACCTCGGCCTGCACGCCGGCGACCTGTACCGCTTCCTCGACGAGATCCGCCAGGAGACCCGCGACCTCGCCCAACTCCTCACCCTGGTCGGCCTGGGCCGCGTCAATCCCCTGCTGCCCGCCTCCGTCGCCGCCCGATACCCGCGCCCCGGCGTCGTCTACCGTCCGGTCTCCGATGCCCCGCCCTCAGTCCTCGCCATCGCCTGGCCCCAACAATCCCGCTCCACGGCGACCGCAGCCCTCATCCGCACCGCCGCCACCACAGCCGCCACCGCCCCGGACCACCAAGCGGGCCGGACTCGCACCCTGTAGCCGACGCGGCGCCGGAGACGGATGGTGGCGAGATCCTCGACCAGCACATTCGAGCCGGAGCCGTTCTCGACCACGGCCCAAGGGAACCCGTCCCCAAGGGAGCGCTGTCGATGGAGCACCGAAGGCGCAGCCGGCGTCACTGCTTTCGGAGGATGGGAGCCAGGTTCTTCATCCAGGCGTCCCGTACCCGCGCCCACTCGTTCGCACATCCCGTGACACGCGGTGGGGGAAGAAGGCGCTCACTCGCCGGATCACGTTGCCGGCCGGGCGCGGAACCGTAGAGATAGCAGAGGTGATTCGCAGCGCGTACGAGGTCCGGGGAGTGTTCGTCCTTGCGATCGTTGTCGCCGGCGGTGACGTCGTCATCGGCCGCGGAAAGCTCGTACTCCCGGACGGCCATCAGCAACTGCCTTTCGCCATCGGCGCCTTGACGGAGAAGCAGCAGTGCCGCGAACTGATCCGCGGCGTCTTCCTCGGCCCGCTCGGTGAACGAGAGACGCAACGTATCGATGATGTGGTGGGCGGCCTCGTGGTAGATGGTTTCCACCAACACGGCGACGACTTCGTCGTCGGCCGGGCGGTGTCCCGCGCGCTCGAAGAGTTCGCGCTCCTCCCCGATCTGGTCGTAGCAGATCACGATGCGCTTCGCTTCCGGGTCGTACTCGGAGCCTTCTCCCCCGCACGAACGGGCGACGACGAACGCCTGGTGATCCAAGCCGACGAAGGCGTTCAGGCGAGCCGAGGCGGCTTCCATTACCTTCCGGTCATGCAAAAAGGCGGCATGGCCACGATCCGCCTCGGCGGGCTGCTCGAAGCGGATCACGAAGCCGAGCTGCTCCGGCGATCGACTGACATCCCGGTCGGTTTCCTCGATGCCTTCGATCGCATCGTCCGACGCGGTGCAACCGGCCAGCACGATCGCGAGCAGCCCCGCCCATAACCTGCCTCGCCCGTGCCCACGACCACGCCGCATGGAAATCCGCATATGCAAAACCTTCCCGAGGATTTCGACAACCTCCGAGCACCCGACGCGATACGCACCCAACACCGAGGCCGACACATCGCCGCCACGACAACCGCCTTCGCGCGTTCGCTCCGCAACGGTCTCACTTCGGGGGTCGACGCCGACCTCACGCCCTCGAAGTGCCCCGAGTCCTCGGAGCCCTCGATGCCGGCGGAGCCATGGCGTCGGTCCCATGGAGCAGGGTGGTCCCCCGCTTGGGGGATGGGCGGAGGGCGGAATGGCTGATGTGACCGACCGGCGAGCCGGGTGAGCATGCGGCGTCTCGTTCCGCTCCCGACCCGGAGGTCGCCGTGGCCGTCCTCGCACCGGTACCCACGGATCGCACGAAGTCGCCGCCGACATCGGCCCGTTCCGGGTGGCCGCGGCGATGGCCCGGCCGGGCGCCGCGGCGACGGGGAGCGTGGTGTAGGCCGCCGTACAGGCGACCTGGGCCGTGACCGCGACCACCGTGCCGTGAACGCGGCACACCGCGTATGCGCCACTCGCCCAGCGCGCCGGGCCTGGGCCCTCCGGGCCACCAGCGCAGCTCGAACTCGCGGCAGCCGCCCTGCGGTTGGGTGTCGGATACACTGCCGGCGATTCATACGGGGGAAGGGGCGGGCATGTCCGGACCGGGCATCGAGCCGTTGCACGACGACGATCCGACATGGCTCGGGTCCTATCGGCTGCTCGGCCGGATCGCCTCGGGCGGGATGGGCCGGATCTATCTCGGTCGCGGCACCGACGGTGATCTCGTCGCGGTCAAGACGCTGCTCGCCGACGGCGAGGTGGGCGCGGTGACTCGGCGTCGGTTCGCTCGTGAGGTCAAGGTTGCCCAGCGAGTGCGCGCCGAGCACACCGCGCGCGTCCTGGCCGCCGACCCGGACGCCGAGCGCCCGTGGATGGCCACCGAGTACGTCCCGGCGCCCTCGCTCGCCGAACTGGTGCAGCAGGCCGGGACGTTGTCCGGTTCGGCGGTGCGCTGGGTGGCCCGCGGCACCGTGGAGGCGCTGGTCGGCCTGCACCGCCAGGGCATCGTGCATCGGGACGTCAAGCCGCAGAACCTGCTGTTGCCCGCCGAGGGGCCGTGTCTGATCGACTTCGGCATCTCGCATGCCCAGGACCTGACCCGGACGTCGCTCTCGCTCGGCACCGTCGCGTTCACCTCCCCCGAGCAGGCCCGCGGCGAGGAGTCGACCGCCGCGTCCGACGTCTACTCGCTGGGGGCCACGCTCTTCCACCTCGCGGTGGGTCGTGCGCCCTACCCCGCGGGCGAGGACATGATGCGGCTGCTCGCACGGGTGGCCGAGGCGGATGTGGATCTCACCGGTCTGCCGGCCGAGTTGGCGCCGGTGATCGGACCGTGCCTGGCCCTGGAGCCGGGCGATCGGCCCACATCGGCGGAGGTGCTGTCGAAGGTGGCGGTGGACCTCGCGGAGGCGCCCACCGCCGAACGGATCGTCGGTTGGTTGCCGCCGCGGTGGTCGGCGTTGGTGGCGGAATATGCCCGGTACGGGCGGGACTTGTCCGCGTGGTCGTGGGGCGAGGACGCCACCCACGCCGATACCGACAGCGACGCCGACGCCGACACCACCACCGCTCCCACCACCCTCGACCACGCCACCACCGACCTCGCCACCGCTGCAGAGCCACCGGAGCCTCCGCTCGGAAGGCGGGCCCGGCTTCTCGTTCGAACCGTCCGGCTGTTCATGGTGTCCATCCTCGTCGCCATCGCCGGCTTCTTCGCAATCGCGTACTGGCATTACGAGCAGGCCAAGAAGCCCAGTACCACCGATCGGGCCTTCCAAGCACTGGCTCCGGGCGACTGTCTGGGCTCGACGCCGGTCGCCGGCGAGTGGGTGAAGCGTGCTCCGAACGTGGTCGACTGCGGTCTGCCGAACGCCTACGCGCGGGTCACCTCGGTTCCCGGCGTGAACGGCGGATCCTGCCCGATCCGCCCCGAAGTCATCGCCTGGTTCCGCGCGTTCCCGCAGGGAGAAACCTTCAAGCTGTGCGCCGAACGCCTGTACCGGGTCGGCCAGTGCACCGTGGGCAAACGCGAAGGGCGGCACTTCACGGATGTGCAGCTGCACGAGGTCTGGGATTGCCACGCAGCACAACGTCCGGTTGGTTACCCAGAGTTGCTCAGAATCACCGAATACCCGGCAACCGGGCAAGAGTGCCGCAGGAACGACCGGGATACGGCGAATTCCGGCGAGTACGTCCGCTATGTGGTCCGGACCGGTGAAGTCGCGTGTCTGGTCCGGCTGTGAGCGGCTGCCGCCGACCGGTGACCCGCGCCCGCACCGCCGACCGACACTTACCGAGGTACGGCCTTCGATGAACGACCTCAGATGAACGGCACCCGATGAACGCCCCGAACATCCCCAACACGCCGCCCCCCTCGGCGATCCGGCTCGACCCGTTGAGCCGCGACGACCCGGACCGCCTCGGCGATTACCGCCTGATCGGCCGGCTCGCCTCCGGTGGCATGGGTCGCGTGTACCTGGGTCGCTCGACCGCCGACGGCAGTCTGGCCGCCGTCAAGACCCTGCTCGCCCGGGACGGGATCGGCGAGGTCGAGCGTCGCCGGTTCGCGCGCGAGGTCGGCCTTGCCCAGCGCGTACGCGGCGAGCACACGGCGCGGGTCCTGGCCGCCGACCCCGAGGCGGCCCGTCCGTGGATGGCGATCCGGTACATCCCGGCCCCCTCGCTGGCCGAACTCGTCGCCTCCCGGGGCGTCGCCGACGAGGCGTGCGTGCGCCGGCTGGGCGCGAGTTGTGCCGCGGTATTGCTGGAACTGCACGAGGGGGGCATCGTGCATCGTGACCTCAAGCCGCAGAACATCCTGCTGCCGACCGCGGGTCTGCGGTTGATCGACTTCGGCATCTCGCACGCCGTGGATGTGACCCGGACCCACCTGACCCTGGGCACCATCGCGTTCACCTCCCCCGAGCAGGCTCGGGGCGAGCCGTCCACCGCGGCGTCGGACGTCTACTCGCTCGGGGCCACGCTCTTCCACCTCGCCGTCGGGCGACCGCCGTACCCGGAGACGGGAAACGACCTGCGGCTGCTGGCCCTGGTCGCCCGCGCCCGGATCGACACGACCGATCTTCCCGGCGGGCTCCGGGAGTTGATTCTCCCCTGCCTGGCCCTCGACCCGAACGATCGGCCACGGACCGCGGATCTGCTCGGCGTGTTCACCGAGCCGGGGCGGTCGCCGAGCCTGCTGAACGCTGCCGACCTGCGGATCCCCGACGGCTGGCGCGTACTGATCGACGCGTACGAACACGAGGGTCTCCGACTCGTCTCGGCCGACCCGCCCTTCGCCCACCCCACAATCGTCACGGCACCGCCGGAGCCGACCTCACCGGCGCAACCCGCCGCCACCCGAGTCGATCACTCCGCACCCGAACCGGCACCCCAAGGGAGGTCCGGCGACCGGCCCGCCGATTGGCCCGGCAGTCGGCAAGGCCGCCGGCCCAGTGAACCCGCCGACACCCCACGCAGGTTCGCCGGCCTGTCCGCGACCGGTTGGCGCGCCGCGGCGAGGGCCGGTACCGCGCTGACCGTTCTCGTCGTCTACGCCCTGCTGCTGTTCGCGGTCCTGGCCGTGGTGGTCGTCATCGTCGTCGCGGTCGCCCGCGAATGACGCCCGGCGGGACCGCCCTTCCCGATGCGCTCCGCGGTCCCGCCGTCGTCGCGGTCGCTCGATCCGCCGCCGGCGGCCGACGCGGGCCGCGGCGTCGACCGGCTATCGCCCGATCGAGCCGGCGGCCTCCTCCTCGGGCAGCGGCGCGGCGGCCGTCAGTGCGCGCGGCTTGGGTGCCGTGCCGCAGAAGGCCGACTCCAGGGTGTCGCCCAGAACCGTGTTCACGGCGCCGTTGTTGGTGGCGTTGGCCACGGAGGTGACGCTGCGTCGGCCGTCGCGGGTGGTGAACGCGTAGGTGTAATAGCCCTGCACGGTACCGGTGTGCCCATACACCGAGATGCCACAGGAGAGGTCCCGTCGGCGCAGCCCCAGCCCGTAGAAGCGGGTGCCCGACGCATCGCTGGGGGTCATTTGGAGCATCTGGTCCAAGAGGTCGGCACGCAGCAGCCGACCGCCGAGCAGCGCGGAGACGAACCGGTCGAGGTCGCCCGGGCTGGAGATCATCGCGCCGGCCGACTGGGCCCAGGAGACGGTCTGTTCGGTCGAGTCGACCAGCGGCGCTCCGGCCTCGTCCGGGGTGAGGTAGCCGCGGATCTCCTTCCCGGGGATGGTGGTCTCCGGGTGCACGTATGCGGTGTCCCGCAGGCGCAGGGGGCGGATGATGCGTCGCTCGTACTCCTCCTGCACCGACCGTCCGGTCAACTTTTCGATCAGGGCGCCGACGACGACGAAGTTGGTGTTGGAGTACTGGTAGGTGGTCCCGGGCACCGCCGTGGCGGGGTGCGCGGTGGAGAGGTCGATCAGCTCGCGGAAGGTAAAGACCTTGTTGCGTACCGCCTCGAACCCCGGGATGGTCCGGGCGAACATCTCGTTCGAGTAGTCCCACAGCCCGCTCGTGTGCGTCAGGAGCCGGCGCACGGTGATCCGGGTGTCGGGCAGGACGCCCGGCAGGTATCGATCGACGGGCGCGTCCGGATCGACGGCGCCCGAGCCGACCAGTTGCATGAGCACCACGGTGGAGAAGGTCTTGGTCACGCTGCCGATGCGGAAGCGGGCGTTCGTGTCCATGCCCGCGCCGGTGGAGGTGTCGCTCACGCCGGCCGTCTCGCGGTGGACGGTGCGTCCGTCGTCGATCCGGGTCATCGCCCCCGGGGCGCCGGCCGCGAGCGTCCGGGTCAGGGCATCGCGCAGTCCCGCCAGGTTCGGTGCCGGCAGCGTCGTCGCGCTCTCGGACCGGACGGATGTGCCGGCCTCCCTTCCCGAGACCTCGGCCGCGGCCGCGGTCGTGGGTCCTGCGGTGACGACCAGGCTCAGCAAGGCTGTTGCCGCGGCGACACGTGTCACCAGAATGCGTCGCAAGGCATTACTCCCATGTTCTCCGGACGTTCACGGCCGGGAATTCGATGCGCCCATCGAGCGCGCCACGGGCCGGCCGAGGCAGCACAGGGCACGCGGGCCCGGTCGCGTGGACTCGCGAAATCCCGTCGATCCGAAGGTAGTCGATCACGAAGCGCCGACCGGCCACACGACGCGCCGATCCCGGCCGAATCGGCCACCACTTCGGCGCGGCGCCCGGAGCCCGGCGCGCCGGTCGCCGACCCGTCCTCCTACCCGCCGAATCGGCCCGGCCGGGCGATCTGCAAACGCCCGTGCGGGTGTTCGCGGTGTTCGCGACTCGTCGGGGCGTACGAGATCGACACCGGGCTGCCCGTGACGCGGAGCGGGAGCCGGGGCGGAGGGGCCGGAGGGTGCCGTCGAGGTGTTCGACCCCGGTGACTCCGCGGCCGGGAGAGGTGTCCGCCTCGCCGCCGTGGGTCCAGCGGATCCGGGCCGTCCGGGCGTCGGGTGTGGAGTCGGCGAGGCGGAACCCGCATTGCCGTACGTTGTCCGGCGACCCGATCTGCCGACCGTGCCCGCACGCGCGGGTTCGCGCGTCGGCGAGCGTCCCCGGCCCGCGCCGCCGGGCCGATCCCGACCGTCGGCGTCCGTACGGCGACTCGGCGCCTGTGTCATGTGCAGCGTGACGGCACGTCAGTACCTTGTAGCCGCCACCGGTCGGCCGTACCTTGCCGGGCATGGACATGGAATTGCGCCATCTGCGCACCATTCGGGCGATCGCGGATGCGGGCAGTCTGACCCGCGCCTCCGCCGTTCTGGGCTTGGCCCAGCCCGCGCTCAGTACCCAACTCAAACGCATCGAAAAGGCCCTGGGCGGAGCCCTGTTCGAGCGTGGCCGCGACGGTGTCACCTTGACGCCGCTGGGCGAACTGGTCCTGGATCGGGCCCGGGTGCTGCTGCCCGCGGCCCGGGAACTCCAGGAGGAGGCCGTCCGGTTCGCCAACCGGGGCGAGGTGGCTCCCAAGTTCCGCCTCGGCGGCACCCATGGGCCGCTGCTGGGCGGGCTGGTCGACCGCCTCGCCGAGGAACACAGCGCCGACGCGGTCACGACCCACATGTCGTGGTCCAACCGGGAGTTGGCCGCCATGGTGGCGACCGGACGGCTGGACTTCGTACTCGTGGGCGCTTGCGGCGAGAGTCGCCCGGCACACGACGGTGGTCTCGCCTGGCGCGAGGTGGGCACGGACCCGGTCTTCCTGATGCTGGCGCACGATCACGCGCTCGCCGGCGAGCCGGAGGTTGACCTGGCGGCGCTGGCCGGCGAGACCTGGGCGGTGGTTCCCGGCGAAGGCTGCTTCGGCGACTGCTTCTCCACCGCGTGCGCCCGGGCGGGCTTCGCGCCGAAGGCGATCTACGAGACGGACGTGGCCTCGTGCGTGCACCTCGCCCAGGTCGGCCGGGCCGTCGGACTGTGTCGGGCGACGATGCCGCCGACGCCGGGCATCGCCCGGATACCGCTGGCCGGCGTACCGCTGTCGTGGCGACACCTGATCGGCTGGCATCCGCATGCGCCCGCCGCGCGCACGGCTGCCCTGGTGACCGCCCAGGCCCGCGCCGCACACGCGGCGGCGGTTCGGGATGCGCCGCGCTACCCGGACTGGCTCGCCCGGCACGACGGCTACGGAACGGCGAACTGACGCCGTGTCACCCACCCCCTCGACCGTCCCCGCACGCGCACCTGACACGGCGTCAATCCCCGTCCCCACCAGGACATTCGGCATCTCGCCGGGCTCATGTACGCCCACCGCACCCAGCCACCGGACGCCGGGCCATAACACCGCGACAGGGGGTTGTTGACAGGTACCTCGCCCGACCGCTCGAAGATACGTTTCTGTCGTCCCCACCGACAGGAGTCCCCCCATGCGCCTCAAGCGCGTCGCGGCCGCGTCCTGTGCCGCTCTGCTCACTGTCCTGACCCTCGGAGGCACCGCCTCCGCCACCGGAGCCGACCCCACTCCCCCGCCCACCGACGACGCCCTCGTCGTTCCCGTCGACCCCGCCCCCGCCGCCCCCGAGGGCATCGTCGAAGCACTCCAACGCGACCTCGGCCTCACCGCCGACGCGGCCAAGGCCCGCCTGGCCAACGAGTATCGGGCCGGGATCCAGGAGCCGTTACTGCGCCAACGCCTCGGCGCGCACTGGGCCGGCGCCTGGCTGAGCGGCGACACCGCCGAGTTCGTGATCGCCACCACCGACCGGCGCGACGTCCGGGCCATCGAGGCGAACGGCGCGACCGCACGCGTGGTCCCGCACTCGCTCGCCGACCTCGATCGGATCCGCGAGGCGCTCGACCGCTCCGCGCTGCGTCGGAGTCCGGTCGACACGCCGCTGTGGTACGTCGACGTCGCCTCCAACAAGGTCGTACTCCAGTCCCACGACACGGCCCGCACCCGCGCGTTCGTCGTGGCCGCCGGAGTCGACGCCGCCGGTGTCGAGATCGTGCCCTCCGCCGTGCAACCGCGCGCACTGGCCGACCTGCGCGGCGGCGACGCCTACAACATCAACGGCAACACCCGCTGCTCGATCGGGTTCCCGATCACCCGCGGCACCCAGGGCGGCTTCGTCACGGCCGGCCACTGTGGCCGGGTCGGCTCCACGACCACCGGAAACGGCGCGGCCCAGGGCACGTTCCAGGGATCGTCCTTCCCCGGGAACGACTACGCGTGGGTCGCCACCAACGCCAACTGGACCCCGCAGCCACTGGTCAACCGCTACCCGGGCACGGTACCGGTCGCCGGATCCACCCAGGCCCCGGCAGGCTCCTCCATCTGCCGCTCCGGCTCCACGACCGGCTGGCACTGCGGCACGATCCAGCAGCACAACACGTCCGTGACCTACCCCCAGGGGACCGTCACCGGCGTCACCCGCACCACCGTATGCGCCGAACCGGGCGACTCGGGCGGCTCGTTCATCTCGGGGAGCCAGGCCCAGGGGGTCACCTCGGGCGGATCCGGGAACTGCTCCTCCGGCGGCGAGACCTACCACCAGCCGGTCAACGAGATCCTGCAGACGTACGGTCTGACCCTGGCCACCGGCGGCGGCAATCCGCCCACCGGATGCGCGGGGGCACAGAACACCTACTCCGGCACGCTCGCATCGGGCGCGCAGGCCGTCCAGCCCAACAACTCGTACTACGAGACCACCGCATCCGGCACGCACACCGGCTGCCTGACCGGCCCGGCCGGCGCGGACTTCGACCTCACCCTGCAGAAGTGGAACGGCTCCACCTGGACCAACGTGGCCGAAGGCACGACCCCGGAGGCGGACGAGACGATCTCCTACAACGGAACCGCCGGCCGCTACCGCTACATCGTGCTCGCCTACAGCGGCTCCGGCAGCTACACCCTGGGCGTGAGCAAGCCCTGACCATCACCGCGCCCCGCCCCTGAACGCCGGGGCCTCCACCGGCCGATCGGGTGAACGGCCGACAGCACACCGCCGCACGGGTACAGGCGTCGATCCGGACGCCTGTACCCGTCGTCGCATACGACACCCGGGGGCAAACCATGCGCGGGCTCCGGGACCGCCGATCCGCGAGGCGGGCTGTTCGGGACACCGGGCCGGACCCGGACGGTGCTCGCGTCGGCAACCGTCGTGCGCTGCCGGGTCACGGCGTGCCCGCGAGCCGGCGCGCCGCGGCGAGGTAGCGGGTGGTCACGCGGTGCTGGACCGCGCGGGCGGCGGGGCCGCCCAGGTACGACCACCACGTGCCGGGTCGGCTGAAGGCGCGGATGCTGAACCACACGACGCCGTCGGCGTCCCGCTCGACCACGAACGCCTCCTCGCCCGACTCGGGATGCCCGGGCAGTGTGCCGTACGCGAAGCCGGCCCGGTCCGGCTCGTCGAGCACGCCGACCACCCGGCACGGCGCCGCGAAGCGGACCGGGCCCAGCCGCAGCGTCGACGTCACCTCGGCCCCCTCCGCAACGCGCACCGCATCGGTCCGCACCGCGAGACCCGCCCCGCGCGACACCTCCCAGCCCAACACCCCATCCGCAACGCGCCGAAACACCTCCGCCCCCTCGCCGACCCGCACCCGCCGCTCGACATGGTGGTACCCGGCCGGCATCGCCCGCCCACCCCGCAACGTCGCCCCGACCTCGGGGTATGTCAAAGCTCTCGGCATACGCGCCATTCTCCACCCGCTCACCCGCATCGAACGCCACCCGAATCGTCACCATCGAACGGGTGGGAAGAGCACGACTTCAGGAGCCGCCATCGACGCAGTACGTACGCCCGGCCGCCGGCCCGCTCCCGCGCGCCGGACACGCCTGCCACGACCGATGGCCCGCGACCCGGTGCGACTCAGCCCGTCCGGCCTCACAAGGCAGTGGTGCGAGTCACCGACGGGCTCACCCGACATCCATGCGGACCGACCCCGCCCCGCGTCGAAGCCGACACGCGCCGACTTGCCGACGGCGGATGCGTCAGCCGCCGGGGTGGGCAATGTTCGGGTTCGTGACGGGGCTTCGTGTCGCGGTGACGGTCATGGTCGTGTATCGCATCGTGAAACTGCCGCCGAGCGTGTCGAGGGCTGCTCCGATGCCCTCCGACACCCGCGCCATCGTGGCCGGCGGGAGACGGGTGAAGGCGCCCAGGGTGGGCATCTGGTCCAGCCACACGTCTCGGGAGTAGGACCACTCCCAGTCGTATCGCCACTGCTCCGGTTCGCCGAATCCGCCGACCTGGCGGATGCCGTCGGCCGCCCGGGCGGACATCGCCCGGTAGGCGTCCAGGGGTTCCTTCGTCATCGCCTCGATGTCGAACGGCGCGTCGGGCAGGGCCCGCCGGCAGACGTCGACGATGGCATCCGCCACGTCGGGCGGAAACCCGAACACGTTCCAGAACAGCGCCAACACGCCTCCCGGGCGCAGCACCCGAACTGCCTTGGCCGCACCCGCGACCGGGTCGATCCAGTGCCAGGCCTGGCCGGCGACGACGGCGTCGAACTTCCGGCCGTTCGGGTCCCACTCCTCGAAGGCGGCCACCTCGATCTCGCTGCCGAGCCCCCGTGCCAATTCGGCCATCCGCAGGTCGGGTTCGACGCCGAGCACCCGGCAGCCGAGTGCCTGGAACTGTCGGGCGGCGATCCCGGTGCCGCAGCCGACGTCGAGCACGTCCGGGCCGGGGGCGGCTGCGCCGATCCGCCGCACCATGGCGTCCGGATAGCGCGGTCTGGCCCGGTCGTAGCGTTCGGCATCCGCGCCGAACGACCGTGCGACTGCCCGGTGTTCGGCCGGCTCGGGTTCAGGGAGAGGGGCTCGCCCCGATGGTATGGTGGGCATGTGCCCACTATGAGTGGGCGGTCGCCCACTCGTCAACCGGGTGGGCCCGGAGAACCGATCGAACGAGGGATGCACGGTGCCGACAGGCGTAGCCATCCGCGACGCGCGCGAGCAGCTGTTCGACGCCGCCGAACGTGTCCTGCTCCGAGCCGGACCAAGCGCGCTGACCAGCCGGTCGGTGACCACCGAGGCGGGCTGCGCCAAAGGCGTCCTGCACCGGCACTTCGCCGACTTCGACGACTTCCTCGCCGAACTCGTGCGCAACCGCATCACCCGGCTCGACGCCCGGGCCGCCGTCCTGTACGACGCCGCCGGCACCGGCACCGTCGCCGACAATCTCACCGAGGTCCTGCGGGACCTGTTCGGATCCGTCGCCGTGGCGATCGTCGGCCTGATCACCTCCCGGGACGACCTGCGCGCCCGTCTCCGCCGCACCACCCCGGCAGGCATCCCCATCCTGACCGAAGCCGCCGCCGCGATCGCCGCCTACCTCACCGCCGAACGCGCCCTGGGCCGCATCACGGCCGACGCCGACGTCGACACCCTCGCTCCCACCCTGATCGGCACCGGCCACATGCTCT
The DNA here is from genome assembly GCF_042956465.1 of Embleya sp. NPDC008237. Taxonomy (NCBI): domain Bacteria; kingdom Bacillati; phylum Actinomycetota; class Actinomycetes; order Kitasatosporales; family Streptomycetaceae; genus Embleya; species Embleya sp. NPDC008237. The sequence goes on from NZ_JBIBGL010000004.1 coordinate 615,706, forward strand.
TCGCCGACCGCAAGGCCACCCCACCGGAGGCGGCAACCGTCCACAGGGTCGTCACCGCAGTCATCGCCGGCGTCGTAACCCGACCGGGCACGCCGAATCGGTGATCGCACGAGCGCGTCCCGCATGGCCGCCGGCTGATCCGCGCGTCACCCGTTCTCGACCATCGAGGCGGCCGGAGCAGCGGCGACGGATCAACCCATCGTGGACTTGACGTGGTCGATCACCTCGGTGAATTCCTTCGTCGGCGAGAAGTCCACGTACTCACAGTCCTCGAGCGCGTCCGGCACGTGACCGGGTTCCCAGTAGAACGCCTGGCCGGCCTCGTAGACGTCGGCCCCGTCCTTGGTCCGCATCCGCAGCCGCCCCTTGAGCAGGTAACCCCAGTGGGCACACTGGCACATGTCGTCGGGCAGGCCCTCGAGGCCCGGCCCCATGTCGGTGCCCTGCGGGAGTCGCACGAATGCGACGGACATTCCGCCGCCGACGTCGCGTGTGCGTAGTTCGACGCCGTCGCCCTGGATCGCGACGGGTGTGTCGTCGCGGGTCGTTGCGGTCATGGCTCCTCCACGGGCCGGTCCGGACCGGACCTCGGATCCATGGCATGGGTCCACGGGCCGCCGCGCGGACCGCGGAGATCCGGTGTGGCCCTTCCGGCGTGACACCGGCCCCGGGTGTGCGCGGAACCGCCGGCTCCACCCGACCGAGCCGGCCGCTTCCCGAGCCGCATCGGGCCGGATAGCGCCGGCCCCGGCCGGATCGAACGAGGCCGGTCGGGGTTCGCAGGCATCGGCTACGTGCACGAACCCGGCACCTGCGACGGGCGGCTCACCCATCCGCTGCGGGTGCCGCATCGGCGGGCACCTTCCACCGGACGAACACCTCGGTGCTCGGCAGGCGTTCGGAGAATCGGCCCGATGGGGACGCCTGCCGCAGCAGGCGACGCAGGTCCGCCTCGAAGTCGCCGAGGCGCATCCCGAACAGGTGCGGAGCCGAGTACGACATCGAGAACACTCCGGCGACCACGTCGTCGTAGGTGCGTTCGAGCGCCTGCCCGCCGGGAACGACGAGGCGCCGACATCGAGCGAAGCCCGCCCGGGCGTACACCTCCGCCTCACCGCCGGGCGTTCCGTGTCGCAGTACCCCGCGGCCGGCGCGTCGGACCGGTCCCAGATGCTGCTTGACCAGCTCGCCGATCGCCACGTACGGCACGGCCGGGTGCGGCAGGCCGTCGACGGTGCGGGGCTCCGTCTTCAGGTCGCAGATGTGTACCAGTGCGCCGTCGGGCGTGAGCATGTCCCGAATCGTGGCCGCCACCCGGTCGCGATCCATCCAGTGGAACGACTGGGCGAAGGTCGCGACGGTGAACACGCCGAGCCCGGCGGGCAGTTCCTCGGCCCGCGCCCGCACCCATCGCGTCTTCGCGGCAACCCCGCGGTCGGCGGCATCGCGACGGGCCCGGGCGATCATCCCGCCGTCCGGGTCCACGCCGACGATCTCGCCGAACAGGTGTGCCAGGCTCAGCGCGACCGTGCCGGGCCCGCATCCCACGTCGATGAGCCGGCCACGCCCGTCGAGCCGCAACGCCTCGGCGAGCGCATCCGCCAGCCCGGGCGCGTAGGGAAGGCGCCCGCGTCGGTAGTACTCGGCCGTACCCGCGAACAAGGTCTCGTCCCACTCCCAACCGGCCTCCACGCCGACCCACCTCCCTTCGCCGAACACGCAACCGAGGACACGAGCCGGGAACACGTACACGGGAACTCGTAACCGGGAACGCGTGCACGGGAACTCGTACGCGGAAGACATGCACGGGGACACCTGCACGGTGACATATGCGGCGACCCGTGCACGCGACGAGTGCACGGCGACGCGCGCACAGCGACGACGCAGCGCGCCGGGCGCCGGGCGCCGAGTCGGCGTGACCGTGCGTGCCCCGCGGCAGTTGACAGGGAATGAGTCGCAAGAGTCGGGTGCGTGGCGGGCGTGTGGCGGTTCCGGGGCCCATGGCGGCGGCCGAGGTGCCGTCGTTCACGCGGGGCGTGGTGTTCCGCGAGCGGATCGAGGTGGTGGGCGACCGGGTGTTCCCGGCTACGCACCGATTCGACCTCGAAGGCACGCCGCTGGATGTCGACGCCGCCAAGGCGCTGTGGGCGCTGGGCCACGGGCTGATCCCGGCCAGGACCGAACGCGCGACGGCCGCCGTGGTGTTGATGTGCCTGAACACCCACCCGCTGCTGCTGCCGGGCGAGGAGGAGCCACCGGCCGACGTGGACGCCGTACTCGACGTCGCCCGCCGCCTGGTCGCGGTCGGCGCCGTCGGCCACGACGACGAGCGCGGCGGCTACCTCGTCCCCCGCTACCACGTCCCGGCAGCCTTCCGCGGCACGACCCACTGAGTGCCCCCGGCCCGACGGCATCCGCAAAGACCACCGGCGCCGCCGCAGCCACCGCGCCTCGGCCGCTACGCCTTCGTCGCGCGCAGGGAGTAGATCAATGGAACGCGCGGGTGGCCTGCCGGAAAGCGATAGATGCCCTCGTTCCGGTCCAGGACCGGGAAGCGGGCGAAAAGCGAGAAGTCGTGTTCGTGCAGGAACTCCAGGCGCAGCCCGGCGGCGGTCAGGGCGCTGACCACGTCGCCGATGCCGTGTTGCCACTCGATCGTGACGTTCGCGGAGGTCGGCGCGGCCATGTCGGCATAGGTGCCCGGCTCGTCCCACATCCGCGCATCGCGGCGGAAGTAGTCCGACTCGACGGTGCGGCCGTCCTCGGCCAGGACGTCGGCGAACGGATGGAACTCGGCCAGGTACAGGAAGCCGCCCGGTGCGATCAACGCCGCCACCGTGCGGGCCCAGCGGTCGACGTCCGGGAGCCAGCACAGCGCGCCCAGTCCGGTGTAGACGATGTCGAAGGTCCGGCCTTCGAGGGTGTCGACGGCGTCGTACAGGTCCGAGGTGACGAATCGGGCCGTGTCGATCCCGATCCGCGTGGCGAGGTCGGTTGCGGCGGCCACAGCCGGTTCGGAGAAGTCCAAGCCGGTGACGGTGGCGCCGCGGCGGGCCCACGCCAGGGTGTCCTGGCCGAAGTGGCATTGCAGGTGGAGCAGCGTCCGGCCGGCCACGTCGCCCACCTCGGCGACCTCGAAGTCGCGCAGCGATTCCTTGCCCGCGACGAAGCCGTCGACGTCGTAGAACTCGCTTGCCGTGTGGATCGGGACCCGCTCGTCCCAGTTGGCCCGGTTGACCGCGCGCCAGTCCGCCGATGCGGAGATCTCCGTCATGACGGGCACGCTAACCGTCCGCCCGACAGCCATCAATCGATATACGGCTCGGTCGCTCCCGGCCGTCCCCCTGACCAGCCCCCGGGCCCGAGAGCGGGCCACACGGCGCCGCGCCACGTCCCGCACACGTCGCGCCCCGTGTCATCGGGCCCGCTCGACCCTGGCGGTCTCCTCGGCCGGCTTCGGGATCCCGGCCGTCGGTGTGCCGCTCCCGTCGGTGTCCGCGGGCTCGGAGGTCGGTGTGGCCGGGCGGGAGCCGCGCGAGCGGGTGGCGACGATCAGGGCCACCGACGCGACGATGATCGCGCCGCCGAGGTAGACGTTCGGACCCACCGACTCGCCCGCGATCGCGGCGCCGAGCAGCACCGCGATGACCGGGTTGACGTACGCGTAGGTCGCCACCGTGTCGTTGGGCAGCACGGTGTTGACGTACAGGTACGCGCTGAACGCGACGATCGAACCCGCGAAGACGAGCCAGGTCAGGCCCAGCCACGAGGCGGTGGAGATGTCGGCCACGTGCAGCCGGCCGAACTCGCCGCGCAGCGCGGCCAGGACGAGCAGGGCCACGCCCGCCGTGATCATCTCCAGCGAGGCGACCACGAGCGGGTGCCTGGGCAGCGGCGCGGTCCGCGCGTACACCGACCCGGCCGCCCACAACACGCACGCGATCAGCACCATCACCGTGCCGCCCGCATGCACGTCACCGCCCGGACCGCCGACCAGGACGCCGATCCCGACGGTGCCCAGGAGCAGGGCCAGCAGGACCGGGCCCGACACGCGCGTCCTGGTCACCAGCGCGTTGATCAGCACCATCCACACCGGCACCGTGGCCACGATCAGCGCGGCGAAGCCCGAGTCGAGGTGTTGTTCGCCCAGGCTCACCAGGCCGTTGCCGCCGACCAGGAGCAGGCCGCCGATGATCGCCGCCGAGCGCAGGTGCGGCCAGGTCGGTCGCTGCGCGCCGCGCGCGTGCCGGGGGCCGACGACTGCGAACATCAGCAGGCCGGCGGTCAGGAACCTGGCGCCGGCCGCGAGCAGCGGCGGGATCGTCTCGATCGCGTAGCGGATGCCCAGATACGTCGAACCCCACAGGATCCAGACGGTCACGAGCGCGACCCATGGCAACAGTCGATCCCTCATTAGAGGAGTCAAAGCCATCCCTGTACCTCAGTAAGTTAAGTGGAACTGGCTGCTAGCCTTTTTTAGAGTAGGTCCATCTCATTCGCGGAAACAAGGGGATTCGATGACGCGGCCGCTGGACGACATCGACCGGGCACTGCTTCGCGCGCTGAGCAACGACGGACGGCGGACCGTACGCGCGCTCGCCAAGTCGGTGGACCTCTCCGAGCCGGCGGTCCGCGATCGCCTCCAGCGGCTGGAGCGCGACGAGGTGATCACCGGCTACCACGCGGCCTTCGCGCCGGAGGCGGTCGAGGCGGGCACTGCCGCGTTCATCGCGTTGCGCTTCGACGCCGGCAAGGCGGCCCGCGACCAGGTGGAGGCGGCGATCCGCCGCGAGCCGGCCGTCCTGGAGGCGCACGAGGTCGCCGGCGAGGACTGCTTCTGGATCAAGGTCCGGGTCGCCTCGACGGCCGACCTGGCCGACACGCTCGACCGCATCCGGGCGGTCCCGGTGATCCGGGGCACCGGAACCACGATCGTGCTGCGCACGGTGTTCGAACGACCGCTGCTGTCGGCCGACTCCGCCGGAACCGACGTTTCGCCCCCGGAAGCCGACGAGCGCTCGGAGATGTGACCCGAGGGATCCGGGGTGCCTGGGGTGTCCGGGGTGTTCGAGCTGTTCGAGGCACTCGGGGTGTTCGAGGTGTCTGAGATACCCGACGTGCCGGGAGTGCCGGGAATGCCGGGAGTGCCGGGAGTGCCGGGAGTGCCGGGGGCGCAACGCGAATCCGGTGCGCACCGTGCCCGTCATCGCGCCCGTCGTCGGCTCCGAAGACCTCCCCGGAGGTGCCCCGGAGTCCTCCGGGCGCGGCACGGAGGCGCTCGCGGAGAGACAGTGGAAGGCAGCACCGCAATCGAGGCGGATTCCCCAGGGTGATCGGGAGCTGTCATGACAACCGGACGACGGCCCGTGGTGGCCGGAGTGGAGAATTCGGCGGCGGGCCTGCTCGCCGTCGGCTGGGCCGCGGACGAGGCCGTACGACACGGGCTGCCACTGCGCCTCGTGCACGCGTCGGAATGGCCGGCCGCGCCGGCGGGAGCGGAGGCCCCGCAGCGGGCGGCCCGGCACGACGGCCGATTGCACACCGCGCACGCATTCGACTGGACCGCGGTCGACACGTATCACGAGGCCGGGGCCGGGGCGACCGTCCAGCGGCCCAGTTGGGCCGAGCGGCGCCGGCTGGCCGACGAGGCGTTGTTGGAGAGGGCGCGAGTCGTGGCGACCACCGGCAGGGCGGGGCTGGAGGTGAGCCTGGCGACCGTCGAGGGCAGCCCGGTGGACGTGTTGCGCGGCGAAGCGCCCGACGCGGCCATGCTCGTGCTCGGCTCGCGCCGGTTGTCGGCGCTGGCGGAGCTGTTCACCACGGGCAGCATCGCCGTCCCGGTCAGCGCGCATGCGCCGTGCCCGGTGGCGGTGGTACGCGGTCCCGAACCCGCCGCGGGTGTGCCGCCGACGGTGGTGGTCGGCGTCGACGGTTCGGCCGGCTCCGAGCCGGCCGTCGGCTACGCCTTCCAGACCGCCGCGCTGCGCGGCGCGGCCCTGCGGGCCGTCCAGGTACGCCCGCCGACGCCGGACATGGTCGCCGCGTTCGGCAGCGAGTCCGAGGTGGAGGAGTCGGTGATCCGCCTGAGCGAGACGCTCGCCGGGTGGGGTGAGAAGTATCCGGAGGTAGCGGTGGAGCGCGTCACCGTCCTCGGCCACCGGGTCCGCGGCCTCGCCGACGCCGCTCAGGACGCCCTGTGCCTGGTGGTCGGCTCCCGAGGAGTGGGCGGCTTCCGCGGCATGCTCCTCGGCTCGGTCACCCATGGTCTGATCCACCACGCGCCGGGGCCGCTGGTGATCGTTCCTCGGCAGGAGGCCACGAGGTGACGGTGCCGATGGCTGCGCACATCGAGGCGCCCCCGGCGCCCTGGTGCCGGTCCACGTTTCACGGTTCACGCCTCCGGCGACGGCGTGAAGCGGGGCCGTGGCCGGCGCTCCGGGCGGCGGGCGGGTGATGACGGGCGGTTGCGATGGCGGTGGCGGCCTCCCTCAGGCCGCCGCGTACGCGCAGGCCCGTTGGGCGATCGTGACCGGTACGCCCTCGACCCCCGTGAGCAGGCTTCGGCAGGCCGACACACCGGACGGACCGTTGCCGCCGTATTGGCATGCGGTGCCGGTGATCATCGAGTTGTAGCCCTCCACCGCGAGGTAGGCCACGCAGGCGGACGGGGTGGCGTGGGCGGTCGGCGCGGCTGCGGCGAGACCGCCCAGGGTGAGCGCCAGGGTGCCGGTTGTCGCGGCGATGCGACGGGACATGCGCATGGGTCACCTGCTTCTTTCGGTCACGGACACGAACAAAGCGGCGCCGCCCGCGCGTTCGGGCGGCCGACACGGACCGACCCCACACCGGTCCGCCCGCCACCGTAGGGCGATCCCCGGTTCCGGACAAGCGTTGTGAACATGCCCCATGTCGGCCGAAATCCGCGCCTCGTTCGCCTCGTTCGCCTCATCCGCCTACGTCACGTCCGTCGCCTACTTCCCGGGAAGCACGCGCGCGCGGACGGCATGCCTCCCACGGAGGCCGCGGAAAGCCTCCTCGGGTCGGACGCGGGGACGATGGCCCGCGGGCGAGAGTTGTCCGGGTAAGGAACGACCACCCGGGGCGCCCGATCCGATGGGGAAGGCGCTTCCATCCACCAACGGGGCGCACGCTTTGGACCACGCGACAACCGACGACAAGACGGGCGACGACCCGAACCACGACCGGGAACGGAGTGCGGACGACCATGAGGCAGACGAGCACGAAGCGAACGAGCGCGAAGCAAACAGGCACCCGGCGAAAGAGGAGGAATCCGCAACTCCCGTCCCCGACAAGCCGCCACGGTCGCGGCTGCGGCGCTGGACCCGCCGAATCGCACTGATTTGTGCCATGACGCTGGTCGCCGTGACGATCGCGTCCTTCACGTACAACGCGTTCACCGACGACCGCGCCGCACCACCCTCGGGGCTGACCTACGTACAGGCGGCCGACATACGCACGCGCTACCAGACGTGGGGCACGTCCGGGTCGCCGGTCGTCCTGGTGCACGGCGCCTTCGAATCGGTCGACACGTGGTCGCGGCTGGCTCCGCTGCTGGCGCGCGACCATCGGGTCTATGCCCTCGACCTCACCGGCTACGGATACAGCGAACGGCGCGGCCCCTATACGGTCGACCACCTGACCCGCCAACTCCTGGGCTTCCTCGACGCCATGCATCTGGGCACTCCGGACGAACGGCCGGTGCTGGTGGGCCACTCCAGCGGCGCGGCGATGGTCGCCGAGGCCACGCTGCGCGCGCCCGAGCGGATCGGCGGCGTGATGCTCCTGGACGGCGACGCGCTCGACACCGGCGCCGGCCCCCCGGCCGCGCTCGAGTACGTGCTCATCGATCCGTTCCGCACCAGCCTGCTGCGGATCGGGCTCGGCACGGACTGGCTGATCCGCAAGGTCTACGGCGCACAATGCGGCCCCGGGTGTCCCAGGCTCGACAAGGCCGGTGTCGACGAATGGCGGCGCCCCTTCCGGGTGGCGGGTGCCGAGGGCGCGCTGTGGAGCATGCTCGGTGAGGGCGTACTGGGCATCCCCGCCGAGCGGTTGGCCCGGCTGCACGACGTGCAGGTGCCCAAGTCGGTGGTCTTCGGCGCCGACGACGATGTCTTCGACGATGACACCCCCACCGACACCGCCACCCGCATCGGCGCGCCGGCGCCGACCATGATCCCCAAGTCCCGGCATCTGCCCATGATTTCCGCTCCCGCAGCAGTCGCCTCCGCCGTCGACGCGCTGATACCCCCGCCACCCGCCCCGCCCGCCGGTCCCTCCGGCTGAGCGCCGGGAGGCGGCGACCGCGCCTCGCGCCGGCCCCGGGCCGCCCGCCCGCGTTCGAATGTCGCATGCAATGGGGACGAAAGCATCGGCCCGGTTGTCCGATCCCCGACCCGCTTATACGTTCCATGGATGCACGCCAGGACGCGAACTGATCCCAGCGCGTCACCAGTTGGAAGGCAGGAGTGGCCGACGATGGTTCAGGTGGACACGACGGTTCCGCATTCGGCTCGGATGTACGACTACGTCCTGGGCGGCAAGGACAACTACCTCGCCGACCGCGAAGCGGCCGAGGAAGCCCTGAAGGTGTGGCCCGAGCTGTGGACGAGCATGCGGGTCAACCGGGCGGTGATGCGGCGGATGGCGCACTGGCTGGTCACCGAGGGCGGCATCCGCCAGTTTCTCGACATCGGTACCGGCATCCCCACGTCGCCGAATCTGCACGAGGTCGTGCAGGACGCCGCGCCCGAGTCGCACGTGGTGTACGTGGACAACGACCCCATCGTGCTCGTGCACGCCCGCGCTCTGCTCTCCAGCTCCCCGGAGGGCCGAACCGCCTACGTCGAGGCCGACATGCGCGATCCCGACCGGTTGTTCTCGACCCCCGAGCTGCGCGAGACCCTGGACCTCGACCAACCGGTGGGGGTGACGGTGATCGCGATGTTGCAGTTCGTCGAGGACGCCGCCGGGCTGATCGAGAAGTTGACGGCGCCGCTCGCGCCGGGCAGCTACCTGGCGATCACCGCGGCGACGGCGGACCTGGCGGTCGGCTCCACCGCGCTGGCCGAGGTGTACACGCGCCGGGGCGTACCGATGTACCTGCGCTCCCGCAGCGAGTTGGAGGCCCTGTTCGCCGAACGGTGCGACCTCGTCGACCCGGGCGTGGTCCCCATGCAGCACTGGCGCCCCACCGCCGACGAGCCACCGGTCGGCGTCGAGCACACCAACATGTTCGCCGGCATCGGCCGCATCCGCTGACCCGCGTGCCGCCGCCCGCGACCGAGCGAATCGACGCGACCGACTCGGCGGCCCCACGCAGCGCCCGAGCCCGACCGAGCCGGACCGAGCCCGGTGGGGCGCGACCGGGGCGCATCGGCACGACGACCGCGGCCGACCCCGCCCCGGCACGCCGCGTGCCGGCGGTGGGCCCGGAATGGGTCGGTTCGGTGGTGTGTTCCGGCGATGGAATCATGGAGGGAACGCTAAGGAGTCGATCGCATGGGATTCATGGTGTGGCCGTGCACGCTCGGTAGCCGAAGCGTCCTCGAGCGGGCGGAGCACGTACTGATCGGGCTCAGCCCCTGGAACAGCTACTACAAGCCCCGCAGGGTCGAGGCCCTGGTGCAGTGGGCCTGCGCGAACTTCGTCAGGGTCGACGTCTTCGTTCCCGGAGACGAGGCCGCGCATACGCTGACCGCGGCCGGCGTCCAGCCCTCGGAGGCCGTCCGCCGCGCCCGGTACGCCGTCGGCCGGTTGCGCAGCCCCGCCCGACGCGGCCTGCGCAACGCGGGTGTGGCCGACCCGGAACACCATCTGCACACCTGGACGCAGTTGTCCGAACGCCCCGCGTACCAGCACTCGCTGAAGCGCGTGCGCGACGCCTACCACACCGACCAGGCGGTGCGTGGCGCCTGTCGCCGCACCGCGCGCGGAGCGGTCCGGCGGGTCGCCGGGCAGGAGCCGACCGAGGAGCAGATAGACCACGCCGTGGGCTACGCCCTCGCCGAGTTGCCGCTGGTCCTGGACGGGCCGGCGATATTCGGGACCGCGTCGTCCCTGTTCGTCTACCACCGGGAGATGGATCTCCTGGCGCCGTTCATCAACGGCGAGTCCGCCCGGCTTCGTCCTGCGCCCGGCCAGGGATACGCCGTGGTGCGACCGCCCGACCAGGACGCCACGCCCGCCTCGCTCTCCCGGCCGTGGCCCGAGGGCCGAGCCACCCCGCCGGCGGGCGACTACTCCACCGGCTCGCCCCCGAACCCGCTGCTCCGCCCCTGACCCCGGGCCTGCGCCGCACTACCGCACCGCAACCGCACGACACCGCCGCACCGCCCGTCGCAGGCCCGTAGCGCGCTTCCCGATGCCACCCGGGCGCGGTCCCGCCCGGCCCGAAGCCGCTGCTACCCGTTTCCGGCGAACAGCGCGATCAGGCCGTGCGGCGTGTCGTCGCCGAAGAAAAGCTCGTGGAGCCGGGCGCCCTCGGTGGCGGCGGCTGCGCTGCGCGGGAGCATGGCCTGCTCGTATGCGTTGAGCGGGGGCCTCGACGTCGTCGGGGTGTACGGCGAGGGCCTTGCCCGGTTCGGCACCGTCGAGCATGGCCAGGTTGGCGCCTTCACCGTCCGGAGCCGAGACGTGGGCGGCGTCGCCGAGCAGGGTCACCCCCGGCACCCGATCCCAGCGGTGTGCGATCGGCAGACCGTCGAGGGAACGCAGGACCGGCGCGGTGTCACTGTCGGTGATCGACGCGGTGAGTTCCGGTGCCCAGCCGTCGAACTCCCGCGCTGTCCGCGCGGTGGCCGCGGCGGCATCGGTGAAATCGACGGTGGCGAACCAGTCCTGCGGCTTGGAGAGCACCACGTAGGTGCGAAGGGTGTCGTCCGTCTCCCGGTGGGCCCGGATCGCCTTGCCCGGCGCGAGCGCGAGCAACCAACCGCCGCCGACCGCCTTCGCGGCGGCCGGATGCCGGGTGTCGGCGTCGAACGGAAAGGTCTCGACGAACGACCTGCCGACGTACTCGGGTGTGGCGTCGGAGAGCAGCGGCCGGACCCGTGACCAGGCGCCGTCCGCGCCGACCAGCAGGCTCGTGACGACGGTGCTCCCGTCGGCGAACGTCACCTCGCGGCGGCCCGCGCCGAGGGCAAGGGCGCCGCCGACCTTGTGGCCCCACCGGACGGTGCCGGCCGGGAGCGAGTCGAGCAGGATCCGGCGCACTCGCCGCGTTGTACCTCGGGGCGTCCGCGCGTGCCGTCGTCGGGCTGGTCGAACAGGACGGTCCCGTCCGGGGCGAGGACCAGTGTCGCCTCGCGTCCCGCCAGGATGAGGCCGCGGAACTCGTCCGTCAGGTCCGCCGCCCGGAGAGCCGGTTGGCCGGTGTCGTCGTGGATGTCGAGCATCCCGCCCTGCGAACGGGCCGTAACCGCCGGACTCGGGCGCTCCGCCGAACCGCCCGAGTCCGGCTCGAAGTTGAACCATTCCTCCCGGTCCGCCCGTTCCGATGGCATGAGACCAACGGGCCGGCGCGGCACGGGCCCTGCCCCGCCGGCGGTTCGGGAGCGGAGCCCGACCCGGGGCCGCTCCTCCCGGCCGGCCGCCGACACCCCGGTCGGCGCCGCGGCCCGGGTCTTGTTTTCCGCAGGCGCCGACAATAGATTCCGGCCGCCGCAGACAATGCGCTCGAACCGTCGGGCGACCGCACCGAAATCGGCTCTCGCCTCCCCCGGCCCCCGAGAAGGGACATCCTCGTATGACGGGGGCGCGACACTGCGGCGGCCGTGCATCAGGGGGGCGACGATCGGGGTCAGGGGGACGCCGCGCGGGCAGGGGGGCGCGGAGGGGCGCGGGTCGCTACGGGTTTTGCTCGTGGTGGACGACCTGCGCATCGGCGGCGCGCAGCGGCAAGTCGCGGGATTGGCGGGCGCGTTGGCTGCCTGTGGGCACACGGTGGTGCTGGCGTGCACCGAGGACGGACCGGCCGGCGCCGAACTCGCCGCGGCGGGCGTGTCGGTCGTGGTGCTGGGCAGGCGACGGGTGGCCCGCCTGGTCAGCCCGATGCTGGCGCTGCGGATCGCGCGACTGGCCCGGGTGGGCCGATTCGACGTGGTCCACGCACACGTGCACGCCGCCACGATGGCCGCGGCCCTCGCCGGCCTCCTCGCCCGTGTCCCGGTGGTGGTGACCGAGCACAGCATGGCCTCCTGGCGCGGTCCCCTGGCGCGCGCCTACAGCCGCCCGCTGTACCGCCGATGCGCACTGATCCTGGCCGTCTCGGAGCAGATCGCCGACCGGCTGCGCCGAGTCGACGGGGTTCCCGCGGCGCGGGTCCGGGTGGTGGGCACCGCCGTGTTCGGCGGCCCGCCGGCCGCGCCCGCGTACCGGCGCGATGCGCCCGTGACGGTCGGGGTGGTCGGGCGGTTGGAGCCGGAGAAGGGGGTGGAGTTCTTCCTGCGCGCCGCCGCCCGGCTCGTGGATCGGCATCCCGGGGTGGCCTTCACCGTCGTGGGCGACGGCCGACTGCGCGAAGACCTGCACGCGTTGGCACGGCACTTGCGGCTCGGGGACCGTGTGCGCTTCCGGGGGATGCGGACGGACGGCCCGGCGGCGGTGGCCGCCTTGGACATCCTGTGCGTCCCGTCCCTGACCGAGGGTGCCCCGCTGGTCGTCCTGGAGGCGATGGCCGCGGGTGTACCGGTGATCGCCACCACCGTCGGCGCCATTCCGCACCAACTGGGCCGCGGCCATGCGGGCGTCCTGGTCGAACCCGCCGACGTGACCGCCCTGACCCGAGCCCTCGACAGCCTCCTGACCCATCCGCGCGAACGCCGACGCCTGGGCCGAACCGGCCGCCGGCACCTGACCGGCCTCGCGAACGCGAACACGGTGACCGACGCGGTCTGCACCGCCTACCGCGACGCACTCCACCACCCGGGCGGCCCAAGCGACCCGAACCGCCGAGACGGCCACGACGGCTGAACGAACGGGCGGCCCGGCGCGACGACAACGCCCGCACCGAGCCGCCACCCCGACCGGCGCGCCCAGGCCCGACGTCGCCGGCCAGGCGGGATCCCACGCCGGCCGAGCACCACGGCCGACCCGGCTCGGAAGCGCCTCCCCGCCCCGAACCGCGCCCACCCACCGGCCCGTTGCGGGACGTACCGGCCTATTCGACCCGAGCCGACACGTGCGAGTCCCGGTCGGGCAGGTGGATGTCGTCCACGGCCACGTTCACCTCGACCACTTCGAGACCGGTCATCCGCTCGACGGTGTCGATGACGTGCCCGCGCACCGCCTCACCCAGTTCGGCAATCGGCACGCCGTACTCCACCACCAGGTTCAGATCGAGGGCGCACTGCCGCTCCCCGACCTCGACACTCACGCCGTGCGCCACGTTCGGCCGACCGCCCGGAACCCGCTGCCGCACCGCATCCAACGCTCGCGTCATCGAACCGCCCAGCGCATACACACCCTCGATCTCCCGGGCGGCCACCCCGGTGATCTTCGCGACCACGCCGTCGGCGATCGCGGTACGACCGCGCATTCCCGCGGCCGGCGACACCGGTTGCGGCGAACGATCCGGCCCACCCGGCACGAGTTGCGCCCCATCGCCGGCATACGGCGACACCGCCACCGTGTCCGTCACGTCCCTCGGATCAACCATCACACGCGACCCTTCCTCGGCTTCGGCCCGCACCCACCGTTCACAGGCACTGTGCCCGGCCGTCTGCCCGACACGGCCATGCTCAACCCTGCCGAAGGGGATCATCCCGGTTTCGCCCAACTCCATTGCAGTAACACGGACTTGCCCGCACGCACGGCGGGCCCGACCGACGCGGGTGGATGCGTCGGTCGGGCCCGGTCCGGGCCGGCTCGCCTACCGGGCGACCCACGGGACGTTGCCCGTGTTGCCCGTGCGGCCGTTCTCGGTGCAGTGGGCGGGCGGCGTGCTGCCGTACACGTACTGGACGAAGTCGCGCAGGTCGTTGCGCCAGTAGTCCCAGCCGTGTTCGCCGGGGCCCGTGCAGTAGCGGGGCGTGAACGAGGTGCCGATGACCGTGCGCAGTTGGTCGTTCCACGTCTTGATGTCGGACTCGCCCTGGCCGCTGGGCACGCCCTGGCCGTCGGCACCGCCGGAGTACATCGCGAACTTGCCCGCGTAGCCCGCGTACTTGCCCGCCGCGGCCATGCCCACCGGGGTGATCGCCGCCCAGTTCGCCTGCGGCCCGTAGACCGCTTCGGTGCGCTCCAACGGACTGCCGAACACCCGGTAGTTCGGATCGGCGAGACCGTTCCAGGAGGTCGCCGCCCCGTAGCCGAGCATCGAGTCGGCCACCCGGTTCAAGGCGCGGTCGTCGGCCAGGGTGGTGCCGCCCGAGAACGCCCCGACGGCCGAGAACCGGTCCCGCAGGTCGGCGGCGTAGCGCAGCGCGCCCAGTCCGCCCATCGACACACCCGCGATCGCGCGTCCCGAGCGGTTGTCGACGGTATTGAAGTTCGCGTCGATCCAGGGCACCAACTGCCGCATGTGGAAGGTCTCCCACAACGGCGCGAAATTGCCCTGGGTGTGTCCCGCCCAGTCCGTGTACCAACCGGCCTTGCCGCCCTCGGGCATGACCACGATGCCCTTGAACGTGCGGCGGTCGATCGTGTTCAGGATGTCGCCCGCGTCGGACTTGGACCACTGCTCGAAGTCCCCGAATCCGCCGTGCAGCAGGTAGAGCACCGGATACGCCCTGGCCGGGTCGGTCACGTAGTCGTCGGGCAGCCAGATCCGCACCTTGACCGGCACGGTGACCGGGTCGATCGAGGGCGTGCCGCCGCGCGGCTGCATGATCGCCGAGGTGGTCATCGTGGCGTCGAACATCCTGCGGTCGCTGAGCAGGTTCGAGTTCGTCCACTGGGTGAGCGTGATGCCGTGCGAGTTCGCCGCGGGCAACGGCGGTGCCGGCGGCGGCGGGAAGGCCTGGGCCCGGGTCGGCAGGCCCAGCACGGCCACCATCAGCGCCGCCGCGACCGCGAACACGGTCACGACGCGGTGTGCGCCTCGGCGGCTTCGTCCCGGTGCGTGTGTTCCGTTCGTTCTGCCTGTGCCATCCACGGATACCCCCGACGCTTCTCACCGTATCGATGTGCCCGCACGCGGGCCCGACCTGGCGCAACACTGGCCGAGCCGGCGCGGACTGTCGTCCCGCACGCGGTGGACATCGCGGGTAAACCTGCGCGGTAGCACCCGACCCGATCTCCGCCGACCGCGGTACCGCGACGCGCCGCGGGCGGCGAACCCTCGTCCCGCGCCCGAGCACGGCGTTGCCCTCACGCCCGCGTCAATGTCTACGGTCGTGGACATGCGGTGCCGAGACCGAGCCCGTCCGTCGCCGCCTCGGCCCCATCGACTCGACTGTCCCTCTCCCGGCACCCTCCCGCCGCCCGAACGATTCGAGGTCGTGCATGCCTTCCCTGCTGCACCTGGACGCCAGCATCCGCCACAGCGGCTCGGTGTCCCGCGAACTGTCCGCCCACTTCGCCACGCGCTGGCGCGAGACCCACCCCGACGGTGGCTACACCCACCGCGACCTGGCCGCCGAACCCGTCCCGCACATCACCCACGAGGTCCGCGAAGCGCTGCTCGACCCCGGCCGCGGGCACGGCGAGCCGCCGCGGGAACGAGCCCTGACCGAGGCCCTGAACGCCGAACTGCGCGCGGCGGACACCGTCGTACTGGGCGTGCCGATGTACAACTACTCGATCCCGTCGACGGTCAAGGCCTGGCTGGACCGCGTCGTGACCCCGGCCACCATGGTCACGCCGGACGGCGGCCCCGGTCCGCTGGCGGGCACGTCCGTCGTGGTGATCACCAGCAGGGGCGGGTCCTACGCTCCCGGCACGCCGCGTGCGGGCTGGGATCACCAGGAGCCGTACCTGCGTGCCGTGCTGAGCTCGATCGGCCTCGCGGACGACCTGGAGTTCGTCCACGCCGAACTGACCCTGGCCACGATCGTCCCGGCGATGTCCGCCCTCAAGCCGCTGGCCGAGAAGTCGCTGAACCAGGCATACGAGACACTCGAAGCACTGGCCACCCGCACCCGATGACAGAATTCGATACATGACGCAGCAGAATCCGACGGATTCCATACCGAAGGTCGAGGCGAACGGTCCGCTGGTCGTGGTCGCGGCGGCAATCGTGCACGCGCGGCGCCTCATGGTGGTGAGCAAGAAGGCGGCACCGGACCTGTTCTACCTGCCCGGCGGCAAACCCGACCCGGGCGAGAGCCCGCTGGAGACGCTGCGCCGCGAACTCGACGAGGAACTGGGTGCGCGGCTCGTGGAACCCCGATTCCTGGCCGCCGTCGACTCCGTCGCCGTCCTGGAGGGTCTGCCGATGCGGCTGACCGTCTTCGCGACGCGCCTGGACCGCGAGCCGGTCCCGGCGGCCGAACTGGCCGAACTGCGCTGGACGTCCGGCCGGGACGACGACCTGCGGCTCGCTCCGGCGGTCACCGATCACGTCCTGCCCCTGCTGCGCCGCACCGGCGCGCTCGCGGCCTGACCGGTCCGCCGGCCGCGCGACCATCGCGGCGCGTCGACGGGTGTCACGACGGCACGCACCCGCCCGCGACGCACCGGCGCCTCGGTCGCGGTGGGTGGGTGCGGCACCGATCCGAGGGGCTGCGATACCGTCGATCGATGATCGATACCCAGTGGGACATCCTGCTCCTCGGTGGCGCCTCGGGCCTGGGCAAGAGTCGGGCGGCGGCCGAACTGGCCAGGGAGTCGGGGGCGTTCGTGGTGGAGTTCGACGACGTGGTAAGCGCGGTCCAGGCCATCACCGACGTGGGGACCCACCCCGGCCTCCACCACTTCGATCGGCTTCCCGATTCCGCGCCGAGCCCCGACCGGGAGTTGCAACTCCAGATCGCCACCGCCATCGCGCTGGAGCCCGCCGTCGTCGGCGTGGTCGGCAATCGGCTGACCGTCCCCGTACCGGCCGTCGTGGAGGGCGACTACATCACCCCGGCCTCCGCCGCCCGGGCGATCCGCGCGGGTGCCGCCGCCGGGCGCAGCGTACGGGCGGTGTTCCTGCACGAGGACGATGTCGCCCGGGTCGTCGCCAACTACGCCGACCGCGAGCCGGAACACGGCAGCCAGACGCAGCGCGCCGAGGTCGGTGTGCGCTACTCCCGGTGGCTCGCCGAGCAGGCCGAGCAGCACGGGCTGCCCGTGGTCGCCTGCCGCCCCTGGCACACCCTCACCACACGCGTCACGCAGGCCACCGTCCCACGCAGCAGGTCGGCGCTCGGGCGCGGCTGACCCGCGGCGCCGGGCTCGGTCGGGGCGGCGAGGAACCGGCAGATTCCCACCACGCGGCGCGCCACCGCCGGTACCCGGCGGCTCGACGACCGCGGCGGCCCGGCCGAAGCAGTCCGACACCTCTCCGATCCCGTGCGTGTCGCGAAGCTCGCCGATCACATGCAACTCGCCCGGGATCAGGATGTAGGTGAATCAGCCGCCGTTCACCGTCACCTTCGAGACGGCGCCGGCCGAGAGTTGCCATCGGGCCACGATGCGCTGATAGTCACCGCCGGCCAGCAGGCGCTCCAGTGCCTGCCGGATCGCGTCGCGCAGTTGCGTATCGGTGTTGCGGAAGGCGATTCCGTACGGCTCGGCATCGATCTGTTCGTCCACGACCTGGAGGCCGCCGGCCGAGTTCTGCGCGGCGTACACGGCGGCGGGATAGTCGAACAGACCCGCGTGGGCCTCGCCCCGACCGATCCGCGTGGCCGCTTCTTCCATGGTGGGATAGGAGACCTTGGCGACTCCGCCGCCGGATGTGCACATGCGGCCCGCCGTGCCGACGAGATCGTCCTGGAACGTGCCCTGGATGATCGCCACCTTGCACCCGCACAGGTCGGAAAGGCTGCGGATGCGCCGGGGGTTGCCAGTGGGGACCACAAGCACGGTGCCGGCCCGGAAGTAGTCGACGAAGTCGATCCCGTCGGCCCGGCGCTCCGGCGTATCCACCATCGAGGAGACAATCAGGTCGATCCGCTCGGACTTGAGCGCGGGCACCAGCGTCGCGAAGGGCATGTTCCCCAAATCCAGTCCGACACCGAGTTGTTCGCCGATCGCCTTGGCCAGATCGGCGGTCATCCCGATCACCGTCCTGCCGCCGGAGTCCAGGAACTCGTTGGGCGGATAGGTGGCGTCCACCCCGACGGCCAGGGGCCGCCCGGCCTTGTACTTGTCGGGCAGCAGGTGAGACAGCGGAGCGGCGCCGGCCGGGCCCGAACCCACCGGTGGCTGCGCGCCGTTCGCGCCCGGTGCGCCTTTCGCCGGCACGTTTCCGGACGAACTCGCGCTCGGCGAAGACTTGTTCGCCGCCGGGCCGGTATTCCCGCCGTCGTCCCGGGTGAGCAGGAACGTGGTTCCGCCCGCGAGCGCCGCGGCCACCACCGAGCCGCCGATCAACAACCGACGGCGCGCCATCCCGGAACCCTTCCCGGGCGGCGCGAACTCCGGCCGCGGCGGCACCGGAACCGGCGCCCACTCGGGAGCCCGCGCGGAAGCCGGAGCCTGCGCGGGGGTCGGAGCCTGCGCGGAAGCCGGCGACCACGCCGGGGCCGCCGGTTGCGCGGGCCGAGACGGTGGTTGCCCGGCCCCGGCCGGCGGCGCCGTCGCGGTGACCGCCCCCGGCGGCTGCCTCGGGTACGTCGGCGGCACGCCCACCGCCTCCGCCTCCGTCGCCGTCACCGGCTCCGTTGCCGGCTCGCTCACCGGCTCCGCGGGCCGGTTCCGCACCAGCGCGGAATGCGCCGCGGGCAGCCAGTCGTCCGCCGCCGGCCGCGCCGACCCGCCCAGCAGCCCGAGCAGCCGCGCGGGCGTCGGCCGTTCCGCCGGATCCTTGTGCAGGCAGGCCGCGACCACGGGCCGCAGCCCCTCCGGCACGGCGTCCAGCCGTGGCTCTTCGTACACCACCCGGAACAACAGTTGCGCCGCTTCCCCCGTGCCGAACGCCGACCCGCCCGTGGTCGCATAGGTCAGCACCAGGCCGACCGCGAACACGTCGCTCGCGGGCCCGACCTCGTCCCCCCTGGCCTGCTCGGGCGACAGGAAGCCCGGCGAGCCGACCAGGTGCCCGGTCCGGGTGAGTTCGTTCGTGCCGTGTACCAGCCGGGCGATGCCGAAGTCGATCACCCGCGGGCCGTCGGCGGTCAGCAGCACGTTGGACGGCTTCAGGTCGCGATGCACCAGGCCGACCGCGTGGATCGCGACCAACGACTCGGCCAGCCCGGCGGCCAGCAGCCGCGCGCTCGACTCGGGCAGCGGCCCGTGCGCGGTCACGGCTTGCGTCAGCGAGGGGCCGCTGATGTACGCGGTGGCCAGCCAGGGCGTCTCGGCCTCGGCATCCGCGTCGACGAACGCGGCCGTCCAGAAGCCGCCGATCCGCCGCATCGCCGAAATCTCGGCTGCGAACCGGCGCCGGAAGTGCGGATCCGCGGCCAACTCCGCATGCACCGTCTTGACCGCCACCAACCGCCCGCCGGGCGATCGGGCCAGGAACACCTGCCCCATGCCGCCCGCCCCCAGCCGGCCCAGCACCGCGAACGAACCGATCCACTGCGGATCCTCCGCCCCGACCGCGTCCACCACTGCCCCGACTCCCGCCCGTCGATCCGTCGCAGGCATCACCGTACGGGATCGGCGATCGGCCGCTCGGTCACCCCGATCGGGCGAACCCACGACCTCCCGCGTTACTCCGCCCGGCCCACAGCCGTCCGCCGCTCGACGTGCGGGCGACGGCCGCAGGCCATCGAATGTAGGGGCCAGCGTTTCCCTGCCGAGGAGTCCGACGTGAAGCCCGTCGCCCTGTCGCCGAAGGCCCGCGAAGATGCCCTGACCGCCATGGGATCCGGCCGCGAGCTGGACATCCTGGTCATCGGCGGGGGTGTCGTCGGCGCCGGGTGCGCACTGGACGCCGTCACCAGGGGCCTGAGCGTGGGCCTGGTCGAGGGCCGGGACTGGGCCAGCGGCACCTCCAGTCGCTCCAGCAAGCTCATCCACGGCGGGCTGCGCTACCTGGAGATGTTGGACTTCCGGCTGGTCCAGGAGGCGCTGCGCGAACGCGGCCTGCTGGTGCAACGGCTGGCCCCGCACCTGGTGCGCCCGGTGAAGTTCCTGTATCCGCTGACCCATCGCGGATGGGAGCGGCTGTACGTCGGCGCCGGTGTGCTGCTCTACGACACGATGGGTGTGACCTCCGGCAACTCCCGGGGCCTGCCGCATCACCGGCATCTGACCCGGCGCAGCGCGCTGCGCGAGGTGCCCGCGCTCAAGTCGGACGCGTTGATCGGCGCGGTGCAGTACTGGGACGCGCAGGTGGACGACGCCCGGCACACCATGACCATCACCCGTACGGCCGCCGCGTACGGCGCGCACGTGGCCAACCGGACCCGGGTCACCGGCTTCCTCCGGCAGGGCGAGCGGGTCACCGGCGCGACGGTCGTCGACGTCGAGTCGGGCCGGGTGTTCGAGGTACACGCCAAGCAGGTGATCAACGCGACGGGCGTGTGGACCGACGACACCCAGGCGATGGCCGACACCCGGGGCCAGTTCCACGTACGCGCGTCCAAGGGCGTGCACGTGCTCGTGCCCCGGGATCGGGTGAACTCGCGGTCCGGGTTGATCCTGCGCACCGAGGCCAGCGTGCTGTTCGTGATCCCGTGGGGCCGGCACTGGCTGATCGGGACCACCGACACCCCCTGGGACCTCGACAAGCAGCACCCCGCGGCGAGTTCGCGCGACATCGACTACCTGCTGGAGCACGTCAACCGGGTGCTGGCCACGCCGCTGTCCCGGGACGACGTGGAGGGCGTGTACGCGGGGCTGCGACCGCTGCTGGCGGGCGACGCGGCCGAAACCAGCAAGCTGTCCCGGGAGCACCTGGTCGGCCATCCCGTCCCGGGCCTGGTGGTGATCGCCGGCGGCAAGTACACCACGTATCGCGTGATGGCCAAGGACGCCGTGGACGAGGCGGTGCGCACGCTGGACGGCGCGCACCCGGGCCCGTCGGTGACCCACGACGTGCCGCTGCTGGGCGCCGACGGATACCAGGCGCTGCGCAATCGCCGACACAGCCTGGCCCGGGCGTCCGGGCTGCACGTGGTGCGGATCGAGCACCTGCTCGCCCGGTACGGCTCGATGATCGGCGAGGTGCTCGAACTCATCGAAGGAGACCCGGAGTTGGCCACGCCATTGCCCGGTGCGGACGACTATCTGCGAGCCGAGGTGGTGTACGCGGTCACCCACGAGGGCGCACACCACCTGGACGACGTGCTGACCCGGCGCACTCGGGCCTCGATCGAGTCGTGGGATCGCGGCGTGGAGGCCGCCGAGATCGCGGCGCGGCTGATGGCCGGGCCGCTGGGTTGGGACGAGCAGCAGATCCGCGACGAGATCACGCACTACGGGAAACGGGTCGAGGCCGAACGCGACGCGCAGCGACAACCGGACGACCTCACCGCCGATGCGGCGCGGCTGGGCGCCCCCGACATCGTCCCGGCGCCGTGAGCGCGGGCGCGGCGCCGGACACCGGGGCCCGGCGGGCGGCCCCGGCCGGGCCGCCGAGCGAGCGGTGGGAGCTCGGCGGCGAGTTGGTCGCCGAGTTCGTCGGCACGATGGTGCTCATCCTGTTCGGCGCCGGCGTGGTGGCCCAGGTCGCCGCGGCAGACCTGGGCAATCACGACAGCATCGCGTGGGCCTGGGGCCTGGGGGTGACGTTCGGGGTGTACATCGCCGCGCGCACCTCGGGCGCGCACCTGAATCCGGCGGTGACGGTGGCGCTCGCGGCCTTCCGCGGCTTCCCGTGGCACAAGGTGGCGCCGTACGCGCTCGCGCAGACCGCGGGGGCGTTCGTCGCGGCCCTGCTGGTGCGCTGGAACTACACCGAGGTGCTGGCCCAGGCCGATCCCGGGCACACGATCAAGACCCAGACGGTCTTCTCCACGCTGCCGGGCAACGGCACGTTCCCGGTCAGCGAATGGGGTGCGCTGCGCGACCAGATCATCGGCACCGCGATCCTGCTGCTGGTGATCATGGCGCTGACGGACGTGCTCAACACCGCGCCCAAGGCCAATCTCGGCGCGCTGCTCACGGGCCTGTTGGTGGTCGCGATCGGGATGGCGTTCGGTACCGACGCCGGCTACGCGA
Organism: Embleya sp. NPDC008237; assembly: GCF_042956465.1. NCBI lineage: Bacteria > Bacillati > Actinomycetota > Actinomycetes > Kitasatosporales > Streptomycetaceae > Embleya > Embleya sp. NPDC008237. Next base: position 637,927 of record NZ_JBIBGL010000004.1, read on the forward strand.
TCAACCCGGCCCGCGACTTCGGCCCGAGGCTGGCCAGTTTCCTGACCGGATACGGCGGTGCGTGGCGCGATCAGTACGGCAACCTGTACTTCTGGGTACCGATCGTCGGGCCGTTGATCGGCGGTCTGCTCGGCGCGGGGCTCTACCGCTGGTTGATCGCGCCGTTCCTGCCCACATCGGAGCAACCGGCGGGCAGAGTGGTCGAAGCCGACTGACGGCCGTACGGCACATCCGACGCCGCGCGGACAGGTCCGGGCGTCGCCACAGTGGAGGATTCGAGATGGCGGATTTCGTCGCGGCAATCGACCAGGGCACCAGCAGTACCCGGTTCATGGTCTTCGATCACGGCGGCACCGTGGTCGGGCGCGAGCAGTTGGAGCATCGGCAGATCATGCCGCGGGCGGGGTGGGTGGAGCACAGCCCGGTGGAGATCTGGGAGCGCACCCGTTCGGTGATCGCCAGTGGGCTCAATCACCACAACCTCACGCCCGCGGACTTCGCCGCACTGGGCATCACCAATCAGCGCGAGACCACGGTGGTGTGGAATCGGCACACCGGCAGGCCGTACTACAACGCGATCGTCTGGCAGGACACCCGCACCGACCGGATCGCCCGCGCGTTGGACGAGGACGGTCGCGGCGAGGTGATCCGGGCGAAGGCCGGTCTGCCGCCGTCGACGTACTTCGCGGCGGGCAAGGTGCAGTGGATCCTGGAGAACGTCGACGGCGTGCGCCGGGACGCCGAGCGCGGCGACGCGATCTTCGGCACCATCGACACGTGGTTGTTGTGGAACCTGACCGGCGGGGCCCGCGGCGGGGTGCACGTCACCGACGTCACCAACGCCTCGCGCACGATGTTGATGGACCTGCGCACGCTGGACTGGGACGACGAGTTGTTGTCGTTCTTCGACATCCCGCGCGGCATGTTGCCCACGATCCGCCCGTCGAGCTACCCGGACGGCTACGGCAGGTCACCCGACGCGAGTCCGCTGGTGGGGATTCCGCTGACCGGCACGTTGGGCGACCAGCACGCGGCCACGGTGGGCCAGGTGTGCTTCGCCGAGGGCGAGGCGAAGAACACCTACGGCACCGGCAACTTCATGCTCCTCAACACGGGCAACCGCATCGTGCGCTCCGAGCACGGCCTGCTCACCACGGTCGCCTACCACTTCGCGGGTCAGGACCCGGTGTACGCGCTGGAGGGGTCGATCGCGGTGACCGGGTCGGCGGTGCAGTGGCTGCGCGACCAGTTGCACATCATCAAGAAGGCCGAGGACAGCGAGACCCTGGCCCGGCAGGTCGAGGACACCGCCGGGGTGTACTTCGTGCCGGCCTTCTCCGGCCTGTTCGCGCCGTACTGGCGCAGCGACGCACGCGGCGCGATCGTCGGCCTGGCCCGCTACCACGACGTGGGCCACATCGCCCGGGCCACGCTGGAGGCGATCTGCTACCAGAGCCGGGACGTGGTGGATGCGATGGCCAAGGATTCCGGGGTGGCGCTGAGCGTGTTGAAGGTGGACGGCGGGGTCACCGACAACAGCCTGTGCATGCAGATCCAGGCCGACGTGCTGGGTGTGCCGGTGATCCGGCCGACGGTTCCCGAGACCACAGCGCTGGGCGCGGCGTACGCCGCCGGTCTCGCGGTCGGTTTCTGGCGGGACACGGACGAGTTGCGGGCCAACTGGAATCAGGACGCCCGCTGGGAACCGGAATGGGATGGCGAGCGCCGCGAGAGCGGGTACGCCGACTGGAAGCGGGCGGTGGAGCGCACGTTGGACTGGGTGCCCAACGGGTGAACCGGCCGGGCCGGGGACGGAACGGGCCGCTCCCGTCCCCGGCCCGGGCGCATCACGCCACGCGCGCGATGGCACCCGCCTGCTCGACCGGTGGGATGCCCAGGTTCTCGCGGAGTGTGCCGCCGGTGTAGTCGGTACGCAGCGAGCCGCGTTCCTGGAGCAGCGGAACGACCCTGTCGACGAACTCGTCCAGGCCGGTGGGGGTCAGGTAGGAGCCGAGGATGAAGCCGTTCGAGCCGTCCTGTTGGACGAACGTGTCGATCCGCTCGGCCACTTGGTCGGGCGTGCCGACGAACTCGGTGCGGCCGAACACGTGGATGGCCAGGTCGCGCAGCGAGTACTTGTTCGCCTCGGCCAGCGCGCGCCATTCGGCGACCCGGCGATGCGCGTCCTCGGCGATCCGCGCCCGGCCCTGCACCAGGGGTGGGCCGTCGGGGTCGGGGTCCACGTCGGGCAGCGGGCCGTCCGGGTCGTAGCCGGACAGGTCGCGGTTCCAGACCGTCTCCAGCAGGATCTGTGCGGTGCGTCCGCCGATCTGGCGCCGGGTGATGTCGCGGTGTCGCTCGACGGCGTCGGCTTCGCTCTCGCCGAGTACGAAGGATGCGTGCGGCAGCAGCTTGACCGAGCCGGCGGGCCTGCCCAGGCGGCCGGCTCGGGCCTGGATGTCGCGGTAGAACGCCTGCGCCTCGTCGAGGCGGTGGTAGGGCGAGAAGATCGCGTCGGCTCCACCGGCGGCGAAGTCGCGGCCCTGCGGCGAGACGCCGGCCTGGAGGATCACCGGCCGGCCCTGCGGGCCGCGCGGCGTACCGAACCGCCCCGAGATGTCGAACTGCTCTCCGGAGAAAGCGAATTCGCCGGCCTTGGCATCGCGCAGGAAGACGCCCGTGTCCCGGTCGGCGGCCACCGCGTCCGCCGCCCAGGAGTCCCACAGTTCACGGGCGGCGGCCAGGAACTCGCCGGCCCGGGTGTAGCGGTCCTTGCGGTCCAGGAAACCGCCGCGGCGGAAGTTCGCGCCGGTGAACGCATCGAAGGAGGTGACCACGTTCCAGCCCGCCCGACCGCCGGACAGGTGGTCGAGGCTGCTCAACTGGCGGGCCAGTTCGTAGGGTTCGTTGAAGGTGGCGTTGATCGTGCCGATCAGGCCCAGGTGTTCGGTGACGGCGGCCAGCGCGCCGAGCACGGGCAGTGTGTCGGGGCGCCCGACCACGTCCTGGTCGAAGATCAGGCCCAGGCGTTCGCGCAGGGCCAGGCCCTCGGCGAGGAAGAAGAAGTCGAATCGGCCGCGTTCGGCGGTCCGGGCGACGTGCCTGAAGGTGGAGAAGTCGATCTGGCTGCCGGCTTCGGGATCGGACCACACGGTGTGGTGGTTCACGCCTCCCACGTAGGCGCCGAGAATGATCTGCTTGCGCGAGGTGCTCATCGGGATGGGTCCCTTCGGACGGTGGCCGGGACGGCGCTGTGGTGGATGGTGGTGGCGGTGCGGGTCACGAGGCCGCCGCCGTGGGCGTGGCATAGCGGCTGTCCGGGCGCGGCAGGCCGAGTCGAGAGCGCAGCGAACCGGCCTCGTAGGCGGTGCGGAAGGCACCGCGGCGTTGCAGTTCGGGCACCAGGTCGCGGGTGATGGCGTGCAGGTCGTGCGGCAACGCGGCCGGGCGCAGCCGGAATCCGGTCAGGCCGGCGTGCTGCCAGTCCTGGAGGAGATCGGCGAGGTCGGCGGCGGTGCCGGTGAACACGAGTGCGTCACTGTCGTATTCGGCGCCGTCGAGCTCGTCCAGCCGCGCCTTGCGGTCGCGGGCCGCGGCGGCGCTCTCGTCGAGGAGGACGACCAGGTCGCCGAAGACGTGTACGGTCTCCGACTCCCTTTGCGCGGCCCGTTGTTCGGCGCGGATCTCGGTGACGATGGCGCGGGCGTCGTCGTGGTCGCGCGGCGTCACGTACACCACGTCGGCGGAGCGGGCACCGAGCCGGTACGGCACCGTGGCATGGGCCAGTACGGTGACCAGCGGCTGCCCCTGCGGCGGGCGCGGCACGATCGAGGGGCCGCGGACCCGGAACCGGGGCCCGACGAAGTCGATGTAGTGCAGCTTGCCGCGGTCGATGAACCGGCCGGTGGCCGCGTCGCGGATCTCCGCGCCGTCCTCCCAGCTGTCCCACAGTCGGCGCACCACCTCGACGAAGTCCTGTGCCTCGGCGAAGTTCTCCGCGACCGTGGCCGCCACGTCCGGCCGATCGAGGTCTTCGACGGTGAACGGCCTGTGCTCGCGGCGGCCGAAGTGCGCGTTCTCGGCCGGTCGGGACACCTGGGCGCGCCACCCGGCGCGGCCGAGGCTGACGAAGTCGAGGGTGGCGATCGCCTTGGAGACGTGAAACGGCTCGGTATGCGTGACGGTGGCGGTCGGAACCAGTCCGATGTGTTCGGTCGTGGGCGCGACGCGCGCGGCGATCAGCACCGCGTCGAGTCGGCCCCGGACCTGGTCGGTGCGGGTGTCGGGGCCGTCGAAGCGGGTGGATTGCAGCGAGAGCGCGTCCTCGATGGTGACGAAGTCGAGCAGACCCGCCTCCGCCTCGGCGACCAGGTCGGTCCAGTAGCGGGCGGTGAACAACTCGGCCGGACGGGCGTCGGGTTCGCGCCAGGCGGCCGGGTGCCAGCCGGCGCCGTCCAGCGCGACGGCCAGGTGCAGCGGGCCGGGGGTGTTCGGGGTGGTCGTCATGGGTGGATCTCGCTTTCCGGTGAGTGGCTGACGCGGGTTTGTGGGTGGTTGGGGGGGGTCGGTGGGTGGTGGGGTCCCTGCGTGGCGCAGGGTCGGTACGTCGCGCTAGATCGGTGGGTGTCGCCGGTGGGGCAGGTTGCGTCACGGACGGAGAAACGAGGCGGACCGCGGGCGAGCGGGCGTCACGGCAGGGCCGGCGGACGCTGATCCGTCGGCGAATGCGGGACTGCGCCGGTCACACCGGGGTCGGGCGGGCGTGTATCGCGGTGACCGGGCGCCAGGGGTTCCGCTTGCCGGGCGCACGGATGCCGATGCCCGAACGCCCCTGCGGCGGCGAACTCGAGGTGGTCCGCAGTGGGTTCATCCGGCGCGGCGGAATCGGCGCGGGAGCGCGGGCCGGGCGCGGCTCGCCGGTGGAGCGGCATGCCGACGCGACCGCGGGAGCGCCGTCCGATCTCCCGTCGAGCGCGGGGATCGAAGAAGCCTTAGCGGGTCAGTGACACAGGGAGCCGGCGGAACGGCGCAGGTCGATGAACAGCCGCCGGGTCAGTCGGGCCCGGGGTGAATTGACCTGTCGGCCAAGGGAGTTCGTCCGGTGGGCGGCCAGGGTCGGCACGGTGGGCACGACGGATGCGGCGGCGCGGCGCTGCGGCGCGTTCACCCACCTGTCCATCACATCGTCCCCTTGCCCCCGGGCCCGTTCGAGGCGGGCCCCGCGTTGCCACGCGAAAGACGCGCGGCCGTGTCCTCACCCGGGGCACCCCGTCGCGGAGGAGGGTTGCCGACCAACAAGCCGGGGCTGAACGTTGGCACTCGTGACACGTACTGCGGCGACGACCGATCCCGGCCGACATCGCGACGCTAACGCAGCCCTCGGGGTCTTGTCCATCGACCCGGACGGCGGCAACAACCGGGCGGGGCAGGCGTCTTACCGCTGCCGCGAGCGGCGCCCCGAAGGGGCGGATCCGGCGGGCCGGCGGCCGAGCGGTGTGGGTGCGTCGAGTCGTGGACACCCTTTGACGGGGCGCGATCAAGCTCGTAACCTGCCGATCATGCAGGCTCGGATCCGGTTGGCGACCCGCAGGCACATCGACCTGCTGCGGGTGAGCAGTGCCGCGTGTCGATCCGCGCTGCCCGGCTCCTTCTGAGCCGCACGATCGGTGCCACCCGACCGCGCCGTGCGCTTGCGCCGTATCGGAGCCGGTCGAACAAGCCCGCCGACCGGCCGACCGGTGCGCCGCCGGCCGCATCCGGCGCGACCTTTTTCCCGCAGGGCCACGGATGTGCGGTGTGACGTCGCCGAGTTCGGCGCGTGGGCACTGGCCCGACCGCCCTCCCCCAGACGACGCGAGAGCGGAGTGGATCGACGATGTCCCCATCCCGAGTGACGGTCGGCACGGCATGAACGACGTGCGCGTGTTGGACAACGTGGCCTACTCGTCCCTGACCGGCCCGCACGCCGGGCTCGCCGAACGCAGAGGTCGGGTCGTGCGCTATCTCCCCGATGTGGCGCCGTTCGCGGCCCTGCCGGATGATCCGGGCCCGGCGGACTGGGCGGATCTGGCCGCACTGGCGGCTCCGGGTGCCGTCCTGCCGCTGGCCGACGGCGATGCCTTGCGCCCGCCGGCCCCGTGGGAGGTGGTGATGCGGATCGGCGGGGTGCAGATGCTGGGCGACGCCGTCGCCGGGCGGCCGGACGACTCGCTCGTGCGGCTCGCCGCCGACGACGTGCCCGAGATGCTCGACCTGGTCGCACGCACCCGACCGGGCCCGTTCCTGCCCCGGACCATCGAGTTGGGCACCTATCTGGGGGTGCGCCGCGACGGCGCGCTGATCGCGATGGCCGGGGAGCGGCTGCATCCGCCGGGCTGGACCGAGATAAGCGCGGTGTGCACGGATCCGGCGTGGCGCGGGCAGGGCCTGGCGGGCCGCCTGGTCCTGGCGTTGGTGGCCGGCATCACCGCACGCGGCGAGACGCCGTTCCTACACGCGGCGGCCGAGAACGTGACCGCGATCCGGCTGTACGAGTCGTTGGGTTTCCGGCTGCGGCGTACGCCGTCCTTCGTCGCGGTGCGGGTCCCGGCCGGGGAGCCGGCCGAACCGGTGGTCGCGGGGTAGGCGACGCGGTCGCTTCGGGGTCGACCGCGTCGTGGGTCGCCGCCGTGCCGGCGAGCCGCCCAGCACGGAGCGGCTCGCCGGTCCGGGTCAGCCCGGCGGGGTCTCCGGCGCTTCGGCGTCCCGGTCCGCTCGGTCGGCCGCCTGCTCCGCCTCGCCCACGATCGACGCCAGTTCCGACGGCAGGTCGGTGGGAGTGGCCCGAGTGCCGGCCGGAGCCCGGCCGCCGCCGTTGTCGTCGTGCGATCCGCCGCATGCGTTCAGCGCCGGACCGAGCGCGAGGACCGCGATCAGCACGGCGACCGCCCGACGGGGACGTCGGCCGGTCACTTGCCTGCGGCGGGCTGCTGGGCGTCGCACCAGGTCTTCACGCTCGCCAGGTCGGTCCGGCGCTTCTGGAGTTCCGGCAGCAGGCGCTGCCGGGTGGCCAACTTGTCGTTCAGGTAGGTCTTGACCGCCGGGCGGTCCAGCTTGTCCGCGGTGGCGATCCGCTCCTGAAGGTGAGCGATGGACCCCTTCACGGCGGCGGCGCCGTTCAGCCGATCGATCGCCTTGCCCAGTCGGGCGTCGATGGCGGGGACGCGCTTGCAGATGCCCGGCTTGTGCTTGTCGGCACCGGGCATGGCGCCGGCCTGCGCGGCGGGTGCCGCGGCCAGGGCAGCGATCGTCGTCAGGGCCGCGAGGGCGCCGAGCGTCGCGAATCGTTTGGGTGCGGTCGTGCTACGGCGAGACATGGTGGTTCTCCCGAGTTTCACGGTTCACCACCCCGCTGCGGAGTGGCGTGCCGAGACGGTATGACCCCGTTCTGTGGGCTTCCTGTGGGCTGTCTGTGGGGTTCTTGTGGGCCCGACGCAGTTCCCGTCGGGAAGCCCGGCCGGGGCCCGATCCGGTGGTCGAGACGAAGCCGAACCGGGCCGAGCCGACACCAGTTCCAGTGACCGGCGCCGACTCGCGCCTGCGGGACGGCGACCCGGAGCCCGACCCGACCGGGACTGTCCGGAGGTCTTCGCCATGATCAAGACCCGACTCCGTCAACAAAGCTCGTGGTCGATACACCTGGTGCCGCGCCGCCGGTCACCTCCGCTGCGTGGTTTCCGCCGGCTCGCGGATCAGCCAGTCGTGCCGGATCCCCCCGGTCCCGCCGGCCGGTTCGTCGGGGCGCCGCAGCGGCAGCCGCACCTCGATGCGGGTGCCGGAGCCGGGCGGCGCGGTGCCCACGGCGACGTGCCCCCGGTGCAGCGCCACCTGCTGGGCGACCAGGGTCAGGCCCAGGCCGGCCCCCGGGCTGTCCGGGCCGCGACGGAATCGCTCGAACACCTCGTTGCGCCGCTCGACCGGTATTCCCGGCCCGTCGTCGTCCACCCGGATCCGGGCGCCGTCCGGGTCGACGTCGACGCCGATGCGGATCGAGGCCGCGCCGTCCGGTCCGCGTCCGTGTACGAGCGCGTTGCCGATCAGGTTGTCCAGGAGCAGCCGCAGCCCCGGCCGCAGGCCGTCCACTCGGATCTCCTGCGGGGCGGACACCGCCACGTCCGCGTCCGGATGCCGCATGCGCGCGTCGCGGGCCGCCTCGTGCGCCAGTTCGCCCAGGTCGACCCGCTCGAAGGTCTGCCCGTCGGCCAGATCCCCCTGGGCGAGCGCACGCAGCGACGCCAGCAGGGACAGGATGCGCTCCTGCCCGGCCGTGACGTCGCCGAGGATCTCGGCGCGTTCGGCCGACGTCAGGTCGGGATAGGCGGCGAGCACGTCCAGGTCGGTCCGGATGCCGGTGAGCGGCCCGCGCAGTTCGTGGTCCACCGTCGCGGCGAACGCGCGTGCCGTCTCCAGTGCTTCGCGGGTGCGGGCGGTCTGCGCGTCGTAGCGACCGAGCACCGCCGCGAGCGTGCGGCCCAGGTCGTCCACCTCGGCCACGCCGGACGGCAGGTGTACATCCGGGCGCGCGTCGTCGTCCGGCTCGATCGCGGCCGCACGCCGACGCAGGGCGCGCAGCGAGCGGGTCGCGCCGGCGCCGACGGCGAGGCCGGCCAGCGCGGAGATCGGTACGGCGAACGCGGCCACGACGAGTACCCGCCGACGCAGCAGTGCCGTCCGCGCGTCCGTCTCGGAGGTCGGCTGGAACACCCGCAGGGTGCTCCCGCCCCCGCGGCCCGCGCCGAGCGGACGGGTGACCATGCGCCAGGCCTTGCCGTCCGCGCGGACCGTGACCGGGCCGCGGCGCCGCGCGTCCGGCAGCGGCACGTCCGGCGGCGGTTGCGGTCCCGCGGACACCGGTCCGCCGGGCAGTTCGATCCGCACGCCCAGGTCGAGCGCACCGTCGAGCAGCTTGTTCTCCCGGGCCCGGACCGCGTTCTCCCGATCGTTCTCCACGGCGCGCAGCAGTGCCCGCGCGTCGGGTGCGAGGTGGTCGGCGCGTTGCCGCAGGGCCGCGTCCTGACGGTGGGTCACGTCGGCGGTGGCCCAGCGCACGACCAGGGTTCCCGCGGCGATCACCAGGAGCGGGACGAGCACGCCCACGGCCAGCGCGATCCGGGTGGACAGCCGCATGGTCGGCCGGCGGCGGGCTCCGGCCGCGCGCTTGTCGGGAAGGGTCATCCCCGGCCGCCCGGCACGCGCAGCACGAAGCCGACTCCGCGCACGGTGTGCAGCAGGCGTGGCCGGCCGCCGGCCTCCAGCTTGCGGCGCAGGTAGCTGACGAAGGTGTCGACCACGTCGGTGCGGACCTCGAAGTCGTATCCCCAGACCCGGGCCAGCAGTTGATCACGGGTCAGCACCTGGCCGGCGTTGCGTACGAACACGTCCAGCAGGGCGAACTCGCGCCTGGTCAGGTTCACCGGCTCGCCCTCGTGGGTGGCCAGATGAGCGGCGGCGTCCAGCACGAGCGGGCCGGCCCGGAGCACCGCATCGCCCGGGGCGGTCGGGGGCCGGCGGCGTAGCAGCGCCCGCAGGCGGAGTTCGAGTTCGCGCAGGTCGAACGGTTTGACCAGGTAGTCGTCCGCGCCCGATTCCAGGCCGGTGATCCGGTCGGCCGTCTCGTCCCGGGCGGACAACATCAAAACCGGGGTCTCGATGCCTCGGGAGCGCAGCGTGGCGCAGACCTCGATGCCGGAGCAGCCGGGCATGGCCACGTCCAGGACGATCACGTGCGGCGCGCGGGGTGTCGGGTGCTCGGCGGTGCCGGTGACCGCGAGCGCGGCGGCGCCGTCGGAGGCGAGCAGCACCCGGTAGCCCGCCAGACGCAGGCCGCGTTCGAGGGCGCGGCGGATGGCGGGGTCGTCGTCGACGACGAGGATGCGCGCCGGCTCGCCCGCGTCCCGGCCCCGGCCCTCGTCGTCGATTCCTGGAGTCGTGGTCATGGTGTGCCGTCCCGCGTTCGCCGGCCCCCCGGAGGTGGGGAGGGAGACTCTACGTCGATCCGCGGTGGGGGACGCGGCCGGTCGGTCCGCAGTTCCACGCGCCCGGTCGGTGCCCGGTTCCACCCGCCCGGTCGGCCGGTCCGCAGTTCCACGCGCCCGGTCCGGACACGGCGGCGCCCCGCACCGGGACCGGGACCGGGGTCCGGTGCGGGGCGCGGCGGGCTGCGCTCAGGCGCCGGCGCGCCGCGGCAGCTTCCAGCCGGGGCGCGGGAAGTGGCAGGTGTAGCCGTTCGGGTAGCGCTCCAGGTAGTCCTGGTGTTCGGGCTCGGCCTGCCAGAAGTCGCCCAGCGGCTCCAGTTCGGTCACCACATCGCCCGGCCACAGGCCGCTGGCCTGCACGTCCGCGATGGTCTCGACGGCCGTCGCGCGCTGCTGCTCGTCGGCGTAGTAGATCGCCGAGCGGTAGCTCCGGCCGATGTCGTTGCCCTGGCGATCGCGGGTGGTCGGGTCGTGGATCTGGAAGAAGAACTCCAGGATGTCGCGGTATGTCGTCACCGACGGATCGAAGAGGATCTCGATCGCCTCGGCATGGTCGCCGTGGTTGCGGTAGGTCGCGTTCGGCACGTCACCGCCGGAATAGCCGACCCTGGTGGCCGTCACGCCCGGTTGTTTGCGGACGAGGTCCTGCATCCCCCAGAAGCATCCGCCGGCCAGAACCGCCTTCTCCACCTGAGTACTCATGTCACCACTCCTGACTCCTCGACCTGCTGCGGAGGAAAGAACACGCGACGCGGCACGGGTGTTCCCGTCGGCCGGCGAAGCCGGGGATCGTGCCCGTCAGCCTATCGAGGCAACATTTCGTCGAAACCGGGGACCCCGACGATGGGCACCCTGTCGATGCCGGCACCGGTCCCGGATGCGCGAGGTGTGCACCGCCCGCACTGCGGCGATCGGCGGGCCCGGTCAGCCGATTCGTTCGAACCCTTCGTCGGCGCCGGGGGCATCCGTGCGCGTCGTGCGGGCCACGGCCGGCGTGCCGGTCGGATCCGCCTCGTCGGCGCAGACCGTGCCCGGCGGCGGCAGCTTCAGGTCGACCAGGTAGGCCGTCGCCGCCGCCTTGGCACACCCGCTGCGACCGAACGCGGTGTGTCCCTCGGCACGGAAGGTGAGCAGCCGAGCGTTGTCCAGCCGTTCGGCCAGCGCGACCGCGTCTCGATACGGGGTGTCCGGGTCGCCGGTGGTGCCCAGGACCAGGATGGGCGCCGAGCCACGTGCGCGGTAGGAGCCCTGATGCCGGCTGACCCGCTCCCCGGTCCACTGCACGCAGGCCGGGGCGTGGTTGTGGTCGTAGGTGGGCGGCCCGAAGCCGATGGCCGGGCCGAGCAGCGGTGCGTCGCGCACGTTGGCGCGCACGTTGCGCTCGAGCCGGGCCATGTCCTGGGGGTAGACCCGGTCGACGCACTCGACGGCGATGTTGGCGGTGAGAAAGTCGAAGCTCGCCGGCGACGGCGGGCGGAGCAGGAACGCGGTCCCGTCGCGCAGTTCCGCCTGGCGCAGCGCCGCACCGAACGCGGGCCACACCGCCTTGCCCTCGTTGATGTTGAACATCAACCGATAGGCCAGGGTGTAGCCGTTGGCGAGGGCTCCGGAGGGGGTGGCGACCGGATGGGCGTCGAGTTCGTCGATCAGGCGGTCGAAGGCGCCGCGCGCGTCGCCGCCGCCGAATCCGCAGCCGGCCGGATCGCTGCCGCACCAGTCGAGGAAGCGGCCCATCGCGCCGTCGAGCGCGAGGTATTGCGGCCGGTCGTACTCGTAGGGGCGGCTCGCGTAGTGCACCGGGTCGTAGGCGCCGTCGAGCACCATGGCGCGGACCCGTCCCGGGTAGCGGTCGGCGTAGACGGTGCCGACGAAGCTGCCGAACGAACGTCCGTAGAAGGAGAGCCGGCGCTCCCCCAGTGCCCGGCGCAGCAGGTCCAGGTCGCGGGCGACGTAGTCGGTGCCCATGAAGGGCAGTACGTCGCCGGCCTTGCTCGCACAGGCGGCGTCGAAGTCCCGCGCGGTGGACACCGCCCGTTCGTACCCACCTGGGCCCGGGTGTCCCGGCGACTGCGCGATCTCCTGGGTGTAGCGGGCGTCGTCCCAGCACTCGTACGGCGCGCTGCGCGCGATCCCGCGCGCGTCGAAGCCGAACACGTCGAATCGCTCGCGCAGTTCGGCGGGCAGCGCGGCGTGGTTGCCGCGGACGAAGTCGACGCCGGAGTTGCCCGGCCCGCCCGGCTGCATGACCAGGGTGCCCAGCCGCCGGGTCGGATCCGCGGCCTTGTGCCGGATCACCGCCAGGGTGAGCGTGCGGCCGCGCGGGTCGCGATAGTCCAGCGGCACCGTGGCGTTCGCGCAGTCGAAGGTCGCGTCCTGCGCGCAGGGGGCCCAGGCCAGGGTGGGCGTCGGCGGCGTGTCCGAGGCGGCGGCGGAGGCGTCGGCCGAGCCGGCCCCGATGATCGCCAGGCCCGCGACGGCGACTGCGGCGACTCGCAGGCGCAGTGGGCGCCGCCGGCTCGCGGAGGCCGGCCGGTGGCGGCGGACGGACAGGCGGGTCGGGTCGTGCGTGGCACCGAAGGCGTGGCGGTCGGGCGTCATGGTCACCGTTTCCGTTTCCGTTCCGGGTGTGGGCGATCGCGCTCGCCCGCAATATCCCAGACGGACGCCTCCCGCGGGGTGGAAACACGCGGTTCGTAGGCCGTCGCCCGTGCCCGGCCCGGCCCCGCCCCGTCCGGCGGACTCCGGTGGGGTCGGTTCGCCCGGGGTCCCGTCCGCGGATCTCGGCACACCACCCCACGCCGTCCGGTGCCGGGTCTCGGCAGGCCGGGGAAGCGGCCGCGCGGTGGTTGTCGTCGGCCGTTCTCCGGTATGGCGTGGCGCGGGCGGCGCGGAGCCGGCGGGGCGGATGTCGGGCGGCGCGGACCGCCGAGATCCGCCGGAGGTCCGCCGGAGCGGGCGCCGCTGCCCGTCGTCGGTCGACTCAAGGCAGGATGCCGGCGTTGATCTGCACATGGTGCGTATCCAGGCCGCAGACGAACCACTTCCCGTTCTCCCGCCGCAGGTCGACGGCATACGGGGACGCGGTGTGGTCCTGGCCGGTGATGTTCACGTTCACCGTGGCCGCATCGTCCTCCTGGAAGGAACTGTCCATCGTGAAGGTGAATCCGCCGCCCTCCCCCGCCAACGCCCGTTCGGCGTTCCCGCCGTGCTTGCCGCCGCAATCGCCGTAGAACGGTGCCGGCGAGGCACCACCGGCGACGGCGCGCAGGTAGTCCCGCGTGACGTCGTGTACCGGGCCGTCGAACATGTCCGGTGTCATCGAGCACGAGGCGACCACCAGGGCCGCCAGGATCGGCGCGATCCCGGACGTCGCCCGTGATCGCGTTCTTCGCCTGCCGGCGCCGCCCGTCATGGTTCCCCCACTCGATTGTCGAGACGGCTGGAATGTAGCGCGAACACGCTTGCGGGCACTGGGGCTTCTCCCTCTGTTGCCGCCCGCGCCCGCGCCGCGGGCGATGCACCCCGGGTTGCCCGGATCAACACAGTCGAGCCGTCGCACCTTCGGGCGCCGCGACGTGCCCGATGTCGCACGGCGGAGCCTCGTCCACCCGTGTGCGCCCCGCCGATCGAGGCCGGGCCGCCATCCGGCCGGCGGGCTTCGGGCAACTCTCCGGATCGACGCCGGAGTTCGTCGCCTTCGCCCGCCGTCCGCATGCACGGTACCGATGCGCACCGCTCGCCCATAAGTGTTACATAAAGCTACTTAGGGTGATTTTCGCACCATAAGAGGAAACTTTCCGTTTTGCCGTCGCGTTCCCCATCGGACCGCCGATCACGCGCCGGCTGCGAAGGAGAGATCGTCCCTGATGCGTACCAGTCGTGTCTTTTGCAGCACCGTAGCCGCCGGCTTGTTGGCCGTAGCCATGGGAGGCACCGCCGCTGCCGCCTCCGAGGGCCCCGGCGCGCAGACCAAGGACATCAAGGCCGAGGCGCCGAGCGCCGGGTCCGCCGACGAACAGGGCGCCAAGAAGTCGGGCGGTGCCCCGAACTGCCCCCGCCCGACGCACGACTGCTCGTCCAAGCCGGCACACAAGCCGGCCGAGAAGCCGGCCGACAAGCCCGTGCACAAGCCGGCCGAGAAGCCGGCCGAAAAGCCCGTCCACAAGCCGGCCGAGAAGCCGGCGGAAAAGCCGATGGACAAGCCCGTCCACAAGCCGGCCGACAAGCCCATGGACAAGCCGGAGCACAAGCCGGCCGACCAGCCGGTGCACAAGCCGGAGCACAAGCCCGGTCACCGGCCGAACGGCGACTCGACGCTGATCATCGGCAACGTCACCAACACCGTGGTCACGAACAACCACATCACCAACAACCACAACCACACGACCAATGTGGTGAACAACCACAAGACCGTCGTGGTCGACCACGGGCCCGCCAAGAAGCCCGAGGCGTGGAAGAAGCCCGCGTCGCACAAGCACAAGCACAAGCACGTGACGCCCAACCGGCACCACGAGGCCCGTCCGGTGACGGCCCCGGTCGCCACCCAGACCAGGATCGTCCCGGTCGGCGCCGTCGCCGGCGGTGCGGGTGGCACCACCGGGGTCGACGACAACCTGCTCGGTTTCGGCGCCGCCCTCGCCGTCGCCGGTGCCGGTGTCGGCGCATTCGTGCTGCGTCGGGGCAGCCTGCGTGGCTGACACACCTCTCACCCGCCGCGCCGGCCGTCGCCTCGTCCTGGCGGCGGCCGTCGCGGTGCTCGTCTGTGGCATCGTGCTCGCCGTCATCGGATATCAGGACCGGCGACCGCCCGCCGCGGCCACGGCCGCGCCCAAGGTCGTATCCACGGCAACCCCCTCCCCCGCCGCTCCGGCCGCGCCCGCGGTCGAGGGCCCGCTCCTGGCCCGCTCCGAACCGGCCACGGTCGACATCGCGGAGATCGGCCTGCACGCCCCCGTCACCGCGGTCGGCCTCGACGCCGACGGCGCCGTCCAGGTACCGCCCCCCGACCAGGAGCGACGGGCCGGCTGGTACGACCAAGGGCCCACACCGGGCGAACTCGGCCCAGCCGTGCTGGTCGGCCACCTCGACTCGACCACCGGCCCCGCCGTCTTCTACGACGTGGGCACCGTACGCGCGGGCAGCACCGTCGAGATCCACCGCGCCGACCGGAGCACGGCGGTGTTCACCGTCGACGCCGTCGAACGTTTCACCAAGACCGACTTCCCCACGCAGCGCGTGTACGGCGACCTGAACCGGGCCGAACTGCGCCTGATCACCTGCGGCGGCGACTACGACCCCGAGCACGGCGGGTACCAGGACAACACGGTGTTGTTCGCCCACCTGACCGGATCCCGCTGACCCTCGCGGCTCGGCCCGCCCTGCCGCGGCCGAGCCGCGATCGGGCGTGCCGCCGACGCCTACACGTGCTCCGCGCCGCCGCCCCCGGTCGAGGCAAGTAGGGCCGTGGCAAGCCGAGTTCGGGTGGCCGCCCGGTTGGTCGGATCCGCTCGCCGGCACACTGATCCGATGGGCGGCGACCGTTCGACGCCCACGCGTCGGCCGTCGGCGCGGACGGAAGGGGCGAAGGACCGTGCCGAACAGGGCCATCTCGACGCTGTGGCGGCACGCCGATCCGAACCTGATCATCCGGCTCGTGGCACGCTGCGATCCGGGTGTGCGCGGTCGGCGGTTGGCCGAACTGTCGGATGTTCCGGGAGTGGCCGACTGGGCACTGAGCCACGGCGAACGCAGCGACCACCTCGCACTCGCCCGGCACGATCGCCTGCGGCGCGCGGTGTTGGAGCAACTGGTCGAACTCGACGACCCCGAGGTGGATCGGCACGTCTTCGTCAATCCGCGCGCGGACACCCGCATCCGGCGCCGGATCCTCGGCCGCGACCTGGACCCCGCGCTGCACGAGGTGTTGTCGTCCACCCGGACCGGCGTCCACGCGTTGGCCCTCGTCCATGCACGGGACGCCCGGCTGCTCCGGCACGCACTGGTCGTACTGGGCCGGCTGCCGAACCGGCCCCATGTCGAACGGGCCCGGCTCCGGGCCCTGGTCGGGCTGTGGCGGGCCGAGGGACCCGAGGCGGCGTCCGCCGCGCTGTCCGTCGGGCGCTACCGCACCCGGGTGGTCGCCCCGCTCGTGCGCGCGGCGCTCGACGCGCCCGAGGGGCTGATGCTGCTGGAGGTCGGGGCCTGCGCCGCACCGGACGGCGACGAACTGATCGCACTGCTGCGGGCCCCTGGGTTGCGCCGCGGCGAGGCCCGACACGTGCTCTCGCTCGCGGACGCACCGCCGGACTGGGCCGCGTTGCTGCGGGCGCATCGGGCGACCCCGTTCACCCCCGCGGTGACCGCGGCGCTGGCCGGCACCGAGGGCTGCCCACCGGAGGCGGTGGTCGAGCTGGACTTCACCGTCGACCACAACAACCGCCCGCTGGAACGGGCGCTGTTGGAGCATGTGCTCACCCCCGAACGTTTCCTGCACGCGGCGCGCCCCGCGTGGCACGTCCTTCGCTCCATCGACGAGTTCGCCCCGCGCTCCGCGCAGACCGCCGCGTTCGGGCCGCTGCTGACGGCGCTGGCCCCGCTGCTGCCGGGCGACGTGCCCGGCTGGCTGCGTCTGGCCCGCCGGGGACCGGGCCATCCCGGGACGGTCCCCGAACTGCTGCGGCACGTCGCGCGGCCGGCCGGCGGACCGGACCCGACGAACGACGCACCGGGAGCGCCGGCGCTCCCGATGGTGCCGCCCGCCGGCGCGTCCGAACTGCTCCGCGGCGCCGCCAGTCCGTTGTCGCTGCTGCTGAGCCGGGCCGATCCGAACCTGGCCGCCGAAGTGGTGTCCGCGCTGGATCCGGCCGACCTGTCGGAATTCGGCGCCGGCCGGCACACCCCGGCGCCGGCGGTCGCGGTCGCGCTCGCCCGCCGTTGGCCCGGCGAACTGCCGCCCCGGCTCGCCCGACGGATCAGCGCACGCTACGACGCGGCCCGGGCCCTGGAGACGGTGGGCGACCGGCTCCCTCCGGAAGTGCTCCGACCCCTCTCGGCGGCGGACGAGGGCATCTGGTTCTTCGATCCGCGAAGCGGACAGATCCGATACCGCGTCGAGGGCTGCGCGTCGGCCGCGGATCTGGCGACGTGGCCGACCCCGTGGCCGCTGCGCGCGCTGCCGCCCCGGGTGCCGCCCGCGTTGTGGGTGCGCCTGGCCGAGGAACCGGACCGCGCACCCACGCCCTTCCGGGATCCGGCGGTCGCCGTCGCGGCGTATCACCCGGAGTGCCCCGAAGCCCTGATCGCCACCCTCGTCCGGCGCCAACCGGGGTTCTTCTCCTCCGGGTCGATCCGATCACCCACGGTGGCACGCGCCCTGTTCGCCGACCCTCCCGTGCGCGATGTGCCCATCTGGGAGGTGGGCGACCTCCTGCGCGACGGCCTGCTGACCCCCACGGAGATCCTCACCGGAGCCCGACCGGCGGCGCACGCCCTGCTCGTGTGCCGCGACTACGCCGGCGACCTGGTGCGCGGGCACCTGCGCGAGAACGTGGACGCCTGGATCGTGGCGTCGAACCTGCTCTCCGACTTCACCGGAACCCTCGGCGAACTGCTCGCCACCGCGGCGGCCGTGGCCGCCTGACCCGACCGGCACGGCACCCCCCGCCGGCCACCCGGGAGCGGTCGACGGGCGCGGGTGGTACCACCGGCCGAAGGCAATCGAACAGCCGGCCGACGTCGAGGTGAACGAGCTCGTGGTGGCGACCCGTCGCCGGGGTGCGGTCCGCTCCGGCGCGGGTCCGTTCCGGCGCCGCGCCTCATCCGGGTCCCTCGCCCCGCTCGACCGACTCCCAGGCGTCGGCGAACAGTTCGGGCAGCGTGCGGTCGAGGACGACGCCGTCGTGGATCCCGCCGTCGTAGCCGGCGACCTCGACGCCGAGGAACGCCGCCTTCCAGGTCTCCATCGGCCGGTACGGCTTTGCCGCCGGCGCCCACGCACCCGGCAGGAAGACGCCCCGCCCGGCTCGGGAGCGCTTGTCGGCGACGGCCAGGCCCGCCTCCACGAGTGCCGCGACGGCCTTGCGGTGCCGCGTCGGCGTCCAGCCGTTCCAGGTGCGCACGCCGCGATCGGTGGGCGCCTCCAGGGCGAGCAGTTGCAGGTACAGCGCGGCCGGGTCCGGGGCCAGGCCGAGCGCCTTCGCGGCGCGTTCGACCAGATCCGGCACGCTCGCGGCGGGGTTCGCCTCGTACGCGCCCACCGGCAGCGCGCCGGATTCCACGCGGGCGACGATCCGGGTGAAGTAGTCGCCGCGCAGTCGGCGCACGCCCGCGAGCACGCTCTCGCCACCGAAGCCGAGCGTGTCCCGGAGCCGCTGCGCGCGGGCGTCGTCGCCGAGTACGGCGGGCCGAAAGAACAGGCGGGGATGGTGCCGGTGTCGGCCGTAGAAGGACGGCGGCGCGGCTCCGGCGGCCACCGTCAGGCCGTCGTCGAACGCGGGCGCGGAGAGCGGCTCCGGGGCGTCGTACGGGTGCGGCCCGAACCGCACACGGAGCTCGTCGACCGTGGTCTCGCCGAAGAGGTGGCCGGCGGCGAGCAGCAGCCCGGGGTGGTCCAGGCGGGCGCGGGCGTTGCGCACCAGAGCGGGCAGGCCCTCGCGGATCGGGTCGCCGGCCGGGAGTTCGGCGTACACGGTCGGCACGAGGGCGGCCAGGTCCTCGATCAGGTGCTCCATCCGACGCGGCGCGGAGCCCCGACCCGTGGCGTCGACCAGCCCGATGTCGCCGTCGTGCGGGGCGTTCAGCCACGTGTCGAGGTCCTCGGCGAGCAGCGGGTCGGCCGCGGAGTGGGCCAGCGCCTCGCACAGTTCGGCCGCGGGCAGCCTCGACTCCTGCTCGGCGATCAGCGCGCGCGAGGTCTCCGGGATCGGGACCCGCCGGCCGTGGCGCAGGTGCCACGCGGCGGCGATCCGGCCGGCGAGGTGCCGCGGGGCGTCGGGCGCCCACAGGTCGGCGGGATCGGCCGGGAGTACGCCCGCGAGCAGGTCGAGCCACCCCTGTTCCTCGAGGCGTCCCGACTCGACGCGTGCGGTCTCGACTTCGCCGGCCTTCAGGTCCAGCAGACGGCGTTCGTCGGCGTCCAGGAACGGCTTGTGGAACATGTCCGTCCCGGGCGTACCCGCGAGTGCGAGTGCGGCGGCGGCGCGGGACATCCCCGTGTCGGCGGCCAGTCGCGCCACCGCTTCCGGGTCCCACGGCATCGGCCCCCGCTCGCGGACCAGGGCGACCAGGTCACGGAGCTGCCGGGCACTGCCCCAACCGTCGTGCGGCAGTTCCTCGACCTCCTCCAGCGGCCCCAGGCCGGGCGGCTCGGCGTCACCGGTGCGCAGTTCGAGCACCCGGATGCCCTCCCGGAGGTGGCAGACCAGGATCGTGGCGCCGCGCTCGTCGCGCACGGCGTTCGACTGCGGGTCGCGCACCGTTCCCCGGCGCATCCGCACCGTCGGGTCGACGAATACGCTGTCCGCCCACATCTCCAACAACGCGAGCAGCCGTTCCCGGCGCTCGGGCCGGGTCGACGGCGCCGCCGCGCGCAGCGCGATCGCCCCGGTCCGACCGATGAACCCGGTCCACTCGCCGGCGCCGACCCGTTCCGGAGCGTCCCGCCCGGCGGGCAGGTCGGTGCCGGCCAGATATCCGCCGATCCGCTCGATCCCGGCGAGCGCACCGGGCTTCCAGTAGAGGAAGCCGCCGATCAGTCCGGTGAGGGCGGGCGGGACGCCCTTGTCGTCGAGCTTGTCGAACGTCGCTGTCATGCCCCCTTCGTAGCGCGCCGCCCCGACACCCTCGACACCGGATCCACGTCATCAACTTTTGTTGACGTGCCGATCCGCCATCAACTAAAGTTGATGCGTGATCGAGGCCAAAGACGTTCCCTCGCCCGAGCGTCCCGAGGACGCGTTCGCGGCCGTGGTCGCACTGCGCAACCTCGCGGCCGCGCTGGAGCGATCCGCAGTGGACCACGCACTCGCCCAGGGCTGGACCTGGAACCACATCGGCCAAGCCCTGGGCATGAGTGCCCAGGCCGCCCACAAACGACTGTCACCGAACCGACGAGCACCGCAAGAGGACCGGTGACCAACCGGACCGGCAAGGAGAACGACCGTGGGTATTCGCAGCGCAATACACGACATGGGCGCCATGAAGCGCCTGTTCACCGCCGCCGAGGAGGAGGCCCGGGCCCTCGGTGAGGAGTCCCCCGGCCCCGAACACCTGCTCCTGGCCGCCCTCACCCTGCCCGACGACTCCGCCCGCACCGCCCTGGCCGGCTCCGGCGCCGGCGCCGGGATCGAGGACGTACGCCGCGCCCTCGCCGAAACCCATGCCGCGGCCCTGCGTTCGGTCGGCATCGACGCCGACGCGCTCCCCGCCGCCCCGCCCGCCCCCGCCCCGCGCGGGCCCTACCGCGCCACGGGCAGTGCGAACGAGGTGTTCCAGCGGGCCGTCGCCATCGCCAAGGCCGAGCGCCCCGGGAAACTGCGCACCGCGCACGTCCTGATCGCCGTCGCCGAACTCGAACACGGCACGGCCGCCCGCGTGTTGCGCAACCTGGAGATCGACCGCCCGACCCTGATCGCGGCCGCCCGGGCGAGCGTCCGCGACGAGAACCGCAACGGCCGGTGAGAACCCGATGACCGTCGTGCATCGCACGACCTTCCGACCCGTCCCCAGGCCGTGGGACACCCTGTCGTGGGTGCACGTGCCCGACGGACTGGAGTTCACCCTCTACGCCGTCGTCGAGCACCGCGCGGGCCGCAACCCCGTCGTCCCCGCCACCCACGACGAGGAGACCCTGTGGCGGTGGGCCCACGACACCTTCGAGACCGAACTGCGGGCCGCCGACGCCGAGGTCCGCCGGGCACACGGAATCCGCACCAGGTCCGGTTTCATGGTCGACGTTCGCCAGGTGCGGCTGCGCCGCTACGACCTGATCCCGGGCCGCGGGAAACGCTCCCGTCGGGCCTGGGAGCACTGCGCGGCGCGCATGCACGCGGCCGACGCGCTCTATCGGCCGATCCGCGAGGAGATCGAGGCACGCCTGGCCCGCACCGGTGCGGCCGAATCCTGATCCCGACCGGCCGGCGCCCGCCGCCGACCGGCCCCACTGCGGCCCGACACCCGCCCCGGGGCCGCCGGTTGCCCCCGAAGTGGGCAACTCCCGCAACTGCCGGCGACGTTGCGGAACACACGCCGCAGGCCGCCCTCCTCGGACCTCGGGGAGGGCGGCCTGCGATGCGCACCCGCGTCAGCCGCGCAGGCGCGCCATCCACGACTCGATCTCGTCCGCCGCCCGCGGCAGACCGGCCGACAGGTTCCGGTTGCCGTCCTCGGTGACCAGGATGTCGTCCTCGATCCGCACGCCGATACCGCGGTACTCCTCGGGCACCGTCAGGTCGTCGGCCTGGAAGTACAGACCGGGCTCCACCGTCAGACACATGCCCGGCTCCAGCGCACCGTCCACGTACGACTCGGTGCGCGCCACCGCGCAGTCGTGCACGTCCAAGCCGAGCATGTGGCCCGTGCCGTGCAGTGTCCACCGGCGCTGCAGGCCCAGCTCCAGGACCCGCTCCACCGGCCCCTCGACGATGCCCCAGGCGACCAGGTGCTCGGCGAGCACGCGCTGCGCCTCGTCGTGGAACTCGCGGTACTTGGCGCCGGGACGCACGGCGGCGATGCCGGCCTCCTGCGCGGCGAACACCGCGTCGTAGATCCGCCGCTGGAGCTCGGTGAAGCGGCCCGTGATCGGCAGCGTCCGGGTCACGTCCGCCGTGTACAGCGTGTGCGTCTCCACCCCCGCGTCCAGGAGCAGCAGGTCGCCGGCGCGCACCGGGCCGTCGTTGCGCACCCAGTGCAGCGTGGTCGCGTGCGGGCCGGCCGCGCAGATCGAGCCGTATCCGACGTCGTTGCCCTCGACCCGCGCCCGCAGGAAGAAGGTGCCCTCGATGTAGCGCTCGGAGGTGGCCTCGGCCCGGTCCAGCACCCGCACGACGTCCTCGAAGCCGCGCACGGTCGAGTCCACCGCCGCCTGGAGCTGGCGGATCTCGAACTCGTCCTTGACCAGCCGCTCGTCGGCCAGGAAGACCCGCAGTTCCTCGTCCCGGTCGGCGTTCAGCCGGTCACCGAGCGCACCCTCCAGCCCGGCGTCGTGCCCACGCACGATGCGCACGTCCGCGCCGGCCCGGACCACCTCGGCCGCGGCCTCGCGCACGTCGCGGCACGGCAGCCCGTACAGCGCCTCGCCCTCGCGCAGACCGGGCCGCCGGCCGACCCACAGCTCGCCCTGGCCGTCCAGCCAGAACTCGCCGTTCTCCCGGTTCGAGCGCGGCAGCAGGTACAGCACCGCGTCGTGTCCGTCGGCGACCGGTTCCAGGACGAGGACCCCGTCCTGGGTCAGGTCGCCGGTCAGGTAGGCGTACTCGCTCGCTGCCCGGAAGGGGTACTCGGTGTCGTTGGATCGGGTCTTGAGATTGCCCGCGGGAATCACCAGGCGCTCGCCCGGGAAGCGGGCCGACAGCGCGGCCCGTCGGCGGGCGGCGTTCGGGGCCTGTTCGATCGGCGCGAGGTCCTCGCGCGCGGTGTCGGCCCAGCCGGCCCGCATGTTCGCGGCCAGTTCCTCCGAGACGCCCCGGTACAGGCCGTTCTTGCGCTGCTTGATCGGCTGCGCCTGCTCTGCGGACTGCCCGTTCTCGGCACCCACGCCTGCCTCCTCGGCTCGACTCCTGGTCACGGTGCGATCGTGCGGGCATCGTGTGCCCGCCCGATCGGGTGTAGGCGCCCATTCTTGCCGACCCGCCTCCGGCCACCGGCACGGCGGGGCGGACGGCCCCGGATGCCCGCCGACCCGATCGGAGCACGCCCGCACGCGCCGGATGCCGATCGACCTGCCCACGAGCGCGGATCGAACGAATGTCCTGGTTCGGATCGGCGTGGGAATGGGCACCAGACGCCGCCATGGGCTGTGTGGATTCGATGACGTCCCGCTCGCGGCGAGTGCTCACCCGCTGCCGTGTCGCGCTGGGCCTGTGTCTGTGTCTCGCCGTCGCCGGGTGCGCGGACTCGGCGACCGTGCCGGTCAAGGCGCCGCAGCGGGTGGCGGCGCAGGACCGGGCGGCGCCGGCCGAGCCGCCCGGGCAGGGCGGCGGCCAGGCCCGGGGCGCGCACCCGGACCTGGCGGAACGCGAGGCCGCCACGCGTCGCGAACGCGCCGCCGTGGCCGCCGCCGCGCGCAAGTGGGGCCTGGCGGCCGTACCGATCGCGGCCCCCGCGCCGCCGGCCACCCGCCCGGTGCTGCGGCCCGGCCCGGGGGTGAAGCTCTACGGCGACCTGCCGGCCGTGGTCCACCGGGTGCCCACCGAGGAGCGGGTCGTCTTCCTCACCGTCGACGACGGCGCGGAGAAGGACCCGGAGTTCGCCCGGATGGCCCGCGAACTCAAGGTGCCGTTCAGCGCGTTCGTCAGCGGCTACCTGGCGCGCGAGGACTACGGCTACTTCCGCCGGCTGCACGAGCAGGGCGTGACGGTGAACAACCACACGCTCAACCACCCGGATCTGCGCAAGCTGGGCTACGCGGCCCAGCAGCGGGAGATCTGCCGCCAGCAGGACGAATTGACCCGCGAGATCGGCAGCACGCCCCGGCTGTTCCGGCCACCGTACGGCGAGTTCAACGAGGACACCCTGTACGCCGCGCAGTCCTGCGGGATCGTCGCGTTCCCGATCTGGAACCAGGAGGCGTTCCCGGACCGCATGGAGTATCGCTACGACCACGTCTTCAAGCCGGGTGACATCATCCTCACCCACTTCCGCGGCCCCGGGCAGTGGCAGGGCGACATGACCCAGATGCTCCGCCGGGTCGTCGACACGGTCACCAGCCAGGGCTTCGCCCTCGCCCGCCTGGACGACTATCTGTAGCCGCAGGGTGGCGCTGCGCCCCGGGACCGGGGCGGATCCGCCCTCGGCGAAACCCTCTTGGCCCCTCGCTACGCACGATGCTTGAGTGGCGGGATGGAGATCCTGGTACTCGGCGGTACGGCGTGGGTGGGTCGTGAGGTGTCCCGACAGGCGATCGAGCGCGGCCACCGGGTGACCTGCCTGGCACGCGGCGAAAGCGGCGCACCCGCCGAGGGGGCCGTGCTCGTGGCCGCCGACCGACACGATCCCCGGGCGTACGCGCCGCTGCTCGATCGCGACTGGGACGCGGTCGTCGAGGTGTCCTGGCAGCCCGACTTCGTGCGCGGCGCGCTCGACGCGCTGGCGGATCGGGTCCGGCACTGGAGCTACGTCTCCTCGATCAACGTCTACGCCGCGCACGCCGTGCCGGAAGCGGACGAATCCGCCGATCTCCTGGCGGCGACCACGCTCGGCGAGGTCGATCGCGAGCTGTACGGCGAGGCGAAGGTGGCCTGCGAGCGGGCCTCGCACGACGCGGTGGGCGGGCGACTGCTGATCGCGCGCGCGGGCCTGATCGGCGGTCCGGGCGATCACAGCGGCCGGTCCGGCTACTGGGTGGGGCGGGCCGCACGCGATCCGCACGGCCCGATGCTGGTGCCCGACTCGCCCGCGGCGCCGACCCAGGTCGTCGACGTCCGCGACCTCGCCGGTTGGCTGCTGGAGGCCGCGGCGGCCGGCACCGTCGGCACCTACGACGCGGTGGGCCCCACGCTCGCCTTCGCGGATTGGATCGCGCTGTCCCGCACCGTCGGCGGACACCGCGGCCCGGTCGTCACCGCCGACCCGCAGTGGCTGCTGGCGCAGGGCGTGGCCGAGTACATGGGTCCGGATTCGCTGGCGATGTGGATGGTCGCGGCGGACCATGCGGGCTGGTCCGCCCGCACCGGAACGGCCGCGCGCACCGCGGGGCTTCGGCACCGCCCGCGCACCGAACTGCTCGCCGACACCCTGCGCTGGGAACGCGAACAGGGCCTGGACCGCCCCCGCCGCACCGGCCTCACCCCGGCCCGGGAGCGCGAACTGCTGGACGCCCTGGGGTAGCGGCCGGCCGAACGGGTGCCCCGCACCGCGCCCGGTTCACACCACGGTCACCGCGACGCCCGCCTCCTCGATCGCGGCCAGTTCCTCCGGCGGGGCGTCCCGGTCGGTGACCAGGTGGCCGATCCGGCTCAGCGGGCAGATCCGCGCCAGGGTCACCTTTCCGATCTTCGAGTTGTCCGCCACCACGACGGTGTGACCGCTGCGGTCGGTGAAGGCTCGGTCGGTGGCGGCCTCCAGCTGGTCGTGGGTGGTGCAGCCGTGCGCGGCGCTGATGCCGTCCACGCCCAGGAAGGTCACGTCGGTGAAGTAGTCCGCGAGGGTCTTCTCGGCGATCGGGCCGACCAGCTCGTAGCTTTCGTTGCGCGCGGTGCCGCCGATGACGACGAGTGTGACGTCCTTGTGCAGGACCATCTCGGCCGCGATGTTCACCGCGTTGGTGACGATGGTCACGGGTCCGCGGTCGGCGAGGATGCGGGCGATCTCGGTGGCGGTGGATCCTCCGGTCAGCCCGACCACGGCCTTGGCCGGCACCAGCGCGGCGGCGGCCCGGGCAATGGCCAGCTTCTCCGGTCGGCGGCGCTCGCTGCGGTACTGCATCGGCGTCTCCAGGCCGATGTTGCCCACGGACGCGCCGCCGTGGGTGCGGCGCAGCAGGTTCATCGCGTCCAGGTGCTGGAGGTCGCGCCGCACCGTGGCTCCCGAGACCGCCAATACCTCGGACAGCTCCTCGACGCTCACGCTCCCCTTCGCGGAGACGTGTTCGAGGATGCGCGCGTGGCGCTCAGTTCTCAGCATCCGCGCAGCATATCCGTGCGCATTCGCGCAGTCATCGGATTCCCGGAACGGCTTCGGTACACGATATTTCGGCGCCGCGAGCGACAACCGCCGTGCGCGCCCTGCGCAAAGACGATCCCTTGACATGACGAATGTTGCTCGATTTACTGCTGCGACGCCGAGGGCAGTGCAATCGGCGTCAAAGGTACGCCCAGCCGGTAGGCGGCATGAAGCCGCAAGCCCGGACAAAGTCGCCAGGATGTCCGCGATGTCTGTGGACCTCCGAGGCGGGGACGTATCCTCCGCATCTGGAGTTCGATGATGAACACCTTCCTCCCGCGCAGATCGGCCCGACGCTTCGCCGCAGTCGCGGCGACCACCGCGGCGATCGCGGGCACCCTGTTCCTCTCGACGTCCGCCGACGCGAGCACCGGCGCGGACTCGGGCGCCGAGGCGGGCAGCACGGCGAGCGCGGGCGCCCCCGCGAAGGCCGCGGCGATCACCCTGCCGCCGGCGCACGCCGACTTCGACTACCAGATCGGCGGCGCCTACACCCCGCCGACCGGAGTCGAGGTGGTCACTCGCGACCACGGCGCCTCCCCGGTCCCCGGGCTCTACAACATCTGTTATGTCAACGCCTTCCAGGCCCAGCCCAAGCGGGAAGGCGACTGGCCCGCCGACCTGTTGTTGCGCCGCTCCGACGACTCGATCGTCTACGACGGCAAATGGAAGGAAGCCCTGCTCGACCTGCGCACCCCCGAGAAGCGCACCGCCGTCGCCAATAGGGTCGATGCCCTGATCGACGAATGCGCGAACAAGGGCTTCCAGGCCGTCGAGCCGGACAACTACGACAGTTTCACCCGCTCCGAGGACCTGCTCACCGACGCGAACGCCCAGGACTACATCGCGCTGCTGTCCGCCCACGCGCACCGCCGCGGATTGGCGATCGCGCAGAAGAACACGGCCGAGCTGGCGGGGAACCGCACGGCGCTGGGACTCGACTTCGCCGTCGCCGAGGAATGCGGCCAGTGGAACGAGTGCAACGACTACACCAAGTACTTCGGCAACAACGTGATCGTGATCGAGTACACGGCGAAGGGCCTGTCCAACGCCTGCTCCAAGTGGGGCGACAAGCTCAGCGTCGTACGCCGTGACGTCGACGTGACTCCCGTCGGAAACAGCAAGTACGTGCGCAAGACCTGCTGATCCGCCCACCACCCGCGGCCCGGCGCGCACCGTTCGTGCGCAGCCGCCGGGCCGCGGGCCCGGCCGCCGCGTGCCCGCCGCGGACGCGCCCCGCCCCGACCGATGCCGACGGCATGCGTCCCGGGCCCGCGTTCGCCCGCTCGCCGTCCCCGGGTCCGCCCGCGCCCGCCGATCCGATCGCCTGCGCGGCCTCTCCTCCACCCGTATCCGCCCGGCGTGAGTGGCCCCTTCCCTCGCCCGGTGCGCGTCCGCGCGCACTGCGGAGCCCGCCTCACGCGTTTCGAAGTCTCCTGGAGGTCCAGTGGTTCTCGGCCGGCACCATCCCGCAGGTCTCTCCCGCCGCGGCGTGCTGCGCGTCGGCGCCGGTGCCGCGGTCGCCGCGGCGCTGTCCGCGTGCGCCGGCACCGACGACGGCGTGGGTACGGACGGGCGCGTCACGATCGAGATGTGGCACGGTCAGACGGACACCGGCCGCGCGGCGCTGGAGGCCCTGGTGGAGAAGTTCCACCGCGCCCAGTCGGGCATCCGGGTCGACCTCGGCGGCGGCGTCCTCGCCGACGCGATGTTGCAGAAGATCACCGCCGCCCTCGCCTCCGGCTCCTACCCGGACATCGCCTACATCTTCGGGTCCGACCTGGCCGGCGTCGCCCGCAGCCCCAAGGTGGTCGACCTGGGCGAGAGCCTGCGCTCGGGCCCGAACCCGTGGGAGAACTACTGGGAACCCACCAGGGCGGCGGTGACGATCAACGGCAGGGTGCGGGCGGCACCCGCCGTGATGGACGCGCTCGCGGTGATCTGCAACAAACGGCTGTTCCAGGACGCCGGCATCCCGCTGCCGCAACCGGGCTGGACCTGGAACGACTTCCTGGCCACCGCGCAACGGCTGACCGACGCACAACGCGGCGTCTTCGGCACCGGCTGGCCGGGCGTGGGCGACGAGGACACCGTGTGGCGGCTGTGGCCGATGGTGTGGGACCTGGGCGGCGACGTGGTCGCCGAGGACGGTCGCAACATCGGCTTCAAGGACGTGGGGGCGCGCGCGCTGGAGACGGTGGACGCGCTCGCCCGGAGCAAGAGCGTCTACATCGACCCCAAGCCCGGCAGCGAGCAGATGTACCAGGTCTTCGCATCGGGCCGGATGGGCATGG
The DNA here is from genome assembly GCF_042956465.1 of Embleya sp. NPDC008237. Classification (NCBI taxonomy): domain Bacteria; kingdom Bacillati; phylum Actinomycetota; class Actinomycetes; order Kitasatosporales; family Streptomycetaceae; genus Embleya; species Embleya sp. NPDC008237. The sequence continues at coordinate 666,110 of NZ_JBIBGL010000004.1, forward strand.
TGCTGACCGGCCCGTGGCAGATCCCGGACATCGCCCAGGCCGAGATCGACTATCACGTGGTGCCGCTGCCCACCTACAGCGGCCGGCCGATGACCATCTGCGCACCGGACACCTGGACGGTCTTCGACAACGGCAGTGCCCGGGTACGGGCGGCGCGCACCTTCGTGTCCTGGCTGATCCAGCCCGAGCAGGACGTCGGCTGGGACGTCGAGGCCGGCAGCCTGCCGCTGAGCCGGGCCGGCGAGGCCAGGTCCGAATGGCGCGAGCACACCGCGCAGACCGCCGGCCTGGAGGTGTTCACCAAGGCGCTGGAGACCGCGCGCGTGCGTCCGGTGCATCCCGCCTACCCGCAGATCTCGATGGCGCTCGGTGAGGCCATCGTCTCCGTGCTGCTCGGCAAGAGCAGTCCGACCCGGGCATTGAACCGCTGCGCCGCCGCGGCCAAGGCCGCCCTCGTGATCCCGCGTTGAGTTGAGGAGCCCTCTCATGTCGTCACTGCCCGCTCCACTCACGCTCTCGGACCAGGATCGACAACGGCGCACCCTGCGTCGCAGACGCCGGCGCGAGTCGGCCACCGCGTGGACGTACATCCTTCCGGCCGTCGTGGTCATCCTGGGTCTGAGCGTGGTGCCGTTCGTCTGGTCGCTGCTGCTCTCCTTCCGGGCCGACGACCTGGTCACCCCCAGTCGCTGGGTCGGCCTGGACAACTACGACGCGCTGACCCAGGACCCGCACTTCGGCCAGGCCGTGCGCAACACGCTGCTGTACACGGCGTTGTACGTGCCGCTGAGCATGGCCTTCGGGTTGTTCCTGGCCCTGGTGTTGAACCGGCGGATCCGACTGGTGGGCGTGTACCGCACGCTGATCTTCGTGCCGTTCATCATCTCGGCGACGGCCCAGGGGGTGCTGTTCTCCTTCATCCTGGACCCGGAGTTCGGCGCGGCCAACTCGGTCCTGCACGCACTGGGGATCGGCCGGCAGGGTTTTCTCACCGACCCCGGACAGGCCCTGTTGGTGCTGGTGGCCATCTCGGTGTGGAGCGGAACCGGGTTCTGCGTGGTGATCTACCTCGCGGCGCTCCAGGACGTGCCGCCCTCGCTGTTGGAGGCGGCCCGTCTCGACGGCGCCGGGCGATGGCAACTGCTGCGCCACGTGGTGCTGCCCACGCTCACACCGGTCACCGTCTTCCTGCTGCTCTGGCAGACGATCAACGCGCTGCAGGTCTTCGACCTGGTCTATGTGACCACCAAGGGCGGGCCGTTGGGCTCGACCACCGTCATCGTCTACTTCATCTGGGAGCAGGCGTTCAAGAACTTCACCGCCGGCTACGGCGCGGCGGCCGCCTACGTGCTCGCCGTCGCCCTGTTGGTGATCGGAGTGGGCATGCGGTTCGTACGCGGTCGCAGGCCCGCCGCCGTCGAAGGGGCCGCACGATGACCACGACCACCGCCGCACCCGTGGAGGCCGCCCGTCCGCGCAGCGATGCGCGCCCGGCGCCGGGCTCGCGCCGGCGCCGCCTGCTCCCGTTCAGCCCGTGGCATCTGCTGCTCGCGCCGCTGTCCCTGCTGTTCGCGCTGCCGCTGGTGTGGCTCGCGCTCAGCTCGGTGATGACCAACGCGGAGATCAACCGGTTCCCACCCGCGTTGTGGCCCTCGGGGATCCACCTGGGCGGCTACCGCTACGTGCTGGGCAACGCGATGTTCCCGCGCTGGTTCATGAACTCGCTGATCGTCTCGGCGGTCGCGGTGGCCTCCAACCTGGTCTTCGGGGCGTTGGGCGGGTACGCGTTCGCCAGGATGCGGTTCGCGGGTTCGCGGGCGCTGATGGTGGCGATGCTGGCCACGATGGCGATCCCGTTCCAGCTCACCATGATCCCGACGTTCCTGATCATGAAGCGGCTCGGGCTGATCGACACGCTGGGCGCGCTGATCATCCCGTCCCTGGTGACGCCGTTCGCGGTGTTCATGCTCCGGCAGTTCTTCCTGTCGCTGCCCCGGGAACTGGAGGAGGCCGCCTGGATCGACGGCTGTTCCCGGCTGCGGGTGCTGATCCTGATCGTGCTGCCGCTGTCCCGGCCCGCACTGAGCACCGTCGCCGTGCTCACCTTCCTGACCACCTGGAACGACCTGACCTGGCCGCTGATCGCGATCAACCACGACACCCAGTACACCCTGCAACTGGGCCTGACCACCTTCCAGGGGCAGCACCACACCCAGTGGTCGGCCGTGATGGCGGGCAACGTGATCACCGTGCTCCCGGTCCTGCTGGCCTTCCTGGGCGCGCAGAAGGCGTTCATCCAGTCCATCACCTCCAGCGGGCTCAAGGGATAGCGGTGTCACGGGAGTTCGACCCTTCCGGGGACACCCGCCCCGACGGCGCCGCCGTCCGACCCGATCCGAACGACCACCGCTGACCGATCGGTGCGCTCGACCGCGCCGCAGACCGGCCCGGCAGTTCGCCGGCACCACCCGCACCCAGGAAGCCCGATGCCGCACACCTTCGACCTTCTCGTCATCGGCGACGCCAATCCCGATGTCGTCCTCGGTCCCCTCGACGAGCCGCCCGCCTACGGGCAACGCGAACGACTCGTGCCCACCGGCCTGCTCACCCTCGGCGGATCCGCCGCGATCACCGCGTGCGGCGCGGCCCGGCTGGGACTGCGCGTGGCCATCGCCGGCCGGGTCGGCGACGACGACGCGGGCCGCTTCGTGCGCGCCGCGTTGACCGCCCGGGGCGTCGACACCGCCGCGCTGCGCACGGACACGCGGTTGCCGACGCCGCTGACCACGGTGCTCACCCGCGGCGACGGCGACCGCGCGATCCTCACCGCCGCCGGCACCCTGGCCGCCACCGGACCCGACGACGTACCCGAGGAGTTGCTCACACACAGCAGACACGTACACGCCGCCTCCTACTTCCTGATGCCCGAACTCGCCGCGTCTCTGCCCGAGTTGCTGGGCATCGCCCGGGCGCACGGCGCCGGCACCTCGCTGGACACCAACGACGACCCGACCGGCCGCTGGGACCCCGCCGGGCTCGCCGCCGTCCTGCCCGTCGTCGACATCCTGCTGCCCAACGCCCGGGAGGCGCTGGCGCTGGCCCTGCTCACCACCGGCACCCCCGAGGACGCCGCCGCGCAACTGGCCGCCTACGGCCCGACGGTGGTGGTCAAGAACGGCGGCGAGGGCGCGTTCGCACACGACGGCCGCACGGTGCTGCGCACCCGCGGCATCCCGGCCCGGCCGCTGGACACGGTCGGCGCCGGCGACAGCTTCGACGCCGGTTACCTGGCCGCACTGCTCGGCGGCGAATCACCCGCCCGAGCCCTCGAATTCGCCGCCGCGTGCGGTGCCCTGTCCACCCGGGCACACGGCGGCACGCCGGCCCAACCCACCTGGGACGAGGCTGTCGCAGCCCTCGCCCGCAACGGAAAGAACCAGTGATGACCCGCACCAAGATCGTCTTCGTCGGCGCCGGCAGCGTCGTGTTCACCCAGGGGCTGCTCGCCGACCTGTTCGCCTTCCCGGAGTTGCGGCAGGCGCACATCGCACTGCACGACATCGACCCGGAGCGGCTGGCCACCGCGCAGGGCGCGGCCCGCCTGATCGCCGCCGAACGCGGCGCGGACCCGCACATCAGCACCCACCTCGACCGTCGCGAGGCACTCGTCGGCGCCGACTTCGTGATCAACATCATCCAGGTCGGCATGCGCGAGGCCACCCGCATCGACTTCGAGGTGCCCGCCCGCTACGGCCTGCGCCAGACCATCGGCGACACCCTCGGCATCGGCGGCATCTTCCGGGCCCTGCGCACCTTCCCGGTCCTGCGGGCGCTCGGCGAGGACATCGCCGAGATCTGCCCGAACGCCTGGTTGCTGAACTACACCAACCCGATGGCGATGAACGTCGGCTACCTCACCCGCGCCACCGGCCTGACCCGCGTGGTGGGCCTGTGCCACTCGGTCTACTGGACCATGCAGGGCCTCGCGGACCTGGTCGGGATCCCGTACGAGGAGGTCGACTACCGCGCCGCCGGCGTCAACCACCAGGCCTGGGTGCTGCGCTTCGAACACAACGGCGCCGACCTGTACCCGAAGCTGGACGCGCTGATCGCCGAGGACGCCGAACTGCGGCGTCGAGTCCGGGTGGACATGTACCGCCGGCTCGGCTACTACCCGACCGAGACCAGCGAGCACTCCAGCGAGTACGTGCCCTGGTACCTGGGCCACGACAGCGAGATCACCCGGCTGCGCCTGCCGGTGGGCGCCTACCTCGGCATCGTCGACGAGAACATGGCCGCCTACGAGCAGACCCGTCGGGCGCTGGCAGCGGGCGAGCCGGTCCCGGTCGAGTCCACCATGGAGTACGCGCCGCAGATCATCCACAGCATCGTCACCGGCACCCCGCGCACGGTCTACGGCAACGTGCCCAACCACGGGCTGATCGACAACCTGCCCGCCGACGGTGTCGTCGAAGTCCCGTGCCTGGTGGATGCGTTGGGCGTACAGCCCACCCGGGTCGGCGCGCTGCCCGCGCAGTGCGCCGCGCTCAACCGCGCCTACCTGAGCATGAACGACCTGGTCGTGCGCGCCGCCCTGGAGGACGACCCGCGGCACATCCGGCACGCCGCGATGGCCGACCCGGCCACCGCCGCCGCGCTGCCGGTCGAGCGCATCTGGGACCTGTGCGACGACATGGCCCGCGCCCACGGCGACCTGCTCCAGCCCGCGCTGCGGGCCACGCTCGGGAACTGACCCGATGGACGAGCTACGCGTGGGCGTCGTCGGGGTCGGGCAGCGCGCCGCCCTGGCCGTGCAGGCGCATCGGCCGGGTCGGTCGCGGGTGGTCTCCTGCGCCGACCCCGCCGCGCGCGGACGGGCCGACGCCGTCGACCTGTTCGGCCCGGACGTCGCCGTGCACAGCGACTGTCGACGCATGCTCGACGACCGGCTCGACGCGGTCTTCGTGCTCACCCCCGACGATCGACACGTCGAGCCCGGCGTGTTCTTCCTCGCCGCCGGCGTGCCGGTCTTCGTGGAGAAACCGCTGGCCATCACCGTGTCCGACTGCGACCGACTGCTGCGCACCGCCCGACAATCGCGGACCCGGCTGTACGTCGGGCACAACCTGCGGCACCTGCCGATGTTGCGGCGGATGCGCGAGTTGATCGACGAAGGCGCGATCGGCCGGGTCCGATCGGTGTGGTGCCGGCACTTCGTCGGGCACGGCGGCGACTTCTACTTCAAGGACTGGCACGCCGAACGCGCGCGGACCACCGGCCTGTTGCTCCAAAAGGGCGCACACGACCTGGACGTGATCCACTGGTTGGCCGGCGGCTACTCGCGGGACGTGGTCGCGATGGGCGACCTGGCGGTCTACGGCGGCAATCCCCGGCGCGATCCGGTGCTCGCCGGCGTCGGCCGGGACGCGGCGGGCCGGGTGGAGGAACAGGCATGGGCCCAGGACGGCTTCGCGCCCGAGGTCTGGCCGCCGACGGCGGTGACCGGGCTCAACCCGATCGTCGACGTGGAGGACATCAGCATGATGCTCACCCGCCTCGACAACGGCGTCCTGGCCAGCTACCAGCAGTGCCACTTCACGCCCGACTACTGGCGCAACTACACCGTCATCGGGGACGAGGGTCGGCTGGAGAACTTCGGCGACGGCCTGGAGGACGACCACCCCTCGATCAAGCTGTGGAACCTGCGCCGTTCCGGATACCGGGCCGATGCCGACCGCAGCGAGTCCGTGCCCGGCGGCGGCCTGCACGGCGGCGCGGACCGGACCCTGGTCGCGGAGTTCCTGCGCTTCGCGGTCGACGGCGGGCCCACCCGCACCTCGCCGGTCGCCGCCCGCGAGGCGGTGGCCGCGGGAGTCGCCGCCACCACCTCGCTGCGCGCGGGCGGCGTGCGCACCGCGGTCCCGCCGCTCGACCCGGACCTGGTGCGCTACTTCGCGGCGCACCAGAACGAGCCGCCCGACCCACCCCCGGGCCCCGCGGCGAGCCTCTGACGAGGGGATCGCCAAGGCCCCGGGTCGCCTGCCCGGCCGCCCCGGGCCGGCCGGGCGACCCGGGGCGCACCACTCGCCCACTCGCGTCCGGCGTCGAGTCGGCGGCGGGTGCTCAGTAGTCCTCGTGGGCGAACGGCAACAGGTCGGTGCGCAGCGCCGCGTCCAGGCGGGCCGCCGCGCCCGGCGTGTGCTCCACGACCAGTCCGGCCGCCACCAGGCGGGCGACCGGAGTGCCGCCGAGGTAGCCGGCCGCCAGTTCGCGTACGTCCAGGGTGAGTTCGGCCGGCGCCTCGGTCGGCGTGCAGGTCGCGCCGTCGGGGTCGGCGGTCAGGCGGAACCTGCCGTCGTTGGCGGGCACTCCCCGGTCGCGGACCTGAAGAACCACGTCGACGGTTGCCGCCCACGAGCGCGCGGTCAGCGCGGCGGGCACGTCCACCAGGCGGATCCACAACGCCGGGAACTGCTTGGTGACCCGCACCTGGTCCCGATCGGCCGCGAACAGCAGCAGCGGATCGTCCAACGGCCGGATCCAGGCCACCACCTTGCCGGTCAGGTCGATCGAAGCGAGGTAGTCCCACAGCGCGGCGGCCACCGGGGCGCTGTCGGCCTCCAGTTCGCGCACCTCGACCACCCGCGGCGTGCCGGCCGTGACGTGGTAGACGGCGTAGCCGGCCACGGGGGCACCGGGCTCGCCGAGCACGACGATCCGGGCCGGCCCCTCGTCGTCGTCATCGTCGTCCGAGTCCAACACGTGCTTGGCCCACCACGCCTCGTCCCGGGCGAAGCGGCCCGGGCGCAGCGCGCGCGCCGCCTCGTACACGGGATCGAGCACGGCCGGCGCCTTGGCCGCGTCGATCAGCCGCAGCGGGCGCGGGTCCGGGGTGATGCGCAGGGCGAGCGGGCGTCGGCTGTCGATCTCGACGGTGTAGCCCTCGGTTCCGGGGGCGTAGCCGAAGCGGCCGTAGATCGCGTTCTCGGAGGCCCACAGACAGGACAGCGCCTGGCCGGCCGCGGCGCACCGGCGCCACTGCTCGGCCATCATCCGGGCCAGCAGCCCGCGGCGCCGGTGGGTGGGCGCGACGGCCACGAAGTCCAGCCCGGCGCAGCCCAGTTCGGTGCCGGGCACGGACAGCGCGAAGCGGTGTGCGGCGACCTGGCCGACCAGGGTGTCGTCGTCGTACGCCCCGATGCGGTCGCATCTGCTCAACACGTCACGGTAGCGCTCGCGTTTCTCGTCCGAATCCTTCTCGTGGAAGGCCAGGTCGGCGAGATCCAATATCTGGTCCAGGTGTTCTTCGGGGATCTCCCGGATGTCGAGGCTCACCGTCGTGACGCTAGCCGGGCCCGGTCGGCATCGCCATCGGGTTTCCGGACACCGGCGACCCGACGCGGCGGGCCTGCCCCGCGTTCGGGTGAACGTCGACACCGACCGGTTGCCCGGGGCATTCGGCCTCGTTGCACAGCGAGAACGCGCCCCATCCGGGCGGCGCGAGGGTCGATACGGAGAACCCCAGTGAGCTCGTTCAAGAAGGCAACCGTGATGGCCGCCGGCACCGCCGCCCTGGTCATGGCCGGCGCGGGTGCCGCGAGTGCCGCCGCCGAGGCCGAGGGCGCCGCAGTGGGCTCCCCCGGCGTGGTCTCCGGCCTGAACGTCCAGGTCCCGATCCACATCCCGGTCAACTTCTGCGGCAACACCATCGACGTGGCCGGCTTCATCAACCCGACGTTCGGGAACTTCTGCGCCAACATCGACGGCGACCACGACGACGACCTCGAGGCCGGCCACCACGGCGCGGACGTGGTCGGCGGCCACCACGGCTGATCCGCCAGGCCCCCGGTTCGGCCCTCCTCCCCGACCGGGTATTCGGGGCTCCGCGTGTGTGTCCGCGGAGCCCCGATCGCTGTTCCGGACCGCGCCGACGCCCACGGGCGCACGGGGTACAACCCATGGTTGTGTCTTCGTGGTCGATCGGTTGTTTGCTCTCGCCGTCCGTCACTCGCTTTGATGCCGGTGGTCAGCGGGTTCGGGCTCGGCGAGGGGTGCGTTGGGGATGGCGGGTCGGCGGGCGCTGGGGCGGCGGTTCGGGCGGTTGTGGGCCGCGTATGCCGTCAGCGCGTACGGCACCTCGCTCGGCTTCGGTGCGTTTCCCCTGATCGCGGTGCTCGTACTGGACTCCGGGCCGGCCCAGGTGGCGGTGCTGGCCGCGGCGGGGCGTGCGGTGGGGGCCCTGGTGGCGGTACCCCTCGGCCCGTGGGTGGAGTTCCGTCGTAAACGGCCGGTCATGGTGGCGATGGACCTGATCCGGTTCGCGGCGTTGCTGAGCATCCCCGCCGCGTTCGCGCTCGGGCTGCTGAGCTTCGCCCAACTCCTCGTCGTATCCGTCGTCGTCGCCGCGGCCGACATCGCCTTCAAGGCGGCGGCCGGTGCGTATCTGAAGACGCTCGTGCCGCCGGCGGACCTGCTCGTCGCGAACAGCCGATTCGAGTCCACGACGTGGACCGCGATCACGGTCGGACCACCGCTCGGCGGGGCGGCGATCACGTTGTTCGGCCCGGTGACGACCGTGCTCGCCGATGCGGTCAGCTACCTGCTCTCGGCGCTGGGCATCCGCTCCATCGGCGGGTCGGAACCACGGACCGCCGCACCGCGGTTGCGTGCGCGCGATCTGCCCGAGGGGTGGCGCCACATCCTCGCCCACCCGGTGTTGCGCCCGCTGTTCCTCAACACGATCGTGGTCAGCGGCCTGATCATGGCCTCCGAACCGCTGATGGCCGTGCTCCTGTTGCGCGATCTCGGATACGCACCCTGGCAGTACGGTCTCGTGTTCGCGTCCCCCTGCGTCGGCGGCCTGCTCGGTGCCCGCCTCGCACCCCCGCTGGTGGCGCGGTTCGGGCGGCACAGGGTGCTTCGCACCGCCGGAACGCTGCGCGCGTGCTGGCCCCTCGGACTGGCGTTCGTGCGGCCCGGCGTCCCCGGCATCGTCCTCGTGGTCACCATCCAACTCGGCCTGGTGACCTGCTGCGGCCTGTTCAACCCGGTGCTGGCCACCCACCGGCTCGAACACACCGACCCGGACCGGATCGCCCGCACCCTGACCGCCTGGTCGGTCAGCGCAAGCGCCGCCATCGCGGCGCTCACCGCGGCTTGGGGCCTGCTGGCCGCGGTCATCGGCCCCCGGGGCGCGATCGCAGCCGCCGGAGTGCTCCTTCTGGCCACCCCGTTGCTGCTCCCGCGCCGCGAGCACGCACCATCCACGAAGCCGGCCGAACCGGCCGCGAACCTCCCTGAGATGCCGGGCGGAAACTACCGGTAGTCGTCCTCGTCCAGTTCGACGACCCGGGTCTGTTCGACGGCGTCGCCCTCGTCGGCGGCGTCCGGGTCGACGCGGGTCAGTGGTGCGTCGCGGTCCCTTCGGACGTCGATGTGCTGCTCGGCGGCGTCCGCTTCGGGCGTTTCCGCAGCGAGCTCCGTCGCGTCGTCGTCCTCTTCCTGGAACGTTTCCGGATCGCTGGGGTCGACAGCCACGTGGATCTCCTCGTTCTGCTCGGCGGTGACGCGAGACGACCGTATCGGTGCAGCCACCCGAACCGGCGTCGGCACGCGGGTGCGGTCACGCGTGATCGTTACCCGGCCACCGCGCCGCCGACCCGCGCCGGGCGCCGGCGCCGTCGGGCCGGGCAGCCCGCACCGGGGCCCGCGTGCCTCCGCCCGCACGCGCCACCTCGCCCACCCGCCCCGCCCGCACACCCTTCGCCCACGTGTCCCCGCTTTCGCGCCGCCGCCCCCCTGCCTGAACCCGCGCGCCCCTCCCGCCTCACCGGCACGCCCTCACTCGCACATCCCACCACCGCCCCCACCCGCACGTGCCGCGAACGAGCGTGCCCGCCCGGGTGGTTGACAGTGGAACCGAGATCACCTCTATTATTCTATCCGGAATCATATACGTTCCGAGATGGCATCGCTGATCCGAGGCGCAAAGGGGTGGCGAGTGACGCACGATGCGGTGACCGCGGCGACGGGGCGGCGACCCGGCAAGGTGCTGGCCGTGCACCTGAACTATCGCTCCCGCGCGCAACAACGCGGGCGAGTCCCCGATCACGCCTCGTATTTTCTCAAACCGAGCAGCTCGCTCACCGGATCCGGCCCGGTCGAGCGGCCGGTCGGCGTCGAACTGCTGGGCTTCGAGGGCGAGATCGCGCTCGTGATCGGCCGCACCGCCCGCCGCGTGTCCCCCGCCCGGGCCTGGGCGCACGTCGGCTGGGTGACCGCCGCCAACGACCTGGGCCTGTACGACCTGCGCTATGCGGACCGCGGCTCCAACGTCCGGGCCAAGGGCGGCGACGGCTTCACCCCGCTCGGGCCGACCCTGCTGCCCGCAGCCGACCTGCGCCCCGAGGCGCTGCGCGTACGCACCTGGCTGGACGGCGAGTTGGTCCAGGAGGACACCACCGCGACGCTCCTGTTCGGCTTCGCCGAACTGATCGCGGACCTGTCCCGGCTGCTCACCCTCGAAGTCGGCGACGTCATCCTGACCGGCACCCCCGCCGGCGCCTCGGTGGCCGGGATCGGACAGCGGATCGAGGTCGAGGTGGACAGCCTCGACCACCCCCACCACAGCACCGGCCGGCTGCGCACCGACGTGCTCACCGGCCGCGAACTCCCCGCCTGGGGCTCCCCGCCCAGGGTCGACCCGGCCACCCGCGCGGACGCCACCGGCACCCGACCCGAGGAAGTCGACGCCGGCGAGGCCCCCGCCCCCGTCGGCCTCACCGACGACCTGCGCACCCGGCTCGCCGGCGTCGCCGTGGCCACGCTGAGCGTGCAACTGCGCGCCCGCGGCTTCGACACCGTCAGCATCGACGGCGTGCGCCCCCTCACCCCGGGCACCCGCCTGGTCGGTACCGCCCGCACGCTGCGCTTCGTCCCGTTCCGCCAGGACCTGTTCGCCGCCCACGGCGGCGGCTTCAACGCGCAAAAACGTGCCGTCGACTCGCTCGAACCGGGCCAGGTCCTGGTGATGGAGGCCCGCGGCACGGCCGTCGCCGGCACCCTGGGCGACATCCTCGCGCTGCGCGCCAAGACCCTGGGCGCCGCGGGCATCATCACCGACGGCGCCGTGCGCGACAGCGCCGCCGTGGCCGCACTGGGCCTGCCCGTGCTGGCCGCCGGCGCGCATCCCGCCGTGCTCGGCCGCCGGCACGTGCCCTGGGAGACCGACGTCACGATCGCGTGCGGCGGCGCCACCGTACAGGTCGGCGACGTCGTGGTCGCCGACGACGACGGCGCCGTGGTGATCCCGCCCGGCCTGGTCGCCGAGGTCGTCCGGGCCGCCGAGGAGCAGGAGTCCCGCGAGCGGTTCATCGCCGAACAGGTCGCCGCCGGCGCCGGGTTGGCCGGACTGTACCCGCTGGGCCCGGACTGGGAGCCCGCCTACCGCGCGTGGGCCGCGACCGCACCCGATCCCGTCGCCGCAAGCACCGCCCCGACCACCACTCGCGAGGAGCACCGATGAAGTACCGCGCCGACCCGTCCCTGATCTGCGGCTCGATCGCGCCGCTGGTCACCCCCTTCACCGCGGCGGGCGCGGTCGACGACGCCGCGCTGCGCCGCCTGGTCCGCTGGCAGCTCGCGGCGGGCTCGCACGGCATCTCGCTCGGCGGCTCCACCGGCGAGCCGTCCGCGCAGACCCTCGCCGAGCGGGCCGAGGCGATCCGGGTGGTCGCCGCCGAGATCGACGACCGGGTGCCGTTCCTGCCGGGCACCGGGTCGACCAAGCTGGACGAGACCCTGGAACTGACCGGGATCGCCCGGGACGCGGGCGCCGACGCGGTGCTGATCATCACGCCCTACTACGCGCGGCCCACCCAGGAGGCCCTGTTCACCTGGTACTCGACGATCGCCCGCGAGTATCCGGACCTGCCCGTGGTGATCTACAACGTGCCGAGCCGCACCGCCGTGGAGATCGATCCGCCCACCGTGGCCCGCCTGTTCCGGGCGCACGAGAACATCGTCGGCATCAAGGAGACCACCAAGGACTTCGAGCACTTCTCCCGGGTGATCGAGGCCGCCGGCCCGGAACTGCTGGTGTGGTCCGGCATCGAACTGTTGTGCCTGCCGGTGCTCACCCTGGGCGGAGCGGGCTTCGTCTCCGCCCTCGCCAACATCGCGCCGAGCGCGGTCGCGCAGATGTACGAGGCCTACCAGGCGGGCGACCTGGGCCGCGCCCGCGAACTGCACTACGCGGTCCAGCCGTTGGTGGACCTGCTGTTCGTGGAGACCAACCCGGCACCCGCCAAGTGGCTGATGCACCAACGCGGCCTGATCGGCTCCGACTTCGTCCGGCCGCCGTTGCTGCCGCTGTCCGAACGCGGCCGGGCGCGCGTGACCGACCTCGCGCAGAGCCGGCTCGACCTGCTGACCGACCCCGCCCTTGGAGAAGAAGCCATATGAGCACCACCACGACGACGCCCGTCGAGCACTCCGAGGTGCCCACCGCGCTGCCGACCCGGCTGCGCCACTTCATCGACGGCCGACACGTCGACTCGCTGGACGGCGCCACCTTCGAGGTCTGCGCGCCCGCGTCCAACCTGCCCTACGCCACCGCCGCGGCGGGCAAGGCGGCCGACGTGGACGCCGCGGTCACCGCCGCCCGACGCGCGTTCACCTCCGGCCCGTGGCCGCACATGCAGGCCAAGGACCGGGCCGGGGTGCTCAACCGGATCGCCGACGAGGTCGAGCGCCGGGACGCTCGACTGGCCGAGTTGGAGACGTTCGACACGGGCCTGCCGATCACCCAGGCGCTGGGCCAGGCGCAGCGCGCCGCGGAGAACTTCCGCTTCTTCGCGGACCTGATCGTCGGTCAGACCGACGAGGCGTACAAGGTGCCCGGTCGTCAGCTCAACTACGTCAACCGCCGGCCGATCGGCGTCGCCGGCCTGATCACGCCGTGGAACACGCCGTTCATGTTGGAGTCGTGGAAGCTGGCACCGGCGCTGGCGGCCGGGTGCACGGTGGTGCTCAAGCCGGCCGAGTTCACCCCGCTGTCCGCGTCCTTGTGGGCGGACATCCTGACCGAGGCGGGCCTGCCGCAGGGCGTGTTCAACCTGGTCGGCGGATTCGGCGAACAGGCGGGCGCGGCCCTGGTCGAGCACCCGGACGTGCCGCTGATCTCGTTCACCGGCGAGACCACCACCGGCCGGACGATCTTCGGCTCCGCCGCCCGGCACCTCAAGGGCCTGTCGATGGAACTCGGCGGCAAGTCCCCGGTGATCGTGTTCGCCGACGCCGACCTGGACGACGCGATCGACGCCGCGTTGTTCGGCGTGTTCTCGCTCAACGGCGAGCGCTGCACGGCCGGTTCGCGAATTCTGGTGGAGCGGGCGGTGTACGACGAGTTCGTCGAGCGGTTCGCCGCCCGGGCCGAGCGCATCGTGGTGGGTCCGCCGCAGGACCCGGCCACCGAGGTGGGCGCGCTGGTGCATCCCGAGCACTACGAGCGGGTGCTCGCCTACGTGGAGGTGGGCCGGCGCGAGGCGCGGCTGGTCGCGGGCGGCACCCGGCCCGCGCACCTGCCGGTGGGGAACTATCTGGCGCCGACCGTCTTCTGCGACGTGCCGGTGGACGCGCGGATCTTCCAGGAGGAGATCTTCGGGCCGGTGGTGGCGCTGACCCCGTTCGCGGACGAGGCCGAGGCGATCGAGCTGGCCAACGCGGTCCGCTACGGCCTGGCCGGCTACGTGTGGACCAACGACCTGCGCCGGGCGCACCGGGTCGCGCAGAGCGTCGAGTCCGGCATGGTGTGGATCAACTCGCACAACGTGCGCGATCTGCGCACCCCGTTCGGCGGGATCAAGGCCTCGGGGCTCGGCCACGAGGGCGGCTACCGCTCGATCGACTTCTACACCTCGCAGCAGGCCGTGCACGTGGCCATGGCGCCGCTGCACACCGCCCGGTTCGGTGCCGCGTGACGTGGCGTCCGACGCGGCCGGGCCGTAGCCCGATCCCGGGGCGGAGCGCTAGTTTCCGGATCGGGCCCCGGTGACCGGGTCCGCTCGCGCCGGCCGAATCCGGCGCCTCGAACAGGAGGAGAGTGCGATGCCGACTTCGTCCGTTCCGCCCCTGCCGCCCGTGCCCACCACCCGTCCCGGGGCGCCCGCCCCCGAACCGCGCGCGCTGCCCTGCCCGGACATCGTGCGCGCCGCGTACGCCGAGCTGGTGGTCACCGACCTGGCCGCGTCCCGGGAGTTCTACGTGGACCTGCTCGGGCTGGTGGTCACCCACGAGGACGAGGACGCGGTGTATCTGCGCGCCTTCGAGGAGTATCTGCACCATTCGCTGGTGTTGCGGCGGGGTACCGCCGGCGCGCTGGCCGCGCTGGCGTACCGGGTGCGCGCGCCGCAGGAGGTCGACGTGGCCGAGCGCTACTACCGGGCGCTGGGGGTGCCGGTACAACGCCGCGCGCCGGGCGCCACCCGCGGTATCGGGCCGGCCGTACGCGTGCTGGACCCGCTGGGGTTCCCGTTGGAGTTCTTCTACGAGGCCGAGCACGTGCCGCGGCTGCATCAGCGCTACGACCTGCACGGCGCGGGCGCGATAGCCCGGCTGGACCACTTCAACATCGTGGTGCCGGACGTGGCCCGGGCCGAGCGCTACTACCGCGAGCTGGGCTTTCGGGTGACCGAGGACATCCGCGGCGAGGACGAGACGCTGTACGCCTCCTGGCTGCATCGCAAGGACACCGTGCACGACATAGCGCTGACCGGCGGCGACGGGCCGAGGCTGCACCACATCGCGTTCAGCACGCACGAGCGCGGCCAGGTGTTGCACGTGTGCGACCTGCTCGGCGCCCGCCGCCGGTCCGCGCACATCGAGCGCGGGCCGGGGCGACACGGGGTGTCCAACGCGTTCTACGTGTACGTGCGCGACCCCGACCTGCATCGGGTGGAGATCTACACGACCGACTACTACACGGGCGATCCCGACCACCCGGTGCTGTCCTGGGACGTGCGGGACAACCAGCGGCGGGACTGGTGGGGCAACCCGGTGGTGCCGTCCTGGTACGCGGAGGCGTCCCCGGTCCTGGACCTGGCCGGGAGCCCGCAACCGGTGCTGGCCCGGCAGGAGAACCACGAGGCGGACGTGACCGTCGGCGCCGACGGATTCTCCTTCGCGCGGGACGCGGCCGGCGACGGATTCCGGATCGGGTCGCAGCTTTGAGTATTCGCCCCTGGTGTACGATCTGAAATCGTATCCGAAATAGCTGACTGGAGAAGTAGGATGCGCCTGCGGCAGCCCCTCGCCGTCACCACCTACCCG
The DNA here is from genome assembly GCF_042956465.1 of Embleya sp. NPDC008237. NCBI lineage: Bacteria > Bacillati > Actinomycetota > Actinomycetes > Kitasatosporales > Streptomycetaceae > Embleya > Embleya sp. NPDC008237. The sequence goes on from NZ_JBIBGL010000004.1 coordinate 681,437, forward strand.
AGCGCCGAGCGCTCCGAGCAGCCTCCGGTGCTGCTCGTGCACGGGTTCTGCTCCAGCGCGCGCCGCGCGTGGCTGGAGACGGGCATGGTCCGGGCCCTGCTCGATGCCGGCCGCACCGTACTCGCGCCGGACCTGCGCGGCCACGGCGCCAGCCCCGCACCGACGAGCGCCGAGGAGGTCGACGCGATCGCCTCGGCACAGGACCTGTTGGCCGTGGTCGACGCGTACGACGCGGACCGGTTCGACGTCGTCGCGTACTCGCTCGGCGCCCGCCTGGTCTGGGAACTGGCCGAACTGGCCCCGGAGCGGATCGGCCGGGTGCTGCTCGGCGGGCTGAGCCCGACCGAGCCGTTCGCCGCCGTGGACGTCGCGGAGCTGCGCCGGGCGGTGCACGACGAGGCCACCCCGTCCGCCGATCCGCTCATCGGGATGATCGCGGGCATGATCCGCGCCGAGGGTGCGCGCGCGGACGGTCTGGTGACCTGTGTCGAGGGCCTGCGCAGCACTCCGTTCGCGCCGAAGCCGTGGGCGGGCGGCACACCGCCGTGGTTCGTGGTCGGCGTCGACGACGCGATGACGCACGGCACCGGGGAACTGCTCCCGCTGGCCCCGGGATCCCAACGGGTCGCCATGGCCGGCGACCACCACGGCGTTCTGGTCCACCCGTTCTTCCGCGAATTGGCCGTTCGGGTCCTCGACCACTGACCCGCCGCGGCGCACCACGCCCACCGGACCACGCCGGACCCCGCCGGGCCGGGACACCTCGTCCCGGCCCGCGACCGTGTCCGGCCCAGACTGAGGAGACCGTAGTTGAGTCCCGCAAAGGCAACCACCGCCGCGAGCAAGGCCGCCAAGGCGTCCAAGTCGGAGATGTGTTACGAGCTGCTGCGCAGCCGCATTCTCGACGGCACCTACGGGCCCGGATACCGGCTGGTGTTCGACCAGCTCGCCCGCGAGGCGGGGGTCAGCACCATCCCGCTGCGCGAGGCGGTGCGCCGGCTCCAGTCCGACGGCCTGGTGGAGATCGTGCGCAACGTCGGCGCCCGGGTGGCGGTCTTCGACCGTTCGCAGGTCGAGCACTCGCTGAACGTGCTGGCCCGCCTGGAGGGTTACGCGACCGCGATCTCGGCCCCGCTGATGAGCGCCGCGAACATCGCCGAGGCCCGGGCGATCAACGACCGCATGGTGGAGGCGCTGGCGGACTTCGATCCCACCGCGTTCACCGCGCTCAACCGCAAGTTTCATTTCTCGCTCTACGCGCATTGCCCCGACAAGCACCTGAACGCGCTGCTCGAATCGGAGTGGGCGCGGCTGGACCACATGCGCCGGTCGACCTTCACCTACGTGCCCGGCCGGGCCCGCACCTCGGTGCGCGAGCACGAGAACCTGCTCGACCTGATCGGCGCGGGCGCCGACCCGCGGGTGATCGAACAGGCGGCGTGCGCGCACAAGATCGCCACCGCGGCCGCACTGCACCAGGCCAAGGCGGGGACGCCGTAGCGGCGCGGCGGTACCCGGGCATCGCGCGGGGCCACCCGAGGCCACTCGCCGCACGGGGAAGGGCGGGCTCTGTCGAGCCCGCCCTTCCCCGTGTCGTCCGGCCACTCCGGGGCCGTGCGTCGCCCACCCCCGCTGCGTCGGCGCCGGTCAGACCAGCAGCTGACCGCCGTCCACCGGCACGATGGTGCCGGTGATGTGCGCCGCGGCCGGCGAGGCCAGGAACACCGCGAGCGGCGCGACGTCCGCGGGCACCGCGATCCGACCGAGCGGGATCCGCGCCTCCCAGGCCTGCCGGGCCTGCGGGTCGGACATCAGCCCGGCGGTCATCGGGGTGTGCACCGGTCCGGGTGCGACGCCGTTGACCCGGATGCGGTGCGGGGCCAGTTCGATCGCGCCGGTGCGGGTGAGCGCGTCCACCGCCGCCTTGGTGGCCTCGTAGTGCCCCAGGCCCGCGGTGGGTTGGCGGGCCCCGATCGAGCTGATGTTGACGATGGCACCGCCGGCGCCCTCGACGATCATCCGTCGGGCGGCGGCGGCCGTGACGGTGAAGGTGCCGCGCAGGTTAACCGCGACCACGGTGTCGAAGACCTCGATCGGCAGTTCGACGAGCAGCCCGGCGCCGGCGACCAGCCCGGCGTTGTTGACCAGCACCGCGAGCGGGCCGACCTCGGCGACGACCCGGTCCAGGGCCGAGGCCACCGACGCGGGGTCGGTGATGTCCATGCCGATCGGGACGCCGTCGAGTTCGCGGGCGACCTGCTCGGCCGCCTCGGTGTCCCGGTCGGCGATCACGACCCGGTCGCCGTGCTCGGCGAAGGCGCGGGCGACGGCCGCACCGATGCCGCTCGCGCCACCGGTGACCACCACGACCCGGCTCGCGCTCATCGGGCCTCCGCCACGATCACCCGCGGGCTGCCCGGCAGTTCGAGCAGGTCCACCGGTTGCCAACCGGCCTCGACGAGCCAGTCCTCGACCTCGCCGCGCGGGTAGACGATGGTGCCGTCGATGACCAGGTACTCCCCCGCGTGCAGGGTGTCGATCAGCCGCGGGACGCCGTCCGGCTCCAGGAAGAAGTCGAGCAGCAGCAGCCGGGCCCCGGGCTCGGCCGCCTTGCGCGCCGCCGCCACGATCCGCCGGTTCTGCTCGGCGTCGAAGCGGTGCACGACATGCTCCAGGAGCACCAGGTCGAAGCCGGTGGGCACCTCGTCGGTCAGCGGGTCGGCGGTGACCACCTCGACCCGCTCCTCGACGCCGGCCGCGGCCAGGGTCTGCTCCGCGTGGCCGACCAGGTCGCCGCCGGACACGAAGGTCGCCCGCAACCGGGGATGCGCCCGCAGCGCCTCGGCCAGGAAGGATCCGGACAGGCCGGCCAGGTCCAGTACACGCCGGTGCGCGCCGAAGTCGTAGGCTCGCGCCAGCATCCGCGCGTGCAACGCGTTGTAGGTCATCACGCCGCCGAGGAAGACGCCGAGCCGGTCGCCGCCCAGGTCGAGCGGGGCCGGCCGCGCGGTGCGCGAGGTCTCGGCGAAGCCGAGCCAGTGCGGGTAGCTGACGGTGTCCAGGAAGCTCAGGAACGGGCGCAGGTCCACGTCCTGCCCGGACCCGCTGAGATGGCGCAGCGTGGCGGGCGAGTTGGCGTAGCCGTCCGCGTCGCGCTCCAGCAGCCCCAGGCCGACCATCGCGTCGGCCAGGATGAGCGCGGTCCGGGTCGGCAGTCCGGTGCGGGTCGCGAGTTCTTCCAGTGGCGCGCGGCCGTCGGCCAGGGCCGCGAACAGGCCCGCCTCGTTGGCCGCGAACAGCTGCTTGGCGGCCATGTATCCGATCGCGACATCGACGATGGAAGCGGGGCCGACCTCGGCCTGGACGTCCGAGGGAACTGACATCGGATCTCCTCGCGGGACAGGAAGTTGGTATCTGGAATGCTATATGATTACCGATGCCGTCAACAATGGCGATCGATGGCGATCCGCCGATTCGGGTCGATCGCCGCTTCCCAGGAGGATCAGTGCCGCACTCCCCCGCCGACAGTCCCGTGCCCCGTCGTCGACTCGGCGCGCACGGTCCCGAGGTGCCCGTGCTGGGCCTCGGCTCGTGGAACACCTGGGACAGGATGAGCATGTCGGACGCCGTCGCGCTGATCCGCGACGCACTCGCACACGGGGTCGAACTCTTCGACGTGGCGCACTACGACATGGGTCCGCACGCGGAGAACGCGCGCACCGACCTGATCTTCGGGCAGGCGATCCGCGAGGCGGGCGTGGCCCGCGAGGACTACCTGCTGTGCGGCAAGTTGTGGTTGTGGGAGTACCCGAAGAAGGGCTTCGCCGAGCAACTGGCCGTCTCACTCGACCGGATCGGCACCGACCGGGCCGACCTGGTCGTGGTCGGCGACTTCTTCGGCGAGCTGGACGTCCCGGCCGTGGTCGGCGACGTCGCCGAGGAGATCGCGGCCGGCCGGTTCACCGCGTGGGGCGTCAACAACTGGTCCGCCGGGGACGTGTGGCGGGCCCGGCGCTTCGCCGCCGAACAGGGCCTGACGCCACCGACCTTCGCCCAGCTCAAGTACAGCCCGGCCCGACGCACGGTGCCCGAGGGCGAGCCCTTCGCCGAACTGTTCGCCGACGGCCTGGCCATGCAGGCGTCCGACGTGCTGGAGGGCGGCATCCTGGCCGGCAACCTGCACCCGCAACGCAAGATCGGCGCCGACCCCGGCAACATCCGCGACCGCATCCGCGCCGCCCACCCGCTGGTCGCCCGCGTCGCCACCGAGTTCGACGCCACCCCCGCCCAGGTGTGCATCGCCTTCTGCCTGGCCAACCCCACGGTCGCCACGGTCCTCTTCGGTGCCAGCCGCCTCGGCCAATGGCACGACAACCTCGAGGCCCTGAACCTGCTCACCCGGCACGGTTCGGCCCTCCGCACCGCCCTGTCCGCCGCATGGTCCGACCACGACACGGCGAACCCGGCCGGCTCGGGAGCCTGAAAGCCGGCCCGACCGGCGCTCGCGGCCGACCCACCCCGGCCGGAGCTCGTATGCCGAGGGGGCGGCCACTCGACCGAGTGCCCGCCCCCACCCAACCGAATCCCGTCAAGGACCCGAAGGGTCCACCGAACCACCGTCCGCGAAGAACGGCACCAACCGCGCCCGCAACGCGCTGGCCCCGACCCGATCGAGCAGCCGCAACCCGCCGATGTTGTCCATCAGTTGCTCCCGCCGCGTCGCGCCGAACAACACACTCGCGGTGGCCGGATGCGACAGCGCGAACGCGATGCACACCTGCGCGGCACTCGCGTCGAGTTCGGCCGCCACCGCCGCGAGCCCGGGCGCCGACGCGATGATGCGCTCCCGCACCCCACCCGGGTCCCGCCCGATCTCCCGGGTCGGCGCGACCTTGCCGGCCAGGATGCCGCCCTCCAACACGTCCGACGCCTGCATCGACAACCCGGCCGAGAACAACTCGGCGAACGGGGCACCGTCCGCGATCGCCCGCCGACACGGGCTGTACTTCAGCTGGGCGACCTGCGGTCCGGGCGACCCCGCCACCAACGCATGCGCACGAATCGTGGTGATCGCCTGCGCCGACCAGTTGTTCACCCCCCAGTGCCCGATCAACCCACCCTTCTCCAACTCCGCGATGTCGCCCGCGAGTTGCTCCAGGTCCACATCCTCGCTCCGGATGTCGCCCAGGATCGCCAGATCCGCGTACTCGGTCCCGGCCCGGAACATCGCCCGCTCCACCTGCTCGCGCAACGACTGCGCCGGATAGCCCTCCAGCCACACCTTGGTCGACAACAGGTACTCCTCCCGCGCCAACCCCGCCGCCCGCACGATCGCCGAGAACAGCACGTCGGTGAACACCGGCTTCTGTCCCGGAATCCCGTACACCGCGACATCGAAGAGGTTGATCCCGGCCTCGACCGCGCACGTGACCAGGTCGACCGCGTCGTGGAAGTCCATGCGATCGTAGGTGTGCCACGAGCCCAGGGAGAGAGCGGACACGGACGGACCCTCGACCCCCAACCGGCGTCGCGGAACGGCGTTGCTGTCGATGTCACCCATCGAAGGTCCTCTCGGCATTGGCTACTTCGGCATCGGCTACTTCGGCGTTGCCTACCTCGACATCGCCTACCTCGGCATCGGCCACCGCACCCGACCCCGGCGCGGGCGAAACGATGTGCGAGCTCACGGAAGCCACGGGTGTACGACGGCCTTGACCTGCTCCTGTCGACCCATCGCCGCCAGCGCCTCGCTCGCCCCGGACAGCCCGACCGGCTCGGCGAACAGCCGGTCCCAGTCGAAGCGTTGCCGGAAGTCGCGGAGGAACTCGACGGCCCGGTGGTAGTCGCCCACATCGCCGTTGAGCGAGCCGACGACATTGAGTTCCTTACCCATCACGGTCCCCAGCGGCAACCGCTCCGGAGTGGGTCCGGTACTGCCGACGATCACGAACGTGCCGCCGAACGCCGCGAGTTCGACCGCCTCCGCGCCGACCGCGGGTGCCCCGGCCAGATCCAGGACCAGGTCCGCGCCGCGCCCGCGGGTGGCGGCCAGTACCTCCTCGCGCCGGCCGTCCGGGTCGCCGTCCAGGCCGATGACGACGTCCGCGCCGAACTCCCGGGCCAGTTCCAACCGGCCCGCCGGCCCGCCGATGGTGATCACCGTCCGCGCGCCGCTCGCCTTGGCCATCGCACCGGCCACCAGGCCCAGTGCCCCGGCACCCTGCACCACCACCTCGGCGCCGGGCCGTACCCCGCCCGCCCGGTCGAAGGCGTGCAGCACGGTCTTGACCGCACACCCCGCACACGCGGCCCACGTGTCGGGCACGTCGTCGGGCACGAGCACCTTCTCCGCGCGCGGCCCGACGTAGGCGAACTCGGCCAACCCGGCTGTGGCATAGGGCCATCGGTCCGAGCGTTGGCGGAAGCCGTAGCCCCGATCCACGCACCCCACCGGCCGCCGCAGCACCGTGCAGGCGTAACAGCTGCCGCACGTCGACTCGGACCAGCCGATGCGATCGCCGACTCGCAGCGTGCGGCCCAGCGCGTCGATGGCGCCCACACCCACCGCCTCGACCGTACCGGTCATCTCGTGGCCGAGCACCATCGGCAACATGCCGGGAAAACTCATCGCGCCGCGCCACAGGTGCACATCGGTGGCGCACAGCGTGGCGCAGCCGATCCGGACCAACACGGCGCCCGGCTCGCACCGTTCGGGCAGTGCGATGTCCTCCAGGGTGAGTGGCTGTTCGTGCGCGCGCAGCACGGCGGCGCGGGTGGAGCCGTCCGGGGCGGGGCGGGTTCCCATGATCATCTGCGAACTCCGGTTCGTTGTCATCGACTGTGCGCGGTGTCCCACACCTCGTGCCGGCTGCGCCACCACAGCAGCACCAGGATCACCAGGAACGGGACCACGCCGCGGTACTCGCGCACCGACTCCATCGCGGCGGACATGCCTTCGAGGCAGCCGAGCAGCAACCCGCCGGCCAGGGTCAGCGGCAGGTTGCGGAACCCGCCGACCATGGCCACGGCGAGCGCGGTGACGATCAGCTTGCCCAGGGTGGAGAAGTCGCCGCCCAGGCGCGGCGCGACCAGGATGATCACCAGCGCGGTGAGCGCGCCGATCGCCACCCACACCGCGGTGGCCAGGCGCGGCGCGGAGATGCCCACCACCTGTGCGGTGCCCGGTCGTTCCGACAGTGCCTGGAGCCGCAGTCCCACCAGGGTCTTGCGCAACATCAGTTCGACGCCGACGGTGATCACCACCGCGAAGGCGATGGAGACCAGCACGGCCTGCGAGACCACCACGTCGCCGATCCGGAACAGCGCCCCGTCGAAGGGCGCCGGGAAGCGGCGCGCGCCGGTCGAGGTCGCGCCGAACAGGCGCAGCCCCACCGCCATCACCGCGACGTAGACGGCCACCGTGACGGCGGCCTTGGTGCGTTCGTTGTGCTCCCCGAACCAGCGGATCAGCACCGCGCCCAGGATGCCGGACAGGGCCGCGCTGACCGCGACTCCGAGCAGCAGCGCGGGCCATACGTTCAGGCCGTCGTCGGTCAGGGACACCATGGTGAAGGCGCCCATCGCGCCGACCGCCGCCATCGCGAAGTTCACCACGGCCACCAGCCGGTAGGTCAACACCACGCACAGGCCCAGCAGCGCGTAGCCCCCACCGCTGCTCAGGCCCGCGATCACCGAGTTCAACATGCTTTTCGAGCACCTCCTGCTCCGGGGCGCCGGCCGCGCCGACCGCGTGGGCGGTCGGCGGCGGTCGGGCCGGGGTGGATCGGTCGCACCCTGCCGGGCTATTTCCTGCCGGGCACGATGAAGCCCTCGGGCAACACCTGCCACTTGCCGTCGACGGCCTTGACGAAGCGGCTGCCCTGGACCGGGTTGTGCTTGTCGTCGGGACCGAACACCCAGGGCGAGCCCACCATCGGGTAGTCGATCGGGGTCATCTTCTTGAACGCCTCGGTGACCGTCTTGCGGGTGATGTCGCCCTTGATGCCCTTGAGCACCTGGACGAACACGTCGGCGGACATCACCGCGCCCTGGCTGAACGCGGTGCGCTGGATGCCGTGCTTGTCCATCAGCTGCGCCCAGCGCTCGTTGCCGGGCAGCGTCACGTCGGTGTACGGCTGCCATTCGGTGCCGACGTACGCCTTCATGCCCGCGGGCACCAGCTTGGCGTTCGCGTCGGTGTAGCTGTTGGCGCCCATGATGAAGTCGACGTTCTGCATGCCCTGGGTCTGCGCCTGGGCGAACCACGGGCCGACCTGCGCGTTGTAGAGCACGGCCTGGCAGCCCGCCTGTTTGGCGGCGATCAGGTGTGGCGTGGGGTCGCCCTCGCCGACCGCGGTGTCCTTGGCGGCGAGTTGTTTGCCGGTGAGGTCGCTCCACTCCTTGATCGCGTCGCTGATCCCGCCGCCGCTGCCGGGCAGGGTGGTGTAGTAGAGGCAGACCTTGTCGTGGTGCAGCGTCTCCGAGGCGTAGTAGAGCATCGCGGTGAGCAGCTTGAACGGACCGGGGTTGACCGGCGCGATGTCGGGGCTGTTGAAGCACGCGGGGTCGACGCCGACGGCGGGGATGGAGACGATCTTCGCGGTCTTGTACGCGGCGCGGTTGACGCCGCAGTCGACCGCGCTGGAGGAGCCGACCAGGGCCACCACGCCCTTGGACTGCACCAGTTCCACCTCGTTCTCGGTGGAACGTTGCGGGTTCATCGCGTCGTCCTTGCTGATCAACTCGATCTTGCGGCCGTTGATCCCGCCGGCCGCGTTGACTTCGTCGAAGACGGCCTTGACCGCCTGCGGAACCTCCGGGGTCTGGAACAGTCCGGTGATTCCGTTGATCGAGCCGACCTTGATGGCGCCGCTGGTGGAGCCGCCGTCGCTGCCGTCGCCGGCACACGAGGTCGCGGCCAGGGCGAGCGCGGCCAGGGCGATGGCCGGCCGGCTCACGAGGGAACGCTTCATGGGGAACGTCCTTGTCATGGTGGATCGGTACGCAGTCGATCCGATCGAAGGCATGCCGGGGGAACCCGAGTCGGCGCGGAGGCACGCGCGACGCGGGGGCGGTGCGGATGGGTCGGGCCCGGTCGGGCGCTCAGCCGGTGGGGGTGACGATCGCGGTCGGGGGGACCGCGCCGTCGGGGGTGTCGGCGCCGCCGAGGTAGGCGGCGGACACCGCGGGGTCGCGCAGGACGTCCTCGGTGCGGCCGGAGGCGATCACCTTGCCGAAGTCCAGGACGGTGACCTCGCGGCAGGCCACGCGCACCAGTTCCATGTCGTGTTCGACCAACAGGACGGCCACTCCGTAGCGTTCGGGCACCTGGGCGAGTCGAGCCCCCAGGCGCAGCGATTCGGCGGCGGATTGGCCGGCGGCGGGTTCGTCGAGCAGGGCGACCGCCGGCCGGGCGGCGATCGCGGCGGCCACGTCGAGCAGTCGGCGGGTGCCGGCGTCGATGATCGAGATGGGCAGGTCCCCCACCGGGCAGCCGAAGAACTCCAGGAGTTCGTCGGCCTCGGCTCGCGCCAGGCGCCGGCCCGCACCGATGTCGAGGTACTCGTACTGGGTCAACTCGGGGGCGATCAGGGTGGTTTGGAAGGTGCGGCGCAGTCCCCTGGCCGCGCGGACCTGCGGGGCCAGGCGGTCGATGGGGGTGCCGTCCAGGCGGACCGAGCCGGGGGTGCGGCCGAGGAAGCCGCCGACGGCGGAGATGAAGGTGGACTTGCCCGCGCCGTTGGGGCCGATCAGGCCGACCACGGTGCCGGCGGGCACGGTCAGGTCGACCGCGTCCAGGGCGGTGACCGGGCCGTACCGTACGGTCAGTCCGGAGACGGCCAGGGCCGGTTCGGTGCCCGCGGGTCGGGCGGGGGCGCCGACGGTGCGCTCGGCCGGCGGGCCGGCGTCGGCGCGTTCGCGGTCGTCGCCGGCGGTGCCGTCGGCGACCTTGCGGGCCTTGGCCACGCGTTTGCGGTTGCGGGTGAAGTCGGTCTGGCTCATGCCGCTGCGCAGCGCGAAGATCGGCACGATGCCGAAGATGATCCCGCCCAGGTCCTGCGGCAGTTTCACCTTCTCCAGGAGGGTGGCCATGGCGGCCCCGAACACCCCGCTCATCAGCGCGCCTTCGGGGTGGTGCGGGCCGATCAGGATGGCGATCGCGAACAGGGTGACGGACTGGCCCATGGCGAAGTTGCCGGAGACCACCAGGCCGAGTTGGCCGGCCATCAGGCCACCGCCGATGCCGGCGATGAACGCGCTGATCGCGAAGGCGGCGAGTTTGCTGCGGGCCGGCGAGATGCCGTGCGAGGCGGCGAGCCGTTCGGAGTGCCGCAGTTCGAGCCAGGAGCGGCCGAGCCGGGTCCGGTCCAGTGCGGCCAGGCCGAGGGCGATCACGGTGAAGACGATGACGACCAGGACGAAGTAGTCGGCGTTGCTCGTGAACGCGGCCGGTCGGGCCACCGTCTTCAGTTCCTCGGTGCCGGGGAACTGTTTGGCGCCCAGCACGATGTCCGTGGACACCGCCGCGCCGAAGGTGATCACGGCCAGGTTGACGCCGCGAACGCGCAGTGCGGGCAGGCCGATCAGCATTCCCACGGGGGCGGCGGCCAGGCCGCCGAGGATCAGCCAGACGAGCAGGCCGCCGGGGGCGTCGGCGAGGTTGAGCCGCATCACCACCCAGGCGCCGATGGCGGCGAAGGAGAGCTGACACAGCGACATCACGCCGGCGCGGCCGACGATCACGCCGTAGCTCTGCATGATCACGGCGCCGATCACGCTGGTGATGGCGAGGTAGAGCCAGTAGGGCGAGAGGATGTTGGGGATCGCCACGCAGGCCACGATCGCGAAGGCGATCATGCCGGCCGCGGAGCGCTTGTCGATCAGGTCCATGACGGTGGATTTCCTGCCGGCGGGTGAGTCGGTGGCGGGCTTCATCGGCTGCCACCGCCGATCCGGGCGGGCTCGGCCGCGGAACCGGGCGGGTCGGTGGGGTGCGCTGTGCCGCCGAAGTAGTAGGAGTGCAGGAGTTCGGGTTTGCCGCGCAGTTCCGCGCAGGGTCCGTCGTGCACGATGCGGCCCTTGCGCAGCACGTAGGCGTGGGTGCCGACGCCGAGCGCGAGATTGGCGAACTGTTCGATGAGCAGGACGGCCAGTCCGTCGTCGGCGAGTTCGCGGACCACGCGCATCAGCCGGTGGACCACCATGGGGGCCAGGCCGAGCGACATCTCGTCGACGAGCACCACCTTGGGATCGGTGACCAGGGCGCGGCCGAGCACGAGCATCTGCTGTTCGCCGCCGGAGAGGTGGCCGGCCTGGAGCGTGCGGCGGCGGGCCAGTTCGGGGAACAGCCGGTAGACGGCGTCCGGGTCGCCGGCGCCGGCGCGGGCCACGAGCAGGTTCTGTTCGACGGTGAGGGTGCGGAAGATGGTGCGGGCCTGTTCGACGTAGCCGACGCCGGCCCGGGCACGCTTGTGGACGGGCAGCTTCCGAATCGGGCGGTCGCCGAGTTCGATGCTGCCGGCCGTGGTGCGCACCAGGCCCGCGATGCCGTCCATCAGGGTGGTCTTGCCCGCTCCGTTGGCGCCCAGGAGCACGGTGACCGCGCCGGCGGCCACATCCAGCGAGACGTCATGCACGACCGGGATCTCGTCCCGGGCGATGGCGACGCCGCGCAGCCGCAGCACGGCCGCGGCGCCCGCCTCGCGCACCGGGCCCGCCGGGCTCGCGGCGCTCGTGGCGCTCACCCCGCTCTCCCGGCGAATGCGTCCCGCAGGGCCTCCACGACCAGTTCGTGGGCGCGTGCGGCGTCGGTGAGGTCGGTGGCGAGCAGCCCGAAGAAGCCGTGGATGAGCCCGTCGAAGCGCACCGTCCGGGCCGGGGTGCCGGCCGCGTTCAACGCCTTCGCGTAATCCTCGCCTTCGTCGCGGAGCACGTCGTATTCGGCGCCCAGGACCAGCGCCGGCGCCAACCCGGACAGGTCGTCCGCGCGGCTGGGCAGCAGGTACGGGTCGGCCAGATCGGCGGCGTCGCGCGGGTATTGGGTGAAGAACCAGTCCATGCTCGCCTTGGACAGGAAGTAGCCGTCGGCGAAGTCCCGGTAGGAGGGGCGCCCGTCGTCGGGATGAGCGACCACGGGCGAGACGAGCACCTGGAGTGCGATCGGCGGGCCGCCCAGGTCGCGGCTCTTGAGCGCGACCACCGCGGCCAGGTTGCCGCCCGCGCTCTCCCCGCCGACCGCGATCCGCCCGCCGTCCACCGCCCACGTGTCGCCGTGTTCGTGCAGCCACCCGACCACCGCGTAGCAGTCGTCGGCGGCGGCCGGGTACGGGTTCTCCGGCGCGAGGCGATAGTCGACCGAGACCACCGCGGTCTCGGCGCCGGCACACACGACGCGGCAGGCGTACTCGTTCTCGTCGAGACAGCCGATGGTCCAGCCGCCGCCGTGGAACCAGACCAGGACCGGGAACGGCCCGGGCCCCTCGGGGGTGTACAGGCGGACCGGGATGTCGCCCGCGGGTCCGGGGATCGTGGTGTCGCGTACCGATCCCACGCCGGGCAGTCGGTCCGGCATCGACCAGGCGAGCGCGAAGCCGTCCCGCATGGCCTGGGCGTCCATCGCGAGGGGGGCGGGTTCACCGTCGCTCCCGACGGTGTCGGCGCCGATCCGAGTGCGCTCGATGATCTTTTGGGCTTCCGGATGCAGGGGCACCGTTGCCTCCCAATCGACTCGCAAATCGTATCTGATTGCGTGTACGGTATGGGCTCCCGGAGGGCCTGTCCAGATCCCAGGAGGAAATAAAGTGCGCGACCACGAATCGCCGAACCCCACCCGCCCGGCGGACCTGGTCCTCACCGGAGGCCGCATCCACACCTTCGACGCCCGGGGCCGGATCGCGCGCACGATCGCCGTCACCGACGGCCGGATCACCCACCTCGGCGACGACGCCGACCCGGCCCCGCCGATCGGCCCCGACACGCGGGTGATCCCCCTGCACGGCGGCGCGGTCCTGCCCGGGATCAACGATTCCCACCTGCACGGCGTCTGGCTCGGCGCGATGTGGCCGCACCTGCTGATGGACCAATTGAGCGGCGGCGGACAGGCGGGGCCGCCGGACACGCCCGCCGGGGCGCCCGCCCTGCGCACGACCGCCGACCGTCGCGCCGCGATCCTGCGCACCCACGACCTGTTGGCCTCGCTGGGCGTGACCAGCTACACCGAACCGGGCCTGGGCCCGGGCGAGGATGCCGGCGAGACCGGCTGCTTCGGCTCCGCCGCGCTCACCGACTACGCCGCGTTGGCCGCACAGGGTCGGCTCACCGCACGGGTGACCGCGCTCCTGCTCTTCGGCGAACTGGACGGCCCCGGCTCGGCGGACGCGTTCGCCGCCGGGCTGCGCGAGTTCGCCCCGCCGGCCGACGTGCCGGGCTGGTTCCGGGTCGCCGGGGTGAAGATCTTCGCGGACGGCATCCCGCCCATGCGCAGCGCCTGGGTGTGCGAGCCCTACCCGGACGGGTCACACGGTTCGCTGCTGATCGACGGCGACTCGGCCGGGCAACGCCGGGACCGGTTGGCCGGGATGATCCACGCCGCACACGCCGCCGGGCACCAGATCGGCGTGCACTCCACCGGCGACCGCACCTCGGCCGCGGTGGTCGCCGCACTGCGCGCCGCGCTCGACGGCGACCCGCGCCCGGCCGCCCGGCACTACCTCATCCACGGCGACCTGCTGCATCCGAACACGCTGACCGCGATGGCCGCGGCCGGCATCGGCCTGAACACCCAACCCGGCATCGCGGTGGCCACCCGACACATGCTCCACGACACGCTGAGCCCCGACGTCCTCGCCCGGATGTGTCCCACCCGCGAGGCCCTCGACGCCGGCATCGAGGTGTGCCTGAGCTCGGACTCCCCCGTCCTCACCCCCGATTGGCGCCGCGGCGTGGTCGCCGCCGTGACCCGCACGGGCCTCGACGGCACCGTGTGCGGTCCCGAGCAGCGGCTGGCCCTGCGCGAGGCCCTGCGCGCCTACACCACCACACCCGCCCGCCAGGACGGCGCCGAATCCTGGAAGGGCTCCCTCGAACCCGGCAAGGCAGCCGACCTGTGCGTACTGGCGGCCGACCCCTTCGACACCGAGGTCACCGCGCTCCCCGACATCCCGATCACGCACACCGTCGTCGACGGCCGGGTGGTGTACGAGAAGCCCTGACGCACCGGACCGCAAACGAGCGTACGCACCGGCGTCCCGTCGGCACCCCGGCCACCCCGGGCACGCTCGCGGCGGCTGCGCGCTCAGGGCAGCCGCGAGGACCGCGAGGCCGAACCCGCCTGCCAGGTCGCATCCGTGCGGCCTCGGCCCAGGCCGATCGCCACCACGGCCCCGATCAGGCCCAGCACGACCAGGACGATGCCGGCGAGCACGGCCAGCACCTTGGTGCTCGACACCGGGGCCGCGATCAGCACGATGCCGGCGACGATGTCCACGATTCCGAAGAACACCACCCAGCCCCGGCCGGGCAGCCCGCCGGTGGCCGCCGCGCCCGCCAGTTCGGCGATGCCGCGGACGAGCCAGCCGATACCGATCAGGACGGCCAGCACGGTGACCGAGCGCGAGCCGCCGCCCAGGCACAGGATGCCCAGCACGACCGACAGCAGACCACTGACGATCAGCACCGCCCGCATGCCACCCGAGAACAGCGCCCCCGCACTCAGCGCGAGTTGCATCAAGCCGCTGACCAGCAGGTACAACCCGAACAGCACGGCAACCACACGCACCGTCTGGGTCGGCCAGGCCAGCACCACCGCGCCGAGGACCACCGAGGCGAGCGCGAGCACGAGCAGTACGCGCGACGCCCCCGCTGATCCCGCCGACCGGTTCCCGAGGTCACGAGAGATCGGAGACATGGTTCCTCCCGGTGATCGACGCCCGCGCCCACCCGGATTCGGCGAGCCACCCGCATCCACTCCCGTCCACCGTCGCACGCGGGCCACGAGTACGCCTCCGCGTCGGGCCCGCTCCGGCGGTCCGCAGGCCGTGCCCATCGGGCGCGAGGATCGGCGAACCCGAGTGCACCCCGACCCTCGACTCGACCTTCACCGTCGGGGTCGAGCCCTGGATTCCGGGACCGGGCTCCCCGATCCTCCCGAACCCCGGGGCCCCGGGGCCCTGGCCTCCCGGGCCTCCCGGGCCTCGGAGTCGAGCCGGCGCCGACCCCCGTCCGCGGGTGCGGGCAGCGCGCCATCATGGCGCCGGCGGATGCGATAAATGGCAGGAGGCGCAGCTGTATTTGGGTGCCGCCTGGGGCAGCCGGCGCGCGGTCCGGGCCCATTCGCGCACCAGCGAATCGAACACCGGCGTCGCACCCACACCGACCGGCCACATCCGCCGCGGCGCCCCGGGGGCACACCCGTACGATCCCGCACCCGGTCCGCGCGGGCGCGGCACCGTCGAACTCGGCTCGTCGTTCATGCCTCCTTGATAGGGCCGGAACGCGGACCGTTCGGGCCGTCGGCGTGCGTTCCACCCGATCGGATGACACCCGCGCCCCGATCGGGTGGATCCGCCGACCCGGCCCCGCGAACACCGGCCGGGTCCCCCCTCCCACCGGTCTGCGCGCTCAACTCCAGGTCGCGCCCGCGGGCTCCCGAATCGTGGTGTTGATGCGGTTGAAGAAGTTCGTGACCGAGATCATCAGGATGATCGCGGCAAGCTGCCGCTCGTCGAAGTGGTCGGCCGCCTCGTCCCACAGGGCGTCCGACACCGCCTGACCGGAATGGTCCGCCAGCCGCGTCGACGCCTCGGTCAGCGCCAACGCGGCCCGCTCGGCGTCCGTGAAGAACGGCGCCTCCCGCCAGGCGGCCACCGCGTGCAGCCGCTCGTCGCTCTCGCCGGCCTTCTTCGCACTGGTCACACCGGCGAACACGCAGGCGCCGCAGCCGTTGATCTGGCTGGCACGCAGGTGCACCAGCTCCAGGATCCGCGGCTCGACGCCGCCCGCGTACATCGCCTTGTAGATGTTCTGGATCCCCTTCATCGCGTCGGGCAGCACCATCGCGGGGTTCTTCATCCGAGCGGTCATGACGTCTCCTCCAGTGCGTGGGCGAACCGGTCGGCGATGCCGTTCCGGCCCTGCGGCGTCCTACACAGCACTGACGGAGCAACCCGCGAACATGTGACGGGGAGCGGAAGGAAATTTCGACCGTGGTCGTCAGCCGAGGACTTTGACCGCCTGGTAGTACGTCCAGGCCGTGCCGTTGCACGTGGCGCGGGTCACCGCCCCGTACCGGGCACACACGCGCTTGAGGTCCTCGTACAGGGCGCTGTCCAGCCGCGACTTGTTGGCCGGGAACGCCCCTGCCGCCTTGTAGTTGCGGTATCCGAAGTCGTGCCGGGCGCAGGAGGTCTGGAACGGGAACCCGAACGGGTTGTCGGGCGAGCCTGAGCAGTAGTCGGTGGACCAGTCGAAGCCGTAGGCGGACCACGAACCCTGGTTCTGCCGCGCCGAATACCAGGCGTTGTAGCTGTCGGCGCTCGTCTGGGTCCAACCGGACAACACTTGGGGCTTGTTCGCGGGTGCGGCCTGGGCCGGCGCGGTCGCGCCGACTCCGGCGGCGACCGCCATCGCGGTGGTGGCAAGGATTGTGGTCAGCCGACGCATCGAATACCTCCAGGATGCCGGCGCTCCCTGTACGGGATGCCGGGAGCAGGGGTGAGCAGCCGAACTCCGCCCGTCGAACTCCCGTGCCGCGGACCGGTGAAGCGGGTCCGCGTCGCGGGACGACGAAAGGCGGAACCCATCCCACCGGATGCAACGGCCGCCCGTCCATGCCTCGCCGCCATCATGTACAGGAATTCAGCCGCCGAGCCCCTCCCGTTCGCCACGACCCCCATCGGCGACACGTCGGGGATACGCACGCGCCTTCGCAACGATCGGCGGCCCGGCATGCACGGGCGGCGGCCCGCACGACCTCGCGAGGCTCGGCGCATGTGCGGGCACACCCCACCGCCGCCTGCGAAGTCGCGGGCACGGGACTCGGTTTGGGGGTGACCACCGAGAGAGCGGAGCCTTGCGGTGTCGAACACGCGATTGCTCGCCCCGACGTGCGCGCCGAGCACGACGGGGGCGAGTCTCCCCCACACCGGCTTCGTTTGATAGGTTCCGTCGACACGCGATCATGCGTGCTCGCCACCGCGACCAGGGAGGTTGATGAATATGGCCCGCGCCGGGCTTCATCGCCATGCCCTTGTCCGGGTCGCGCGCACGTAGCACAACGTCGCAGCCGGCCCGGTCGTCTCGAACGACCTGGAGTCTTGCGTGTCTTCCTCTACCTTTCCCACCGCCACGGACCTGACCACCGAGCACCTCGTGCTGCGGCCGTGGTCCGCCGACGACATCGCCGCCGTACTCGCCGACGTGCGGTCGACGCACTGGGCGGCCGACTTCCCCGCCGAAGGCGATCGTGTCATCGCCGGTGTCATCGCCGAACAGTCCGACGAGCCGGCGGCGTCCGGACACCGTCTGATCATCGAGCGGGAGACCGGCCTCGTGATCGGCAGCATCGGCATGATGTGGCCGCCGAGCGAGGGTGCCCTGGAAATCGGCTACGGCGTCGTCGCCTCGCGGCGCGGCCGAGGCTACGCCACCGAGGCCACCCGCGCCTTGGTCGCACACGCCCTGACCCTCCCGGAGGTGCGGGTCGTCTACGCCGACGTGGAGTTGGCGAACCCGGCCTCGATCCGAGTCCTGGAGAAGGCCGGACTGCGACGCCGGAGCATCGACGCAACCACGGCGCGCTTCGACGCCGAGGCGGCGAACCCGAGCCCGCACCGGCCGTAACCCGGCAGGGCCGGCGGGGGCTTGCCCTCCGCCGGCCCATGCGGGCGGCTTCCCACCGGACACGGCCTAGCGCTGTTCCGCCAGCCACTGGTCGAAGGTGGTCGGGGCGAGGTGCGCGCCCTCGGCCGGCAGCATGACCTCGCCGGCCATGCTCGGGCCGAACAGGGACGACCACGTCGGTACCAGCTTCACCGCGTGGCCGCGCGCCTCGTTCGTGCGCCGGGCCATGTCCACCAGGTCCTGGGTCTCGGGGCCGGCAACGTCGACGTGCCGGCCCCGCGGCTCACCCGTCGCGATGTCGGCGAGCACGTCGGCCACGTCCGCGGGGGCGATCGGCTGGACCAGCAGCGGTGCGATCGGGGCGACGCCGTCCTGCTCGGTCCAACTCGCCACCATCGCGGCGAAGTCGTGGAACTGCGTCACCGGGACGATCGTCCACGGCACCGCGCCCTCGGCAACCAGGCGCTCCTGCTCGCGCTTGCCGGCGTAGTGCGCGTTGCCCTCGACCCGGTCGATCCCCACGATCGACAGCAGCACGTGGTGCCGGACCCCGGCGCGCTTCTCGGCGGCCAGCAGGTTCCGCGTGGTGGTGCCGAAGTACGCCACCGTCTCCTCCCGGCCGGTCGCCGGTCCGTTGGTCGCGTCCACCACGGCGTCGACGCCGGCCAGCGCTTCGTCGAGGCCGTCGCCGTCGACCAGGTCCACGCCGAGCGAACGGCTGATCCGCACCACGTCGTGGCCGGCCCGCTCCAGCGCCGCGGCGGTGAGCGCGCCGATGTTTCCGGTCGCGCCGGCGATTGCGATCCGCATGATGATCTCTCTCTTTCTCTCGCTGCACCGCAGACGCTATCATGGACTAAACAGGTCCACAATCTCTACGATAGACTGAGGCTCATGAAGCTGCCCGGGAGCACCGAATGGGTCTTGCACTGCGCCGCGTCCCTCGGCCAACTCGACCCCGGATCCAGTGCGTCGACGACCCAACTCGCCGAGTACTACGACCTTCCGGCGCCCTATCTGGCCAAGCAGTTGAAGACCCTGGTCCGGGCCGGCGTGCTCACGGCGACCACCGGTCCCAGGGGCGGATTCCGGCTCGCCCGACCCGCCGCCGAGATCACGCTTCTCCAGGTCGTCGAGGCCGTCGACGGCACGGCCTCGCCGTACGAGTGCCGCGAGATCCGGCAACAGGGACGCGGCGCACTGCCGGCCGAAGACTGCCGCGAGACGTGCATCCTGGCGGCGAAGATGGCCGAGGCGTACGAGGCGTGGCGCAGCAGCCTCGCGGGGGTCACGCTCGCCGACATCGTCGATTCGCTGCCGCCGACGGCACCGGCCCGCACCCGGGCCCGCCTGATCGGCACCGCCTGACCCGCGGGGCACGATCGACCCCGATCCGGCGGCGGGTTCCCGATTCCCGATCGGTCACCGCCTCGGAGCACGCGCGGTCGCGCCGGCCGCCTCGGCCCATCGGGATTCGGGACGACCGGGTGCGCGAGCGCGTCATGGCCGCCTCCGAGTCGCCCCCCGACCCGGGCCGGACCCGCTGCGCCCGGCCCGACCGCGGCCGGCACCGGACGGAGTGTCCCGCCCGGTGCCGGCCGCCCGTTCAGCCGCCGGTCCCCGTGCCCGCCCTCCGCTCGCCCGTGCTCGCGGACGGGATCGGCGTACCGGCGTCCCGAACCAGGGTGATCGTGTCGATCTGCGCGCCCGTCGCACTGAGCGTGCGGATCGTCATCGTGGTCTCCCGCCCGGCCGCGGCCGGGCGCACGTCGACGGCGACGAAGGCGTTGCCGCGGAACCGCACGCGCGACCACTCGACGGTCTCGTCCACCTTGCCGGCCCCGGAGTGGAAGCCGCCCTCGACCGCGTCGGTGACGTCGGCGGGCCCGCCCGCGTACGTCTCCGGCGCGGAGAACTCGTAGCCGCTCTTCCCGCCGCTGCCCACGGTCAGGTACGTGGTGCCGTCGGTCGCCGGCCGGATCCGGTCGCCGATGTCCGCCCGCCGGGTGCGCACGCCGCCGCGCATCGGATCGGCCCGCTCGTAGACGTGGTTGTGTCCGTTGATCACCAGATCGACCTGGTAGCGGTCGAACAGCGGGATCCACTCCTCCCGGATCGCGCCGTCCGAGACGTGGTCGGTCGCCGTGCAGTAGGCGCAGTGGTGGAAGAAGGCCACCACGAAGTCGATCCCGGGCGTGCGCCGCACCTGGGCCAGATGCCCGGCCAGCCAGGTCGTCTGGGCACCGGCGCTGTAGCCGCGGTTGTGCGGGATCTCGTGCGAGACGTCGTTGGCGTCCAGGCTGACCACCGCGACGTTGCCGTAGCGGAAGCCGTACGTGGCATGCGCGTTGCGCGGTCCGTTGCCGGGCAGGTGCCAGCGGGCGAGGTGGCCGCCGTACCCGTCCGGCGAATACAGCGCCTCCATGTCGTGGTTGCCCATCGCCACCATCCACGGCACCGACGCCGCGACGGGGTCGATCATCCGCAGGTACTCGTCCCACACCTCGGGCTGGAGCTTGTCCGCGCCCTCGGCGCTGTGATGGCTGGAGGGCAGTCCCGCGCCCGAGGCGGCGTAGGCGATGTCGCCCGCGAGCAGGTGGAACACCGGGTTCTGCCGGAGCATCAGGGTCTGGTTGGCGGCGGCGCCGAACTCCACGCCCTCGTCGCCGAACGCGGTGAACGTGAAGGGCTCCGGGACGCCGCTCGTCGCCGGTGCGGTGCGGAACGAACCGACGGTCGCGGCCACCGAGCCGGCGTCCAGGCCCTCGTGGCCGAGCGCGTAGTAGTAGCGCGTGCCCGGGTCGAGCCCGTCCAGGGCGGCGTGCAGGTGGTACTGGTCGTAGTCGAAGTAGGCCGACGCGGGGTTGTCGGCGTACTCGATCAGGTGCGAGTGCAGGTGCCGGATCTCGGCCGGCACCACCTGGTCCAGTTGCCCGGGCGAGGTGCCCAGGCGCAGGTACGGCCGGCGCACCGGCTGCGGTACCTGCCAGCTCATCGCGGCCTGGCTGCGCGGGTCCGCGCCCAGGGCGAGGTGCCGGCCGGAGGGCTTGAGCGCGTTCCCGTCGACGTAGTCCGTGCCGGAGAGCAGCGACGGCGCTCGGCGGACGCCGGCCGACGAGGACGTGCCGAACAGCGGAACGGCCGCGCCGCCGAGGCCGATTGCCGTGAGCACGCCGCGGCGCGAGACGGTACGGCGCCTGCTGCGCAGGTATTCGTGTTGTTCGGCGATGCTCATCGTCGCGGCGAGCCGGTCGGGTACGCCCGAGCGGGGCAGGTGCGGGTTCCGGTCGGGCGCGGGGCTCATCGGGTGCTCCTGGAACGTGCGGCGAACAGCAGGACGAGGCCGGCGCCGAGCGCGGCGGTGCCGAGGAGGACGGGCAGGACCACGTCGGCTCCGGTGCGCGAGAGGCTGC
Organism: Embleya sp. NPDC008237; assembly: GCF_042956465.1. Taxonomy (NCBI): domain Bacteria; kingdom Bacillati; phylum Actinomycetota; class Actinomycetes; order Kitasatosporales; family Streptomycetaceae; genus Embleya; species Embleya sp. NPDC008237. The sequence continues at coordinate 702,688 of NZ_JBIBGL010000004.1, forward strand.
CGCCGCCACCGGTCGCGGTCTCCGGGACCGTGCCGGACCCGGAACCGGAGCCGGCCGTACCCGAGGTGCCGGAGCCGCCGCCGTCCGAACCCGACGTCGAGGTGGTGGTGGCGCCGGGGCCGGTCGGCGTGGAGGTGTGGGTCGGCCCGCCCGAGGGTTCACCGGTCGGCGGCAGCGTCGGCGGTCCGGTGGACGGCCGCGTGGTGGGCGGCGTCGAGGTCGGCGGCTCGCTGGTGGGCGGGGTCGTCGTCGGTGGCGTCGAGGTCGGCGGCGTGGTCGGCCGCTCGCCACCCAGCGCCCAACAGCCGCCGGCGGGCTGGAGCGCCGTCTGCTTCGCGCCGTCGCCGCCGTGGTGGTCGGCGCTCAGCGCGACCAGCGTCCACGCGTTCGGCACGATCGCCGCGGCCTGCGCGGGCCGGGTGCCGACCACATGCGCGGCGGGCCCCTGGGGCCACGGCTGCCCCCAGATCGGCCCGGCGGCGGTGGCCACCTCGTGTCGGGTGCCGGCCTCGTCGGCGAACGTGAACACCGCCGAGGTGATCGCCGGTGCGCGCACCCCGCCGTCGCCCAGCGCGGCCGTGAACACGGCGCGGTCGGCGGGCACTCGCCACTGGGCGGCGGTGACGCACGACTCGGGCAGGTCGCCCACCTTGACCGCCGGTCCCTGCCAGGAGGCGTGCCGTACCGGGCCCTGGTCGGTCGGGCTCGGCGGCACCCCGGTCGTGGGGATGGTGGGTCCGGAACTGCCGCCGCCGGGGGCGGGGAAGCTCCCGGCCCGGCCCTCGCCGTGGTCGCCGACCACGAGTACACCCTTGACGGGCGTCGCGCCCGACGGCACGGCGAAGGTGAGCGAGGCGCCGTCGGCGGCCACGTGCAACGCATCACCGGTGACCCGCTCGGGCGAGCCGTCGACGTACACGCCGAGCCCGCCCGCGTCGAGGCCGGTCCCGGTCACCGTGACCGTGGCGCCCGGGCCGGCACCGGGCGGGCCGAACCCGGTGACCGTGGTCGTGGGCAGCGCCGGGCGCCGGAACACCGCGGCCGGGTCGCCCGCGGTCACCTCGGCGATCCGCGTGTCCAGGTAGCGTTCGTTGCCGTCGATGCGCAGTCGCAGCGTGTCCCGGGCGTCGATGCCCACCCGCCACCGCATGTCGATGGTCACGCCCAGACCCGCCCGCGCGGAGTCGGAGGTGGTCGAGGCGAGGTCGGCGACCAGCACGGTCCAGGTCGCGTCCAGGAAGCCGGTGCCGTCGCCGAGCATGGCCCGGTACATCGCCGGATCGCCCTTGTACAGGCTCTTCATGACCAGGCCGTCGTCGTCGGTGCGAAAGTGCAGGGTGCGAGTGAGCAGCCCGCCCGGGATGCGCCCGTCGGGCAGCTCGACGCGCTCCTCGCGCGGCGAGCCGGGGAAGAAGGTCAGGCCGGTGACCGCGGTCGTGGCGCGCGGGACGTCGGCGGCGGCCTCCCCCGGGGTGCTCGGGGTGCTCGCCGTGGCCGGGGTGCTCGGGGCGCCCACCTCGGTGTGCACCCTGTCGATGTGCACCAGGGACGACACGCCGACCACCTGGTCGAGTTCGCGGAACTGGTTGAGGGGGTGGTCGAATCCGGCCACGTCGGACCGGGCGTTCAGGGTCTGCCCGGTGCGCGAGACGTTCATCGTCGCCGACGCGATGGTGGCGGTGCGCTTGCCCAGCGGCGTACCGGCAGGCACGGATCGATCGGCCGAGGCGGTGCCGTCCGCCCCGGCGGCGGGCACGGTCAGCCAGTCCGCCGCACGCGAGCGGGTGTCGCCGAAGCTTTCGTCGGGCCCGGAGGCCAGTTCGCTGTAGCTCCCGGATCGGGTGACCAATCCGGGGGTCATGGCGCGTTGTTCACCGGTGAGGTAATCGGCTCGCGCGGTGCGCGTGGGCGGCGATTCCGCCGCCGAGGAGATCATCGGAAACAGCAGGACCAGCAGTCCCAGCACGATCAGGCCGGCGGCGGCCCGTCGTAGCCGGAGGGTGCCGAGCAAAGGACGACTACGCGTTGTGCCCATGTGGAGGTGATGACCCGTCACTCATCCCGGAGCCGGCGGCTGCCCGTGGTGGAGACCGTCGGGAGCGTGCCTGGGATCGGGAAGCCGAAGGAACCGAAGTCGACGAATTCCGGCCGGCGATCGTCGACAACGATCGTGAGTATGCAAGACGGACGAGTCACGAATCCGGCCCGGCACAAACCTTCGACGGGAATTGAGCCGGCGTTCCCGCCACATCGCTCCGGGGTTCACCGACCTCCGGAGATACTCGCCTGCCGCCGCCCGGGCGATTACACGGCGTAGCGATCGGCGGATCGGGTCGGCATGAACCGCCCGAGCCCGGCCCCGACGGCCGGCCCCGCCCTGCCCTGCCTTGCCCCACCTCCAGGTGTGACCCACGTCATACAACGCGGGGAAATGGTCGCCGTGTCACAGGGTTGTGAAGCGAACTCCTGCCGGGACCGAGCTGTCGGTCGTGATACCCGTGTTCAACGAGTCGCGGCGGCTGCCGGCGACCCTGACCGCCGTACTCGACCACCTCCGCGGCGCCGGGATCGACTGGGAACTGATCGTCTCCGACGACGGGTCCACCGACGATACGTACGCCGTCGCCACGGCCGCGGCCGGGCACGACCCGCGGGTGCGCGTGGTGCGGCATCCGGTCAATCGGGGCAAGGGGCACGCCGTCCGCCTGGGTGTGGCCGGCTCGCGGGGCCGGCGCGTGCTGGTGTGCGACGCCGATCTGGCCACCCCCATCGCCGAGTTGGACCGGCTCCAGGCGGCCCTGGACGACGGCTTCGATGCCGCGATCGGCTCGCGCGGCGGGCCCTTCACGGTGGATCGGCCGCCCGTGCGGCGGATGTTGTCGGACGTGGGGGGCCGACTGATCCGGGCCGTCGCGCTGCCCGGCACGGTGGACACCCAGTGCGGGTTCAAGCTGTTCGACGGCGCCAAGGCACGCGCCGCGTTCGCGCGCGCGTGCGTGGACGGCTGGGCCTTCGACATCGAGGTGCTCCGGCTCTTCCTCGCCTCCGGCTGGAGCTTCGTCGAGGTACCGGTGGCCTGGACCCACCAGAGCGGCTCCAAGCTGCGCCCCGGCCACTGCCTGGAGGTGCTCACCGACCTGGCCCGGGTACGGCTGCGGCACGGTCGCCCGCAGCGACCCGGGACGAGGTCGGCGCGCCCGGACGGGGGTTCGGACACCTCCCGGGACCCTTTCGCGATCCCGCTGCCGCCGGGCCGGGCCGCGTGAGCGCCGTACGCGAGGTCGTCGCCGCGCCGCGCACGATGGTTCTCCCGCGCACCGCACGGGCCGCCGACGCACTGGCCTGCGCCGCCTACCTGGTGGCCGCGCTGCTGCTGTACCGCGGACTGTGGGCCGGCGGCCCGGCCGGGCGATACCTCGTGGACAGCGGTCAGGACCAGCGCCAGTGGGAGTGGTTCTTCGCGGTGACCGCGCGCGCGGTGTCGCACGGCGAGAATCCGCTGACCACGACGCTGCAGAACCATCCCGCCGGGGTGAACCTGATGGCGAACACCTCGATGCCGGGGTTGTCCATCCCGCTCGCGCCGATCACCTGGCTGTTCGGCCCGGCCGCGACCTGGGCGATCGTGCTCACCGGCGGGCTCGCCGCGACCGCCGCCGCCTGGTACTACCTGATCTCCCGGCACCTGGTCGCCTCACGGCCCGCCGCCGCCCTCGGCGGCGGCTTCTGCGCGTTCGCCCCGCCGATGGTCTCGCACGCCAACGCACACCCCAACCTGGCCGTGCTGTTCGTGCTGCCGCTGATCATCGACCGGCTGATCCGGCTCGCCGCCGGCCGCCGGCCGATCCGCGACGGCATCCTGCTCGGCCTGTTGACGACCTATCAGATCTTCCTCGGCGAGGAGGCGCTGCTGCTCGCCTCGACCGGCATCGCGCTGTTCGCCCTCACCTACGCGTGCGTCGCGCCAGCCGCGGCCCGCGCCGCACTGCGCCCGCTGGCCCGCGGCCTCCCGATCGGCGTGGCGCTGTGCGGTGTCCTGATCGCCTATCCGCTGTGGTGGCAGTTCACCGGACCGCAGAGCTACACCAACCTGCTGCACGGCCCGGCCGGCAACGACCTCGCGGCGCTGACCGCCTACGCCGACCGCTCGCTCGCCGGCGACATCGACGTCTCCGCGCGTCTGTCGATGAACCGCACCGAGGAGAACGCGTTCTTCGGCTGGCCGCTGCCGATCCTGGCCGTCGCGATCACCGCGGCGCTGTGGCGCTCGGCCCTGACCAGGGCCCTGGCCGGCGTGCTGGTCGGCGCCGCGCTGTTCTCCCTCGGCCCGGAGATCATCCTCGACGGCGAGCCCACCGGAATCTCCGGACCATGGCGGTGGTTCGGCCAACTCCCGCTGTACGAATCGGTGTTGGAGAGCCGCTTCACCATGGTGTGCGTGCCCGTGCTGGGCATCCTGCTCGCGCTGGGCGCCCAGGCGGTGCGCGACGCGGGCGATCGGCGGTTGTGGCTGCTGTGGTGCGTCGCGCTGCTCCAGGCGCTGGTGCCGCTGTTGCCGCAGCCGCTGGCCACCGCGCCGCGCGAGCCGACCCCCGCGTTCTTCGCCGACGGCACGTGGCGCCGCTTCACCGGGCCCGGCCGGGCCATCGTGACCGTGCCGCTGCCCGACCCCTCCGACGCCCGCGCGCTGGGCTGGCAGGTCGACGCGGGGCTGGGCTTCCCGCTCGCCGAGGGCTACTTCGTCGGCCCCTTCGGGCCGGACCGGCTCGGCGGCTACGGCGCGGTGACCCGACCCACCTCGCAACTCCTGCGCGAGGTGCGCGACAGCGGGACCGTGCCGGAGGTCACCGACACCGAACGCGCACAGGCCCGCGCCGACCTGGACTACTGGCGGGCGGACGCGGTGGTGCTGGGCCCGCACGACCGGCGGGAGGCACTGCGCGCGACACTCGACCGGTTGCTCGGCCCCGGTGTGCCGATCGGCGGGGTGTGGCTGTGGGAAGTACGGGCGGGGGGTGCGGCCCGTGCCGGCTGAGCAGGCGGCCCCGTACCGTACCGGGGAGTTCGCAACCGGTACGGACACGGGGCGGGAAGGCACTCCGGCCGGCGCCGGAGTACCCGGGGAGGGTGGTCGGGTGCGGCGCGGCGACGAGCACGCGTACACCGAGTACGTGAGCGCCCGCCTGCCCGCCCTGCGCCGGGTCGCCCGGCTGCTGTGCGGTGATCCGCACCACGCCGACGACATCGTGCAGAACACCATCACCCGGCTGTACGTGCACTGGCGGCGCGCGGCCGCGGCGAACGACCTCGACCGGTACGTACACCGGATGCTGGTGCGCGCCTTCCTCAACGAGCGCCGGCTCGCCTGGGCCCGGGTGCGGCTGATCGGCGCGCCGCAGGACACCCCGGTGCCGCCGGCGCCGCCCGGGCCCGACGTGGAGACTCGGGACGCGGTCCGGATCGCGTTGTCGCGGGTACCGCCCAGACAGCGGGTGGTTCTGGTCCTGCGCTTTTTGTGCGACCTGCCGGTCGCCGAGGTGGCCGAGATCCTCGGCTGCTCGCAGGGCACGGTCAAGAGCCAGACCGCGCAGGGACTCGCGCGACTGCGCACACTGCTGGACGGGCCGGTCGTGGCCCGCTGGGAAGGGGAGTAGACCGGCCATGGACACCGACGAGCACGAGGGCGCCCGACTACTGGCCGCGCTGCGCGAGACGCCGCGGATCGCGCCCGACGAACCCGGCGTCGACATGGCCCGCGCGATCCGGGAGGGCCGGCGCGCGGTCCGGGTCCGGCGCGCGCTCGCGGTGACGGGCGGCGCCCTGGCCGTGGCACTGGTGGTGCTGGTGACGGTGCTGATCGCCGCGCCGTTGCACAACGGTGCGACCGGTCCCGCGGCGGGCGGCACGTTCGACGTGCGGCAGCGCGCTTTCCAGGTGGGTTCGGCCGGCGGCTTCACACCGGTGCTCTACGAGACCGGGAAGTACCGCCAGCGGGTGATCCTGGGCCCGGAGAAGCGCAGCGGCGCGCCGGACGACGTGGCGGCCACGCGGGCGACGGTGACGATGTACGCGCCGGACCGGCTGCCCGGCGGGGAGGCCGGCCTGGGCGCGCCCGCTCCGCTCGTGAACGGGCATCCGGCCGCGTGGTTGACCGGGCCGGACCCGGTCGACGGTCGGATCCAGCTGGCCTGGCAGTGGACGTCCGGCGCCTGGGCGGTCGCCTCGTTGGCCGGCCCCGCCGCCGACTCCGCCCGGGTGCATCGGGTGGCCGAGAGCGTGGCCCCGGGCAGCCGCCGGCCGACCGGCGTGCCGGTCGGGCTGGATCGGGATCTGCTGGCCGCCGGCGAACACCTGACCTCGCTGGTGTCCTCGATCGGCAAGACGACCGACCCTCCGGTGTACGCACTGCGCTTCGGCACCGACGACCCGCCGAACCTGGACGGCACCGACCCGCCCTGGTTCGCGGTCGGCTTCGGCAAGCCGCCGCTCGGTTTCGACGACCGCCGGCCCGACCGGGTCTTCCGCACCGACGGCGCCTACGTCGAATCCGACCCTCCCCTGGACCGGAACCGGCGGTCCGCGATCCTGGCCGCCATCCGCATGGACGCGTACCCGTCGGTCGGCCCCACCGCGCCGACGGACCTGCCGAGTGCGGACGACTCGCAGTCGCCGCCGCCCGCCTCCGCCCCGGAGACCGGCGAGCCGTCCACGGAGCCGGCGACCACGAGCACGGACACCGGCCCGAACGGCACCCCGAGCACGAGCGGCAGCACGAGTGCGGCTTCGACGTCGCCGCCGACGTCGACGTCGAGTGCGACACCCGCCGGCGGTTGACGACGCGTCCGTGAGCGCGGACCGGCAGCCGGGAGGGCGCTCCGGACCCGTCACCCGGCGGCGGTCGGGGACTCCGGTTCCCGGAAGCCGCCTCTTCCCGGAAGCCTTGCGCGCCGACGACGAAGCCTGCCGGTACCGTTCGCCACCGCCCGCAGGACACCCTCCCGAACTGTCTCGGATGCACGCCATCACCATCAAGCGGGCGGGTGCCGGGGATGCGGAGCGCCTCACCGCGCTGGTCCGCTCGTCCGGCGCCTACACGGGCATGTACGCCTCGATCGTCTCCGACTACGTCGTGACCGTCGAGTACATCGCCCGACATCACGTGTTCGTGGCCGTCGATGCCACCGACCGGCTGCTGGGCTGCTACGCGCTGGTTTCGGAACCGCCGGAGCTGGACCTGGCGTTCGTGGCGGACGACGCGCAGGGCCTGGGCGTCGGGCGGCTGCTCGTCGAGCACATGCTCCATCGGGCCCGGGCCACCGGACTCGCCGAGGTGCGCGTGGTCTCGCATCCGCCCGCCGAGGAGTTCTACCGCCGCATGGGCGCGGAACGGATCGGCACGGTGGCCCCCACACCGCCGAAGGTCACCTGGCAACGTCCCGAACTGCGCTTCACCCTGGACCCGGCCGAGCACTGACCCGACCGGCCGGGTGCCGGTACGGGCCCGGGCCGGGTGCGGGGCGCGGCCCGTCGTGCGCCCGCGGTCGTGGCGTCGAGTGCCGATGCGGGTCACCCCGGCGCCGTCGCGGCGTCACCCCCGGACGAGGTCGGGCCGGGTGGTCACCGGCGTTCCCGGTCGCCGGGTTCGCCGTCGGCGGAGGTCGATGCGCCCAGGTCGTGGAAGTCCTCCTCCCAGCGGTTGCGCGCGTAGCGGTGACCGACCGGGGTCTCCCACCACAGCAGGTCCTTGGCCAGTCGCACGTGGTCGAGCGCGATGCGCCTCGCCCGGAGTTCGGGCATCAGGCCGCGCAGTCGAGCGGCGAGTTCCTCCATCGTGGCCGCGTCGACCGCGGCATCGAAGCGTGTGCGTTGTCGCCGCTGCACCAGGGTGCCCTCGGGCACGAGTCGCAGCGACAGGTCACGGCAGGCGGCGCCGATCGAGGTGCCGTCCGGGCGATGCAGCGACGCGGCGGTGCGTCCCTGGTGGATCACGTACAGCGTGACCACCTGCGCAACGGCCCGGGTCGCGCGCCGGCGGTCGAGCGTGTGCGGCAGGTGCGCGGTGATCGCCTCCAGGGCCGACGCACAGGGCCCCGCGTCGACGCCGGCCGGAAAGCGCGCCGCCAGGGTCCGATCGCCGTGCACGCGGACGAGGAACGTGTGCAACGCGTGCTCCCAGGGCGCCCAGTAGGCGGAGACGCGAGGGATCGACGGCGCCGTCATCGTGCGCACTCGGTCGGGAACGGCATGACGTGGTCCTTACTGCCGGCGTTCAACGGACGGATCCGTGTCGGCATCGCCCCGGGCCGGTTCCCCGCCGGCCCGGGCCGATGCCGCTACGTCATGCATATGACGACGGACGCCCGCCTTTTGTGACGACGGGCGCTTGCGTCGCCGTCGCTGCCCCGGCGGGTGATCCGCCGGGGGGCCGCGCCGCTCCCGACTCCGCGCAGCGCTTCGTGCCCGTTGTCGCCCCGCCTCGGCTCGGGGCACCACACCGCGCACGCCAGGGGCCACCCTGCACCGCAGTAGCCTGCAAACACATGGTTGGCAACCTAAAATGCAAAATATGACCGATTACGGGCGCCCGTTGGAGTTCGGTGTCTTTCCTACGCCCGAAAGCTCACGGGTCGACGAGATCCTCGCGCTGGCGGGCATGGCCGAGCGGGAGGGTCTGGATCTCATCGGGGTGCAGGACCATCCCTACCAGAGCCGCTTCCTGGACACCTGGGCGCTGATGGCGGTGATCCTGGCGAACACGCGGCGGGTGCGCGTCTTCCCGGATGTGGCGAACCTGCCGCTGCGTCCCCCGGCAATGCTGGCCAAGACGGCGGCCAGCCTGGACGTGCTCTCCGGCGGGCGATTCGAACTCGGCCTGGGAGCGGGTGCGTTCTGGGAGGCCATCGGGGCGATGGGCGGTCCGGCGCGTACCCCCGGCGAGGCGGCGGGCGCGCTGGAGGAGGCGGTCGACATCGTGCGCCTGATGTGGTCCGCGGAGCGCTCGGTGCGCTACACCGGCCGGCACTACCAACTCGCGGGCGTGCACCCCGGCCCCCGGCCCGTGCACCCGATGGGCATCTGGTTGGGCGTGCTGGGTCCGCGCATGCTGAACATGCTCGGCCGCAAGGCGGACGGTTGGTGCCCCTCGAACAGTTACGCGACACCCGAGAAGCTGCCCGACATGCAACGCCGCATCGACGACGGCGCGGCCGAGGCCGGACGCGATCCCGCCACCATCCGACGCGTCTACAACGTCTTCGGGGCCATCACGCACGGCCCCTCCAACGGCTACCTGGTCGGCCCGCCCCGCCAGTGGGTCGAGGAACTCACCGCGCTGGTGGTCCAGTTCGGCATGGACACCTTCATCTTCGGCGCCGAGTCCGACGACCCGACCCAACACCAGCGCTGGGCCACCGAAATCGCCCCCGCCGTCCGGGAGTCCGTCACCCGCCACCGCGGCCACCCCGGACGCACTCCCACCGGCTGACCGCAAACGACACGGAGACGCCTCACATGTGCGCCCGGACCGGGCGCACGGGACAGTCAAGGCCGCTCGACTCGTGGCGATGGGCGGGGTGGGCCGCGTCAGGTCGTCGGCGGGGAAGGAGGCGCGACGTGCGGGTCGCGGAGCCAGGTGGCGACGGTGGTGAAGTCGGCTTCGGTGAGACCTCGGCGGGGATCGACGTGGTGGAGCAGGGCGGAACCCCTGTGGTGTGCGGCGACCCAGGCTCGGTCGGTGTCGGTGAACTCGTCGTCGACCCAGACGAACGGGCGGCCGGCCGCCCGGACCACCAGGGTGCGGGTCTTCCAATGCAGCCCGGCCCGCTCGTCCCGATCGTCGACCTCGGTCTGTTCCGGCCAGATCACCACGGCGAGTTCCGGCAGACCGAGACGAGGGGCGATGTACGTGTTCGCCTCCTCCATCCAGGCCGTGGCCCAGACCAGATCGCACGGCAGCCGCAACAACCGGGGCCCGTACCCGGGATCGAGCCTGGCCAACAGCGGGTTCGCATCGACGTCGCACGCTTGGGGATCCGTGCCGTGGTTCGGATACTCGGCCGCCCCGAACGGGAGAAGCGGTCCGTCGACATCGAGGAAGAGCAGCGCGCGCTGCGGCGGACGGGTCACGCCCGCACGATAGCGGCCAGGCCGGACAGGGGATATGGGTACGGGTCGGCCGGGGCGACCGGCGCGACCGGGTCATGCTCGCGCGATCGCGTTCCCGCGCGGCCGCGTCCCGCGTGGCCGCGCCATCGCGCCGCGCTGCCTCCGCAGCCGGTGCCGGTGCCGGTGCCCGGTGGGGCGCGCCGTCGCATGGGAGTGCTGCCGCGCGATCGCGCCCTGTGCCGAACGTCCCGCGCCCCGGGACCCTGCGTACCTCGATCCTCGTTCCTCGTTCCCCACTCCCACTCTCGCTCCCCGCCTCAGCGGTCCAAATAGGCCAAGACCGCCAACACCCGCCGGTTGTCGTTGTCCGACGGTTGCAGGCCGAGCTTGGTGAAGATGCTGCCGATGTGCTTCGCCACCGCCTTCTCGGAGATGAACAGGCCCTCGGCGATACCCGCGTTGGAGCGCCCCTGGGCGAGCCATTCCAATACCTCGCGTTCGCGCGGGGTCAGGCTGCCCAGGTGGGTGTCGCGGTCCTTGCCGGTCAGCAGTTGCGAGACCACCTGCGGGTCCATCGCCGTTCCGCCCCGGGCCACCTGTCGAATGGTGTCGACGAACTGCCCGCCGTCGAAGACCCGGTCCTTGAGGACGTAGCCGACCGCGCCCGCTCCGTCGGCCAGCAACTCGCGGGCGTACAACGGCTCGACGTACTGGGACAGCAGCAGCACGGGCAGGCCCGGCACCCGACGCCGGGCCTCCAGGGCCGCACGCAGGCCGTCGTCGGTGAAGGTCGGCGGCAGGCGGATGTCCACGATCGCGACGTCGGGCCGCAGTTCGGTGAGCGCGGCGAGCAGGTCGGGCCCGCTCTCCACCGCGGCCACGACCTCGTTGCCGTACGCCTCCAGCAGTCGGATCACCCCGTCCCGGAGGAGGAAGTGGTCTTCGGCGAGGACAATGCGCACGGAATCTCCATCGTCACCCGGGTCGGGCCGTTCGGCGGGCTGGTCACGGCCAGGACACCGTCGAACGTGGCGAGCCGGCGCTCGATGCCGCGCAGGCCGCTCCCCCGGCGGGGATCCGCCCCGCCCAGGCCGTCGTCGGTGATCCCGATGCGCAGCCGCCCGAGAGCGTAGCCGATGTCGATCCGGACCCGGTCGGCGCCCGAGTGCTTGGCGGCGTTGGTGAGAACCTCCGAGACGGCGAAGTACGCGGCTGATTCCACCGGCGCGTCCGGACGCCCCGGCAGGTCGATGTCGACCTGCACGTCGAGGGGGCAGATCATGGCAAGCGAGCGTACGGCGTCGCCCAGGCCCCGGTCGGCCAGGATCGGCGGATGGATACCGCGGACCAAATCGCGCAGTTCCTCCAGCGCCATGGACGAGGATTCGCGGACCTGGACCAACAGCGCGCGCACGGCGGCGGGATCGCTGTCCAGGAGGTGCTCGGCCGCGCCGAGCGTCATGCCCATCGCGACCAGCCGTGCCTGCGCGCCGTCGTGCAGGTCGCGTTCGATCCGCCGGATCTCGGCCGACTGCGTGTCGGCCGCCTCGGCGCGGGTCGCGGTGAGCTGTTCGATCCGGTACGCCATCTGCGCCTTCTCGCTCGGCGCGAGCACGGCCCGGGTGTACCGGGCGTGCAGGCGTACCGCACGCGGCGCCAGCCACAACGCGAGGGGCAGCTGGAGCAGACCGAGCACGCCCGCGAGGGTCGCGGTGGTCTGATCCCGGACCGGGACGAACAGGTACCAGAGGCCGTCCCATTCGTGCGACAACGGGACTCCGTAGAACGCCAGCCCGATCGCCCAGAAACCACCGAGGAACAGCACACTCGGCCCGGCCGCGAGTGTGGCGCCGACGATCGGGTCGAGCACCAACCAGAGCCAGTCGCGCCAGGTCTGCGGATCCCGGGCGATCCACCGCAGCCGAGCAAAGAAGCCGCGCCCACCGGGAATCGGCTCGGGCGCGGGCAGGTAGCAGGCCGGGATCCGCACGTTCGACCACCGATCCGCCAGCGCACGCTGCCGATTGACAAGCCGCCGCACCGCGCATACGACCGGCGCCAACAAGAGCAGACCCAGACCGGTACCGAGCAACGACACGACCACCGAGACCGCCAACGACAACAGCGCCGCCCGGAACGACAGCCACCACAACACCAGCGATCGGCGCAGTGCGACGAACCCCTCCGAAAGGGAGAAACCCCTGCCCGCCCCAGGCAACCGCGCTTCGGCTCCCGAATCCGCATGAATCATCCGCCCTGCGCCCTTCTCCACGGCTTCGGTACATCGGCCGCATGGCCGCGTCGCCAGTATGCGGGGAGGCGGCGGGCATGTCGGTGGAGGTAAGTCCCCTCTTCACACACGAATCGAGCCAGGTCTTGACGGGCTGTCAGGGCGCGGCAATACCCGGCGTGATCGCCGGCCGAGGACCACGGTCGGTGGAAGGGGTGAACGGGTGAAGGTGAACGGGGAGCGGGTGAAGGTGAACGGGCCGCCGGGCGGGGCCGCCACTCGTTCCCGGACGCCCGTTACGCCGAAGACGCCTGTGTCGCCGCGTCGATGACGGCCTCGATCGCCTGCTCGTAGACGTACCCGTGTCCGTTCACGAACACCTCCGCCCGCGAACCCGGGCCCACCTCCCGGTCCGGGACGTGGAGCCGGACCACCCCGGCGGGCGTACACAGCTTGAACGCCTCGTAGCCGCCACCGCAGGCGTCCACGTCGACGTTCACCTCTTCGTCCCGCAATACCAGGCCGCGCCGCGCGAGTTCGGATCGGAACAGCGCGAGGTTCCGGGCGAAGGCGAGCACCCCGACCGCCTCGTCGGCGAGTTCCTCCACCAGGTCGGCCCACGCGTAGGAGTCGGTGTCGCATTCGATCGACCAGGGGCCGTTCGGCTCGGCGGCACGGACCACCGCGAGTTCCACGCCGGGCATGGCGATCCAGTGCTCCATGTCCGCATGCGGCCGAACGGCGAACAGGCGGTATTCGGCCCGCCCTTCGTCGTCCTCCTCGGCCGCGTCCGGATCGACCAGCCCCTCGGCCGCGCAGCCACGCGCAACGAGCTCGGCCGCGAACGCGACCATGTTCGCGCGCGCCAACGCGTCGATGCGGGCAGGCTCCGGCTCGGGGCTCGGCACGACCGAATCGCACTCCTCGGGCATCGACTCGCCCCTCCTCGCAACGTCGCCGTGGTCGTGGTCCGCGTCCTGCGCGTCGTGCGCATGCGCGTCGTCCTCGTACACGATGCCATCCTCGCCGGCCCCAAGCGCGAGTGGCGACGGGGACATCCATCACCATGAGCACGGGGCCCGGATGGTGCTTCGGGCGCACGATCACTTCGGCGGCTTCGCGCCGAGTTGCCGGCCAGTCCGACCCTCGACGCAGCGGCACCCGCCCCACACCCGGCCCGCTCGCCCGGGCCAGGTTGCCGGGCCGGGCTTCCGAGCTTCCGAGCCGGGCTTCCGGGCCGGGGTTCGGCAAATGCCCCGCATCACCGGGACTTCGACGGCACCCGGGCTCGAGGTTGGCGAGACGGGACATCGCGCACCGGGCGACGAGTTCGAGCCACAGGGCCTATTCTCGAACACATGTCCGAACGATTGCCCGACAGCCCGCCCGATCGCCCGTCCGACAGCCCGTCCGACAGCCCGGCCGGTCGCCTGCCCGCGCGTCTGCTGCCGTTGCTCGATGTCCAGCTCGGGTTCGAGCGTGCCCACCTTGCCTGCCTGCGGGCGGCCGAAGTCGGCGACGAGGACGCGCTGCACCGCGGTCGGGCCGCTCGCCTGTCCGCCATGCGGGCGTTGATCACCGCGCGTGCCGCCGCGGGCGCGGACAGTGCACCCGACCGGGACCTGCTCAGGCTGGCCGCGCTGGCCGCCCTCGAACAGGAGTCGGCCGACCCCGCCTGACGGCCCGCCACGCCGACGGCCCACCCCGTGGCAGCGCGTTCAGCCCGTCTTCCTGCCCGGCCGCGTGGTCGTGCTCTTCTTCGCCGAGGCGCGGCCGCTCGCGGTCTTCGCCGTCGTCCGGCCCTTCGTCGTCGCGCGTGTCTTGGTGTCCGTCTGCTTCGCCGGCTTGGGGTGGTCCTTCTCGGCGGCCTTGACGCTCGCCGTGAGCACGGACATCAGGTCGACCACATTGCTCTCACTCGCCTCCTTGACGACCGCCTCGTCGGGGTGCGTGCCGGTGGCCTTGGCCTCGACCAGGGCGTCCATGGCCCGCTGGTAGTCGTCGTGCACCTCGCCCAGGTCGAAGTCCTCGCTGAGGGTGTCCATCAACGAGGCGGCCATCTTCATCTCCTGCGGGCGGATGGTGACGTTCTCGGTGGGCGCGATGCCCTCGGGCGCGCGGAGTTCGTCGGGCCACAACATGGTCTGCAGGGTCAGGATCTCGCCCTGGGCGCGAACCAGCGCCAGGCTCTCGCGCGTGGAGAGGGTGATCTTCGTGACCGCCGCCCTGGACTGCCCGGCGAGCGCCTCGCGGATCAGCACGTACGGCTTGGCCGCCGCCGGCGTCGCGGGCCCCAGGTAGTAGGGCTTGGACAACATCAGCGGGTCGATCTCGGCCTCGTCCACGAAGGCGAGCACGTCGACGACCTTCTTGCTCGGCAGCGGCAGCTCGGACAGGTCCTCGTCGCTCAGGACGACCTGCCGACCGTCCGCGGCCTCGTACGCCTTGGCGATGTCCGCGTAGACGACCTCCTCGCCGTCCAGCTCGCACACCCGCTTGTAGCGGATCCGGCCGCCGTCCTCGCGATGCACCTGATGCCCCGGCGAGCGGTGCTCGGACGTCGCCGGATACAGCTGGACCGGGATGCTCACCAGTCCGAACGAGATTGCGCCCTTCCACGTCGCCCGCATACCAACCCCTGACCGATTTGATATGAAATGACCACCTTCAACGGTAGGTCACCACGGCACGGCCCGCCTCGGCCGCAGGGGGTCCGCGGCTTCGGTGCGGGCAACGGACGCGGCACGGAGGGGGCCAAGGGGCCGCGAACGACGGACCGGCTCATTCGACCTTCCTCCGCCGGCCGGACCGAAGGTCGGGGTTGGCGGCGGCAAGCTGCTCGGCGACCCGACCGGCCGCGCAGGCCGGCGCGACCCGCCGCGTGGGGGGCGAGCGGTGGGCGCGGTCGTGCTCCGGACGCGGGTCGACGCGCTCGGCCGAAGATCGGTCGGGTGTGCCGCGATGAGTTTCGGGGCGGCGGAGGGTCCAATCATGTGAACGCGGTCCCACACCTTCCGAGGAGAGCACGATGACGTCCAGCGCCCCCACCGTCGGATACGCCCCGGTGAACGGCATCGAGCTGTACTACGAGCTGCACGGCACCGACGGGCCGCCGCTGGTCCTGCTGCACGGCGGCGCGCTGACCATCGACCTGAGCTTCGCCGCGCTGCTGCCCGTACTCGCCGCGAACCACCGCGTGATCGCGGTCGAACTCCAGGGCCACGGCCACACCGCGGACAGCGACCGCACGATGTCGCTGGAGGTCTTCTCCGACGACATCGTCGCGCTGCTGGACCACCTGGGCATCGAACGCGCCGACTTCCTCGGCTTCAGCCTCGGCGGTCTGGTCGCACTGCGCACCGCGGTACGCCACCCGCAGCGAATCGACCACCTCGTCCTGCTCGCGACGCACTACCGGCACGACGGCTACCACGCGGAGATCACCGCGCCCGAGCAGACCTCCCCGCGCCTGCCGACCGTCGCCGACTTCGCCGCGATGGTCGACGCCTACGCCCGGGTCGCCCCCGACCCCGCCCACTTCGAGACCACCCTGACCAAGCTCCAGCCGCTGGCCCACGGCTTCGTCGAGTGGACGGAGGACGAACTGCGTTCGATCGCCGCCCCCACCCTCCTGGTCGTCGGCGACACCGACTTCATCCGGATCGAGCACGCCGCGCGCATGCACGACCTCATCCCCGACGCCCACCTGGCGATCCTCCCGAACACGACCCACATGCAGGTGCCGAGCCGCACGGACCTCCTCGTCCCGATGCTGGCTTCGTTCCTGCCCACGAAGGTGTGAGGAAGCACCGGGGGCCGGGCGGGTGGGGCGGAGGCCGCGCTCGCGGAGGTCACCGGCCCGCCCGAGCCCGGCGACGGCAGGCACCGAAGCCTGTTCGGCCCCATCCCGCAGTCGTGGGCGCCCGGGAACGAGCAGGCGGATCCGGCGACGGCGCAAGCGCGCACGGCCGTGCGTACCGGCCCCGCCTTCGCTCACACGCGGCAGGAGCGCCCCGCCCTCGCTCACATGCGGCGGGAACCGGGCGTCACGCCGGTGGCCGGGCGAGTTTGGCGGCCACGGCGTCGAGGACCCAGTCCAGGCCGGTCGCGAAGGACACCTCGGCGTCCACGTCCGTGCCGTCGTACACCGCCTTGGCCAGTGCCGGGAAGCGGCCCGTGGCCAGCATCCTCGTCAGATACGGGCCGGAGGCGCGCTGCCAGTCGCGCTTGGACAGACCTGTGGCGCGCTCGGCTCGCAGGTTCGCGATCTCGCGCCTGATCGCGCCGGTGAAGTAGGCGCCGACGGTCTCCACGGCGCGCATGACGGTGTCGACGTCGGCGAGGCCGTCGAGGGCGCCCAGCGTGGTCTCGGTCACGGCGAGGGCGTTCGGACCCAGGGCCGGGCGGCCGCCGAGCAGGTCGGCCAGCCATTCGTGACGGAGGGCGGCCAGTCTGGTGCGGTGGGCGAGAATGCGCAACGCCTCCCGCCAGTCGCCGGGCTGCCGCTCGGGGAGGATCTCGGCGTAGACCTCGTCCACCATGAGGTCGAGCAACTCCTCTTTGGTGGAGATGTATCCGTACAGCCGCATCGGGCCGGCGTCCAGTCGGGCGGCCACCTTGCGCAACGACACCGCCTCGAGCCCGCCCTCGTCGGCCAGCGCGATGGCGGCGGCGACGATCCGCTCCCGGTCGAGCGGCGCGGGGCGGGTCGGCGGCTCCGGTCGGTCCCACACAGTCATGGTCACACCGTACTGTTGCGATACAGCGTAGTGGCACAATACAGTGTATCGACATGAGACATCGTATCGCCGTGGTCGGGAGCGGCCCTGCCGGCCTTACCTTCGCCCGCGTCCTGCATCGCCACGATTACCCCGTCACCATCCTCGAACGCGATCCCACCCCCGACGCCCGCCCCCCGGGCGGCACGCTGGACCTGCACGAAGGTCTGGGCCAGCTCGCGCTGGACAAGGCGGGGCTGCTGGCGGAGTTCCAGGCGCTGTCTCGTCCCGAGGGGCAGGCCATGCGCATCCTGGACACGGACGGGACCGTCCTGCGCGACTGGCAACCGCACCCGGACGACCGGGCCAATCCCGAGATCGACCGCGGGCAACTCCGTGACCTGCTGCTCGGCCCTCTCGACGTCCGGTGGGGGCGGGGCGTGACGCAGGTGGTACCGGGTACCCGGGACGGCGTGGCGGTCCATTTCGCGGACGGGCACCAGGAGACGTTCGACCTCGTGGTCGGCGCCGACGGCGCCTGGTCCCGGGTCCGCCCGGCAGTCTCGTCGGTGACGCCGCACTACACCGGCATCACCGCGGTCGAGACGTCCCTGGACGACGTCGACACCCGCCACCCCGACCTCGCCCGGATGATCGGCGACGGTTCCTTGGCCGTGTACAGCGTGAACCGAGCTCTCGTCGCCCAGCGCAACAGCGGCGGCCACGTCAAGGTGTACGCCCAGTTCCGCGCCCCGCTGGACTGGCACACGGACCTGGATCCGGCCGACGTCGAGGCCCTGCGATCGAGCCTGTTGGCTCTGTTCGACGGCTGGGCCGCTCCCGTGCTCGACCTCCTCCGCCGGGGCACCACTTTCGCCCACCGCCCCCTCCACGTCCTGCCCGTCTCCCACACCTGGACGCACGTCCTCGGGGTGACGCTCCTGGGCGACGCCGCCCATCTGATGCCCCCCTTGGGCGTGGGCGCGAACCTCGCGATGCTGGAAGGCGCCGAACTCGCCGAGGCCCTCGCCGCCGGCCCCGCGGATCCGGACGAGGCCGTCCGCGCCTTCGAGGAACGGATGTGGGCACGGGCCGGCAGGTGGGCGGAGTTCACCATGGCCGGTCTGGAACGCCTCGTCAGCCCGGACCCCACCCAGGCCCTCGCCCTCTTCGACGGGCTCCAGCCGTCCTGACCGCCGGGACGAACCGTGCGATGTGGGCGAGCGGCCGGCAACCGGCGTGATTCGGGCCTGCGTTCGCCGGTGTGGCGTGAACGACAATGTGCGAGGCCGGAATCGGGGTAGCAGGCAATACTCGGGGCGACGGGTCGAGTTCGACCTTGCCCGGCTCGGATCGTGTCCGCCCGGGTCGGGTTGTGTCGGCCCGGGTCGGGTTGTGTCGGCCCGGGGCGACCCGGCCCGGGTCGGCCCGAGCCGTGACACGTCACGTCGCCTCGTGTCGACGTTCGGAAAGGATGGGTGCGGGTGTCACACGGACAGGTCGGAATCCGGAGTTCGCCGGATCCCGCTGTCTCGGGGGCGAGTGGACCCGCCGACGAAGCCCCTCGACGGGGCAGGTTGCGGGTCTATCTCGGTGCGGCGCCCGGGGTGGGCAAGACGTACGCGATGCTCGACGAGGCGCATCGCAGACTCGCGCGCGGGACCGATGTGGTGGTCGGGGTGGTGGAGTGCCACGGCCGGCCCCGCACCGAGGAGATGCTCGACGGGTTGGAGGTCGTGCCGAGGAGGCAACTGTGCCATCAGGGTGCTTCGTTCGCCGAGATGGACGTGGACGCGGTGATCACCCGTCGGCCCCGGGTGGCGCTGGTGGACGAGCTCGCGCACACCAATGTGCCGGGTTCGCGCAACGCGAAGCGGTGGCGTGACGTCGAGGAGATCCTCGACGCAGGTATCGACGTGATCTCGACGGTGAACGTGCAACACCTCGAATCGCTCGACGACATGATCGAGACGATCACCGGCGTGGCGCAGCACGAAACGGTGCCCGATGGCGTGGTACGGCGTGCCGACCAGGTCGAGTTCGTGGATCTGACGCCGGAGGCGTTACAGCGGCGACTCGCGCACGGGAACGTGTACCCGCCCGAGACCGTGGGCGCCGCACCGACGGACTACTTCCGGCCCGGAAACCTGACGGCGTTGCGGAAGTTGGCGCTGTTGTGGGTCGCGGACCGGGTGGGCGAGCAACTACACGATCACCGCAACGAGCACCTGGACGACCAGCTACACGATCCCCGGCCCGACCACCCCCGCGCCCCCGGAGCGGACCACCCCCACTCCCCCGGGCCCGACCACCGCCGCGGCCGCGGAATCGACCCCCGCCACGAGCACGGGACCGACGCGACGTGGCCGGCCCGGGAGCGGGTCGTGGTGGCGCTGACCGGCGGCCCCGAGGGCGACACGCTGATCCGCCGTGCGGCGCGGATCGCCCGGCGGGCGGCCCCGGTTGGGGAACTGCTCGCGATACACGTCGCCCGCAGCAACTCCCCGTCCGGGGGCTCGCCGGCCAACCTGGCCCGTCAGCGCCGATTGGTGGACTCGCTGGGCGGCACGTTCCACTCCGTGGTCGGCGACGATGTCCCCGGCGCCCTGCTCGACTTCGCCCGCGGGATGGACGCCACGCACATCGTCCTGGGCGGCAGCCGGCGCAAATCCTGGCAGTCCCTCCTTGGCCCAGGCATCGGCGCCACCGTCGCCGCCCACTCCGGCGACATCGACACCCACATCGTCGCCCACGAACACATCGGCCGCGGCCGGGACACCACGCCCAAACGCTCGACCACCGCCCCGTGGCGAGCCATCGCAAGCTGGGCGGTCGCCCTTCTCGGCCCACTGATACCGGCCGCCGTGCTCGTGCCGATGCGGGGCGGTGTGGCGCTGCCCGGAGACATGCTCCTGTTCCTGGCACTCACCGTCGGGGTCGCCCTGTTCGGCGGCCTGTGGCAGGCGGTGGTCACGGCCGTGGTCGGATCCCTGCTGCTGGACTACTACTTGACCGCGCCGACGCACACCCTGAAGATCGCCGCGCCGGGCAACATCCTGTCCCTCGTGATCTTCGTCGTCATCGCCCTGGCGGTGGCGTCGGTCGTCGACCTGGCCGCGCGGTGCGCCCAACAGGCCGCGCGCAGTCAGGCCGAGGCGGACACGCTCAGCTTCCTGGCCGGCAGCGTACTGCGCAGCGAAGGAGCACTGCCCGCACTGCTCGAACGGGTCCGGAAGACGTTCGACGTGGAGTCGGTCGCCGTGCTCCAACGCGACGGGCCCTGCGAATCCTGGGAAAGCGTCGGCTCGATCGGCCCCAATCCGCCGACCCGGCCCGAAAAGGCGGACGTCGAGGTCCCCGTGGACGAGTCGCTCGCGCTGGTGTTGTCCGGC
Organism: Embleya sp. NPDC008237; assembly: GCF_042956465.1. NCBI lineage: Bacteria > Bacillati > Actinomycetota > Actinomycetes > Kitasatosporales > Streptomycetaceae > Embleya > Embleya sp. NPDC008237. The sequence goes on from NZ_JBIBGL010000004.1 coordinate 723,132, forward strand.
AGCGCGTTGCCCGCCGACACGCGTCGTGTCCTGGGTGCGTTCGCCGCGCAGGCCGCACTGGTACTGGAACGACGAACGCTGGTCGCCGAGGCGGCGGAGGCGCGCCGACTCGGCGAGGGCCACAGCGTCGACACCGCCCTGTTCGCGATCGTCGCCCGCGACCTGCGCGCGCCGCTGGCCGCGATCAAGACCGGCGTATCCGGCCTGCGTTCGCGCGAGGTGCACTGGACACGCACCGAGCGGGCCGAGTTGCTCGCCACCATCGAGACGGGCGCCGATCGGCTCGACCAACTGATCGGCAACCTGCTCGACATGAGCCGACTGCGGATGGGCACGATCGAACCGCTGCCGAGCGACATCGCGTTGGACGAGGTGGTCCCGGGTGCGGTGGCCAGGGCCGCGCGGACGGCCGTACGGGTGTCGATACCCGACACCCTGCCGACCGTGCGCGCCGACGGCGAACTGTTGGACCGGGTGGTGGCGAACCTGGTCGAGAACGCCGTCCTGCACACCCCACCCGACACACCCGTGGTCGTCGCCGCGAAGGCGGTCCGCGACCGCATCGAACTGCGCGTGGTCGACCGCGGACCCGGCCTGCCCGACGACGCCAAGGACCGCGTCTTCGAAGCCTTCGCCCGCCACGGCGACGCCCCACGAAGCCGCGGCGTCGGCCTGGGACTTGCCGTGGCCCGCGGATTCGCCGAAGCCATGAACGGCTCCCTCACCGCCGAGGACACCCCCGGCGGCGGCCTCACCATGATCCTCACCCTCCCCGCCTCCACCACCCCACAACCGAACAACCCGCTGCCCGAACCGACCTCCTGACCAAGCCCTCCAAGCCCCCACCCCGACCGGCACCCCAAACCATCCCCGCGACCCCCGCGTCACGAACTCACCCCCGACACCGCCCGTCCGTCCTCGCCCGCCGCCACGCGATTTCCTCCCGCGCCGCGGGGCGACCTCCTTGAGACCCGGCCCCTGTCCTGGCACCGGGAAAACGGCCGCACGGTGCGGAACCGGGTGATCGGCTGCGCTCGCGACGCCATGTCACGCCACGCCACGCCGCCTCCGCGTCCGGCGGTTGTCGGTCGAGCGTGCTTTGGTGATGTGACGCGGGTGACAACGACGGGACCGCCGATGAGTTTTGTCGGCGCCGCTCGTCTACCCCTCGACACCACGAAAGCACGAGAGAACACCGGCCGCACAAACGTGCGTGGCACAGCCGGGTTCACCACCGAAGGAGCACAGCATGGGCATGATCAAGGTGCACGAGTTCACCACCGTCGACGGCATCATCGGCGCGCCGATGTGGACCATGGACTACGGGTTCACTCCGGCCCTCGGCGAGGCGATCGGCGGCTTCATGGCCTCGTGCACGGCGATCCTGCTCGGCCGCACCACGTACGAGGAGTTCGCCCCGGCCTGGTCCACGCGCACCGCCGAGGACGACCCGGGCGCGCCGTTCTTCAACGACACCCCCAAGTACGTCGTCTCCTCGACGCTGAAGCAGGCGGACTGGAACAACTCGACCGTGCTGGGTGCGTACGACGCGGAAGCCATCCGCCGGTTCAAGGAAAGCATCGACGGAGACATCTACGTCAGCGGCAGTGCCACCCTCGTCCGCGCACTCCTCGCCGACGGCCTGGTCGACGAACTGCACCTCCTGGTCTACCCGATCGCTCTCGGCACCGGCCCGCGGCTGTTCCCGGAGGGCGCCCCGCAGACCAAGCTCGAGCTCGCGGGCAGTCAGGCCATCGACAACGGCGTGCTGCACGTGACCTACACGCCGGCGACGACGGACTGAGCCGAGCCGGCAGGCTGGTACCGGCCTGCCGCCGACACCGGGGTGGGTGACCGGGATCGTTCCCCGTCCGGCAGCGCTCTCGGCGGTCATGCCGCTTTGGAGGGCGGACCCGAACCACCACCCACCACGGAGGAAGAAGCAGTGAAGCGCATCGGCATCATCGGAGTGGGCGAGATCGGCCGGGCCATCGTGGCGGGCCTGTGCGACGGGGTCGATCAGTCGCCGGACGTGTTCCTGTCTCCCCGGGGAGCCCGCGCCGCCGCGGAGTTGTCCTCGCGCTACGAGGGCGTACGGGTCTGCGCCGACAACCAGGAGGTGGTGGACCGCTCGGACGTGGTGATCGTCGCCGTACGCCGCCAGGACCGGCACGAAGCCCTCGCCGACGTGCGGGTGGACGACAACAAGATCGTGGTGAACGTGATGGCCGGCGTCGCCAACGACGACCTGCGCCGGACCCTGGCCACCGACGCGCCGATGGTACGGGCGATCCCCCTGCCCTCCATACGCGAACGTCGCTGCGTCACGGTGACGTACCCCTCGCACCCGGTGGTGGATCGTCTCTTCGAGCACCTGGGCGGGGCCCTCCCGGTCGCGGACGAGGCGGCCTTCGACGTCTTTTCCGCGCTCACCGGGACACTGACCACCCACTACGCGTATCTCGCCACGCTCACATCCTGGGCCGTCGGCCACGGCATCGCCTCCGCCGACGCCGACCGCTACGTCCGCGGACTCTTCCAGGGCGTCGGCCGCACCCTCGGCGACGAAACTCGCTCGCTACAGCGACTCGCCGCCGACCACGAGACCCCGAACGGAAGCAACGAACGCATCCGCACCACGTGGTTCGACCCGGCGAACTCCGCAGCACTCACCAAAGCCCTCGACGGCCTCCTCACCGATCTGCGGTAACCCCGGGCGTCTCCCAAACCAAGACCCTCCACCCGCAGCCGTCCCGTGAAACGAACTCGGCCTGCCGGCTACGACTTTGGGGACATCGGTGCGGTCGCCAACGCCCAGCCGATGATCTCGGGTGTCCGAAACAGTCGACCGACCCCGCCACGAGGACGAGATGAGCACGCACGCGCCCGGCGGAGGCCGTTCCGGCTCCGACCTTTCATAGCGGGAAGTCCACGATCGACTCGGGCGGGTTGGCGGCCTTGGTCGCCTCCTCCTCCCAGCCCGGGCAGTCCATGTCGAACACGACGACGGGCAGCGGGCGGCCGAAGATCCTCTCGATGGTACGGCTCGCGTGCAGGTGACGGGCGAGGTCGATGACGGCGTCGTGGAAGTGCAGTTGGAGGAGGTCGGACTTGGCGCCGAGTTCGTCGTCGTCCAGCATCCGATCGAGATCGAACTCGCCGTCGTACCAGATGCCGAGGCGCCTGGCCTCCCGCTCGTAGAGCGGGCCGCCGACCGGATCCTCGGGGACGTTACCGAGTTTGTCGAAGCCCTCCAGGATCCAGAAGGCGTAGTTCCAGCGCACCTCCCCGGGATCGGAGTTGCCCCGGCGTATCTCCTCCTCGTACCGGCTCTCCGTGTTGTAGCCGATGTCCACGTACGGGTGGCGGTCATCGGCATCGATGCGCCAGATGTTGAAGGCCAGGACGTATATCTCGCGCTTCAGCCGCTCGGGGACGCGCTCCAGGATGTCGGTGGCCGCCTGTCGCAGATGCGCCGGGAAAGTCTTCGGTTCCGTCACAGCGACACCCTCTCACCCCTCCACCCGAGGTCGGCCGGATCCGCGCCCGGTGGGTCGACCCGCTTCCGCAACACCGTCACGATGAGAAATTCACCTGGATCCGGTGGGCCGATCGGCCACGGTCACCTCGAAGTCGTCCGCCGCCGTCACCTGGTACGCCGTTCCACCGGCGCGAACCGCCGCGGACTTGTCGAGTGCGCATGTCCGTATGCAGGTCGGCTCATCATCACCAGGGCCTGTTAATCAGATTATCGTTCACCGAGCCGCACGTGGTCGTGCACATCGACGGGGCAAGGCGCGAACCTCCTCGAAAAGCCATCCGCGCCGCGTTTCCGTACGCGACAACAAACTCCGTACGCGACAACAAACCAGGAGCCGGCCGGCGCCTGTCCCGTCCGACACCCGGGAACCGCGACGGGCCCGAGCGGCTTCGAGCCGGTCGGCGGGCACGGCCACACGAGATCGTTGCCGTGGGCTTGGCTGCGGGGGTGGGGTGTTACGGGTTTCGGGTGGGGGGTTCCGGTGTGGTTCGGTCGTTTCGGTAGGGGGCCAGGAACTCGGTCAGCGCGGACAGCGTCGCCTCCGGGGCTTCCTCGGCGGGGTAGTGGCCGCATTCGGGGATGACCACGCTCTGCACGTCGTCGGCGGCGAGCCTCATCGTTGCGCCGACCGCTTCGCCCGCGTTCTCCGCTCCCCCGATCGCCAGGACGGGGATGTTCAGCCGTCGAGTCCTGCGCTCCTGGTTCTGTTCGATGGTCGTATCGAGCGCCCGGTAGAACTCGAAGCTGGCTCGCAGGGCTTCCGGGTCGGCGGCGAGGATGTCGACGTAGTGTCGGACGGCGTACTCGGGCAGCGCCTTCGCGGCTTTCGAGGCGAACTGGTGGCCGAAGTACAGGTGTTCCCGACCGCGGACCAACTGCTCGTTGACGTCGGCGAGTCGGTTGAAGCCGAAGTGCCAGAGACGGTTGTTGGCCTCCCGGCTGCCGAAGAGCGGGGGTGAGGGGGACAGTCCCGGGATCGCGGCCTCGGCGACGGCCAGGCGGTCCAGCCGGTCGGAGTGATCCGCGGCCAGGGCGTAGCCGGTCCACATCCCGATGTCGTGGCCGACAATGGCGAAGCGGCCGTGCCCGAGTGTGTCCATCAGCGCGACCAGGTCGCGGGCGAGCGTGCCGGTGTCGTACCCGTCGTCGGGCTTGTCGGACAGCCCGACGCCGCGCGGATCGACCGCGACGACGTGGAAATCCCGGGCCAGTGCGGGCATCAGGAGGCGCCATGCGTACCAGGTCTGGGGCCAGCCGGCGACCAGCAACAGTGCGGGGCCTTCGCCGCCGGTGACGGCGTGCAGGCGCAGTTCGCCGGTGTCCACGTACCGGCTGGTGAAGGTGTCGGTGAATCCGACCGGGAGGTCGGGGACTCGGGAGACGGAACCGAGGCCTTCCGGCATGGGCAGGCGGGTCCCTGTGTGGACGTCTGGCGCAAGGTCGTCGGTCATCGGGTGGCCTTTCGGATGAGCACGGGTGCGGGAACGGGTGAGAAAGCACCGGTCGTCGCCACGCTAGCCATCTTGGATCGATCGGTCAAAGATAATTTGACCGATCGATCCAAGATGGGGATAGGCTCGTCACAGGAATCCGAAACGGGAGGTGCACGCTGTCCGGCCGGAAGCAGTTCGATGTCGGCGCGGCCCTGGACCAGGCCATGCGCGTGTTCTGGCAGCGGGGATACGCGGATGCCTCGCTCGATGCCCTCACCTCCGCCACCGGCCTGGGCCGCGGCTCCCTGTACGGCACCTTCGGCAACAAGGACGCCCTGTTCGGCCGGTGCCTCGACCTCTACGCGTCGATCTACGGCACGCGGTACGAGCAGGCGCTTGCGGCTCACCCCGATGATCCGGTGCGCGCGGTCGGGGCGTTCTTCGACGTGGTCCTGAGCCGTATCGCCGACCCGTCGGTCCCCGCGGGGTGCCTCATCGTCCAGACCGCCGCTCAGTCACCGATGCTGAGTGAGGAGATCGGCATTCGGGTACGCGGCCTGCTCGACGTCCAGCGCCGGCGGGTACGCGCGGCCCTGGCGCGCTCGTCGGCGTCACCGGGCTCGTTGAACGGCTCGGATGCCTCGGACGCCTCGGATTCGTCGGACTCCTCGGATTCGTCCGGCTCCTCGGACTCGTCGGGGTCCCCGATCGACGGCCGAACGCTCGACGAACTCGCCATGTTCGTCGTCGCCGTCAACCAGTCGTTGGCCGTGCTGAGCCGTGCCGGGGCTTCCGACGCCGAGCTGCGCTCCGTGGCCCGACTCGCCTGCGCGACGGTGGCCGACACTCTCGCCGCGGATCGGCCGTCGAAGCCGGAGGACGGGTAGCCGTAGGGCGCGGCGGTGTGTCCCGCGAGGCTGCGGCGTCGAGGACGCCGGGGCTCACCGGCGCAGGTTGTTCGAGCAGCTCTCGGGGTCGGGGCTGCACAGCCAGCCGTTGACGGCGAAGCGGCTGTCCGCGTGCCGCCGGCTCGGGCAGTCGACCGGCCGTACCTCGTGCCAGGCGGTGGGGCGGAAGAACACGATGCTGTCGTGCTCGGGCTGCCAGTCCCGCCAACTGCGTTCCTGCCACTCGCCGGCCGTGTCGGTGTGCAGCGGCAGCACCGCGTCGAACACGCGCAGTTCGCCGCCGCCGAAGGGCCGGGGTGTGCGATGCAGGTAATACACGAACGTGAGCAGACGCCGGGGCTCGAACTCGGTGCTGCTGTCCTGGTGCGGCCGGTAGAAGTCGCCGTCGTTGTGCACGTTGAGGCTGTAGCTGGGGTCGGTGTGTCGGCAGGAGACTCCCAGGGTGTGCTCGACCGCCTCCAACACCTCATCGATGGCCGACATCAACTCCGGCGCGGCGAAGTCCTGGCACGAGCGGGACCGGCGAATGTCGGGAACCACCTCCCGATCTCCCACCATGGAGGGCCGCAACGTGTCGCCGACGGAGGCGATGGCGCGCTCCAGCAGGGCGCCGGCCGTACGCTCACCCAGAAATCGGGTGATGCGGCAGACCGTCACCGGAAGCCGCCAGATCGCGTCCGTACACACCGCCGACGGCCGATCCGTCCCCTCGGCCCGATCCGTCACCGTCCCCTCGGATGATCCCGTCACGGTGTCGTTTCCCGCCAAGGTGTCCTGCCCCGTCATGGTGTTCCGCCTTCGGATGCGTTCACGCTCGCGGCTTCGCGTAGCCGATCCACCTCGGCCGCGAGTTCTTCCACGCGGCGGTGCAGTGCCTGGACGCACACCAGGGCAACGCCGAGGCCGTCGACCACGGGGATCCTGGTGTCGTCCCGGTTGAAGCCGAAGGCGGCGTGCCAGTCCTGGGCCATCGGGCCGAGATGGCGCACGTCTTCGGCCTCCCACAGGTAGCGCCAGGTGCTGACGGGCAGCGCGGCCACGGTCGCCAGGACCTCGTAGCCGTTGACCGCGCCGACCGGAGCCACGGCGCCACTCTCCGGAACGCCCGCCGTACGAGGGGCTGGGAGACCGTGGTCGGCGGAACAAGGCGCCGGGGCACCGTCGTCGGCCGAACGAGAGGTCGACGACCCTGGGTCGGCTGCCGCCCGGGAGCGCCGGTGGAAGATCCGCATCCCTATCGACTCCAGTCGACCGGGACCACGTCCTGCTTGAGCGCACGATCGCTGCAGACGGCGCACGGGCCGCTCGGGAGACCGGGACCCTGATCGGTGCCGACGGTGATCGCTCCGTGCGCTCCGACCGGGGCGTGGATGCCGTCGCCGACCAGCGCCGCCTCGTACCCGCCCAGCAACTCCTGGAGGGTTCCGGGGCCCAGATTCTCCGGAGCGGAGATGGCGGCGATGCCCGAGTCGTCCGTGTAGGCCATCCCCAACGTACGGCCGCCCATGGTGGCGAACACGATCTTCGCCCCGCGGATGGGCTCCCCGGTCACCGCGTCGGTCGCCATCGCGTTGATGTTCTCCAGTTGCATCTGGGTGACATTGAGGCTGGCTTGACTCGCGGTGAGCCTGGTCGGCTTCAGACCGGGGCATTCCGCTCCGGTGCACGGGGTGCCCGACGGGGTGGTCGCGGACGCGCCGACACCGCTTCCCGCGCCCAGCGATGCCAAGGCCGCCGCCATCACCGCGACAGTCCTACGACCCGCAAAACTCATGTCCACTCCCCTGGGAACGCCGAGCATGGTTCGCGCCGGCACGTGACGCGGCCGGGGCGCCGCCCCCTTCGGACGACGCTACGGAGCGTATTCACACCCATCCGGCCCAATCCAGCCGACAAACGAGAGTTCCCACTATCTGATGAATCGCTGGTAGGAACAGCAACGGCGGGGAGTCGCGGCCACGGCCGCGACGTCGATCGCGGAAGCGGCAACTCGGAACGGCGATGACGTGGCCGGCTTCGGCCTGCTTGCCCCCAAGGCCCGTCTCTCGTCCCGCCGTTCACGGCCGCCCGCAGTGGCCGTGTCCCCGAAATGGCCCGCCCATTCCGGGGACACGGCCGTCACGGCATACGGCCGTCAGGACATCACGTCGCCGCGCCGGTACGACGGCCGAGCGGGCGCGGTTCGCGTGCCGCGATGAAGTCGGGTCGTGTCGCGCGGGCGGCGTAGGGGGTGGTCAGGGCGTTGTCGATGCTGTTGTAGACGATGAAGAGATTTGCCCGCGGAAACGGCGTGATGTTCTCCGCCGATCCGTGCATGCAGTTGCCGTCGAACAGGGTCGCCGATCCGGCGCCGCCGGTCACGACGGCGATGCCGTGTGCGTCGGCGAGTTCGGTCAGGCTCTCCGTGACGAACGCCGGGTTGTTGCCGCGGAAGGTGCCGTTGTGCTCGCCGGGCTCCCACACGTCCAGGTCGCGGCGGAACAGGGTGAGCGCCATCGGCAGGCCCTAGCCGCCGATCGACTTGGACGGGCACACGATGTCGGGGGTGATCCCGGCGGGTTCGAAGCTGAAGAACGGCCCGGTACGGCCGCAGCCCATCTGCACGTCGTCGACGATCAGCAGGATCTCGTGCCGGCGGCACAACTCGGCCAGCCCACGCAGCCATTCGTACCGTGCGACATTGACGCCGCCTTCGCCCTGCACGGTCTCCACGATGACCACGGTGGCCATGTCCAGGCTGTGGGTGACCCCGTCGCTCTCCAGGTAGTCGAGCAACGCGCGCTTGAGGACGGGGTGGTTGTGGCCGTAGTTCAACGCACCGGCTCCCGCGAAGAAGTCCAGGTAGCTGCGGCCCTGTTCGTGTTACATGCGGCTGCCGTGCGCGCGGGTGAAGACAGTCGGCCGGCTACGGGAGTAGCTGCGGACCTCGGACTCGAGGGTTTCGAAAACAGTCACGTTTCTCCAGAGGTTCGGTGGATGGTGAATGGAGCGGTTCGCGGGGTGGTTGATGGCCGCCGGCCCGCCCCCGCCTACCGGACGGGTCGAGCCTGCGGCGCGAACGGGCCGACGCGGTGGAGCACTTCGCCGGCGTGGCCGTCCGGGAACAGGCGCGAGGCGAACAGGTCCGTGCGCGCCGGGGTTGTTCCGTGCTCCCGCGCGAGGGCCGTGGATCGGTGATCGTGGCCGTCGGGAAACCGGCACACGCTCGCCTCCGTGGGTGCGAGCGCTCGGGCCGGTTCACCGATCGCGGGGCGTGGTCGCGTCGGCGGAGCGGAGGGCGGGATTGGGTCGCGGGTGGCGGGCGGCGGCCGGGGAGTCCGATGAGCCGTACCGGTGACTCGGATCGGCCTCGGCTCCGTGCTGCCGCGCCCGCCGTGCTCCGTGGCGGTGTTGCGTGGTGGTGTTGCGTGGTGGTGTTACGTGGCAGTGGTCCGTGGCAGTGGTCCGTGCGGGTGCTCAGGCGGCCTTTGCTCGGCCTCCGGAAACCTGGCGCAGGGCGTCGTCGAGGTCGGACTGGGCGCGTTGCAGCCAGGCCGAGGTGATGTCCACGGCGTCGCCGATTTCGCCGCTGCGTCGGTGCAGGTGCGGCTGCTCGCCCTCCTCGGCGGCGCGGGCGTGCTTGATCGCGTGGTGGATGCGTCCTGCGGCGGCGAGTTCGCCGCCTGCCACCTGGAGCCAGGCCCGCGTCGTCTCGTCGGCGACCTTGCCGGTGTTCGCGGAGTCGGTCAGTGCCCGCGCGATCGCCTCGATGCTCTTGCCCGCCAGCTTGCGCGTCACCAATGCCGGCGGCAGACCGGGAAGTTGGTCCAGCTCGGCCAGGACCACACTTTCCAGCAGGGCCAGGCTGTACGTCACTCGACCCAGTTTCAACAGATACTCGTCATCCGGAATCATCGAGCCATTGTGCGATATGGGTCGGACACGATCGTGACGCCACACGGCGTGTCGCACCCAATGCAGCCGGACGCGCCAAGTTCGGCGCGCGCGGCACGCGGCGCAGGTGCATCCCGCCCTACCGCGTCGGCGCATCCGGCCCGCCGGCGATCACCCTTCCCGGCCGCGAGCGCGCCCACGGCCACGATCCGTACGGCTCGACCACGGCGCGCTGCGGAGTGCGCGGTCCGGAGCGGCTCGGGCTTCGCGGCGGCGGCGGGTCCGCGCGGCGGGCGCGGGCGAGCAGGCGCAGGCACTCGGCCGGGTTGTCGCGGACCGGGCGGCGGGTGATGGCGGAGCCCATGGCGCAGACGTTGTCCAGCCGGTGGTGGGTGAGCGTGAGCACGCTGCGGACCAGCGGCCGGTACTCCGGCGGTACGTCGCCGACCAGGCGATCACCGGCGTCGAGCGCGGCGCGCGCGGTGGTCGCGGTCGCGGCCAGCAAAGCCCGGACGCCGGGCGTGTCCCGGCCCGATCCCAGATCGGCGCGCGTGACGCCGTACCGTTCCAGGTCGGATTGCGGCAGCCGCATCCGTCCCGCACCCAGGTCGTCCGCCAAGTCGCAGAGCAGATCGGTGCGTTGGAACCCGTCGGTGAACAGGCGCACCGAGGCGGCGAATTCCTCGTCCCGGACGAGATGCGGGGTGAGCCCGGTGCTGAGCATCGCGCCCGGCCAGGTCAGCGCGTCGACGTAGCGCTGGTAGGCGTCCTCGTCCGCGAACTCGGGAAAGTCCAGTTCGGCGCGGGTGCCCTCCAGGTAGGCGTCGGCCCACGTGCGGGGCAGGCCGTGCACCCGGGCGGCGTGCAGGTACGCCCGCAACAGCGGATGCGTCGCGGTGTCGGTGTCCAGCGCCGCCCGCACCCGGGTGGCCCACGCCTCGAATCGCCGCCGACGTCCGGCCTCGTCACCGCGGTCGCAGACGTCGTCCGTGAAGTACCCCATCGCGGCGCCGACGAGCGCGTGCGGCGCGAACTGCGGCGGCGCCAGCAGCCGCAACGCCGCCCATCCGGCCGTCTCCCGACGTCGCATGAACCGCTCGGCGGCCGTGTAGTCGGCGCGCAGTGTGCTGTCACGCACGCCCGCCGCATCCAGACAACGCCGCCACGAGCGCATGAAACCCCCGAAGGTTGGTCACCACAGGCTGATTTGCCGCACGGAGAGTATCAGCACGGACCGGGGCAAACCCACGTCCGCAGCGCGGTGGCGGTGGCGGTGGCGAACGGCGCCCGTCCCGAGGCGCAACCACGGGTCCCACACTCGATACCCCGCCACCCCGCCACCCCGTCACCCGGTCACCCGGTCACCCGATCGCCGGAGCACGAGCACCCGAGTCGTCGGGAAGGAGCCGCCCGACGATTGGGGGTGAGATCGCCGGGCGGCCCGGGCACCGACCACGGGGGTTGTCGGCGCATCCGCAACGATCCGCCGTACAACCGCCCCTGCGCAAGACCTGATGCGCCACCCGCACGACCTGCAAGCCTCCCGCAGGACCCCGGAAAGCCGGGTTCCGGCTCATCCGATTCCGGCGGAGGTGTGGCGCGCAAGGTCCGGTCCGGGAATCAGCTGAAGACCACCGAGCGGAGCTTCAGGCGCTCGGAGGCGGAACCGCCGTTGGGGCGAAGGGTGTAGTAGTCGCCATCGCAGTCGACGTCGGTGAAGACGGTGGCGGTGGCGTCGGTGTCGTTCCTCGGCGAATGGGCCGGATTCGACGCATCGGGGTCGGCGACTTCGGGCAACGTGATGCATTCCCGGCCGGGCGGGTCGCTCAATCGGGCTTCCTGCGCCTGGCCGTTGAGGCCGGTGTACTTGTAGGAGAACTCGCCGGTGGCGGCGCCGGCGGAGGTCGGCAGGGTCACGACGAGCACGAGCGCGCCGAGTGCGGCGACCATGGTGTTGCGGAGACGCATGGGGAGGGTTTCCTTTCCCAACGGGACGGTTCGGCACCACCCTTTCGCGGCCGACAGTCGGATCCGTCGCGTGGCACGCTGCATCACTCCCACGAGCAGGCTGAATCGATTCCCACCCGGCCGAGTGGGCGACCCCGCACGTGCATTCGGAGCAGTCGGCACCCCGCCGTGACCGCGAAGCCGACACACCTCGTCGGCCACCGGCCGGGCGGGGACCACACCGGGCAACCGGCCCCGCGTGGCCCCCGCCCCGACACCGGCGCAGACGCCGTGCCGCCCCCACTCCGTCCCCCGTCCCCGTCCTGTCACCCCCGTGCGGCCCCGCCCCCGCCCGTCCCCTGCGACTACTTCGGCGCAACCACCCAGGCGATGTCGGGAAGGTGGTTGGGAGCCGTCGTGAAACCGGTGAGCTTCTTGGCGTTGAAGGCGTAGATGCCATCCATGCGCATGACGGAGACGAACCAGCCCTGGTCGACCACGTAGCGGACGACCTCCCGGTACCTGGCGTCCTGTTGGTCGAGGGGTGCGCTCGCGGCGTCCGTCAGTCTGCGGGTGAGTTCCGGGTCCTGGGACGCGAACGGATTGAACGCGGTCGGGTGCGGGAGCAGCCAGTCCAGCGCCATCAGGTAGGTGGGCGCGGCTCCGTAGGCGAATCCGACCGCGGCGAACTTCCTCGAAGTAGCGTTGGCAAGCCACCGGCCGACGCTGGTGTCGGTGGTGACCTGGGCGGTCACGCCGATCCGTTTCCATTGCTCGACCACTGCCTGGGTGACCAGGTCGATGCCGAGCAGACCCTGTGTCTCCATGTCGAGCGCGAATCCGTTCGGGTATCCGGCTTCGGTCAGCAACTGCCTGGCCCTGGCCGGATCGTACGGGTAGCGCCGGTCGGTCTCGGCGGTGAAACCCTCGGCTTCGGGCAGACCGATCTGCGTGGTGGGTTGCCCGTACTGCTGCACCACGGCTTTGGTGATCGCGGCCCGGTCGACGGCGTAGTTGAGGGCTTGGCGAACCCGGACGTCCTTGAGTGGCGGGGCCCGCGTACCGGCGCGATCGACCAGGTTGACCCCGAGCGTCACGATCGGCGTGTGGGCGACCGTCAGGCCGCCCGATCTCGCGGCGTCGACCTGCCCGGCGGTGATGGTGAGGGCGTCGGCCTGACCGGTTTTGACGGTCTGTAGCGCGGAGTTCGGGTTGGGGATGACCTTGACGACCACCTTCTTCCAGTGGATCTTCGTCTTGTCCCAGTACCGTGCGTTCGGCGTGTAGGTGTCGTGGTCGCCGGACACCGTCTGCCAGGGGTCGAGGACGTACGGTCCGGCGCCGAAGGACCTGGTGCCCATTTTCGCCGGGTCGGCCAGACCCGCCGGGCTGATCACCGAGCCCACCAACGAGACGTTGTCGAGCAGGCGCGGCAGCACCGGGTTGGGCGTCGTGCAGTGGATCCGCACGGTCAGCGGCCCGGTGGCGGTGACCGACTCGATGGAGGACAGCCAGGAGATGTTGAGGCCGTTCTTTCGGGCGTAGTTCAGCGATGCGGCGACGCTTTCGGCGGTCAGCGGCGATCCGTCCGAGAAGGTGATGCCCTCGCGGAGTCCGAACTCGAAGTCGGTGTTGCCGGTGCCGATGTAGCCCCATTCGGTGGCCAGACCGGGTTGGGTCGTGCCCTTCTCGTCCAGGCGGGAGCGTGTCGTAGGACAGGTTCACGAACCAGTTGTCCGAACCGACGTTCGCCTTGGCCGGATCCAGACTCGCCGGCGGGCTGAGCGAGACGACGGTGAGGGTGTCCCCCTTGCCGCCCTTCCCGCCACTCTTGTCGCCGGACGAGCCGCCACCACAACCTGCGGCGAGCAGTACGACGGTGGCAACCGCCGCCGCTGCCCCGGCCATTCGTGTTCTTCGCACAACGATTCCCTCGCTTACTCGATGCCCGACGACGACGCGTCGGGAGTGGTCGGGTCCGAGCCGTTCCGCCGCGAATGCCGACGCGGACGCAGCTACGGCTACCGACGCGGCTGCGGCTGCCGGTGCGGATGTGGGTTCAGTTCGGCCGCACGGTGACAGGCCACCGAACGGTCGACCCGAAGGGCCGATGAACCCGGCCGAAGGGCCGAAGAACCGGCCGCCGAACGAGCAGGCGAACGAGCAGGCGATTCGGCAGGCGATTCGGCAGGCGAATGGGCAGGCGAGCCCGCAGGCGACTCCGCGAACGATCGAACCGCCGACCCGGCCGCCGCAGGCCCTGCCGATGCGCCCGAGCCGGGACCGGCGTCCGTGCCGACGGGCCGGCCCGCACCGGAGACCGCGAGCGTGAGCGGCACCGGACGTTCCACGTGGCAGATCTCCACGGCGTACGGGCAGCGGTGGGCGAAGACGCACCCGCTGAGCCCCGGTGGCCGCACCGCGACCGTGTCCGTTCGGCTCTGTCGACGGGCCCGCTGGGCCCGGGGGTCGGGTTCGGGCACGGCGGCGAGCAGCGCCCGGGTGTAGGGGTGCGCCGGTTCCGAGTAGATCTCCTCGGCGTCGCCGGACTCCATCACCCGGCCCCGGTACAACACGACGATGCGGTGCGACAGATGCCGCACCACCGGCAGGTCGTGTGCGATGAAAAGGTAGCCGAGCCCGAACTCGCGTTGCAGGTCGGCGAGCAGGTTCATCACCTGGGCCCGGATGGACAGATCGAGCGCGCTGACCGGTTCGTCGCAGATCACCGGCCGAGGGGAGATCATCAACGCCCGGGCGATCGCGATTCGTTGTCGCTGTCCGCCGGAGAACTGTCCCGAGTAGCGGCGCGCGGTGTCGGCGGGCATGCCGACCCGCTCCAGCATCTCCGCGACCCGTTCCTCGGTCGGTACCCGCTGCGACCATCCGTGGACCAGGAGCGGTTCGGCCAGGGTCTGCCCGATCGTGCGGGCGGGGTTCAGCGACGAGTACGGGTCCTGGAAGACGACCTGGAGGCGGTCCGCGAGCCCGCGACGGGTGTTGCGCGTGGCGTGCGTGATATCCACGCCCTCGAACCGGATACGGCCCGCGTGCACCGGGTTCAAGCCGAGCACGGCCCGACCGATGGTGGACTTCCCCGAGCCGGACTCCCCCACCAGGCCCACCGTTTCGCCCGCTCCGATACCCAGCGAGACACCGACGCGCTCGACTCCGGTGGTGGAAGTGGGCGTGTTCATGCGGCACGCATCCTCGGGTCGAGTCGGCCGTACGCCAGGTCGACCAGGAGGTTGACCAGGACCACGAACAGGGTGATGTACAGGACGGTGCCCTGGATGACCGGGATGTCGTGCTGGATCGTCGCCTGTTGGATCAGACCGCCCAGGCCGGGCATCGCGAACACCGTTTCCACGAACACCGTGCCGGCGAGCAGATTGACCAGTACGACGCCCAGCACCGTCACCACCGGCATGGCGGCGTTGCGCAGGATGTGCCGGTACAGGATCGACCGGCGGGAGAACCCGTTGGCCTCCATGACGCGGATGAAGTCCTTGGTGGAGACGTCCAGGATCGAGTCGCGGGTCTACTTGGAAATGACCGCCACCGCGCCGAGCGAGAGCGAGAGCACGGGCAGGGCCAGCGAACGGCCCCACTCCACGGGGTCGTCGGCCGGGAACACATATCCGGTGACCGGGAACCACCCGAACTCGACGGCCGGGACGGCGATCAGGACGAGGGCCAGCCGGAACGCCGGCACGGCGAGGCCGAGCAGCGAGAGCACGTCGACCGCTTTGACCAGCGGTCCGCCGCGGCGTGCGCTGAGGATGCCGAGGGTCACGCCGGCGACGCCGGAGACGGCCGTACCGGTCAGGATCAGCGACAACGAGACGGGAATACGGCTGTCCGGCATCGCGGTGACCGACTCGCCGCTGAACAGCGAGGATCCCAGGTCGCCGTGCGCGACGCCCGCGAGCCAGTCCCGATACTGCTCCGGCAACGAATCGTTCAGGCCGAGCTGGTCGCGGACCGCGTGGTAGTGCTCCTCGGTCGCGTGCTGACCGACGATGGTACGGGCGGGGGCGGGCGGGTGCACGCCACCGATCGCCTCCGGACCCACCGAACGCGACTGATCGATAGGGCCCGTACGCCACGTCGTCGACGACGCCCCGTGCGCCGACCGTACGTGGCCGCGTACACCGCGAAGTCGTCGCCCGTGATTGGCGAATGCCCAATGTGGAGCAAGTCTCCGGCGAGTCGCGCGACGAACGTCCGCAGTGGGCGGTACGGCGTTCGCGGGCTCCGGACCGGCGGTGTTGCCGGCCGGAGTGGGCCGGCGGGCGCGGCGTGCCGGCAGGGGTGCGGCCGGGGAGGTTCCTTGGATAGAGTGCCGCGGCTGATCGGCCACGCGTACCACGGAGGCGACTTGACCAACCATCCGGGATATCCAGGCTCGCAGAGCCCCCCTCCTCCTCCGCATCATGGCCAACCCAAGTGGGCGTGGTGGGTGGTGGGCATCGCCATTCCGCTGATCGGCATCATCGTCACCATTACCGTCAGTCGGTCCGATTCGGATTCGGATTCGAAGACGCCGTCGGCGAATTCGGCTCCCGTGCCCGGCGTGCAGAGCCCGCAGGCTCCGCAGGTCTCGCAGAAACCGCCGACCACCACCGGCGGCGGCGGGCAGTCGACCTCGAACGCACCGGCACCCGGCGGTCAGCCGGCCCGGGTCCTGTTCGGGCCGGGTCCGGTCACCGTCGATCCGAACAAGCAGTACGTCGAGTTCGACACCAGCCCGCCGCTGGTCTCCCAGTCGAACAAGGCGGTGGACCTGTTCTTCGCGTACACGCTGGGCGACCCCGACCTCATGACGGTGGGCTCCACCAATACCCTGGCCGCACTTCCCCAGGGCAGCCCCGAGCCGACGGCGGAGGTGTGTGCCGACGCGGTCGCCAAGCGCGGCACCTATGTGGGCGGCAAACTCGCCCAAGGCGCCCGCTACTGCATGATCACCAACGAGGGACGCACCGGGTACATCAAGGTGACCGGACCGGCCGCCGCCGGCGTTCCGCTACGTCTGGAAGCGACCGTCTGGGATCTTCCCGGCTGAGGCCGGGCATTCGCCGCCGGCCATCCCGTATTCGGGCACGGCCGTACGTCGTTCCCGGGTTCGCGCGCGAGACGAGCAGCCGCGTCGGGCGCCCGCGCCCGGCGCGTGTGCGCGGCGCGTAGCGCGACCCGCGCGCCGCCGCGCTCGCACGCACCGTCGCTTTTGCCGAACTGGCAAAGAAGCTTGCCGAAACCTCAGCCCGGTCGCATGGTCGTCGTGGAGGTGGTCACGATGACCGATCGGCCGATGAATGACGACTACGACGTGGTGATCGTCGGCGGTGGAGCCGCGGGACTGAGCGGGGCGTTGACGTTGGCGCGCGCTCGGCGCTCGGTGCTGGTGATCGACGTCGGTGCCCCGCGCAACACCCCGGCCGAGGGCGTACACGGGCTGCCGGCACTGGACGGAATCGCGCCGACGGAGTACCTGGCACGGGTCCGGGCCGAAGTCCGCGGCTACGGCGCGCACGTGGTCGACGGCGAGGTGGAGACGGTCGGCCGTATGGGGGACGGGTTCGCGGTGACGTCGACCGACGGCCGTATCGTCCGCGCCCGTCGGCTGCTGGTGACCACCGGGCTGGTCGACGAGTTGCCGAACGTGCCGGGGCTGCGCGACCGGTGGGGCCGGGACGTGCTGCACTGCCCGTACTGCCACGGTTGGGAGATCCGCGACCGCGCCGTCGGGGTGTTGGGCTGTGGGCCGCTGTCGGTGCACCAGGCGCTGCTGCTGCGCCAGTGGAGCGCGGATGTCACGTTCTTCGCGCACACCGTGCCGCCGACCGACGAGGAGGCGGAGCAACTGGCCGCCCGCGGCATCCGCGTGGTCGCGGGCACGGTGGCCTCCCTGGAGGTCGCCGGGGACCGCCTCGTGGGAGTTCGGTCGGCCGACGGCACCGTGGTCGAGCGTGCGGCGTTGGTGGTGGCACCGCGTACGGTGGCCCGCGCCGGATTCCTGACCGGGCTCGGATTGTGGCCGGTGGAGCATCCGTCGGGGGCCGGCGAGCACATCCCGTGCGATCCGGGCGGCGCCACCGACGTGGCCGGCGTGTGGGTCGCGGGCAACGTCGCCGATCCCTCCGCCCAGGTCGGCGCCGCGGCGGCGGCGGGTGCCGCCGCCGCGATCCGGATCAACGCCGACCTGGTCGCCGAGGAGACCCGACGCGCGGTCGCCGCCCGCCGGGACCCGTTCTCGGCCGAACACGAGGCGCGCGTATGTGCAAGCGTGCTGGGCGACCGCCGGCACGGTCTGTGAACCGGGCGCCGGCGCGGCCGGTGGTCGCTTCCGCCGGCCGGCGGCGGGCGAATCAACTCGCCGAGGTCACCGCGACGGCCGCCCGGTCGCGACGCCACGCGTAGCCGCCGAGCAGGATGGCGACGACGGTGGTGGGCGGCGAACAGGTAGATCGAGCGCAGCCCGGGACCGTCGTTGACGACCCGGCCGCCGAGCCAGGCGCCCAGGGCGGCGGCGAGTTGGTACGCGGACGCGTTCACCGCCATGCCAGGGTGGGCGCCTCGGCGGCGGTGGTCAGCACCCGGGCCTGCATCCCGGGAATGACCGAGAAGCCCAGCGCGCCCACCACGAACACCATGATCGCGGTGAGCGCCCGGTTGCCGCCGACCGTCCGGATCAGCACCAGGGCCGCCGCGAGGGCGGCGAGCAGGCCCGGTTGGGCCGCCATCGGCGCGCGGTCGGACAGTCGGCCGCCGATCACGTTCCCGACCGCCGCGCCGACGCCGTAGATCAGCAACAACAGGGGGATGGCGCCGTCCGCGAAGCCGGTCACGTCTGTCGACAGGGGCGCCAGGAAGGTGAACACGGCAACAGGCCCGCGTTGCCGACCGCGGTGAGTGCGATCGCCAGTTCGTCGGTCACCTTCGCGAGCACCCGCAGGCCGTAGTACGCGCTCCGGAACGCCCTCGCCACCTGGAGCGGCGGCCTACCGGCGGTGAGTTCGCCGGTGGCCCGGCCCACCGCCACCAGTCGGCACAACGCCTGTTCCAGATCCACGAACTGGCGGTGTACCAGCGCCGCGACGGCCTCGTTGCGCCCGCCGGGTTCGGTGGCGGCGTTCAAGGCCAGGCAGCCGCGCCGCCCGGGGTCGGCCATGTCGACCTCGATCACGCCGAGCATCAGATCCCGCAACCGCTCCCGCACCGACCAGGATTCGGACGCGGAATCGGATTCGGATTCGGATTCGGCCGGCAGGTCGAGCTGCGCCCGGGCGGGCACCTCGGCGTAGCACCGGAATGCCTCCTCGTACAGGCGGTGCTTGCTGCCGAAGGCGTTGTACAGGCTCCCGCGACCCAGCCCGGGGCGCTCGCACAGGTCCTGGGTGCTGGTGCCCTCGTAGCCCTTCTCCCGGAACACCGCCGGCGCGGCGTCCACCACGGCCTGGTCGTCGAACTCGCGGGGACGGCTCATGATCCGAACGCCAACCAGTTCTGTACACATCAGTCAAGTACCTGATCGAGCCGTCGCCCTCACCCCGGGCCGAAGGACACGCCGGGCCGTCGTCGCACGGTCGGGTGCATCCGGCGGGGTCGCTCCGGGGTGAATCCGTACGCGCGACGGGCGCGCGGCGTGCGGCCGGCCGGGGGGCGAGTCACGGCGACGCGGCGGCGTGGGCGCTCCGCCATAGACTCCGAGCGTGGCCGGACAAACGAGTACGACGCCGCTGTCGGATGTGCGCTTCGTGGGGTTGCGTTTTCGGCTGGAGACGCGGGGGTTACAGCGCCCGGTCCCGGTCGAGGTCGCCGCACTCACCCATCACGGTCCGGGCGATCACGTCGCCTGGCGCGCGTATGCCCCGATCGAACCTCCCGCGCCCGGAAGCCCACCACCCGCGCCGATCACCGTCCCGGTACCGCCCGCCGCACCCGGTTCCCTCGCCGCGGCGCTCGCGGACATCGAACGCCACGTGGTCCGCGACCTCCCGCACGCGGTGATCGGGCTGCCGCCGTTCGCCGAGAAGACGCTCGTTCGGGAACAGCGCGCCTATTGCCCGCTGCTCGCCTCGTGCGTCGTCCTGGACGTGATGACCCTGGCCGCGGTCGTCGGTCCGACCGCCACACCACAGTCCTTCGACTCCAGGCTCCGGCACATCGGCCTGCGCCCTCCCCACGAACGCGCGGTCACCTGGGACGCGTACGCGCTGGCCCACCTGTTCCACACCACCGTCGCCCAAGGCATCGCCGCGGGCCGCTGGTCCACCCTGGAGGACCTCATCCGGGTCGCCGGGTCCTCCGTACCCGCCGTCGAACCCGAATTCATGCCCGCACTCGACGTGCAGGAGTCCCTCTTCGACTGACCCCGCCCCGTGCGACCACGGGACCGCGCTGCCGTTCGCCGAAGCGGGTCAGCGGGGTGGGGCCGAGAGCGGGCCGCTGCCCGCCGTGCGCAGGAGGGGTTTGGTCATCGCCCGGGTGATCGTCGGGTCGCGGCCGTCTACGTAGGGGTCGCGCAAGGTGTAGCCGGCTCCCGCGAACAGCGCCAGGGCCCGCATGTTGCGGCTGCCGGTCTCCACCACCAGTCGCCGGGCGCCGGCCTGGGCGGCGGTGTGCTCCAGTGTGCCGAGCAGACGGCGGCCGTGGCCGTGGCCGCGCTGCTCGGGGCTGACGTACAGGCGTTTGATCTCCGCCGCCCGACCGGGCATCGTGCGCCATCCGCCGCAGCCGACCGGGGCGTGTCCGCTGTAGGCGAGTACGAACAGGCCCTCGGGGGGCTCCAGATCGCGAGGCTCGGTGGTGTCGGGATGATCGGCGAAGCCGTACAGGCCGACCTGCTCCGAATACAGGGCGTACAGGAGGATCTGCGTGTCCGGATGGGTGTAGGGACGCGGCACGAGACGAACGTCGGCAAGGGCGTTGGGGCCATCGGCGCCGAACGGCCCGTGGTGGCCCGGCGCCGCGCCCAGCACGGCCCCGCCCTTGGCGCGGTGCGCGAAACGGATCAACGACCTGCTCCCTTCCCGCCGACCCCGCACATCGGGGCTCCACCACGATTCTCCGTGAAGCCCCCACACCCCGAACAGTGGCCCCGGCCAACAGACCCCAAACAAGTCCCGCCAAGTCCCCACCCCCATCCGGCCGCTCACCCCCCTCGGCCCCGCTCCCGCCCCCCGGGCCGACCGTCGACCTCGGGGCAAGGACTCGCCCGGCGCACCGGGCCCATGGACGGGTTGCCCGGGTCGGCGGGGCGGAGCAGGATGCGGGGATGCGTTTCTCTGTCAACATCCCGAACTTCGGTGACTTCGCCGATCCCAGGACGGTGGCCGCGGTCGCGGTCGCAGCCGAACAGGCCGGCTGGGACGGCCTGTTCGTCTGGGATCACGTGGTGCACGACAAACAGGCGCGGCGGGGTCAACCCTTCGGGGATCCGTGGATGTTGCTGACCGCGGCGGCGTTGGCCACCTCGCGGATCCGACTGGGCACCCTGGTCACCCCGGTCCCGCGCCGGCGTCCGCAGCAACTGGCCCGTCAGGTGGCGACGTTGGATGCGCTCAGCGGTGGGCGGGTGATCTTCGGGGCCGGACTGGGCGGACCGGTCGAGGACGAGTACGGCGACTTCGGCGAGCCGACCGACCCGGTCGTCCTCGCCGAGCGCCTGGACGAGGGCCTGGGCCTGTTGGACCGCTACTGGTCGGGCGAACCGGTGGACCACGACGGACCGCACTACCGGGTTCGGGACGTGACGCTGCTGCCCGCCTCGACGCAGCGTCCGCGACCGCCGGTGTGGATCGGCGGGTTCTGGCCCAATCGGCCGCCGATGCGCCGCGCCGCGCGCTGGGACGGCGCGGTCCCGTTGTTCGCCTCGGCCCGGCACGGTCACGCCCCGCCGGTCGAGCAGGTCCGCGACCTGGTCGCGTACGTGCGCAAGCACCGCGACGACCGATCCGAGGCCCCCTTCGAGTTCGTCCTCGGCGGCGTCAGTCCCACCGATCCGGCCCGGGCCCACGATCTGCTCGGGCCGCTGATCGACGCCGGCGCCACGTGGTGGGACGAACGCCAACGCATGGACAACGCCGACCTGTACCTGTCGGCCCCGATCCTGCGCCGGATCGAAGCGGGGCCACCCGTCTTCTAGTGCCGCGCCGCCCGTCGCGGGCGCGACCGTGCTCGCCGCGCTCTCGCGCACTCCGCTGCGGCGCCGACGGTCGATGACAGCGGCACATCCCGACCGTAACCCGATCGGAGCACCACTCGATGAACGACACCTCTCTCACGAACGCCCTGCACCTGCCGGACGGCACCGCGATCCGCGGGCGCGGTTTGCGCCGGCCGTTGCCGGACGGGCCGGTCCCCGAATTCGGCCTCTACCTCGGCTCCGACCGACTGCGCCGCCGGCACGAGGAGGGGCTGTCGTGGCCGCACACGTGGATCGACTGGCCCGACTTCCTCCTGCCGCGCGATCGGGACGCGGCCGTACGCGAGATCCGCGCCCTGTACGAGCGGGCCCGTACCGGCGCCTCGGTCGAAGTCGCCTGCGCCGGCGGCGTCGGCCGCACCGGTACGGTCATCGCCTGCCTCGCCGTCCTGACCGGGCTCGACCCCACCGACGCCGTCGCCTGGACCCGACGACACCACCACCCCCGCGCCGTCGAAACCCCATGGCAGCGCCGCTGGGTGACCCGCTTCCCGGCCGGGTGACCCCGCGCCTTCGACGCACAGGACGGCGCCCACCCGATCGCGCACACCGGCCATCGTCCCCGCCGGAGCCGATGGGCCGCGCCGGCGCCTACGCGCCCAGGTCGGCCAGGCACTTCAGGGTTGCGTCGATGGACGGGCGCCGGGCGGGCAGCAGGGGCAGTCGTACGTCCGGGGTCGGAATCCGGCCCTGCGCGTGCAGGACGCCCTTGATCACGGTCGGGTTGGGTTCGCCGAACGCCGCGGCCGACATCCTCGCCAGCGCGTGGCCCAGGTCCCGGGCCCGGGCCGGGTCGCCGTCCCGCCAGGCGTCGGCCAGTTCCACGAACCGGCCGGTGGCCAGGTGCGCCGAGGCCAGGATGCCGCCCGCCGCCCCCAGGGCCAGCAGCGGTGACAGGAACAGGTCGTCGCCGGCCAGCACCGTGAAGTCCGGCGGGAGATCGCCGAGCAGGTCCACCGCCTCCTGATCGATGCCGCCCGTCGCGAGCTTGACCCCCACGACACCGGGGATCCGGGCGAGTTCGCGCAGTCCGGCCGCGTCGAGCGCCTGCCCGGTGCGGTACGGGATGTGGTAGACGATCAGCGGCAGCGGGCTTGCGCTCGCCAGCCGGGCGAAGTGTGCCCGAACGCCTGCCTGCCCGGGACGCGTGAAGTACGGGACGGGCACCAGCGCGGCGGCGGCCGTCGGCCACCGCGCGGCGAGGTCCGCGAGGACACGCGCACCGGCCCGGGTGTCGTTGCCACCGGCGCCGATCGTCAGGGCCGCGCCGCGGGCCGCGCACACCCGCGCGCACACGTCCACCACCGCGCGCTTCTCGTCGGCGTCCAGCGTGGCGGCCTCACCGGTCGTCCCCAGCGCGACGATCCCCGCGGCGCCCGCGTCCAGGACGCCGTGGGCGAGGCCCTCCAGCGCCTCCTCGGCGACGTCTCCGTCGGCGGCGAACGGCGTGACGAGCGGTACGTGAACCCCGTGCAGGGGTGGGCATCGGTTCATACCCACCAGGGTGGCCCGCGCATTTCGTTCAGGTCCAGTTCACATTTGTGAATCCGAGCGTAAGCTGAGCTGATGCTCGATGTGCGCCGCCTGCGCCTGCTGCGCGAACTCTCGCTGCGCGGCACGATCGCCGCGGTCGCCGAGGCGCTCGCCTTCACCCCGTCCGCGGTCTCCCAGCAACTCGCCACCCTCGAACGCGAGGCGGGCGTCCCCCTGCTGGAGCGCACCGGCCGGCGGGTCGCGCTCACCCCTGCCGGCCGGAACCTGGTCCGGCACGCGGAGGCCGTCCTGGACCACCTGGAACAGGCCGCGGCGGAACTGGCCGACACGCGCCGAGGCCTGGCGGGCCCGCTGCGGATCGGCACCTTCCCCACCGCGACCCGAACGATCGTCCCGGCCGCCCTGGCCCGTCTCGGCGACCGGCACCCGGGGCTGGAGCCGATGGTGCTGGAGATCGACCCGGCCGGCGTCGCGGGCGCGTTGCGCGCGGGTGATCTGGACGTGGCGCTGATCCACGAGTACGACTTCGTCCCGCCGACGGACGAACCGGGCCTGGCCGACCGGCCGTTGTGCACCGAGGCGATGTACCTGGCGGCGCCGACCTCCGCGCCGGCCGCCGAGGCCGCCTCCTCGGTGCTCGCGCACTGGCGCAACTCGCCCTGGATCACCGCGACTTCGGGCACGATGTGCCACGCGATGACGATCCGGGCCTGTCAGGCCGCCGGGTTCACCCCGCATGTGCGCCACCAGGTGGACGACTTCGCCACCGTACTGGCACTGGTCGCGGCCGGTCAGGGCGTCGCCGTCGTACCGCGGCTCGGCATCGCGGATCCGCCGCCCGCGGTACACCTGACCCGGCTGGCGATCCATCGCCGCACCAGGATCGCCTTCCGCAGCGGCGCCGCCGCGCACCCCGCGGTGGCCGCGGCCGTCGAAGCCCTGCGCGCAGCCGTACCGAGCGGGCTGACCGAGACGCCGCCGCCGTCACCACCGGCCGCCCCGCACACCCCACGGCGAGGCCGACGACCGCGCCCCTGACCCCACTCACCCGGCCGCACGAGCCTGCCGGCACCCGCCACGGGCACACCTCGGTCGGCGTCGCGGTACAGGACGCGGTGGTGGTGGCACTGGTGGTCGCCGCCGCAGGGAGCGATCGATCGGCACGGAGATCGCGTTGGCGTAGCGGCCGGGCGATGGCGGGTCCGCAGAACCGATCGGCCGGGTCGACCCGCGAGCCCCGCCGGGTGGCTCCGGTGTGCGGGGTCCGGCAGGGCGTATGGCACGCTCCATCCGAGCACGTCGCGCCGTTCGCCGAACCCTCGGTGGTCGCGCGGGATCGAGACCGAGTCGTGGAGCACGCCGATGAACGACGGTACGCGGACCATCCGATGGGGGATCCTGGCCACCGGCGGCATCGCCGCCGAGTTCACCGGGGCACTGCAGAGCCTGCCGAACACGGAGGTCGTCGCGGTCGGCTCGCGCAGCGCGGAGGCCGCGAAGGCGTTCGCCGAACGGTTCGGCATCCCCCGCGCCCACGGCAGCTGGGCCGAACTGGCCGCGGACGACGACGTCGACGTCGTCTACGTGGCCACGCCGCACTCGGCGCACCGGCTCGCGGCCGGGCTGTGCCTGGAGGCGGGTCGGGCCGTGTTGTGCGAGAAGGCGTTCACCCTCGACGCGCGGGAGGCCCGCGAACTCGTGGAACTGGCGCGCGCTCGCGGGCTGTTCCTGATGGAGGCGATGTGGACGTACTGCCACCCGCTGATCCGCCGACTGCGCGAGGTGATCGCCGCCGGTGAGATCGGCGAGATACGCAGCGTCTCGGCGGCGTTCGGCTTCGCCGGAGAGTTCCCGCCCGGGCACCGGCTGCGCGATCCCGCGCAGGGCGGCGGCGCGCTGCTCGATCTCGGCGTGTACCCGGTGTCGTTCGCTCAGTTGTTGCTCGGTGAACCCGACGCGATCCGCGCCTGGGCGCACCTGACCCCCGAGGGTGTGGACGACAACACCGGAATCGTGCTGGGCTGGAACAACGGCGCCGTGGCCACCCTCGGCTGCACGTTCACCGCGGACACCGACGCGCCCGCGACGATCACCGGCACCAAGGGGCGGATCGAATTCGCCGAGGGCTTCTTCTACCCGGACCGCTTCGTGATCCACCGGTCGGGCCGGCAACCGCAGACCGTCCTGCTCGCCGAGGCCACCGCCGACCCCGAACGCGGCACGATGCGTCACGAGGCCGCCGAGGTGAACCGCTGCCTGCGCGCCGGCGAGACCGAATCGCCCCTGGTGCCACTGGCGGGCACCCTCGCGGTGATGCGCACCCTGGACACCGTCCGCAAGCAGATCGGCGTCACCTACCCGGGAGTGGACTGACCCGTCCCTGATGCCCCAGTCGACCGGCTCGTCCCGCCAACCGGCGTGTCCTGCACGGGGTTTCCGCACCACAGGTCACCGAAGTCGCCTCGGCCGGCTCCGGAACGCAGCCGGCCCCGCGCCCTTCCCACGCCGTTTGCGGCAAGTTCAGGCATCCGTCGCCGATATGCCGGAACCTTTTCGACAGGAGGGTGTGCGCTGCCCGACCCCCTGAGACAAAAGGACTGGTCACCTTGCTTACGCATTGGCGTGGAAGAGTCCGACTCGTCGCCGTCGCCCTGTCCGTCACGGCCCTCGGGTTGTCCGGCTCACCGGCGTCCGCACTGACCCCGCCCCGAACGCAGGCCCAGGCAGCAGCCGGAGCCCAGGCCCAATCCGCGGTGCGGATCAACGAGGTCGAGTCGAACGGCGGTTCACCCGGCGACTGGGTCGAGTTGGTCAACACCGGCTCCACGGCCGCCGACGTGTCCGGCTGGGTCGTCAAGGACAACGACAACTCGCACTCGTACACCATCGCCGCCGGCACCTCCCTGCCTGCGGGCGGGCATCGGGCGCTGGACGTCGACTCCTCGTTCGGGCTGGGCGGTTCCGACTCGGCACGCCTGTTCCGACCCGGCGGCTCCACCCTGGTGGACTCCTACTCCTGGACCGCGCACGCCGGCACCACCTACGGCCGCTGCGCCGACGGCACCGGGGCGTTCACCACGACCACCGCACCCACCAAGGGCGCGGCGAACGCGTGCGGGCAGCCCTCCGGGACCGCCTGGCCGGGCGGCGCGAGCGTCACCGTGGCCGACGCCTCGAACGTGTTCGGCACGAACCTCAGCGGTCTCTCGTTCCAGAGCGCCGGCGTGTTGTGGGCGGTGCGCAACGGCCCGAGCAGGCTCTACCGGCTGGTGCCCGACGGTGCGAAGTGGCGTCCGGATCCGTCCGGCGGCTGGGCGTCCGGCAAGCCGCTGAACTACGCCGACGGCGGCGGCGATCCGGACGCGGAGGGCGTGAGCGTCACTCCCGACGGGATGTTCGTCGCCACCGAACGCGACAACGACGACGACGGCGTCAGCATGCCGAAGATCCTTCGCTACGACGTCTCCGGCACGGCCGGCGCGCTGAACGCGACCGCCGAATGGAACCTCACCGCCGATCTGCCCGCGGTGGCCGCCAACAGCGGTCTCGAGGGCATCTCGTGGATCCCGGACACGTTCCTCACCGCCCACGGTTTCCGCGACGAACACACCGGCGCGACCTACGATCCGGCCGCCTACCCGGGCCACGGCAGCGGCCTGGTCTTCGCCGGCCTGGAGGCCAACGGCACGGTGTACGCCTACGCGTTGAACCAGAGCGGCGGCGGATACACCCGGATCGCCACGATCGCGAGCGGATTCCCCGCGCTGATGGACCTCGAATTCGAGCCCGCGACCGGCCACCTGTGGGCCGCCTGCGACGACACCTGCCAGGGCCGGGCCGCCGTGCTCGACATCGACACGCAGGGTCGGTTCACCGCAACCGCCCGGTACGACCGCCCGACCGGGCTGCCGAACCACAACAACGAGGGCTTCGCCATCGCACCGCAGGCCGCCTGCGTCGCGGGCGTCAAGCCGGTGGTGTGGGCGGACGACGGCAACGACGACGGCCACGCCCTCCGCTCCGGCACCCTCACCTGCACCCCGTAGGCAACCGCACAACCGAACGATCCACACGGGACGGGCGACCGCATCACGCCATCGCCCGTCCCGCCGCGCAAGCACCGACCCGTCGCCCACGGGCGCCCGGGACCCGCCCACGCCCGGTCACCCACGCACTACGGCCACCTGTCCGGGTACAGCAGAGCCGTACCCGGGACGGCGGCCGTCTCGCCGGCCGGCCTCGACACCGCGGGCCCGCACCCCCGTGGCGGGCCCGCCACGCCCCGGTCCGTCGGCGACACCCCGCGTGCACGGGTACGCCGCGGACCCCTACTCGGCGTTGTCCTCGGCGAGGGTGTGTGCCACGAGGGCGTTCGCGTGGCCGTGACCGAGGCCGTGCTCGGTCTTGAGCCAGGTGACCAGTTCCATGTGCCTGGTCAGCGGCGAGGACCGGATCAGGCCCTGCCATTCCGAGATGGACCGGCCGTACTTCTTCTCGATCGAAGGAAAGTACGCGGCAGGGCCCTTCACGACGTCGCTCATCTCTCGTCTCCTCTCGCCGGATGGTGATCTCGTGATCGTGAGGTCGGATTGTGACAGAGCGCCCGCTGCCGGTGAAGCACCCGAGTCGCTCGGCCCCTGCCGTCCTTCTTGCGGATATGACCGCCCTCGCCCACCCGACTCATCGGCGTCGGAAAGAGATCCAGGTCACATTTCCCGCCCGCCTCGCGACAGCCGGCCCGGCGCCGGGCGGTCGCCGAGATCGCCCGGATCGGCCGCAACACCCGTCCCACCACCAACCAGCCCGGCACGGCGGCCGATACGGTCACCACCGTGAGCGCGATCGCGGCCTGGGTCGGCACCACGGACGACATCGTCGAACGCGCCCGATCCGCGAGGTCGGCCGGCGTCGGCAGGCCCTCGGGACCGGCGGACGACTCGGGGCCGATGTCGATCGAGATCCGGTGCCGCATGCTCCGCCGCACCAACAGGCAGGTCGGCGCGGTCGGCACCACGCCCGCGGCCGGGACCAGCCGCGCGGCCCCGGCTCAGCCCGAGTCGGGCGTGAGTACATGCGTGGCCGCAGCCGCGATCGCCGCCGTCAGGCCCGGCTGGTCCGGTGCGGGCAGCAGTGCGTTCCGGGGCGTGCCCTCGATCAACGCACGTACGGCGGCGACGCGCGCGAGCGCGGTGATCGGCCGCCGGGTCACGGTGGCCGCCGTGAGCAGTCCGGGCAGCGCGTGCAGCGGGCGCGGGCCGGTGGTGGCCGCCGCGAAGGGCGGCGGCGCCTCGGGCCGGGCGCGCAGGATCGGTACGCCCTCCGGCGGCGTGGCCAGGCCGGTCAGGTCGACGATCAGGTCGGCCTCGGCGGCGACCTTGTGCAGCGTGCCACCGCCCGGGCCGAAGGGGTCGAACAGGGTCAGGTCGGCGATCCCGGCGGCGATCAGCAACCCGGTCAAGTCCCCGCCTCGCGCCGGATCCACCAGCACCACGCGCCCATCCAACGGATTCACGCCGCGGTTGACCAGCGCATTGACCGTCGCGGCGGCGATCGCGACGGCGAGGCCGTCGTTGAGGGTGTCGAGCAGGAGTATCGGCGGCGTGGGCCCGAGGATCGTTCGGGTGGTCGACACGTGTTCGGGGCGGGTGTGCACGAGCACGGCCGCGGCGAAACCGGGGGCGAGCAACCGCACCGCCTGGGCGATGTCCTCGACGTGCGGCGTGGCGATGGGCAGCGGGAAGACGTCCAGCCCGGTGGCCCGGCGCAGGTGTACGGCCTGGGATTCGAGGGCCGGCAG
Source organism: Embleya sp. NPDC008237 (assembly GCF_042956465.1). Taxonomy (NCBI): domain Bacteria; kingdom Bacillati; phylum Actinomycetota; class Actinomycetes; order Kitasatosporales; family Streptomycetaceae; genus Embleya; species Embleya sp. NPDC008237. The sequence goes on from NZ_JBIBGL010000004.1 coordinate 752,332, forward strand.
CGCGGCGTCGGCGGGCAGCGCCTCGAAGTCCAGCACGGCGCTGGCGTCGCTGATCAACGCGACGCGGTGCCGTCGTCCGGTGTAGTGGTCGGTCTGATCGGGGTGTGCGGCCAGGTGCGAGACGACGCGACGGTCGGCGTCGGCGTCGAGCAGGGCGATGTCGTGACCGGTCGTGGTCGCCGCGCAAACCCGCAGGGTCAGCTTGCCGGTGGACGCTGCGGCGAACACCGGGTCCTGGGTGTGCAGCAGGTCCGCGCCCAGGCGCCGGGTCAGCGTCCGGGTGAGCCAGGTGAGCGTGCCGGCACCGTCGGCGTCCAGCGTGATGCGACACGTGCCCATGGCGTCCGGTGCGTCCACGCGGCTGGTCACGGTGCCGGGTGCTTCGGTGAGGATGGCCGCGACCAGGCCGGCGGCGCCGGGTGGTACGTGGATGCGGATGCTGTAGGCCGGGTTGGTCGCGGAGGGTCCCGGCAGGTCGCGGTTCACCACGGCAGCACCCGGGGCGGCACGTGCCCGGTGGTCTCGGATGCTTCCCGCCGGTCGTCCATGGCGCGGGTCCCTCGTTCCTCGAAGATCGACATTCTGTCGATGAAGCCTGACGTCCCGTCGATGTCCACGCGTTGCGCGCGGGCACCTCGGTGTCCGTACGTGCCGACCCCGGGCCCCTGCGTGTTCGCGCGTGGGGCTCGCGGCGACCCGGCCCAGCCTGTCGCGGACCCCGACGGCGACCCGGGGTGCGGCGGCCCGCAGGTCTTCGAGCAGACCCATCCGATCGGTGAGCGGGCGGCCGGTCGGGATCCGCCGCGCGTCCGTATTCGGGTCACGGGATCGATCCGTGCCCCGCCTCCCGACCGTGCCCGGTCGAGGGCGGAGGTCCATGGCGCCGCATCCGGCCGGTCACGGATCGGGCAGTTGCAGACTTTAGCAAGTCGCACCCCGACGCACCGAAACCGTGCGGCGCGCCCCACGACTCACGCACCCAACGCCCCGACCCGGTGCAGCGCCCCACGACTCACACTCCGACGCGCCGACACCGGGCGCCCCCAACTCACACGCCCAACCCGCCGAGACCGGACAGCCCCCACGACTCACGCGCCCCGGCGTACGGCGGCCGGACCGCGCGCCCGCGCCCGTGTGCGTTGCGGGCTCGGAGGGGGCGGGTCGACACTGGCCGGGAGGGCTCGCTCGTGCCCGGGGCCCTTCCCTGCGGCTCGTGGGAGGCGCACATGTCACCGTCGAGCGAGGACCCCGCCCCGCGCGACCTGGTCGTGGGCTTCGAAACGTACGCGCGCAGCGGGGCGGCCCTGGTCTTCGCCGCGGACCTCGCCGGGCGCCTGCGGGTTCGGCTGCGGGTCGTGCACGTGCAGGATTCCGCGGACCATCCCAGCGATCCCGATCTCGCCGGATCCGACCTGGAGGCCCGGTACGTGCGCGATACCCTCGCCGGGCACCGCGCGGACGTGGCCGGACTCCTGGCCGATTTTGCGGGCGAGTGGTCCTATGCCGACGAATCGGGCGATGCGCTGCGCCGGATCACCGCGATCGCGCACGACTGCGACGCGCTCATGATCGTCGTCGGCGGGCCGGGCACGGGTCCCGGAACGCTGCTGCATCGCTGGTCGGAACGATCCGTCGCCAAGGAGTTGGCCGGGCATGCCGAGCGGCCGGTGCTCGTCGTCCCCGGCCGGCCTCCGCCCGGGCACGGCGACGCGCACTGATCACGGATCGGGCCTGCGCGGGCGGACACCCGCTCAGTCGCCGGTGCGGTGCGGGAGCGTGCCGGCGAAGACCGCCGCCTGGACGCGGCGTTCGAAGCCCAGCTTGTGCAGCATGGTCGACACGTAGTTCTTGACGGTCTTCTCCGCGAGGTGCATGCGCTCGGCGATCTGCCGGTTGGTCAGGCCTTCGGCGACCAGTTCGAAGATCCGGCGCTCCTGGTCGGAGAGCGAGGCCACCCGGGGGTCCTCGCCCGATCCGGTACGCACGCGTTCGAGCACCTTGGCGGTGACCGCCGGATCCAGCAGCGAGCGGCCGGCCGCGATCTCCCGCACGGCGCGCACCAGATCGCTGCCCCGGATCTGTTTGAGGACGTAGCCTGCCGCGCCCGCCATGATCGCGGAGAACAGCGCGTCCTCGTCGTCGTAGGAGGTCAGGATCAACGCGTTGATCTCCGGGAAGGACGAGCGCACCGCGCGGCAGACGTCGACCCCGCTGCCGTCGGGCAGTCGCCCGTCCAGGACGGCCACGTGCGGGCGCAGCGCCGGTATGCGCCGGATCGCCTCCTGTGCGGACGCCGACTCGCCGACCACCTCGATGTCGGGTTCGCTGCCGAGCAGGTCGGCCAGGCCGCGCCGGACGATCTCGTGGTCGTCCAGCAGGAACACCCGGATGGTGGCGTCCGGTTGCCCGGTCACCGGCCCCGGGACGGGAATGCTCGCGGTGCCCGTGGCCCGCGGAAGCCGTGCTCCGGCGACGCCTTCGGTGCTGAGGCCGGCTTCCATGCTGTGCTCCCCGAGAGTTGCGAACGCGCACCCGGTCGGGTCGGCGCGCACTCAGTCTCGACGGCCGGAGGCCGGTGCGACAGGGTCGGAAGTCCCGGATGATCGGGGCCGGTCGGCCCGCACGTCCGCCGACCGCCGTCCGCCTTCGGAGCCGCCCGCTCCGGCCTCGGAGTCCCCGCCCCGCGCCCGCACCGCCCGGGCCGGTGGATTCGACACCCACGCACGCGGGGTACCCGCACCGGGGCGGGCGATCCGCCCCGCCGCCGAACGGGTCGATCGACGCCGAACCGGCCGATCGGGTCGACCGGACCGAACGGGCCGACCGGCTCGTCCGGAGCGGGACCTCCGGCCCTGGGCCCGGGCCGCGCGACGGCGAAGACTGATCACAGGTCGGCCCACCGGGGCCGCCGAGCACACCGAAGGGATCCGCCGTGAACCAGGCAGCCGACTCCACCGGTTCGACCTCCCAGCCGACTCCCCCGCGCGGGCACGTCGTCGTCGGTTTCGACGGTTCGCCCGGCGCGGACCGGGCCGTGGATCTGGCCGCGGACGAGGCGCTGCGCCGGCACACCACCCTGGAGGTGCTGCACGCCCTCGAATGGGTCGAACTCGGCCACGCCGACGACCACTTCGGGCAACAGCTGCGCGACGAGGCCCGCACCATCGTCGACCGGGGCGCCGAACGCGCCCGGCTGCGCCATCCCGAGCTGTCGATCAGCACCACCATCGAATTCGCCAACGCCATCGACGCGTTGGAGGCCGCGAGCGACCGCGCCGCCCTGCTCGTGGTCGGCAGCCGGGGCCTGGGCGGCTTCGCCGGCCTGCTGCTGGGCTCGGTCAGCCTGCCCGTCTCCGCCGCGACCCGCTGCCCGCTCCTGGTGGTCCACCCGGATCACGACACGAGCGGCGAGGGCGACGCGAAGCCGGTCGTGGTCGGCGTATCCGACGACGAATGCACCCCCGCGCTGGAGGCCGCCTTCGCCTGGGCCCAGTCCCAGGGCCTGCCGCTGCGCGCCCTGCACGTGTGGCGCTACCCGGCCATGATGGCGGGCAGCGCCGGTTACGCCCCGGCCATGTACGACTGGCGCGAGGCGGCCCGGACCACCCTGACCGCCGCCCTCGCGCCGCTGCGCGAGAAGTATCCGGACGTGACCGTCGTCGAGGACATCGCCCTCGACACCCCCGCCCACGCCCTGGTCTCCGCGAGCCCCCACGCCACGGTGGTCGTACTGGCCGCCCACCGCAAATCCGGCCGCTTCGGCCCCAACCTCGGCCGCGTCACCCACGCCGTCCTCCACCACGCCGAGGCCCCCGTCCTGCTCGTCCCGATCACCGGCTGACCGGGTAGCGGATCGGGGGGCGCATCGATCCACCCACCATCGGGATCCGTCGTGCCGGGCCGGGATCGCTCAACCGAGCGGTCCCGGCCCGGCGTCGATGCGGCAGCGGTCGCCGAGGCCGGCCGGCGGCGTCGGTCGTCGAGGCCCGGACGGCGGCGGTCGTCGGGCCCAGGCGACGAGACACCATCCCGCTTCTCGCCGTACCGCGACGGGGCCGGGCTCCCGCCCCCACTCGCCCGCAGCCCGGCCGGTCGCGGCCTCGGCTTTCCGTTCCGGTTGCCGAGGGGGGTACCCGAGATGCGATGATTCGAACATATGAACGACACCGCCGATGCCACGCCGTCCTGGGAGCTGCCCAGCCGGTTCGACGTCGCGCGCCAAAAGGCCCGGCACGGCGCCCAGCCCCCGGGCGGACCCGAGCCCGCGCCCGAGCCGACCGGTTTGGATTCGCGCACGGCGGAGGCGCTGTACGAGGTCTGCCCACCCGGTTACCGCAACCACGAGGTGCTGCGCCGTCACCCGGCGCTGCTGGTACGCCTGGCCCGGCACCATCTCCTGGCCGAGCTGGCCGAGCTCCGCCAGGGCTATTCCGACCTGCGCAGGGAGCTCAAGGACCGGGTTCCCGAGTACGTCATCCCGCAGGCTCTCGCGACGTACCGGCGGGAGGCCGCGGAAATCCACCGCGCGCTCGAACGCGTCGCCGCCATCGAACGGAGCCTGCCACCGCCACCGCCACCCACCCGGCCACGACCCGGGGGGACCCGCGCACCCTGACCGACGGCGACCCCATCCGCACACCGCGGGGAACCCGGCCGCCGGGCGGGCATCGAACGGAGCGCAGGGGTGACGCGGAGCAGGCATCGACCGAGGCGACCACACACCGACCGACGGCCGGGCGGATGCCGGGTGGGCATCGACCGAGGGCCGGCCGAGGCGGAAAATTGGCCTAGACCTTTCCACTCATTGGCATAGACCTATCCGATCCTGCCCGGCTAGCATTCGAGCGACATCGCACCATCTCCGAAGGCATCTCACGACCAGTCAAATGCCTTCCGAAGCAAAGGAGTTGGCACGTGAAGAAACGCATCGGGCTGCTCGTCGCGAGTGCCGCCGCCGTCCTGCTCCCCCTTGCCACCGCGACGAGCGCGAGCGCCGCCGGCGAGTTCCACGTGCGCGGCGTGTATTACACGCAGGCCCAGTGTTACGCGGCGGGCGTGGCGGGCTACGAACTGTGGGGTCCGAGCTTCTTCTGTGCCGACGGCCCCCAGGGGCTGGTCTACCTCTACACGCACTGATCCGGCCGCTTCACCCGCACGGACCGCGCCCCGCCCCGCGACAGCCGTCGGAGGGCGGGGCGCGGTCCGTCCCGACCGGGCCGACGTCCCCCGATCGACCACGCCCCGCCCCCACCGCCGCGGCGGTACGCCAGGGGTCGGGTCCACATCGTGGTGGTCGTCGGCTGGTCCGGAGGCACGACGTGCTCGCTCAACCCTTGGAATCGGCGCCGTGTGAGTCGGCGTGGTGGAAGGCCCGCGCCGCGAAGCCGATCCATTCGGGGTTGTCCCAGGTCGCCCACCGAACCCGGGCGTCCCGGTCGATCGCCGCCGCGGTGTCGTCGGCCGAGGCACCACCCGCGCGCAGCCGCCGGGTCTCGGCCCGCACGTGGTCGAGATAGCCCCGGACCTCGCCGATCAGCCCGGCCTCGGCAACCTCGCCGTGGCCCGGCACGACGATCTCGGGCTCGTCCGCGAGGAGTCGGTCGAGCAGGGCGATCCAGCCGCTTCCGTCGACGTCGGTGTCGAACGGCGGGAAGTACGGCAGGATCGGGAACATCCGGGTCTCCACCAGATCACCCGTGAACAACACCCGGCCGTCGATCAGCACCGTCTGATCGGATGCGGTGTGCGCCGGGCCCCGGCTGCCCAGCACGGCGGTGTGGCCGCCGAGATCGATCTCGGCGTGGTCGGCGTAGACCACGTCCGGATCGACGAATTCGACGCCTTCCAGGGCCGCCGCGATCTGCGCGGACATGCCGGCGAACATGCCCGCGTAGGCGGCGCCCTTGCGGCGCAACTCGTCGCGCTGGGACCGGTTGTAGACGATCGTCGCGGCACCCTTGAAGGCTTGCGCGCCGAAGCCGTGCTCGGGGTGGAAGTGTGTGGTGGTCAGGTACAGCGGCCGGTCTCCGGCCAATCGCCTGGCGTGGTCGAGCACATGAGCACCGTTGCCCGGGCCGAGACCGGTGTCGACCACCAGCGCGGCCCGCTCGCCGACGACGATGCCGATGTTGGGTACCAGCGGCACCCGGTTGTCGGGAATGACGAAGACCCCGGGGCGGATCTCCACCGGCTCGCCGCGCACCACCGGCGGCGGGGCGTCCCGCAGGTCCGGCGGCGCGGATCGGCCGGCCGATTCGGCATCCGCCCTCGGGCCGTTCGTCGCATCGTTCGTCGGGTCGTTCGTCGGGTCGACGCTCGCCGGGTCGTTCGAGGAAGGTTCCACAACACACATTCCAGGACCGTCCTATCTGATCAGCGTTCAGATGACCTTCGGACCATAGCATCGATCCACGCCGGAGCATCTGAGCACTGTTAAGATGTACGGGTGAGCAAAGAGCGCTACCACCACGGGGAACTGCGCGCCGCGCTGCTCGACGCCGCCGAGGCACTCGTGCGCGAACGAGGGGTCGACGGCTGGTCGTTGCGCGAGGCATCGGCTCGGGTCGGAGTCAGTCCGAGCGCCGCCTACCATCACTTCGACGCGCGCGACGCACTCGTGCGCAGCCTGTCCGACCGGGTGATCGCCCGTCTGGGCGAGCGGCTGCGACGGGCCGCCCACCGGGCGTCCGGGGAGCACCCGCACCGGCGCCTGATCGCGTACGGCCGCAGCTACGTGCGCTGGGCGCTGGAGGACCCGGCGGTCGCCCGGTTGGCCTTCGCCGCGGGCCGCGCCGACCTGCGAACACCGATCGCCCCGCACCCCCACGACGTGCTCGCCGCAGAGCTGGACCGGCTCGTCGACACCGGCGAACTGCCCTCCGCGGCCCGCCCGGGCGCCGAGTTCGTGGTCTGGGCGGCCGTGCACGGGCTGGCCACGCTGCTCATCGACGGCCTGGTGCAGTTGCACGGCCCGCGTGCCGTCGACCGGGAGGCGGAGCGGCTGCTCGACGCCGTACTGACCGGCCTGGCCCGGGAACAACCACCCGCGCGGCCGTGGCCGACTCCGCGCTCCGCCCACTCACAGCGCCTCGCCGCCCCCGCCGAGACCCCCGCCGGCGGCAATACCGCTTCCGACGCGGGGCATTCGCCACCGTCACCGTGACAACGGCGCGGCCACGAAGCGGCGTAGCCGGCGTCGGTCGGCATATCCCGGATTTCGCATACCTCGGCGATGATCGGGCGCGGCGGTCGTCCCCTTTTCCACGGAAAAGGGGACGGAAAAACCAGGCGTCGGCCCGGGCGCGATAATGCCGGCCGACGGTATTACCCTATATCTCCAGAATTCCCTCGATGCGCTTGAGCGCATGCCGGGCCAGGGCCAGATTGCTCCGCGAACGGTCGAGCGCGAGGTAGAGGAAAAGCGATCCGTGCGTGCGCGTCAGCGGGCGCAGCAGGTGGTATTGGGTGCCGAGAGTGATCAGGATGTCCTCGACCGTGTCGTCGATCCCCAGCGAGGCCAGCGTCCGCGCCTTCGCCTTGACCACCTCGGTGTTCCCGGCGGCGGCGACCTCCAGGTCGAAGTCCCTGCCGCCGCCCAGCGTGCCGAGCGTCATCCCGCTCTCGTGGTCGACGAGCGCGACGCCGATGGCACCGTCGACGGTCATCGCTTCCTTGAGCGCGGCCTCAATGTTCATCGCGTTTCCTTTTCCTGACTTTCCTCGGGGATTCCTACGCACGGAACCAAGGCGATCACTAAACGTCAGCCTTCGCCTATTGTTGAAGATCTGCCATAAAGTACTCTGCATGTTGTCACAAAGTGAAGGGGGGCAGCCGCTCCCCCTGGAGGCATCGCTCTCCGGAGTTCTCGAATCTCCCGGAGTAATCGGCGCAGCCCTGATCGACGCAGTCACCGGTCTCGTCTACGCCGAGGTCGGCGATTGTCGCGCCCTGGGCAACGGCACCGAACTCGCCGACCTGACGAACCTGGTCACCGACCGGCTGACCGAGGCGGGCGCCGCCGGAGAGGTGGAGAGCGTGATCGTGACCAGCCGGCGATACCACCAGATCACCCAGGTACTGCCGCGCCGGGGCGACGACTTCCTGCTCGCGACCGTGGTGGATCGGACCGAGACCAATCTGGCCTTGGCGGTTCGGGCGACCGCCGAGCACGCGAGAGACGTCCTGGTATGAATGGCCCCGCCGTCGCGCAGAGTCCGCGCAACGTCCCGGCCCTGCTGATGACACTGCACCGGGAACGCTTCACCGGGGCCGTCGTGGTGTCGGGCACCCCCGGCGGCACCCTCCACCTGCGGGACGGACTGGTGGTCGCGGCCCGCACTCCGGCCTCTCCCGCGCCCGACACGCTGCTGCTGCGTTCGCGGCGGATCGCCGAGCCGGACTGGGTCGCGGCCGGTGAGGCGAGCCGCACCGACGGCCCACTCGCCGACACTCTGGTGGCGCTCGGCCTCGTCCGCGCCCCGGAGCTGAGCGCGCTGTGCCTGGCCGCGGTCTTCGACGGCGCCTTCGGCATGTCCTTGGGTACGTCGGCCGGTTGGCAGGTGGACGACTCCGTGCCGGCGCCCGACCTGATCGCCGATCCCGGCGTGGAGCCGCGGCGGCTCACCGACGAGACCGCGCGCCGAATGCTGATGTTGTCCCAACTCTGGGGCCCGCTGTCGGAGTTCGCCGCAACCCGGATCAAACCCGCGGCGCAGCCGGCCGTCGGCACGCTGCCGGTGCGCTATCGGGACATCCTGCTCGGCGCCAACGGCCGCCGGGCCCCGCGCGATCTGGCGTTCGCACTCGGCCGAGGCCTGTATCCGGTGATGCTCGACCTCGCCCGGATGAGCGCTCGGCGACTCGTACACCGCGACGTGCCGGCCGGCGCGGTACCGACGCCCATCGTCGCCCCACGCGACTTCGCGACAGGCGCGAGCGCCCCGGCCCCGCTCCCGGGCGCCGGACTGCCCCGCCGCAACCCCGGTACGCATCTGCCCGATTCGGCGCCCGATGCCGCGCCGGGCGAGGCGCCCGGAGGCAGCCCGGTCCCGACGCCGCCGGCGAACAACGCCCCCGGCGACCGCTCGAGCGACGCCCCGCCGCACGTCGAGCACGACCCTCGAAACCACCCGCACCAAGGAGAAGTCGCACCATGAACAACCAGGTAGCCATCGACGCCGTGGTCCTCGAACTCAAGGCGCTTCGCGAGCGCGTCATGGGCATCACCGAGAGTGTGGTCTCCACCGGCGACGGCCTGCTCGTCGCCGGCGACACCGTCTCGGTACACGGCGAATCGTTGTCCGCCCTCGCCGCCGCCGCGCTCGCGCTGGGCAGCCGTACCGCCGGGGAGGCGGGTCTGGGTGGCCTGCGCGACGTGGTGGCGCGCTGCAACGGCGGACACGTGGTCATCCTGGCGATCGGCAACCACGCGCTGCTGGCGATCGTCGGCGACGAGGGCCTTGACATCGCCGGGCTGCACCGCGAATCGCCTGCCTCGATCGCCCGCCTGGACCGCATCCTGACCGGGGCCGCGTAGTCGGCGCGGGGATCACCGAGCCCTCCACCCCCGCGCCGCAACGAGCGCGCCGAGGCGGCCTCGGCGGTGGCCGTCGAGCGGCCCAGGCGATACGGCAACGTGGACATCACGAACTCCCGGACGGTGCGCTGCGGGGGGCGAGGGCGGTCGGCCCGAAGCACGCCGGCAGCCGCCCCGGCCCGAGGCCGGCGAGAGCGGCGCCTGCCGGCGGTATTCACACGCAACTCCCATGGAACGGCTTTCCGTTGGTGCGCGACCCTGGACGGGTGCAGACACCTGGCCCGAAACAAGCCGCGCGCCCGCCGCACCCGGGCACGAGACGGCCGGACGCGGGCCGGCACCGTAATGGCACGCCGACCACGCACCGACCACCGATCGACGGTCCTCCCGGCAGCAGGCGCCCCGCCACGGCCGCCCTCGACCACCGACCGTGTCCACCACGCGCGCCGCATTGCCACCGCTGCCCCACCCGGCGGCACGCGTCGCGAGAAAGGCCCCGATGAGCCACCCGGACCCGCAGGCCGGCCAGACCGCACCCCACGATCGCGGCCGGCTCCTGGTCGTCGACGACGAACCGGCGATCGTGGACACCGTCGCCCGGTTCCTGCGCTTCGTCGGCTACGACGTGCGCACCGCCGGCACCGGCCGCCAAGCCCTCACCGTCGCCCGGGACTTCCTGCCGGAGCTGATCCTGCTCGACGTCATGCTCCCGGACGACGACGGCTTCGAGGTGCTGCGCCGGTTGCGCTCCGACGGGCTCCCGGTGGCCGTGGTCTTCCTCACCGCGCGCGACACCCGCCAGGACGTCGTCCGCGGCCTGACCGCCGGCGGCGACGACTACATCACCAAACCCTTCGGCCTGGACGAGGTCACCGCGCGCGTCGAGGCGGTGCTCCGCCGCACCCGCCGCACCGATCCCGGCGGCGACGTCCTGCGCGTCGGGGACCTCGAACTCGACGCCACCGCACACCAGGTGCGCCGCGGCGGCCGGGCCGTCGACCTGTCGCCCACCGAATTCCGGTTGCTGCGCTACCTGATGCTGCACCCCGACCACGTGCTGACCCGGGCCCGCCTGCTGGAACACGTGTGGTCCTACGACTTCAACGGCGACGACACCGTGGTGGCCACCTACATCAGCTACCTGCGCCGCAAGATCGACGACGGCCAGGGCACTCCCCTGATCCACACCCGCCGCGGGGTGGGCTACTGCCTGCGCACCCCGCCGTGCTGAGCCTGCGGCCCAGGACCCGCCGGCAACCGCTGAGTCGTCGCCTGGTGATCGTGCTCGTCCTGGTGTGCACCGCGGTCCTCAACACCTGCGCGGCGGTGACCGTGGGCGTGCTGCGGGACTCGCTCTTCGACCGCCTCGACAATGAACTCGACACCACCGTGGCCGCGTTGCGCGCCCTGGACCAGCGCGAACGCAACAACCAGCCGTTGGGCCTGACCCCGGGCATCTGGCTGAAGTTTCCCGGCGGCCTGCGCGTCGCCCTGGCCGCCCCGGGTCGCCGTCCGCCGCACGGCCTCGGACCGAAACTGACCGGCGCGCTGCCGGTTGCCGGTCGCACGGTCACCGCTCGCTCCGGCGAGCCGGGTTCGCACGAGAAGTTCCGGGTCCGGGTCGAGGACCTGCCCGACGGGCGCACCGCCCTGGTCGCGTTGAGCACGAACGACGCCGAACGGGCAGCCGACCACGCGCTGTACGTCGTGCTGATCACCGTCGGCATCGCCCTGCCGACCCTGGGCCTGCTCGGCGCGCTGTTCGTGCGCCGCGAACTGCGGCCGTTGGAACAGGCCGCCCGGGTCGCCGACTCGATCGCCGCGGGCGACTACGCCCGGCGCGTGCACAATCCGCTGATCGGCCCACGCACCGAGGTCGGCCGGTTGGCCACCGCCCTGGATCGCATGCTGGACCGGATCCAGGCCGCGTTCATCGCCCGGGACACCTCGGAGGAGCGCCTGCGTCGGTTCGTCGCGGACGCCTCCCACGAGTTGCGCACGCCCCTGCAATCGATCGGCGGATACGCCGAGTTGTACCAGCGCGGCGCACTCCCGGACCGCGGCTCGGTCGACGACGCGATAGCCCGGATGCGGGCCGAGGTGCGGCGGATGAACGGCCTCGTCGAGGCGCTGCTGCTGCTCGCGCGCCTGGACGAGGAGCAGGACACCGAGCTGGAACCGGTGGACCTGGCCCGGGTGGTGGCCGACTCGTGCCGCGACGCCGCCGCCGTCGAACCCGACCGACCGCTCGACTACACCGCGCCCGCCGGGCCCGCGGCGGTACTGGTGCTCGGCGACGAGGACCGGCTGCGGCAGTTGCTGGCCAACCTGCTCGGCAACATCCGCATGCACACCCCGCCGGATGCCCCGGCCGTGGTCGAACTGCGGCGCGAGGCCGACCTGGTGCTGCTGACGGTGCGCGACAGCGGCCCGGGTATACCGGCCGACGACCTGCCGCACGTCTTCGACCGCTTCCACCGCGCGGACAAGAGTCGCAGCCGCGCCCAGGGCGGCAGCGGCCTCGGCTTGTCCATCGTCGCCGCGATCGTCGACATGCACCACGGCACCATCCGGATCGACCCCGCCCCCGAGCGCGGCACGGTGGTCGGCGTTCGTCTGCCCGCCCTCCCCGACGCCCGCACGACCTCGCCGCCGACCTGACCCACCCGGGTAGGCGCGCGACGCAGAGCCCGCTCGGCCGGTCCCGGCGCGCCCCCGGGCCGCGCGTCGCGCGCGTACCCCGGCGGCGGCATCCGGATGTCCCGACCGACATCGCAGGCGGCGGTGTGCCTCACACCTCCACGGTGTCGAGGAGGACGCGGGCCAACTCGCGCGGCCGGGAGAACATCGGCCAGTGTCCGGTGTCCATCTCGACCAGGCGCCACCGCGCGCCGGTCAGCAGTTCGGCCACGTCCTCGCTCGGCTCGGCGCCGTCGAGCAGGCATTTGATGTAGGTGGCCGGGAGTTCGCCCAACGGCCGGGCCGGCATCGCCGGTTCGGTCAAGGTGGCGGCCGGATGCGGCGTCGCGCCCTCGACCAGCCGGGCGATCTGCTCGTCGGTCAGGTCCTGGCCCGCGAAGTCCGCCGCCGCCGGCGGCATCCAGAAACCGCCCTCGAGCCCGGCCGTGAACTTCTCCTCGCCCAGCCACGAGCCGGACGCGAACGACTCGCCCTCGGTGGGCACATTGGAGTCGACGAAGACCACCCGGGTCAGCCGATCGCCGATCAGCCCGGCGGCCTGACCCACCGGGATGCCCGAATAGCTGTGCCCGACCAGGACCACATCACGCAGGTCGGCACGCTCGATCACGTCCACGATGTCCTGCACGTGCGTCTGCTGCCCGGCGGGCTCACCCTGCCGGTCGGCGAGACCGGACAGCGTCACCGGGTGCGCCCCGTGCCCCGCCGCCCGCAGCTCCGGCGCCACCTCGTCCCACGCCCATGACCCCAACCACGCACCCGCGACCAATACGAATTCCGCCATCGCGGCACGGTAACCGATCCCGCCGACACGGCTCGGGAACCGGCCGCGCGGACTGCGGGCCGACCGTCGTCCCGGTCGTCGAACCGGCGGCGTCCTGGGCATGCCATCGGGGCGGGCCGGGTCGGGTCGCCGGCTTTGCCGGCTTCGATGCAGGTGACGGGTACGGCGGCGCGCGCCGCCGTACCCGTACACCTCGGTGCGCCGTCGGTTCCGCACGAACGACTCCGAGACGGTGCGCCACCCGGCATCCCGGCCTCGAAAACGTCGCGGGACAATCCTCGACACCTGCCCGCGACCTCGACGAGCCCCCTCCCGTCGAGGATCGCCCGCAACGCCGTCGCACGGATCGTCGAGCGCGCCTCCCCCCTTCCGACCATCGACCCCGGCGTGACGCGGGAATCACGGTCGCCCCCCGGGATGGCGACGATCCATCACGTTTCCGTGATCCCTTCGTCACCACCCGTGAACACGACTCTAGGGCCCGGTCCCGGCAAGGAACAGGCAACAAATCAGCCGGCCTCCGCACTCGCGCCAACCGGTACAAACCGTCGGTTGCCCGGCTGTCGAGGTTCGTCCCGATCCGCACGGCGGGACCACCCTGCCCACCGGCCAGGGGAACGCACCCTGCGGGACGCGCCGGCCTCGGCCGCGGCCGCGGTTGGCCGAATACAGGTGCGGCGCCGCTCCGTTCGTGGATGGGCCGCCCGCCGCGTCGAAGCTCTGCCGCTCCGGGCGTGAAGGATCCGGCCCGGGTGCGGCACCATGCCCACCCCGATCCCGGCGCGAGGACCTCGACGCCGGGGGCGCCCGGTCGGCCCGTACCATCCTGTCGTCGGCGACCCGGTATCGGGCGGGGGCGGGCCGGGAACGAGGCGGGGGCGCGGCATGGCGGATACGGCGTTCATGCATCTGCTGGGCCGCGCGAGCGCCGCCGACGTGGCGGCGGTCGCCGAACGCATGGGCGCCGCGGCCCGAAGTCGGCTGGTGGCAAACGCCTTCGGCGCGCCGGACGCGCTCCTGCACCGAATGCTCGCCCACGGCGAGCACAGCGACCGGGCCTGCCTGGCCGCGGACCGGGAGTTCCGCGCCAAGCCCGGCTACCTACGCCGCTACGACAGCCCCCTGTGGGCCCTGTACACGCTCGGCGACCCCGAACTCCGCCCGGCCCTCTACCGGACCGACTCGCCGCTGATGTGCCGGCTGATCCTGGCCGGCGGCCCGCCCGGGTGCCTCCCGCCCGACCGGCGGGTACAGGCCGGCCTGATCCCGATCGGACCGATGCCCACGCATCCCACACTGCGCAGCGCCCTGCTCGGCAGCACCGACTACCGGCTGCTCGCCCCGGCCGTCGTCGCGGCAGATCCAGACCTGGTCCGGCACGCGTTGCGCACCCTGGGCACCGACGGCCGACTCACCCGCGCCGAACGGGCCCTGGCCCTGCTGCGCCTGTGGGACGCGGAGGGTCCCGACGCCGTCCGGGAGTGGACCCGCGAACAGCAGAGCCGCTACCGCGGGCTGCACCGGCAACTGCACGAAGCCCTCGACAACCCGAAGGTCCGCGCCGACGTGGAGACCACCATCCTCGACGCGGCCGGCCCCGAGGGCTTCGTTCGCCGGCTGTGCGCGATCGAGTCGCCGACCCGCTCGCGCCTGAACCCCGCCGCGGCCGTCGTGGCGACGGCACCCCACACGTTCGAGTGGCCCGCCGTCGTCCGCGCCCACCACCGCAGTCCCTTCCTCGCCGACGACGTGGGCCAACTCGTGCAACGCCACGGCCTGGACCACGACGTCCTGCGTGCGATGGTCGGCACCGATGCGCACGGACACCCATACCTGTCGAACTGGCGCGCCTCGGAAGGCGTGGACGACGGCGACCTGACCACGTGCCTCCTGGACGCGTGCGAACCGGTCCGTACCGCCGACGCGCCGAGCGTGGCCGATCTGGTCGCCGACGCGGCCCCCGGATGGGTGTTCCTGGAGAACTACGCCGAGGCCGCCGCGCAGACCGCGACCTCGCGACGGCTCCGGGAGCGCTTCGCGCTCGTCGACGCCGAACTGGCCCGACTCGTCCGCGCCCGGCTCGGCGACGACGTCGAGCGTTGGGTCCGCCTGGCCCGGATCGGCCCCGCCTGGCCGGGCACCCTGCCGGACCTCCTGGACGCCACGGCGGACCCCGATGCGGCCGACGAGCACGCCGCCGAGGGGCCGATCTGGGCGGACCGCGACTACCTGCGGCACGGTCCCCTCGGCCGAGCGCCCGGCCGGCAACGCCACGCGGCCATGCGCCGATTGTTGCGCGAGACCGCTCCCGAGACCGTCGCCCGGATCGCCGCACGGCTGCCGGCCGCGTTCACCGCCGACCTGTACGGCCGCCCGGGCGGCGCCCGCCTCGACGCCGCGCTGTGCACACTCGGCGCGCCGGCCGTCGACGTCGGCATCCACACCTGCCCGCGAACACCCCCACAGGTACGCGAGTTCCTGCTCCGGACGCGGACCCCCGCGCTGTATGCGAGTCTGATCGGCGCCGCCGAGGACGACTTCGGGGCCCGGTTGTCCAGGCTGCGCGAGCATGGTCGGGCCACGGTGTACGAAACCCTGCTCGCCTGCCGCGCGGCGATCGGCTCCGGGCAGGCGACCGTCGTCGAGCGCCTCGCGTACGGCGTGCTGCGGCCGGGGTTCGACGGCGTCTACGAACGCGAGAGCCTCGGCATCGACGTGGCCGGCATCGTCCGCCGCGCCCGCGCCGCACCGCCCGCCGAGGCGGACGTCCTGCTGCGCGAGGCGGCGCAGGACTGGGTGCAGCGTGCCCGGGCGGGCGGGGTGGTCGAGTTGCTCGCCACCGGCGGCGCGCGCGGCTACCTGGAGACCACGCACGATCCCGGCTGGGCGGCCATCCTCGCCGCGCACCGCGCCGACCCGCTGCCCGTCCCGGCACTGGAGGCTCTCGCCGAGGCCCGCCCGGATCTGCCCGCGGAACTCACCCGCGCCCTGGCCGAACACGTCGGCGCCTACTGCGACTCGGCGCACATCGCCGAGCACTCGTGGACACTGGCCCGCTCGCTGTTGCGCGGCGTGCACCCGTTCGGCGGCAGAGCGAGGCCGGCCGCCGAATGGCCGGACCTGATCACCCGGGCGCTGGACGCGGGCACGCTCGACCCCGGCCTCTGGGCGGCACACGGCCGGCCCGCCGCCACCGTGCTGCGCACGCTGTCCGAGGCCGCCCACGAAACCGTGCCCGACGCCGTCGGCCGGGCCTTGGCCGAAGCGGTCGAGCGGCACCTGGCCGGGCGGCCCGATGCGTGGGTGACCGCGTACGCGATGTTGCCCGACTTCACCGGCACGGTGGCCGAACTGCTCGCCACGGCGGAGGCCGCCGCCGGGCCGGGCGGCCGGCGCCCACCGCCGACCGGGCCGCCCGGGTAGCCCCACCCTCGGCGCGGCGCCGCGAAGCACGGAAGCCCTCACCCCCCGACGACCGGTCGGGGAATGAGGGCTTCGTGCTGGGGCCGTCGCGGATTGCGGCTACTTGACCGGTTCCGGCTCCGTCGCGTCCTCGGTCTCGTCCTGCTTCGCCGGTGGTTCGGGGAGTTGCACGGATTGCAGGAGCAGTTGTGCCACGTCGACGACGCGGAGGTCCTCCGAGGCCTCGCCGGCCTGCTTCTTGGCGTTGATCGAGTCGGTGAACATCACCAGGCAGAACGGGCAGGCGGTGGAGACGATGTCCGGCTTCAG